>NZ_JBSNCI010000004.1:867500-1031278 GCF_058780665.1 Azospirillum sp. UENF 112521
GTCCGGGCGTTGCCGGCCAGATCCTCCAGCACGTGAATTTCGGTGCGGTCCAGGGCGGCCCGCTGCTCGCGGATGCTCTGGGGCAGTTCGTCGTGGACGTACCGGGCCAGCATCTGCAGGGTCAGCGTGCCGACCAGCGCCATCTCCTCCCGCTCGCCGGCCATGCGGCCGTTCTGGCGGTGGGCCTTGTCGGCCAGGGCGGAGACGGCCGCGGCGTCGGTCAGGCCGTAGCGGGCGAGCGCTTCCGGCGACAGCAGGTCGCGGACATAGTCCGGGGCGCCGTCGCCGAACAGGGCCGTGGTCATCGGCGCCCGGTAGGGCCGCTTCGGTCTTTGGAAGATCTCGGCCGGCAGATGGCGGGCGGCGAGCCGGCGCAGGGCCAGCTTGTCGCGCAGGCCCAGCATCTTCACCCGGTCCGGCAGGGCGGCACAGAGGTCGTCCACCGCCGGGTCGAGGAAGGGGTAGCGGACCTCGATGCTGTTGGCCATGGCGACGCGGTCGCCCTGGGCCGACAGCAGGTAGGGGGTCATGAAGGTGGCGATCTCCGCCCACTGGCTGCGCGCCAGCGGCGACCAGCGCGACCAGCCGTCCGGCAGATGGGCCGCCACATGCGCCTCGAAGGCGGCATCGTCGGCGGTCGCCTGGACATCGGCGGACAGCAGGCGCTGCGACCAGCCGGTGTTCCGCCAGCGGGTACGGTGGGCGTAGAAGGTCTCGTCCGTCTCCATCATCCCGCGCTTGAAGAAGGCCTGCCACAGCGGGCTGTCCTTCTGGCCGTTGACGGCGGCGAAGGGATGGACGCGGCCCAGCAGCTTCGGCCGCGCCTTGCTGTCGGGCTGACGCGCCCAGAAGCGGCGGACCTTGTCCTCCTTGAAGATGTCGTAGCCGGCCAGCCACTCGTCGGCGCCTTCGCCGGACAGCACCACGCGGATGCCGCTCTCGCGCACCAGACGCGCCAGCAGGAACAGCGGGGCCGGGGCGGTGCGAACCAGCGGCGTTTCGCCATGGCGGATGACGTCGGGCAGGGCGGCCTGGATGTCCTGCGGGCTGCAGAGGATGTCGTGATGCTCGGTGCCGACATGGCCGGCGACCAGCCGCTGCTGCGGCGTCTCGTCGAAGCCGGCGTCGGTGAAGCGGACGCCGAAGCTGTGCATGTGGGTGGTGTCAAGCTTGCGGGCCAGCGCCGCGATCACCGAACTGTCGAGCCCGCCGCTGATATAGACGCCGACCGGCACATCGGCGCGCAGCCGCAGGCGGATGGCGTCGAGCAGCTTCTCCTCCAGCCGGTCGGCGGCCTCGTCCAGCGAAAGCTTGGCCAGCGACGGATCGGTCGCGAAATCGGGCTGCCAGTAGCGGTCGACATGCAGGGCCAGCGTGGAGTCGACGCGGATCGCGGTGGCGGCCGGCACGCTCTCCACGCGCTCGAACACGCTGCCGTGCGGCGCGGTGCTCCAGTGGGTGAAGACCTGGGCGAGGCGGGCCGGGTCGAAGACCGGAGCCACCCGGCCGCCGCCGAACAGCGACTTGGCTTCGGACGCGAAGACCAGATGATCGCCGCGGCGGGCGTAGAACAGCGGCAAAATGCCGAGCCGGTCGCGGACCATCCACAACTCGCGCTTGGTGGTGTCCCACAGGCAGATGGCGAACTGGCCGTTCAGCTTGGCCCAGGTGGCGGGGCCGTATTCCTCGAAGGCGTGGACGATCACCTCGGTGTCGGTCTGGGTGTAGAAGCGGTGGCCGCGCGCCTCCAGCTCCCGCCGCAGTTCGACATGGTTGAAGATCTCGCCGTTGAAGCTGATCCAGAGGGTGCGGTCCTCGTTGTGGATCGGCTGGAAGCCACCGGCCAGACCGACGATGCTGAGCCGCGCATGGGCAAGCCCGATCCGGTCGTCACGGTAGAAACCGTAACCGTCCGGGCCGCGATGGCCCAGCATGGCGATCATGCGCTTCAGCTCGTCCAGACCGGCCGGTTCGGCACGCGATCCTGCGAGAACTCCGGCGACACCACACATGAGCGTGCTCTCTGTCCTGGGGTGGGTAGTGTTCGTGGTGGTGTTCTGTATCGGGAGCGTTCCGCTCCCGTCCTGCCCCGTCCCCGCTACGCGGGAGAGCGGATGGATGCCGCGGCCGGACGTGCCGGCTTGCCGGTTTCCTCCACCAGTTCCGCTCGCCGGATTTTGCCGGAGTTGGTCTTCGGCAGGCTGTCGCGGAACTCGATGAACTTCGGCACGAGGTGGCTTTCCAGACGGCCGCGGCAGTGCTGGCGGATCGCCGCGTCCGACAGGGCCGCATTGTCACGGGCGACGAGGAAGGCCTTGACCGCCAACCCGTCGGCATCGTCGGGAACGCCGATCACGCAGGCCTCCAGCACGCCCTCCAGCTCGTACAGGGCGTTCTCGACCTCCTTGGGGCTGACCTTCTCGCCACGGCATTTGAAGACGTCGTCCTTGCGGCTGACGAAGTAGAGATGCCCCTCGGCGTCCTGTGTGAACAGGTCGCCGGTGAACAGCAGGGTCTCGCCCTGCGGGCCGCGGCGCAGGCGACGGGCGGTCTCCTCCGGCCGGTTCCAGTAGCCGCGCATCACATTGGCGCCGCGCACCACCAGCTCGCCGACCTGGCCGGGAGGAAGGCGGCTGCCCTCCTCGTCGGCTACGAAGGCTTCGCAGTTGGGGATGGCGCGTCCGACCGAAGCCGGCTTCAGGTCCAGTTCTGCAGGGTCGAGCGTGCTGATCCGCGTGCAGCACTCGGTCATGCCGTACATGGAATGGAAGACGGCCTGGGGGAAGCGCTCGCGCAGCCGGCGGAGATGGGCGGCCGGCAGCGGGGCCGCGGCGTTGGTCAGATAGCGCAGGCTGCCGAGATCGGCGGTCTTCGCCGCTTCCAGCCCCAGCAGGGTGGAGAAGACGGTCGGCACGCCGGGCAGGCCGGTGACGCGGTGCTGCACCATGCGCTTCAGCGTTTCCATCGGGAAGGCGAAGGAACGCTCCAGCACCAGGGTGAAGCCGATGCGGGCGCCGGTCAGCACCTGGGACAGGCCATAGCCGAAGGTCAGCGGCAGGATGCACATCACCACGTCGTCGGGGGTGTTCCCCAGATAGGTAGAGATCGCCCAGCTGGTGTTGACGTAGTTGGCGTGGGTCAGCATCACGCCCTTCGGCCGGCCGGTGGTGCCGGACGTGTACATGATGGCCGCCAGGTCTTGGTCTATCAGGCCCGGTTCGGCCGGTTGCCGGTGCGGAGCCGCCACCGCGTCTGCATAGAGCAGGCCGGTGGCACCGTCGGGCAGGCCGGCGCCCACCCACAGCACCGTCGGCTGCGTCTCTACCGTCTCCAGCGCGGGCAGGACCTGCCGGGCCAGAGCTGACGGCGCGATCAGGACCCGGATGCCGGCGTCGGCCAGCAGGTAGGTCAGCTTGTCAGCCTTGGTGGAGGGATTGACGGGCACGAACACGCCGCCGGCTTTCAGCGTGCCGAACAGGCCGGCGACATATTCGATGGAGTTCTCCAGCATCACCGCGACGCGGTCGCCGCGCGCGATCCCCGCCGACTGGAGCGCGCAGGCGACGGCGTCGCTTTCACGGTCCAATTCGGCAAAGCTGCGGCGGGCATCCCCGGCGATCAGCGCGGTGCGGGAGGGATCCCGCTTGGCCGTTTCGCTGAGGAACTGGTGAACAAGATGGGCCATGGTGGTGTCCTTCTTCGCCCGTCTTCGGTGCCCGTCTCTTGGCCGCTCGCCCTGGCGATCCTGCCGGATCAGGCGGCGTTGCGCAGTTCCTGCTTGCGGCCGACGAAGGCGGCGATGCGCTCCACCGATTCCAGGTTGTCGGCGACCATGTCGTCGTCATCCACGGCGATGCCGAAGCGCTCTTCCAGGAAGGCGACGACGTGCATGATGCCGGTGCTGTCGATAATCCCCGATTCCAACAGGGATTCGCTGTTGTCGAAGCCGGAGTCCTTGCCGAGCAGGAAATTCTCCACGATGAAGGCGCGGATTTCCGGCAGGGCGGGAGCGGTCAGGGTCGTGTCGGTCAGGGTGGCGGTCCGCATGTCTCTGAAAACTCCTGCTGGGTTCGGTCGACTTGGGGTGTCGTAAAGGGGGGTGTCGTAACGGGGGTTCGGTCGGTTTGAACGGGGAGCCGGGTGTTCGGCCGGGACGCTGTTGGGGGTAGGTCCGGCTACCCCCTGTCATGTGTCCCGCTGTTTTCCGGCTCCTTGTTCTCGCATCCGCCTGATATGCAATTTTATTGTGATGCTCGCGGTGGTTTGCGAGGGCTCAAAGGATAGGAGTGGATTGAAGTCTGTGGTTAGCCACTCTGTTGTCCCGTAATAGAGCTTGTCGCGGGACGCTTGACGTTCGGCTTGGCGTCGGCGCTCAGGGTCATACGCCTGCCGACTTCGGCTTTACCATCGAACCTGTCCATTCGGGCGTTGCTCCATTGGCCGAATCGCCGGTGCCCGCGGCCTTGCGCTTGCGCAGCCAGGCCGGGATGCCGGTCAGCTGGACGCTCAGCCACTCCACGGTGGCGTCGTCGGATACCGGGAAGGCCTTCAGCCGCAGGGGATCGCTGGAGGCGTCGTTGAAGCCGGGATCGATGGTGCGGGCGGTGCGGTAGCCGGCACGCCGGATCTCCTCCACCTCGCGGTCGCTGAAATCGCCGTTGGGGAAGGCGAAGTGCCGGCAGGACCGGCCCAACGCCTCCTCCAGCTCGGCACGGCACAGGGCGATCTCGTCGGAGCAGCGGTCGTCGTCGCATTGCAGAAGGATCGGATGGGTGCGGGTGTGGGCGCCGTAATCGGCGACATCGGTCATCCGCGCGATCTCGTCCCAGGTCATCGCCTGACGCTCGTCGCCATCCTTGTCGGGATCGTTGCCGGCCTCGGCCAGCAGGCGGCGGCGTTCCGGGTCGGGCACGCGCTTCAGCCGCTCCACCCCGATGCCGTCGGCGGCGGCGGTCTTCCACCAGTAGGGGCGGCCGGTGCCGACGATCTGGCTGCACAGGTAGATGGTCGGGCGCAGGTCGAATTCGCGGAACAAGGGCGCCAGCGCCGTGTTGTTCCGATGCCCGTCGTCGAAGGTGATGACCAGCGGATAGTCCGGCAGCTTGTCCCAGCGGCCGGTCTCCATCGCGGTGGCGACGGCATCGAGCGTGGTGAAGCCGTAATGCTTGGCGTACCAGCGCAGATGCTCGCGCAGCACCTCCGGGGCCGGATCGTGGTAGACGACGATGGTGACCGCGTTCCGCGCCTTCAGGAACCGCTGCATCGCACCGAATCCCGACCAGCGCACCAGATTGGCAATGGCGTTTTTCATGGTGCCCCTTCCTTCATGTCGATGCTCCCGGTCCTGGCTGGGTCAGCCTGAACCGGGAGAGGTCTGCCGCTTTTCGGGTCAGCCGGTGGTGCTCTTCGAATGGCCTGCCGGTCCGGCGGCCGGAACCGGGCCGGCGGGAACGGCGGGCGATGCGCTCAGGCTGCCGCGCGCGTTGCGGCGATAGATCTCCAGCAGCCGTTCGCGGAACACGGCGACGTCGAACTGGCGCTCCCACCGCGCGCGGGCACCGGCGCCGAGGTTGCGACGCAGGGTGCGGTCGTCGATCACCCGCGCCAGCGCATCGGCCAGCGCGGCCGTATCGCCCGGCGGAACGAGCAGTCCGGTCTCCCCGTCGGCAATGGCGTCGGGGACGCTGCCGACCGGGGTGGCGACGATGCTCAGCCCCTCCGCCATCGCTTCCAGCACGGACATCGGCAGGCCTTCGAACATCGAGGGCTGGACCAGCACATGGGCGCCGGCCAGTTCGCGCCGGCAGCCGGCCTGATCCAGCCAACCGGTGAAGCGCACGCGGTCGGCGATGCCCAGTTCCGTCGCGAGGCTGCGGTAGGTCTCCAGATCGCCGTCCCCGGCGATGGTGACCTGCCAGTTGCGGTCGCGGCAGGTGGGAGACGCCAGCGCGTTCAGCAGGACGTCGATGCCCTTCAGCTTGATCAGCCGGCCGAGGAACAGCAGGCGGACCGGACCGGCGAAGTCTTCCTCCGCATCGTCGCGCACCGGCGGCGATGCCGGACCCGGCACGGCGTTGTGGAGCAGGGTGGTGCGCTGCCGCGCCTCCGGCCCGAAGGCTTCGGCCACCCAGTCGCGCCAGAACTCGCCCAGCACGACGATCTCGCTGGTCATCGCCATCATGCGGCGGATCGCCCAGCGCATCACCGGACCGGCGTCCTTGAACTGCTTGGGGAAGCGCCCGCCATGCAGATGCAGGATCACCGGCACGCCGAAGGTGCGCGCCATGGCGATCAGGATGCCCTTGCGCAGGACACTGCCGTATTCCGCCATATGGATGTGCACGAGATCGGCCTTGCCGGCGGCGAAGCAACCGGCAAGCCGCGCGGTCGCCCGCGCGAAATAGAGGGGCATCAGGTGGAATTTGCCGGGGCCGTAGCTGTCGATCACCTCGAACTTCACGTCCGGGCAATTTTGCCGGAAGTCGGTCGTGAAGTTGTCGACCACACGGCCCATTCCGCCTTTCTCCTGGGTGCCGCCGGGGGAGACGATATAGATCATGTCCGCTCCTGATCCTTTCCCGGCCCGCCTTTCCTGCGTTGCGCCCCGGCTTTTACCGTGTGACGTCCGTCTCTCGACGGCTGCGGCGGGCTTGTTATGTTTTCGGCCTCTGGTCCTTGCCGGCCCGACGATCAGGCCGTGACAGGTGCGTCGCGGTGCGGCCGATAAGCTGCCGCCCTTTGGAACGCGTCGCAGCCGGAGGCCGGGCGGCGTTCGCGTGCAAGTTTACGCGATGCAGCATCCGTACGCTGTGGAGCGACCGAACGGGTTGGCCTGCCGGTATGGTTACCCAACCTGTGCATGTGCGTCTCCCTTTCGGCTATGCCCGCATTGATTGTTTTCTAACCCGATCATCGACATGTGGGTGACCATGGCCTACCGCCGTTTCGATGCGGTGGCGGCCGATCCGGCCAGCTTGTCCAAGTCCCCGGAAAGCTCGACGGCGCCGCGGTCCAGCTCCTGGTAGATCGCCAGAAGCGACTTGGCGTAGGCGTCGATGACGAACTGTTTCAGGAACAGGCGGCGGCCGTTCTCGGCGAGCCGGCGATAGAGGTCCGGGTCGTGCCCGACCTCGACGACGGCATCGGCGAGCGCGCCGGGGTCGTTCACCGGGATGATCCGGGCGGTTTCGCCGTCGGTCAGCACCTCCGGGATCGATCCCACCGGCGTGGTGATGACCGGCAGCTGCGCCGACAGCGCCTCCAGGATCACCATCGGCAATCCTTCATGGGTCGAGGGCAGCAGCAGCATGTCGTGCGACCGGATGTGCGCGTGCGCCTCCTCCCGGCCGATCCAGCCCAGGAAGCGGCATTCCTCCGCCACTCCCAGCTCTGCTGCCATGGCGCGGTAGCCGTCGACGTCGCCGCCGCCGCCGATGGTCACCCGGAAGGGCTGGCCGCGCTGCTTCAGCAGCGCACAGGCGCGCAGCAGCGAGCCGATGCCCTTGCGCTCGGACAGGTTGGCGAGCACCAGCAGGGACAGGACGGTGCCCGGCTCCGGCGCTGTCCGCGTGCCGAGATCGGCACCGACATCCGGCACGGCGTTGTAGAGCACCCGGATCTTGCGGGGATCGGTGCGGACCGACTGGACCAGGAAGTCGCGCCAGTTGTCGCCCAGCACCACCACCCGGCCGCAGCGGTTGAACAGCCAGCGGCTGATGCCGCGGGCGAACATGCCGCCTTCAAAAAACTCGACGAAGGAGGCGCCGTGCAGGTGGACGACAGTCGGGCAGGACATCAGCCCCGACACCAGCTGGACCGCCGCCTTGCGCAGGAAGCTCGCACGCTCCGACACGTTGATGTGCACGACAGAGGCCCGGCGGCGGGCGAGGATCCAGCCCAGCCTTGCCAGTGTTACGCCGAGATATAAGGGTGACAGCAGAACGCTACCGGTACCGCGAGTGTCGAGGATGATGGAGCGGGTCGTGCCCGACCTGTCGAACTGGTCGACCACATAGCCCGTCATGCGGCCGATGCCGCCGCCGCCGTCGAGTGCGCCCGGCGTCGCGAACACGACGACGGTCCGGGTGGGCGCATCCGGTTGGCCGGTGGGGGTGCGGATGTCGTTGGTGCTGTCCATAGGCGTCGGGGTCCTTTTCGTGCTCAGGCAGCGTCGGACGCGGAGAACAAGGCCTGCCGCAGGCGGCGGCGCAGGCCGACCGGCATCAGCGAATGCATGGTGAAGGTGGCGAGCGCCATCGGCGTCGGCTGGCCGTCGCGCAGCGCCGAATTCAGGATCCGCCAGCGCGTGCCGGCGGTGCGGGCGGCCTGCTCGCCGCCGGTCGCCTGCAACAGCAGGCTGGCATAGGCGCGCGGCGACAGGTGGTCGCGCATCGACTCCGCCCATTCCAGCGCCTGGTTGATGTTGTGGCAGGTCGACAGCGTGACGCGGTTGTTTTCCTCGGTGTAATGGACGGCCATCACATCGGGAATATGGACCAGCGCCACGCCATCGATCCGGCCGCAGGTGATCAGCCATTCCCAATCGTCGAAGCGGGATTTGGGGACCGGGTTGCGCAGCAGCAGCGCCTTGGGCGCCAGCAGCGTCGTGGTCGGGGCGAAGGTCTCGCCCTTGAACAGGCCGCGGCGGACGAACAGGTAATCGCCGATGGCGTCGGCCGGGGTGGCCAGACGCCGGGGCCAGGCGAAGGTGCCGCGGGCGGTCACCACCTGGCAGCGGCAGCTGACGATGGGGAAGCGGATGCCGGCCGGGCGGCCCGCCATCTGCAACTCCACTTTCTCCGGCATCCAATGGTCGTCGTCGTCCAGGAAGGCGATCCAGCCGCCACGTGCGGCGCGCACGCCGATATTGCGGGCCTCCGCGGCGCCGTGGTTCGTCTCAAGCTCCATCACGGTCAGCCGCGGATCGGCCAGCGTCGCCAGATGCGAGGCGGTGGCCGGATCCGGCCCGTCGATCACCACGATGACGTCGAGGTCGCGATAGGTCTGGTCGAGAGCGCTGCGCACCGCCCGCATCACCATGTCCGGGCGGTTGCGGGTGGGGATGACGACGGTAACCTGTTCGTTGGTCACCTGATCTTCGATCGCCTGTTCGCTGTTTGCCGGGCGGTTGCTGCTTGCCGGCTGATTCTTCGGGCTCATGGGTCTGCCTTCGGTCGAAGGGAAATGGGAAAGGTCGCAGGGGACGGGGTTCCGGAGCGCCCCGCCGCTAGTGCCGGGACAGGGGGCCGGGATAGGGGCCGGCATAGGCGGTCCGCCCGGCGTAAGCGGGGGAGGGCGCGGTGGCGGCGGCGTTCCGGCGCAGGCGGTGCTCTTCGGCCGCCCGGTCGTTCAGCAGGCGCTGCCAGCGGCTCTGCTGGATCAACCGGACGACGGCGATGGTGGCGATCACCCAGTTCATCGAATGGCGCTCGGCGAACACGCTCTCGGACACCGAAACCGCCAGCAGGGCGCAGCCGACGGCGAAGGCCCAGGCGGCCTCGGGCCGGCTGTTGCCATAGCGGGCGGCGAAGAAGCCCTGGAACAGCATGCGGCCAAGCACCGCCACCACCAGTGCCACACCGACGAGGCCGAGGTCGAGCGTCAGCTCCAGCCAGCCGCTGTGGGCCGAGGTGATGCCCCAGTCGCGGGTGAAGCTGGAGCCCGGTCCGTTGAAGCCGGACCAGTAGGCGGCATAGCCGTAGCCTTGCAGCGGCCGCTCGCCGACCGAGTGGACGATGTGTTCCCACAGCACGGTGCGGCCGGTCAGGGTCGGGTCGCGGCCCAGCGCATAGAGCACGTCGTACCAGAAAGTCGCGCCGGCAGTGACCATGATCACCAGCAGGGCCAGCAGCAGCGCCATGGTGGGGGCGAAGTTGCGGATGCTGCCGCGCAGCATGGTTGTCGACAGCAAGGCCACCGACACCAGGAGCGAGGTGACGAGGCCGGTGCCGGACCGGCTCATCACGATCAGCAGCATCGCCAGCAGGATCAGCGGCCGGGTGAGCCAGCGGCCCATCTCCTTCTGCCAGTCCAGCCAGACCAGCGCCAGAACCAGCCAGACCATCATGCGGCCGGTCACGTTCTTCTGGAAGAACACGCCCTTCCAGGCGCCGACATGCTGCGCGCTGTCCAGGCCAATGGCCGGCATCGCGAAGATCATGAAGAAGGAGACGAACATCAGGAACGACAGCCCGACCACCAGCAGCCGCATGATCTCCGGGAAGCGGAAGCGCAAGGCGAGCCAGATGCCGAACACCGTCGTGAACATGAAGGCGATCGACCGGCGCAGCGTGATGTCCGGGAACAGCGACCACAGCGCGGTCAGGAAGGCGAAGGCGATCATCGCCGTCAACGCCGGGCTGGCGAAGGGTATCTGGAAGGCGATGGACGGCCGCAATGCGATGGCGGCCAGCACCAGAACGTAGAGACCGCCATACAGGATGGTGACGCCGGCCGATTCCAGATCGCCCGCCAGTGGGTCGCCGCCGGTCAGCATCAGCGGAAGCACCGAGCCTCCGAAGGCGATGATGCCGATGACGGCGATGCTTTTTTCCAGAAAATCCAGGATTTTCATCGGCTTTCCCTTAGGCTGCCGTACCGTGTTCGGCTGTGCAGCACTGAAGATGCGGACGACACCCCACATCTCGTAGCCGGGCGGTGGCATTAGACCGAAGGAGGCCAAGCCCGAAAGAGGTAGCCGCTTTCGCGCTTCCCCCTCCCTTTGCCGCCCGAAAAAGGGAATGGATGCTGAGTTTCCAATAAAAAGACCCCCGCGCGAGTGGCGCGGGGGTCCGGCTGGCATCCGGTTCGGGTGGGGTAGGGTTACGACCCGTCGCCCTTCAGGACCATCACCGCGGTCTTGCACAGGATGAAGAAGTCGAACAGCAGGCCGCAGTTGCGGACATAGAAGACGTCCATCGACACACGCTCCTGGAAGGTGGTGCGGTGGCGTCCCGACACCTGCCAGTAACCCGTCAGGCCCGGACGGACGGTGCCGATCACCGCGGCGGAGTCACCCACCTCCGGCAGTTCCTTCGGCATGTAGGCGCGCGGGCCGATCAGGCTCATGTCGCCCATCAGGATGTTCCACAGCTGCGGCAACTCGTCGAGCGAGGTCTTGCGCAGGAAGCGGCCGAGCGGGGTGATGCGCGGGTCGACCGTCAGCTTGTGGTAGGTCATGTACTCTTCACGGGCGACCGGGTCGTTCGCCAGCAGATGCTGCAGCTGCTCTTCCGCATCGACATGCATGGAGCGGAACTTCAGCAGGTCGAAGGTCTGCTTGCCGCCGGCCCAGCGCTTCTGGCGGAACATCACCGGGCCGGGGCTGTCAAGCCTAATGGCGACGGCAAGGCCCAGCATCAGCGGCGCCACCAGGACCAGCAGGATCGCCGACAGGACGATGTCCATGGCGCGGCGGATCCGCAGGTAACCGGTCGGCGGACGGACGCTGACGCGCAGGGCCAGCGAACCGTGCAGGTTGTGGTACGTCGCGTCGACGGCGCTGACGTTGCCTTCGCCCAGCACGCAGTAGACCTGTCGGAAGGGCAGGGTGCGGACCAGGCCGGTCAGGTCGCTGCCGTGGCGGCCCATGTCGGCGACGATGGCGGCGCTGGCCTGGCCGGCGACGGCGGGCGACTTCGCCAGCAGTTCCACCGGACCCATCACCGGCAGGCCGGCGACGCGGGTCTGCCACAGGCTGTCGTCGTCATCGACGAAGCCGACAGGCCGCATGCCGAGCCAGGGCAGGCGCTGCAGCTTCTCGGCGATGGCGGCACCCTGCGGGCCGGCGCCGACGATCATCACCGGGGTGCGCCAGTCCAGCGCGCTGGACAGCAGGCCCTGGATCAGCAGCAGATCGGCGACATAGGTGACCGCGAAGCCCAGCAGCGCGATCGACAGCGCTTCCACGAAGAAGGAGCGGAAGCCCTCCATCACGATGAACGGCACCGCCAGCACGGCGCAGCACAGAAAGGCCGCCTGAAAAGTCCGTCTCGTGCGTTCCATGTAGTCGAAGCGTCCGAGCGTGTAGATGCCGAACACCGACTTCACCAGAGGCACCAGCATCAGGCCGGTCACCAGCGACCGCTGCCAGGCGGCGGCTTCCATCGGCTCGGTCAGCGCATCGGCGCCGAGGAAATGGTTGAGCGTCCACCCCACCAGGGCGAGGACCAATCCATCCGAGAGTGCAAGCAGCAGCCCGGGGGCGATCGTGGGGATCGTCGCCTTTTTCGCCGAGGTCAGATCGATGACCACTTCTGGGTCCAGTTTGCTCATCGCAGGTCCCGTGGTTGAAGGGAATGCCAGCCACCGCACGGCCATTCGTGCGGATGGTCGCTCGTCATCAGCGTCTCTTGGGATTCGGCCGGTCTTTACTTTGCTGCGCCCCCGCATCGGCAGGTGCGCATTTATGTAAAGAACACTCTTTCATGATTTTGGTCGGCCGATCCGCTGTTCGTTGAGGACGAATTAGGATGAGGAAGCTCGGCCAGCAACAGTGCATACGGACGTTGATTTCGCGTCCGCGATACCACCGGTGTTTCGAAGGGTACGGGGGGCCGAATATTAATGGGGATACTTTCGGATGCCGTCCCCAGCGGGGATAGCGTTTCGGGTTAACGGCAAGGTGGTGCCGCACCCCCGACGGCACCCGCGATCGCCGCAATTTTTAGGTATATGCCACGGAAATCTCCCCCGACCGGGCGTAAAGCGGCAGCGCGAACGGGGGTGATCGCCGAACTTGCGGGGTGGGCCCGCCAGCCGGATCGACCGAAGGGAGCGCCGGAGCAATTCCGAGCGGGGAGGTGGCGCGAACGCACCCTTGCCTGTTGCAGGGCGCAAGAGGCAGCGTGCGAACTTGCCGGAAAGCATACTCGGAACGTCCAGGATGTCTGACCGAAGCCGTGCTGACTAGCACCGAAGAGTGTTCCCGTCGCTTCAAGGCCGAATTGACGCTGTCCCGACCTCCGCCAAGATTTGGCGCGTTCTTCTTCCTTATCTGCGCCCGTGCGGCACGCCCATGAGAAGCGGGTCCATGCGACATGGACCCATGCGACAGGGCGGACGCGATGCTCTCCCCAGCAGGCGAGACCGGAAGAAGAAGCGGATTACAGGGGGCGAAGGAAACCGGATGGCTGTCGAAGCTGGTACGATCATCAAACATGGCTGGATGTTCATGGTGGCGAACGTGGTCAACCGCGCTGCGGGACTGCTTCTGCTGCCGCTCTATGCGAAGGTCCTGTCACCGGCGGAGTTCGGCGTCTATGCCCTGATCAGCGTCGTCGGCGACATCGTTGCGGTCATGCTGATGATCGGCATGATCAACGCCTTCACCGTCGTCTATTTCGAACATCCCGACGACCGCAGCCGGTCCCGCGTGGTCAGCACCACGATGATCGGTCTGTGGGCCGCCTCGCTGGCGCTGCTGGCGGTGGCCCTGCCGGCCGGCTGGGGCGCCAGCGACCTGCTGTTCGGCGGCACCGACCAGGGGCCGATCATCGCCTTCGCTTTCGCCGGCATCGCCTTCAGCGCTGTGTTCGAGCTGGCGCTCGCCTATTACCGGGTCCACAAGCGGTCTGGCACCTGCCTGCTGATCTCGGTCGGCAAGGCGGTGGGGCTGATCGGCCTCAACCTCAGTTTCCTCCTGGTGATGGATCTGGGGGTGACCGGCATCTTCCTGGCCAACGCCATCACCTTCGTCGGGCTGGGCATCGCGCTGACGGTGGCGATCCTGGCGGCCAACGGCGTCGGCTTCTCCTTCGGCATCCTGAAGCGGGTGACGGTGCTGGGCCTGCCCTTCATGCCGCAGACCATGCTGGACATGGGCAACCAGTTCGCCATGCGCTATCTGGTCAATCTGCTGATGGGCGTCGCGGCGGTCGGCGTGCTGTCCTTCGGCCTGCGGCTCGCCACCATGCTCTACATGTTCCTGACCGCCTCCTTCCTGCAGATCTGGTCGGTCAGCCGGATCGAGGCGCAGGACAGCACCGCTGGGCGCGACCAGTCGGAATTCGTCTTCTACCTGTTCGTCGTGCTGCTCTCGGCGGCGGCGCTCGGCATGGCGCTGACCGCGCCGGAGGTGCTGTGGCTGATCGCCTCGAGCGAGTACGAGACGGTTCTGCCCTGCATGCCGCTGCTGGTGCTGGCCTATGTCGTCCATGGCGTGCGCATGCATGCCGAGGTCGGGCTGGTGAAGACCAAGAAGGTCGGCGTGCTGCCGGCGATCTCACTGGGCGGGTTGGCCGTCGGCACGCTGGTCATGGCGGTGACGCTGGGGCCGCTCGGCCTGATGGGCGGTGCCATCGGCGTGCTGGTGCGCGAGCTGGTGATGCTGGGCGCCACGGAGGCGATGTGCCGCCGTCTCAGCCCGAACGAGCCGCCGCTCAGTGCGCTGCGGGTGACGGGCATCCTGGCGCCGGCCGCCATCGCCTATCTGGCCGGCCTCGCTTTATTCGGGTTCGAGGTGAACCCGACCTTCGCCGCCGCCAAGGTCGGGCTGACCATGCTGTTCGCCGTCGCCGCCCTGTTCGGGCCCAGCTTCGGCAAGGCCGACCGCGCCATGCTGTTCCGCATGACCGCCCGATTTCGTCGCCGGCCCCAGACGGCTTGAGAGCCGCTCGGACAACCAGCGTGAGAGCCAGCCCGACAGCCGGCGTGACAATGCTTGAACGGAGAGGATGACACCGCGATGCAGGACGCTCCGCACTACACATTTCGGCAGACGGTTGCGGCGGACGCCACCCGTTACGGCGGGGGCTCCGGCCTCGGGGCGGTGCTGAAGCTGCTGGCGGGCAACCGCATGTTCCGGGTGACCTTCACCCTGCGCAGCTGTCAGGCGCTGAACCGGATGGGCGGGCCGCTTGGCAAGCCGCTGCGCAAGCCGCTGCTCGCCGCCTGCCGGCTGCTGCACCGCTGGACCCAGCATTCCGCCGCCATGGATCTCCCCTGGGAAACCCAGGTCGGACCGGGACTGCGCATCCTGCACGGCTGGGGACTGGTAGTGAACGCCAGTGCCCGGATCGGTGCCAACGTCACCCTGTTCCATGGCGTCACGCTGGGCCAGAAGGACGACCTGCTGCCCACCGGCCGCGTCACCCATTACCCTGAGCTGGGTGACGGCGTCTGGGTCGGGCCGCATGCGGTGGTGATCGGCGTCAGCATCGGCGACGAGAGCATCGTCGCCGCCTCCTCCGTCGTCACCAAGCCGATGCCGCGGCGCAGCGTGGTCGCCGGCAACCCCGGCAAGGCGGTGGCCGAGGTCACCATTCCCGACATCCCGCATCCGGCCCAGGTCGGGCGCGCGTCGGCCATGATGCCCGGCACCGCCACCTCGCCGATGCCGGGCTGACCCGCCCTTTTCCATCCCTGGAGACGGAGAAGGGGTCCGGCAGCAATGCTGACGGACCCCTTCTCCTTCAGGCATTCACCCGGCCGGACGAACCGGACAGGTCAGGTCAGGTCAGGCGGCGTGCGCCAGGCTGCTGTCGGTCGTGTGCAGGTCGTGATAGGTGTCGAAGGTGACGCCGATCACTTCATGGCTGGCAAGACGCTGCATCGTCGCCAGGTCGGTGGCCGTAGCCACGGCGGCGGTGGTGTCGGCCGTGTCGTTGGCGGTGCTCATGGTGTGGGCCAGCAGGTCGGCCGAGCTGAGCGAAGCGGCGGCGGCCTTGGCAGCAGAGGCGTCGATGATCGTGCCGGTGCCGGTGGCGTCGGCGATGGTCGCGGCGGTGGCGTTGGAGATCTTCAGGCCGAAGGTCTCGTTGCCTTCCGTCACGCTGTCGCTCAGCACCTTGACCGTCACGGTCTTGCTGGTTTCGCCGGCGGCGAAGGTCAGCTTGCCGCTGGTGGCGGTGTAGTCGGAGCCGGCCTTGGCGGTGCCGTCCACCGTGGAGTAATCCACCGTGACCGGGGTGCCGGAGGCGGACGACAGCTTCACCGTGAAGGTGGCGTTGGCGGTGTTGGCGGTGGTGGTCGGGGTATCGAACACCGCACCTTCCATGGCGCCCTTCACGATGGCGGCCTTGGTCGGGTTGATGGTCTTGTAGTCGTCCATCAGCATGCCGCCGACGTCGCCCGATTCCGGGGTCCAGGCCCAGAAGGTCCAGCTCATCCCCTTGTCGCCGGCCGCGATGTCGCTCTTGCCGTCCAGGTTCCAGTCGCCGTTCAGGTACTTGGCCATGGTCTTGGCCCAGGTCTGCTCGGCGGAGCTGGTGAACTGGCCGCCCCATTCGCCCAGCAGGATCGGCGCGGTATCGTTCTTGTACAGGTATCCCCACATCTTGTCGTACTGGGCCGGCAGGTTGTTGGGGTAGTTCGGATCGTTCAGCCAGCTGAACTGCCCGACGCTCTGGCCGTAGGCGTGCGGCGAATAGACCAGCTTGTTGGGGGTGTCGAAGTGGATCGGGCGCGCCTGCGCACCGGCCAGCGTGCTGCTCCATTCGGTGCCTTCGACGAACAGCAGCCAGTCCTTGTTCACCGTCTGGATGGCGTTGCCGATGCGCTCGGCGGCCGAGGCCCAGTCGGTGGCGGCGCTGCCGCCCCAGGTGGCGCTGACGCTTGGCTCATTGTGAAGGTCGGCGCCGATGACGGTCTCGTTACCGGCATAATGCTTTGCCAGCATCTTCCAGTTGTTGATCACCGTCGATTCCGGGTGCTTGTCGGTGTACCACAGCCCGTGTTCGTTGGTGCCGGCGCCGCCGTCGTTGCGGTGGTGGTCGAGGATCACCTTCATGCCGAGCTTGCCGGCGTAGTCGATGACCTTGTCATAGACCTGCAGGCGGGTCAGGCCGGCCAGATCCGGGTTCTTCGAATAGTCGATGCCGTTCGTCACCGCGGTGTTGTCGAACATCTCGTCCGACATGGTCAGGCGGATGGTGTTGAAGCCGACCGACTTCATCTTCTCCAAGTGGCCCTGGTAGCTGTCGGCCCACAGGCCGGCGGGTACGTAGTTGTAGCCCTCGCCACCGAACCAGTTCACGCCGGTCAGGCGGACGGTGTTGCCGGCCTCGTCGACGATCTGATTGCCCTGGGTGTGCAGGAAGCCCTGGATGCCGCCGGCGGTCTTGGTGCCGGTCGGCTCCGTCACCGTCACATCGCTGACCGACAGGCTCGGCTGGGTCGGCGTGGTGGGGTTGGACGGGTTGGTCGGGTTGGTGGTGCTGCCGGCGAACCAGGACTTGTCGGCCTTCACCTCCATGGTGCCGTTCCACCACATGGCCTGCTGGCCGGCGACGACGTCCTTGCCGTCTAGGGCGCCCTTGTCGATCGACACGATGCTGTCGGTCGGGTTCACGGCGTGGCCGCCGATGGTGATCTTGTTGACGTACAGGTTGCGGTCGACACCGTTGACCACAGCGTCGTTGTCGTACTGGATCTGGACCTTGTGGGCGACGTCGGCGCTGACATTCGCGTTGAAGGTGAAGTCCTTGGCGGCGGTGCCGGCCGTGCCTTCACCGATCATCTTGCCGTCGACCAGAACCTTGAAGTGGGCGTTCACGCCACCGGCCGCATTGCCGTAGGCATTCACGACGATCGGCGTGCCGCCGGTGGTCGGGGTCGTCGGCGTGGTCGGCGTCGTGGGGGTGGTCGGAGTGGTCGGGGTCCCGGTGGAGCTGGCGAACATGTCCTTGGACATGTTGAAATCGAGCGAGCCGCTCCAGGACAGCATTTCGCGGCCGGACATCGTGCCCTGACCTTCAGCGGCGTAGGAGACCGTCGAGCTGTTGGAAGCGATGGTCTTGCCGTTGACTTCGATCGACTTGACGATCAGGTCACGGTACATGCCGGCCTTGTCGGTCGACAGCCAGTCGTTGTCATAAACGACCTGGACCTTGTGGGCGACGTCGGGAGCCACCTTGGTGGTGAAGCTGTACCGGCCGGCGCTGGTGGAATTGACCGTCGCCTGGCCGACGGCAACGCCATCGACGAGGAATTTGAAATGCGGCCAGACTCCTCCGGCAGTCACACCCGAGGCATTGACGACGAAGGTCGTATCGACGGGGCTCGTTGCCATTGGAAGTATCCTCTTTTCCGTGAATTTCGCTGAAACCCAATCTGGCCGGAAAAGGTTAACGAGGTATTTCAAATTTTAGCGAAATGCGGCTCTAATGCCACTATCACTTGTGAAAAGAAAGAGACACGAAAAACCCCTTTGTCGATGCATTGCAGCAACAAAGGGGTTCGGTCTGTCTGTAAGTCTTTGATTTAGCGCCTTTTTGCAGCGCTCAAACGGGTATCACCTGGGCTTGTGGGCCACCACGAACACCTCGGGCCGGAACAGATAGAGCTGGCCAACCCTTCCGAGCTTGCGATTAAGGGTTAATGGCATCCGTCCCAAAAATGCCTCAACCAGCTTGGCATAGCCCAGGTAGGCGCGGCTGGCGAAATGCAGGTTCATCCGGCGGCGCACCGCCATCGGCAGGATGTAGACGGCCTCGACGCGGCCGAAGCCCGCCTGACGCAGCATCGCTTCCGTCTCGCCCCAGCCATATTCGCGCAGATGCATGCAGATCGGCTCGTTCAGGCCGAACACCTCCGACAGATCGGCCGGACCGGCGTATTTGTGCGGCATGCTGAGGATGTACTTGCCACCCGGCTTCAGGATGGTGCGGACATTCTCCATGTGGGTCAGGACGTCTTCCGGATGCATGTGCTCCACGACATGGGTGGAGATCACGCTGTCATAGCGGTCGGCCGCCTCGAAACGGGAGAGGTGGATGCCGTCGCTGTTCTTCCAGGTGACGTTGGAATCCTGTTCTATCCAGGTCGCACCGCGCTCGCGCGTCACCTCGGTGGCGACGCAGCGGTAGCCGTGGCGGGCGAGGTAGCGCAGAAGCCGGGCCTTGCCCGATCCCACCTCATAGACGTCCTGCGGCCCGCCCAGCAGGGTCAGGAAATGGCGGAAGTCGAGGTCGTCGTTGCGGGTGTGCGCATCGTCCTCCGCCTCGTTCAGCCACGGACAGCTGGTGTAGAGCGTCGTATAGGCCTGCTCGAACACGTCCCAGCGCTCGTCCGGCTTGCTGTCCAGCAGCTCGCGGGCAAGGCGACGCTCCAGATCCCAGTGGCGCTGCACCATCTCGGCCGTCAGCGGGTAGGTCGGCGAGAGGTGGAACTTCCGCCGGTAGCGCTCGACGAGCGCCTCGTCCGTCGCACGATCGGCGGGCAGGCGATCCATCGGCAATGTGTCGGCTGTGTTCTGCACGATCGACCTCTCCATCAGATGGGTACAGGACGCATTGAGGGACTCTAAACGGGAGCGGCACCGGACGCGCGCGCGCGAACGAGAAAGTGCGCGGGCCTATCGCAGGGGGTGGATGGCGCCAACGGCTTACCCCCGCGGTACGTCATCCGGAGCGCTGTCAGCCCGACCGCGCCTTTCCGGTGCGCGCCTTCTCCCGCAGCGTCTCCACCACCGCCGTGTAGAGCGGCAGGGGCCGGGACTCCTCGTCGTAGGGGGAGGGGTGAGCACCCAGATCCGGATGCTCCCGCGCGATGAAATTCAGGTCGGAGCGCAGGTGCCACCAGCACAGCTCCTCCACCCGCGCGTTGTCCAGCATGTCGGCCAGATACTGCCGGGCCAGCTGGGCCATCGCCCGGTCCTTCTCCGCCCGCGACCAGGAGCGGGGCAGGCGGGTCTCGTCCACGTCCATCTCCGTCAGATGGACGGACAGGCCCAACTTGTCGACCGCGCGGAGGAATTTGCGCATGCCGGTGCTGTCATAGGGCTTGCCGCCGATCAGGTGGCTTTGCAGCCCGATGCCATGGATCGGCACGCCGCGCTTGACCGCCCCGGTCAGCCAGTCGAGCAGATAGGCACGCTTGCGCTGCTGCCAGCCCTCGTCGATCTCGATGCCGAACTCGTTCAGCACCAGCTTCGCCTTGGGGAACGCCTTGTGCACATGGTGGAAGAAAGGATCGAGCCACTCCGGCCCCTTCTCCGCCCCGCCGGCCGCCACCCACCACATGCCGCGGCGGAAGCCGTAACGGTCCTGCTCCTTGGGATGGCTTTCCACCGTTTCCCAGAAGAAGACCTCGTTGGCGACGTCGATGCGGTAGAAGACATCGCCGTAACGTTGCCGCACCGCCTCCACCACGCCGGTGAAGCGCGGCCAGACATTGTCCGCGCTCAGCGTGCCGTCCGGCGAGAAATAGGCGCTTTCCGAGATGCCCAGCTCCGCCTGCCGTCCGGCGGGAAGCTTCATGTAGGGCGGCATGCCCATATGCTGCCAGATGATCGTGTGCCAGTTGGGCGTGGCGCCGATGCCGCGCGCCAGCTCCACCGCGGCGTCGAAGCGGCGCCAGTCGTAATTGCCCTCGGTGTGCTGGAAAACGCCCCATTTGCCGCCATTCTCCGGGGTGACGACGTCGCATTCGCGCGCCATCAGCCGGTCGAGCATCGGGTCTTCCGGATCGATGAAATGGTCGCGGGCGGCACCATGGCGGATGCCCAGCGCCCGGCAGGCCTCGCGCAGGGTCACCGCCGGCTCCGCCGCCCGCGGCTGGGTGGCGGCGGCTTCCGCCGTCGTCGGACCGCTGGCGCCGCGGCAGCTCGCCAGCACCGCACCGGCGGCGGCGGTCCACAGCAGGTCGCGCCGGCTGGGGCGCCATTGGGAAAGGCCGGGCTTCGGAGGCGTGATCATGGGGAGGGGCTTCTCCTCTGGTCGCGGTAGCCGGTCATGGAGAGGCCCCTCCCTCCGGGCGCCGCAGCGTCCGGAAGGAAAGGGCCTCTGGGTCGAAGGAGCTTCAGGTCACCCCGGCTTCCCGTTTACGGGGCGGTCCGCAGGGTGGTGTCGCCGTAGTATTTCCGGGTCGCCATGTAGCTGTTGTAGGGACCCTGGTAACCGCGCGAGGCCGCCTTCTTCAGGTTCACGTCGGTCATCACCGCGACGAACTTGCTGTGGTCGATCGGACCCAGGTCGGCGACCGCCTGCAGGTCGCTGGCCGTGGTGTGGCCCCAGCGGCTGACGAACAGGACCTTGGAGGCGGCGCCGCAGACGATGCGGGCATCCGACACGGCCAGTGCCGGGGCGGTGTCGAACACCACCAGATCGAAGTGCGGCGACAGGCCGGCCATCAGGTGGATCAGGCCGTCGACGTTGAAGCGGTCCAGCGTCTCCGGCATCAGGCGGCCGGCGGGGATCATCGCATAGGGCGCGTCCTCGCTGGTGTGGACGATCTCGTCCAGGGTGGCGGTGCCGGAAACCCAGTCCGACAGGCCCTTCTTGGCCGACAGGTTGAACAGTCCGTCGATGCGCGACCGGCGGAAGTCGGTGTCGACCACCACCACGCGGCGGCCGGCCTGGGCCGCGACCTGGGCGACGGCGAGGCTCATCGAGGTCTTGCCGTCCTGCGGGCGGGCCGAGGTGACGGCGATGGAGCCGACCGGACCCAGATCCGACAGGTGGTTGCGGAACAGGGCGCGCATCGATTCCGAGAACAGCGAGAACGGATGGTTCTGGAAGATCTGGTCGAGACGGCCGCGGGTGCCGCGGGTGGAGTGGTGCGGGACGATGTGGACCGTGCCCACGCCCAGGATGCGGCGGACGGCTTCCGGGGTGCGGATGCGGCGCTGGAACAGCTCGATGCCGAAGACGATGAAGATGGCGACGGCGAGCGAGGCGACGAAACCGGCCATCAGCATCAGGATGCGGAACGGACCCGACGGCTCATGCGGAACCTGCGGCGCCGAGACCAGCTTGACGGCGGTCGGGAAGGCACGGTTGTCCTGCTGGGCCTGCACCTCTTCCAGACGGCCGAGCAGGCTGTCCAGCAGCTGGCGCTTGGCCTGGGCCTCGGCCTCCAGCGTGCGCAGCGGAACCGCTTCCTCGGTCATCGTCTGATAACCGGTTTCCAGCTTGGCGATCATCGCCTTCAGGGCGTTTTCCTGCTCGATGGCGACGTTGGCCGCCTCGCGGACGCCGCCGATCTCGTGGCGGACCTCCTGCTGCAGCGAGGAGTTCGCCTCGTTCAGGCGGGCCTGGAGTTCCTGGATGCGCGGGTGCTTCGGACCGTACTGGCGCGACAGCTGGGCAAGCTCGGTGGAGATCGAGGCAACGGTGGCGCGCAGCTGGGCGACGACGGGCGAGGCGAGGCTGCCGCCGTTGCCGGCGCTGCGTTCCAGCGTCTGGGCCTGGGCGACGGCGCGGGCGCGGGTGGCGGCGGCCTCGGCCAGACGCAGTCGGGCCTGCTCAAGCTCGGTGGTGGCCATCAAGCCGTTGGTGCCGTTCTTGACCAGACCGGCCTTGAAGCGGACGGCGTCGACCTTGGTGTCGGCGGCGGCGACTTCCTTGCGCAGGGTGCCGATGCGGTCTTCCAGCCAGGCGACGGCGCTGGTGGACAGGTCGCGGTCCATCTGCTGGCGGGTTTCCATGTAGCGGCGGACGACGGTGTCGACCACCTTCTGGGCGATCTCCGGGTCGCCGGCGGTGTAGCGGACCTGGATGACGCGCGACCGGCCGACGACGCCGACCTCGAGGTTGCGGCGCACGCGGTCGAGCACGCCGTCGATGCTGTCGGCGGCACGGGTCTCGCGCAGGTGGGTGTCCTTGGTCATGTTGTCGCCATGGGCCAGGACGGCCTGGACGACGCCCGGCAGTTCCGGACCGAAGACGGCATGGGCCTGCTCGCGCGTCCAGGCGGTGGCGCGCTCGACGAAGGGCTTCGTCTCGTCGGCCTGGACCGGCGGGTTGTATTCCTGGTTCGTCGCCAGCTTCAGGTCGGTGACGGCCTGGGACAGCACGGCGGTCGACTTCAGGATTTCGATCTCGCTGAGGATCGCGCCGTCTTCCGGCGTGATCGAGTTCAGCGCCTGGTCTTCCGCACGGACGACGCGGACCTGCCGATTGTCGACCAGCAGAAGGGCTTCGGAGGTGTACTTGTCCTTCATCAGCGAGACGGCGAAGGCCGACAGGGCGGTCAGCGCCAGCACGATCAGGATGATCAGCGTCTTGTGCGCCGCCAGCACCCGCAGGATGAAGCGGAAGTCGGGGCCCATCGCCGGAGCGGGGCCGTCGAACTCACGCGGCGCATGGTGGCCGACCTGGGTGGGCCACGCCTGAGCCGGCAGGCCGCCATGGCTTCCAGGGCCGTGGCCTCCGTTGTTGATCTGGGGAAGGTTTTCCACGTCTCAAAGCTCCTTCTGGATAGGCGACCGCCGGATCGGTGACGGAGAGATCCGGGTGGAAGCGGGCGCTGCGGCGCCCGTCCCGCGGGTTCGGAGGGATGCGGCACGGCGAAGGCGATAAGTGCTCCAGGCGAAGCCGAAGGCACCGATGCAATAGCGGCGGAACAGGCGGCGGGGCTCCTGCGCCAGACGGAAGGCCCATTCCAGGCCGGAGCGCTGGACGGCCTCGGGAGCGCGCTTGAAACGGCCCGCCAGGAAATCGACGATGGCGCCGCCGTTGACGATCAGCACCGGATGATCCAGCGCGCGCTTCAGCTCCGCGGCGACCTGCTCCTGCTTGGGCATGCCCATGGCGAGAAGGATCACGTCGGGGCGGTTGGCCCGCGCCTGGGCGATGTAATGCTCCACCGGGTGGAAGCCGTGCTGAAGGTCGGCATAGCGGTGCGGCGTCTCCGTCTCCAGTGCTGCGCGGGCGCGGTCCAGCCACGGGGTGGCCGTGCCGTAGATCGCGACCTTGCGGGGGCCGAGGGTCTTCAGCAGCAGCGGGATGAAGTCGGTGCCGTTCATGTTCAGGCCGGACGGCATGCCCAGCACCGGCAGAACCGCCTGCAACCCGATCCCGTCGCGCAGCAGCACGTCCGACGCGCCGAAGGCGGCCAGTGCCGCGTCCGACGTCATGCAGACGTTCAGCCCGTGCGCGTTCAGGAAGGACAGCACCGTCGGACGGTCGACCGCGCCCAGCCGTTCGATCAGGGCCCGGCGCTCGCCGTCGCTCGAAATGCACCGCATGCGCTCGATCAGTTCCAGGACCTCACGAGGGTTCGGCATGCGCATCTCCCAAAAAAATTGATCGGAACAAAGCGTTGAGCGTTACACGACCGATCTGGCGGCCGGTCCGGCTTGACCCGGTGCCGGGCCTGTCCGCCGGGCGGCGGCGGCTAACCCGTTGGGATCGGACCACCAAACCTGCGTGGCTCTATGTGGCCGTGCCTCCCCCCTTTTCGCACGGGCGAGATCGGAGAAACGGCGACGGAATTGAATTAGCCCGGGCTTGCTCCCATCGGGGGATTCGGCTTGCCGAATTGGCCGGTCAGACCCATAAAGTGAGGCCCCGGCCATAAAGAGAGACCCTGGCGCTCTATGGCTGTTGTCTGATGGCAGGGCCTAACGGCCTTGCCGGACCGGCCGCCCGGCCGATATGACCGGCCGAAGCGCTTGCATCACCGGGGCAATCTCAAGAAAAGACGATCATGACCGACGACACTTCCGACAACGCCCGTTCCGGCCGTACCCCCGGCACCGCCGACGAATTCGACCGCCGCGACGCCCTGCGCGCGGTGGCCGCCGTGGTGCGCGGCGACGGGATCGAGGTGGATGCCGACAGCACCCCGGCGCGCTGGACGGTCGCGGTCAACCATGTCGTCCAGATCCCCGGCACCGACCGCAAGCTCAAGTTGCGATTCAAGGTGGCGCTCGGGCCCCTTCCGGACATCGAGGCCGACCTGTGGGGGCTGCTGACCATCGAGGAGGGGTTCGGCCGGCCGCAGGCCAAGGCGCTGGGCAAGCGGGTGAAGGGCGCGTGCCTGTCCTCGCCCGCCATTGCCAAGGCGAAGGACCGCGTCGACGGCTGGGTCGCCTCGATGGCGCAGCGGGCGGCCGGCTTCGGCGACTCCTGGCGGCCCAAGGGCTTCGCCGACGAACTGGGCCGCGTCGTCGGCTTCGGCGGCCGGATCCCGCGTTTGCAGACCCTGCTCGATGCGATGGAGGAGGCCTTCTCCACCGCAGCATCCCGTGCCGGCTTGAAGGTGCGGCGGGAGCGGCTGGAGAACGCGTCCGGCATGGGCGTCTATCTCGACAGCTTCGCCACCGCCCGTGCGATGATCCGCAAGCTGCGGCTGTTCGTCGGCCCGACCAACTCGGGCAAGACCCACGCGGCGATGGACCGGCTGGCCGAGGCGGAAAGCGGCTGCTATCTCGCCCCGCTGCGTCTGCTGGCGCTGGAAGGGCAGGAGGCGTTGGAGACGCGCGGCCGGCCGTGCAGCCTCGTCACCGGCGAGGAGCGCGACGTGCGGCCGGGCGCCGCCTTCACCTCTTCCACCATCGAGATGGTGAACACCAGCAAGGTCTGGGGTGCCTGCGTCATCGACGAGATCCAGATGATCGGCGATCCCGACCGCGGCTGGGCCTGGACCCAGGCGGTGGCCGGCGTGGCGGCGCCGGAAATCCTGATGACCGGCTCGGCCGATGCCATTCCCTACGTCAAGCGTCTGGCCGACGCGATGGGCGAGGAGTTGGAGGTCGTCGAGTTCACCCGCAAGTCGCCGCTGCGCGTCCAGGAGGAGCGGGTGAAGCTGGAGGAGGTGAAGTCCGGCGACGCGCTGATCGCCTTCTCGCGCAAGGACGTGATGGCTCTGCGCCACGACCTGCTGGGGCGCAACCACAATGTCGCGGTGATCTACGGCGCCCTGTCGCCGGAAGTCCGCCGGGCCGAGGCGCGCCGCTTCCGCGAGGGCACCGCCGACGTGCTGGTGGCGACCGATGCCATCGGCATGGGGCTGAACCTGCCGGTCGCCCGCGTCGTGCTGTCCACCACCCGCAAATATGACGGGCGCGAGGAACGCGAGCTGACCGCGTCGGAGATCCGCCAGATCGGCGGCCGGGCCGGCCGCTTCGGCCTGCGCGAGGAAGGCCGCGTCGCCGTGCTGGACGGCGAGAGCATCAACCCGGTGCGCCGGGCCCTGACCTCGCCGCCGGTGCCGCCGGAAGATCCGCGCTCGTGGATTTCGCCCAACCTCAGCCATGTCGAGGCCATCGCGCGCGAACTGGACACCGACAGCCTCGCCAAGGTGCTGCGCACCGCCGGTCAGGAGCTGCTGCGCGCCAACCAGACCTTCCGCATGACCGACCTGGAGCAGCGCATCCAGGCTGCAACAGCGGTGGACCGCGCCAAGCTGCCGCTGGCCCAGCGCGACATGCTGGCCCGCTGTCCCATCGACACCCGCGACCAGAACAACCTGCGCCTTCTGGGCGGCTGGGCGGTCAACCAGGGCAGGGGCATCCCCAACGCCGCCCCCGACGCCGCCGAGCGGTTCCGGCACAGCGTCGGCACCGATGTGGAGCTGGAGAAGGCCGAGCGCGCGGTTAAGGAACTGACCGCCTACGCCTGGCTCGCCTACCGCTTCCCCGACGCCTATCCCGAGATGGATTTGTGCCAGGAGCGCCGCGCGCACCTGAACGCCTTCATCGAGCGGACGCTCGCCGAGCGCTCGCTCGCCCGCGCCTGCCCGGTCTGCGGCACGCGGCTGAAGGCCAACCACCGCTTCCGTGTCTGCGACAACTGCTACAGCAGCCGTGTCGACGAGCGCCGCGGCGGCCGGCGCGGTCCGCCGGAGCGGGGCAATGGCGAGAAGCCGGCGCACCAGCACCATTTCCACCATCCGGTGGCGAAGGAGGGTGCCCCGGCCGGTCGCGCTCCAGGCCGGAGTGGCCCCCGCAGCGGCCCCCCTGCTGGTCGAGGCCCGAAGCGGCGTGGCGTGACGCCATAAAAGCACTCCTGTCTCTCTCCAGCCTCGGGAAAGAGACAGTCACGCCGCCGCGCTATCCCGCTTCGTTCCCTCGCGCTTCGGCCAGCCGATCTCCTCGACCGTGCCGTTCTCGCCCAGGAAATAGCGGCGAAGCGGCGTCAGGTCGGCGCCCAGTTCATAGACCAGCGGGCGGCTGGTCGGGATCTCGAACAGCGGGATGTCCTGGTCGTTGACATTGTCCAGATGCTTGACCAGTCCGCGCAGGCTGTTGCCATGGGCCGAGACCAGCACCCGGGCACCCAGCCGCAGCGCCGGAGCGATCTCGTCGCGCCAGAAGGGGATGACGCGCTCGGTGGTGTCCTTCAGGCTCTCGCCGCGCGGCAGGTTCGCCTTGGCGAGGCCGGCGTAGCGGCGGTCGGTAACGGCTGACCGCGGGTCGTCCGGCTCGATGGCCGGCGGCGGCACGTCCCAACTTCGCCGCCACTGGAACACCTGCTCGGCCCCGTGGCGCTCCGCCGTCTCCGCCTTGTTCAGCCCTTGCAGCGCGCCGTAATGCCGCTCGTTCAGGCGCCAGTGCTTGTGCACCGGCAGCCACAAGCGGTCCATGTCGCGCAGGACGAGGTGCAGCGTCTCGATTGCCCGGCTCAGCACCGAGGTAAAGGCGATGTCCACGTCGATGCCGGCCGCTTTCAGCAATTCGGCAGCCTTGCGGGTCTCTGCGATGCCGCGCTCGGTCAGCCCGACGTCGGTCCAGCCGGTGAAGCGGTCTTCGGCATTCCACACGCTCTGGCCATGGCGCAACAGAATCAGGCGGTGCATGGCGGCTCTCCCTTCCAACTTCGGCGCTCGATCGCCGGGCATATGAAAGGTGAAACAGGGCTGTAACCGGCTCGGTTCCCGCGACAAAACGGCACAGCATCGGGCGATTCCGGATCGGCGACGGGCAGCTTGCGGTTTCAATCCGATTTCATGATTGCTTCCACAGACACCAATTATGTCAGCGGCGAAATCGTGGCGACATACGCGAACAATAATCCCGCGGTACGGTCATCTCATTCGAACACGCCGGCCTCGCCGGCCACAGCGGAAGGGAAGGGCCGATGACGCAACCGAACACGGAATCGCAGACTTCAGCCGGCACCGCGGGCCTGCGGGGCGCAACGCTGAACCATTCCGATTATCGCCCCAGCAACCTGACAACCTTGCGTACCGAGGCCACGATGCTGCATCATCATGACGTCATCTCCAGAGCCGTTTCGACCGACCGCGAGATCACTCTGGAGGCGCTTCGTGTGTTCACCTATCTGAGCCGGAGGCTCCATTTCGATCGCTCCGTTCCGGTGCTCCAGTCCGAACTGGCTGATGCGCTGGGCATGCAGCGGCCCAATGTGAACCGGGCCATCAAGCTGCTGGAAACCAAGCAGATCCTTCTGCGGGAATCCAAACTGGGGGGCGCGATCACGTTCCGGCTCAATCCGGGACTGGAGGGCGGCCGGGCGTGAGTGTTTGGTCAGGGATGGAATGATCGTCGAGACACGTGAACTGTTCTTCACCAATTCCGCCCTGAAGAAAGCCCTCGCCTGGTACCAGAAGGCTCCGAACCAGACGGATTTGCCGCTGGGCGTCGTCACCATGGTGACGCCGACGTCCGATGGCGGCCTGTCGGTCCAAATCCAGCAAAGCGGCGCCTCCAGGTCGCGGGAGGTCGTCTTCACCCCCAGCAAGACGCTGGCGCTGCTTCTGCTGTTCTGCCGCCGCCAGAAAGTCCCGATCCCCCGCGATGCCGGCAAGGAGATCGAGGCGGCGGATGATGGGCTGATTCTCATCGTACGTGGCGAGACGCAGACGTCCGCCCCTCCTCCCTGATCTGACCGCCCCGTTCCTGTGACGCCGCCGCGCCTCCCGCGCGGGCGGCCCATTTGCGTTTCCGGCGCCGGAAATGCATCCGGCAAGAATGGTGGCGCACTTAATCTAAAGTAGCGAACAAACCCACAATTGCGGTCGGAAGGCTTCATCGTTCCGTTCAATTCGACCTGACCTAATGGGCAGGTGATTACGATGTTTGTCATAGTCGCCAAGACTGATCGCGGGACATTTCTTCCTGTGATATTGTTCCTCTGGCTAATGGGGCTAAGCTTTAGTTCCACACCGTCAACCGAACGGGGAACTGCGGGTTGATTCGTCATTCAAACATTCGGAAAAGTTGAAACTTACTCTTGGCTGTTTCGCCCAACTCGATTGTATCGCAGTCGCTGGCGACCCGGTCGCTCTTCCGTCACCCGCCCAGTTCCGCCACCGCCCAGGATTGCCCGCCGATGACCGTCCCCCACCAGTCGCCGACGCTTTGGAAGGAGCTTCGGCATTGTCTGCCGCTGCTCCAGCCAATGCCCGTGTGACCGGGCCGATGTCATCGCCGCAGATGCCTCCGCCTTCCCTGTCGTTGGCCGGCCCCGGCCGTCTCGCCCCCTCTCCACGGATGCTGGTCGCCTTCCTGTGCGCGCTGTTGGCGCTGCTGGGGACGGCCTCCTGGGCCACCGTCACCGCGCTCGACTATCGTGACACGCTCGATCGAGCCGAGAAGGACGCACGGGAAGCGGCCGCCCTGTTCGACAGCCATGCGCGCGGCGTGCTGGAGGCCAGTGTCGGCCTGCTGGAGCAGGTCGCCGGCCGGATGGACGGACGTGGCCTGGCCTCCTGGGGACAGCGCACATTGCCCGAGGCGATGGCTGTGGAGCGCAACGGCCGGGTCACGCTGCTCAGTGCCGACGGAACGGCGCTGTACGGTCCCACCATCGCTTTCGCCGAGCCGGAAACCAGCGACGGCCTGTCGCTTCTGGTCCGCCCCTTATCGCCGGAGGAGGAACGTCGGATTCTGCCGGCCTTCGGGCATGTGGCAGGGCAGCCGGCCATTCTTCTCGCCCGCCGCATCCACACTGCGGCGGGCGTTTTCGACGGTGCGATCCTGGTCGCCGTACCGCTGGCGGCCCTGGATCCGGTGCTGAAGCCCTTCGACGCGAGCGCCCGCTCGGTCGGTCTGTACCGACCCGACGGCGTCCGCCTCGCCGGGTCGGGCGCCCCGTCGCTCGGCCCGCTGCCACGGCTTGACGCCGGAACCATCCGGGTCGATGCGCAATGGATGGTGAACGGCAAGCCGTCGATCCTCGGATTGAAGCGGATGGCCGGCCTGTCGATCCTGTCGGCGGTGACGATCCCGCGCACCAGCGTGCTGGAGCCCTGGTATGTCCGGATGGAACGCGGCCTTATCGTGGTTGTTGCCGGCGTCGCCGCACTGGCCGGCCTTTCCCTGCTCGGCGCCGCCAGCCTGCAGAGGGAGGCGCTGGCCCGTCAGGCCCTGACGGAGGCGAACGCCCAGCTCGAACAGGCCAATGTCCAGCTGGAGCAGCGGGTGGAGGAGCGCACAGCGGCCCTCAGCGCCCTCAACGTGAAGCTGAGCCGTGCGCTGGAGGAAAAGGAACGGGCAAATCAGGCCAAGGGCCGTTTCCTGTCGGCGGCCAATCATGATTTGCGTCAGCCTTTCCAGGCCTTGCGGCTTTTTCATCATATTCTGATGGAACGCCTCGCCAACACCCGCGACCATGCGATCGCCGAGAAGATGGGCGAGGCGCTGGACGCCGGCGAGAAGCTTCTGCATGCCCTGCTGGAGGTGGCGACGCTTGATGCCGGCGTGGTGCGGCCGCAGCTGGCCGACGTGCCGGTGTCGGCGGTGTTCGAGGATCTGCTGGCCGAATTCCGCGGCATGGCGGCGGAAAAGGGGCTGGTCCTGCGCGCGATGCCCACCCGGATGGTGATCCGCACCGACCGCACGCTGCTGACCCGCATGCTGGGCGATCTGGTGCGCAACGCCATCCGCTTCACCGACGAGGGGCGCGTCACCATCGGCTGCCGCCATCAGGGCAATCGTCAGGGCCGGTGGCTGCGCATCGAGGTGTGGGACACCGGAACCGGCATCCCGCCCGAACAGCTCGACAACATCTTCGAGGACTTCGTCCAGCTCGGCAATCCGGAGCGCGACCGCCGCCAGGGCCTCGGCCTCGGCCTCGCCAAGGTGCGCCGCAAGGCGGCTCTCCTGGCCCATGCGGTGGAGGTCCGGTCGCTCCAGGGCCGCGGTTCGGTCTTCGCGGTCAGCGTGCCGGTGGTCGGAACCGAACGGGCGCCGACCGCGGCGCCGGTGAAGGACGCCGATCCGGTGGTGGCGGGCGACCGGTTGATCCTGGTGGTGGAGGATGACCCGATCCAGCGCGATGCCGTGCGGCTGCTGCTGGAAAGCTGGGACTATCGCGTTGTCGTCGCGGACGAGGGCGAGACTGCGCTGGCACTGATCGGCGGGACCAGGCTCCAGGCCGGCTCCCCCAAGGCCGGTACCCCCAAATCCAGTTCCATGCCCGACATGCCCGACATGCCCGTTCCCGACCTCATCGTCAGCGATTTCCGCCTGCCGGGCCGGCTGACCGGCGTGCAGATGGTGGCGAAGGTGGGGGAGCGGCTGGGCCGTCCGGTGCCCGGCCTGATCCTGACCGGCGACACCGCGCCCGAACGCATCCGCGAGGCGGTCGCCACCGGCTGCCGGCTTCTGCACAAGCCGGTGTCGCCGGAGGATCTGCGCGGGGTCATCGCTTCCATCCTTTCGGAACGGGGCCGCCCGGCCGACGGCGGGGAAGCGGCCATGGAGAACGAGTCCGCAGCATGAGTTAACCCTTTCTGAAGCCGGCCTGCCGCACACTGGCGCCGGGAAAGGGAGTTCACGGGACCATGGTGCAGAATCGCGCGCTCAGGCGCTTCGACCAGGCGCAGCTCGATCAGGCGGTGCGCAAGCACGAGATGTTCCGCAACGCCCGTGTCGGCGGGGCGCGCGCCAATCTCTCCTTCTGCGATCTGTCCGGCCTGGATTTATCGGGGCGCGATCTGGCCCATGCCGATTTCGTCGGCGCCAGCCTGCGCGGCGCCGACCTGTCCGGTGCGCGGCTCGACTGCGCCTCCTTCTTCGTCGCCGACCTGCGGCAGGCCAATTTCGACGGCGCCAGCCTGATCAAGGCCGACCTGCGCGGCGCCTGCCTGCGTGGCGCCATCCTGGTCGGCGCCAACCTGTTCGAGGCGGATCTGCGCGACGGCTCCCTGGCCGAGAAGGACCGCTCCGGCCATCTGCACATGGTGCAGATCGAGTCCAGTCCGGCGGACGCCGACGGTGCCGATCTGTCCGGGGCCAACCTGACCAACGCCCGGATGTCGGGCATCATGGCGGTCCATACCGACTTCTCGGACGCGGTGATGCGCGGGTGCAAGCTGGTGCGGGCAACCATGCGCGGCGCCAATTTCACCGGCTCCAACCTGGAAGGGGCCGACCTGTCCGGTGCCGATCTGCGCGGCGCCTGTCTGCGCGGCGCGGTGCTGACCGGCGCCACCATGGTGATGGCCGACCTCACCGACGCCGACGTGGAAGAGGCGCTGACCGACAAGCCGGTCGGCCGGGTGGTGGCCGAACTGGGGCGATCCCTGGAAGACCTGCTGGCCGACCATATGACCTGGGTGGGGTCGAGCGGGGCGCAGGGCGCGATGCTCGACCTGTCCGGTTTCGACCTGCGCCATGCGCCGTCGCTGGCCCACATGTGCCTGACCATGCTGCGCGCGGCCGGGGCGACGCTCTACGGCCTGGACCTCTCCGGCGTGCAGATGCAGGCCGCGGTGCTGGACCGCGCCGACCTGCGCGGCGCCAAGCTGACGGACGGCGACCTGCGCGGCATCAGCCTGCGGAACGCCAAGCTGAACAATGCCGATCTGCGCAACGTCAACCTGCGCCCCCTGGTGTTCGACGAGCAGCGGTCCCGCCCGGCCGACCTGTCGGGAGCCAAGCTGCGTTATGCCGATCTCAGCGGCGCTTGCCTGCGGTCGGTCAATCTCGGCAATGCCGATCTGTCCTTCGCCAACCTGCGCGGCTGCGACCTCGCCAGGACCGATCTGACCGGCGCCAAGCTGTTCGGCGCCAAGCTGGAACGCCGTGCCCTGGACGAGGGGGTGATCCTGGACGGCGTCGCCGGGCTCAAGACTTAGGCGGCCGCCCGCGCCAGCTTCTGGGTCAGCCGGCGCAGTTCCAGGGCGGCCCGGTCGGCGATCCGCTGCGCCTCCACCAGCACGCCGGTGAGGTCGCCGACCTCCGGCGCGATCTCGGCCGCTGCATCGGACATCGCGTCCAGTTCGGCAGCGGCCTTTTCGATCAGCCCGGTCACGACGCCGGCGGCACCGGCGGTGGAGTCGAAGCCAGCCATCTCAGTTTCCCTTTTAAAAATATGGGTATTCGGAGTGTGTCGCAATCCGCCTCCTTGCGCAACGGCTTCTGCCGCGCTGCACCCATCGCCGATGGATTGCCGGGGGAAGTGCCCGCTTGCACGGCCTGCTGTGGCGGCGGTACACACGGGAAGGCTGCCTGGAGTGGAAGGGTCAAGACGATGCCGGGAACGGTTCCATCCGACCGCGTGACCGCGGCCGCCGCAGCACTGACGGTCTTTCTCACCGACCGGCAAATCGACGCCGGCAAGCTCAACCGCTTCACCGCGCTTTGCGACGAGATCCGCCGGGCCATGGAGTTCGACGGCCGGATGGAGCTTGCCGAACGGCTTGAGCGCGACACGCCGGTGAACGACACGATCCGGCTGCGTTCCGTGCTGTTCCATTTGACCGGCGATCTCTATCATCTGGAGCGCATCCTTCATTACCTGATCCTTGGCGGCGACAGCGCCGATCCGGCGGCGCTGCACTACACCCACTGGTGCATCTCGCGGCAGCTGTTCCTGGGAACCGCCAGCGGCGAGAAGATGGCGACCTTCGTCGCCTGCGACCTGTTCCGCTATTACACGGCGATGGTCAGGCAGATCGCGCGGCGCTGGGGGTTGACACCGGCGCGGGCGGCCTTTCGCGACGGGCCGATCCGCCGCGTCGCGGTGGTCACCAACCAGTTCACCAACCAGGGACACCAGCCGACCCGCGATTGTTTCGATTTCGCCGCCCGCATGCAGGACGATTTCGGGCTGGACGTCGCCATCATCAACGTCAACGGCATGCCCGCCAGGGTCGAGAATGTCTTCATCCCGCCGATGGTGGCAGAGGTCGCGGCCGATCTGGACGGCGTCTACGCATTGAAGATGTTCGGCCGGCAGGTGAAGGTCGCCTCCTTCACCGAACCGGCCTTCAGCCAGGACAAGCTGCGCGTCATCGTGGACGCCATCGACGGCTACGATCCGGATCTCATCGTCGCCTTCGGCGGAATCCAACATCGTCGCCGACCTGTACGCGGAGGCCGATGCCCGGCCGGTCGTCGCCATCCCCACGACCTCCAGCATCACCGTCTCGCTCGCCCACATCGTGCTGGGGTACGAGGAGAACGACCATACCCGCTCCATCCCGGCCCTCTACCGCGCGCCGTTCGCCCGCCGCTTCCGCCCCTTCACCTTCGGTTTCACGCCGCCGCCGTCCGACGGCAAGCGCGTCGAAACCGGCTTCCCCGACGACACCGTCCTCTTCGCGGTGGTCGGCACCCGTCTGGACCTGGAGGTGGGGGAGGACACTCTGGAGCTGTTCGACGAGATCCTGGAGCGCTGCCCGGACGGCGCTCTGGTCTTCGCCGGCGAAGTGAAGGAACTGCCGGGCCGCCTTGCCGCCTTGCGCAATCGGGACCGCATGCGCTGCCTCGGCCATGTCCCCGACATCCGCGCCTTCTATGCCCGCTGCCATGTCTTCCTCAATCCGCCGCGCCAGGGCGGCGGCGGCGGCGCCTCCTATGCCCTGGCGGAGGGGGTGCCGGTGATCAGCTATGGCTCGGGCGACGTCGCCAGCAATGCCGGCCCGGCGTTCTGCGTGCCCGACCGCGACGCCTATCTGGCGCGTGCCGTGGCGCTCGCCACCGATGCCGAGGCCCTCGCCGAGGCCAAGCTTGCGGCCAAGGCGCGCTTCGTCGAGATCGGCGACCGCACCCGCTGTGTCGAACGGCTGCTCGCCTATGGCGAGGAGGCGCGGGCCCTGCTGCGCGGCGGACCGGCCACCGGAAATTAACCTTCCTTCATGATTTCGTGAAAGACTGGGTCCGTCAGACCGATCCGATTGGAATACCTGCCCGTGTCGAATGCCGCTCCAGGCCATGCCAACGGCCGTCTCCCCAGCCGACCGCCGATGTCCATCGCGGGGCGCCCGATTGGGCAGGGTCATCCGCCCTACCTGATCGCGGAGATGTCGGGGAACCACAATGGCGACCTCGGCCGTGCCCTGGCGCTGGTGGACGCGGCGAAGGAGGCGGGGGCCGACGCGGTCAAGCTGCAGACCTACACCGCCGACACCATCACCATCGCCCATGACGGTCCCGGCTTCCGGCTGGAGGGCGGGCTCTGGGACGGACGCACCCTGCACGACCTCTACCGCGAGGCGCACACCCCGTGGGATTGGCATGCGCCCCTGTTCGAGCGGGCGCGGTCGCTCGGGCTGACCATCTTCAGCTCTCCCTTCGACGAGACCGCCATCGAACTGCTGGAGGATCTCGACGCCCCGGCCTTCAAGATCGCCTCCTTCGAGGTGATCGACCTTCCCCTGATCCGCCGCGCCGCACGGTCCGGCAAGCCGCTGATCATCTCCACCGGCCTTGCAACGCTGGGCGAGATCGAGGAGGCGGTGGCCGCAGCGGGCGATGTCCCGCTCGCCCTGCTGCACTGCGTCAGCGGCTATCCCACCCCTCCGGAGGATTGCAACCTCCGGACCATCGCTCACCTGGCCGAGGCTTTCGGCGGCGTCACCGCCGGCCTGTCCGACCACAGCCAGGGCATCGCCGTGCCGGTCGCCGCCGCGGTCATGGGTGCGACGGTGATCGAGAAGCACTTCACCCTGTCGCGCGCCGACGGCGGTGTCGACAGCGCCTTTTCGCTGGAGCCGGCGGAATTCAGGGCGATGGCCGACGCCGTGCGCACGGCGACCGCCGCCATGGGCCGCGTCGATTACGGGGTGAAGCCCAGCGAGGCCGGCGGTCGCGACTATCGCCGTTCCCTCTATGTCGTTGCCGACGTCGAGGCGGGGGAGCCGCTGACCGCCGCCAATGTCCGCTCCATCCGCCCCGGCTTCGGGATGGCGCCCAGGCATCTGCCCGACGTGCTGGGCCGCCGCGCCGTCCGCCGCCTGCACCGGGGAGAGCCGCTGGGCTGGGACATGCTGGCACCTCCAGGGGAGGGGCCGCATGGCTAAGACCCCGAGCAAGCAGAGGACCGTCGCCATCTCGCAGGCGCGCATGACCTCGACCCGGCTGCCGGGCAAGGTGCTGATGCCGGCCGCCGGCCGCCCGCTGCTGGCCCATCATCTGGAGCGGCTGTCCCGCGCTCCCGGCCTGGATGCGGTGGTGCTGGCGACGACGGTGAATGCCGCCGACGACCCGGTGGTGGAGTGTGCGCAGGGACTTGGCGTCACCGTCTTCCGCGGCGACGAGCAGGATGTGCTGGGCCGCTTCGCCGGTGCCGCCGCATCGGCCGAAGCCGATCTGGTCGTGCGCGTCACCGCCGACTGTCCGCTGATCGACCCGGCGCTGGTCGGCCGCCTGATCGCCGCCTTCCAGGACGGCCAGCCGCTGGACTATCTGTCGATCGACAGCACGCGCTATCCGCGCGGTCTGGACGCCGAGATCTTTCCGCGCCGTCTGCTGGACGAGGCAGCGGCGAACGCCACCGACCCGGTGGAGCGGGAGCATGTCACCCCCTACCTCTACCGCCGCCCCGACCGGTTCCGGCTGGGGACGGCGCTGGTGCCCGACCTGCCGCTGGACAGCGATCTGGAAGGCCAGCGCTGGTGCGTGGACGAACCCGCCGACTACGAGCTGGTGCGCCGCCTGCTGGAGGCGCTCCTGCCGGCCAACCCCGTCTTCGGCTGGCAGGATTGTTGCAAAACTCTTCGTGACCACCCCGATTGGGTGGACATCAACCGCTCGGTCCGGCAAAAGTCGCTGCACTGACCCGGTCTCGGTTCGACCAAGGAGAAAAACTGATGGATCGCAACGAATTCCTGCTCGCTCTTGACGAGATGCTCGAACTGGATCCCGGTACGCTGAGCGGCGAGGAGGCCCTGGAATCGCTGGAGGCCTGGGATTCGCTGGCGGTCATCAGCTTCATCGCGCTGGTGGACGAGAAGACCGGCGTCGTGGTCGAAGGCGAGAAGCTGGCCAAGGCCAAGACGGTGGGCGATCTGCTGGCCCTGGCGGGTGCGCCGGTCACGGCCTGAGCGGTGCCCATTCCCCGGCCTGTCTCAGCCCGCCCCGTTTCGGCCGGTCCTGTATCGGAAGGAAGCCGCCTGCGCGCCGGTGTCGCCACCGTCGCAGGCGGCCCAGCCGCTTATCTTTCGGTGGGCAGCGGCGGCGTGCCCGTGCTGCTTCTGCATGGCTTCGCCGGCGACCGCCTGACCTGGCAGTTCAACCTGTCGGCCCTGTCGTCGCGGCGGCGTGCCATCGCCGTCGACCTGCCGGGCCATGGCGGATCGACGCCCGATGTCGGCAGCGGCCTGGTTTCCGACTTCGCGCCGTGGCTGGTCGAATTCCTCGACGGGCTGGAACTGCCGCGCGTGCATGTGGTCGGCCATTCGATGGGCGGCTATGTCGCGCGCGAGCTGGCGAGGCTGGCGCCCGACCGCGTAGCGAGCCTGACCCTGCTGTCCAGCGCCGGCCTGGGCACGGCTTTCGATCTGGACTTCCTGCGTCGGGCCATGGCTCCCGCCGACGTGGCGGAAGGACGTGCCTGTGCCGAACGGCTGTTCGCCGGCCCCTCGCCGCTGATTCCCCGCTTCGGCGAGGTGCTGCATGCGCAGGGCGCCGACCCGGTCCGCCGCGCCGGATTCGAGCGCATCGTCGCGACGTCCTTCGCCGCCCATGCCGGCGGTGGAGCGCCGGTGGACTGGAGCGCCTATCCGATGCCGATCCAGGTGCTGTGGGGCCGCGAGGACCGCATCATCCCGATGCCGCCGGCCGACTGGCTGCCGCCGGACGCACCCTACCGGGTGTTCGACAAGGCCGGCCACCTGCCGCATATCGAGGCCGCCAGCCCGGTGACCGCCGCCATCCGCAGCTTTCTGGACGGCTGCGACGACGGTCGATCCGGGCCGTCCGATCCGTTGAGTTGAACCGACCATGACCGACAGCATCTTCGCCCTGATCGCCGAGGAACTCGGCCGCATCGCCGCCGACAAGGGGGAGGCGCTGCCGCCCCTGACGGCGGACAGCCGTTTCCTCGACGGCGATCTGCCCATCGATTCCCTCGACCTCGCGACGCTGCTGGTGGTGCTGGAACAGCGGACCGGCCAGGATCCCTTCCGCGAGGGCTTCCGCCAATTCACCACCGTCGGCGAACTGGCGGCGCTCTACACCGTCCCGGCATGACCGGCCGCCGCCCCGACTGGCTCCACCCCGCCTTCCGCCTGATCGAAGGGGAGGACAGCTTCGTCTGGGCGGATCTCGCCGAACTCCCGGTTCCGGCGGGCGGCGTCGTGCAGGCCGACCGGCCGTCGCGCGTGCTGGCCGCTCTGGCGGCGGCCGAAGCGGCGGGGCAGGGCGTTCTGCTGGCCCGTGGCGCAGCGGATCCGGAGGGTTGGCAGCCGGGGCCGGGCTTCACCGTCACGCTGGAGAGTTCCGGCACCACCGGCACGCCCAAGCGCCTGCGCCATTACTTCGCCGGTTTGCGCGGCCGGCTGCGCGGCGCGACGGAGGGGGGCGCGCGCTGGCTGCTGACCTACGATCCCGGCGCCTTCGCCGGTCTTCAGGTGATGCTGACCGCAGCGGCGGCCGGGGCTCTGCTGGTCGCAGTGCCCGGTGGCAGTGGCGGCACGGTCGCCGCCCTGGCGCAAGCCGCGCGCCGCCATGCCGTGACCCATGTCAGCGGCACGCCCAGCTTCTGGCGGGCCTTCCTGATGGCGCTCGGCGATGCGGAACTGCCGCTGGCGGCGCTGACGCTGGGGGGCGAGGCCGCCGACCAGCCGCTGCTCGACCGGCTGGCGGCGCGGTTCCCCGATGCCCGGCTGCGCCATATCTACGCGTCGACCGAGGCCGGTGCGTTGTTCGCCGTCGCCGACGGCCGTGCCGGCTTTCCCGCCGCATGGCTGGACGATGCGCCCGACAGGTTGGCGCTCCGCATCGTCGACGGCGTGCTGGAGGTGCGCAGCCCGCGCGCCGCCTCCGGAGCGGCCGACTGCGAGGGCTGGCTGTCCACCGGCGATCTGGTGGAACGCCAAGGCGACCGTGTGCTGTTCGCCGGCCGTCTCGACGGGCTGGTCAATGTCGGTGGTGTGAAGGTCTCCGCCGAAGCGGTGGAACGCCGCCTGCTCGCGGTCGACGGGGTGGCCGATGCCATGGTCGTTGCCGTGCCGAGTCCGATCACCGGCCATCTGCTGACCGCCACCATCGTGGCGGCACCGGGCGTGGACGAGGCGACGTTGCGCACCGGCCTGCGCGCCGCCGCCGCCGATCTGCCCCCTGCTGCCCGCCCGCGCGCCCTGACCTTCGCCGACCATATCCCGCTGAGCGCGGCGGGCAAGAAGAGCCGAAAGGGACCACAATGACCGCTGCCCATCCGACCGTGGAGGATGGCTCCCGGACCAAGCGGCACATCATCGTCACTGGTGGCAGCCGCGGCCTCGGCCTTGCGTTGGTTGAGGCGTTGCTGGCCGACGGCTGCCGGGTCTCCACCTGCAGCCGCGCCCCGTCGGAGGCGCTGGAGCGGCTGGCCGGCCCCGACCTGTTCTGGCACCCCTGCCGGATCGGCGATGGGGCGGAGGTCCGCGCCTTCTTCGACGCCGCTGTCGCCTGGGGCGGCAATTCGCCGCTGTGGGGGCTGGTCAACAATGCCGGCATCGCCCGCGAAGGCGTGCTGGCGACCTTTCCGGAGGTCGATGCCGAGGCGGTGATCCAGACCAACCTCACCGGGGCGCTCCAGGCGGCCCGCGCCTTTCTGCGCGCTAAGCTGGCGGCCCGCGGGGCGGGCGCACAGGGTGGTCGCATCGTCAACATCTCCTCCATCATCGGACAGCGCGGCTATGTCGGTCTGGCCGCCTATTCGGCGTCGAAGGCCGGGCTGGACGGGCTGACCCGGGCGCTGGCACGGGAGGTCGGGCGGCGGGCGATCACCGTCAATTCGGTGGCGCCGGGCTATCTCGACACCGAGATGTCGGGCAGCCTGTCCGACGGGCAGCGCGACCAGATCGTGCGCCGCACGCCGCTGGGCCGACTGGGCACTGCGGCGGACGTGGTGCCGCTGGTCCGTTTCCTGCTGGGCGACGGCGGTGGCTTCATCACGGGTCAAACCCTTACAGTGGACGGCGGCATCACCTGCTGAGGCCGCATGTGACGCTGCAGGAAAACGGGGGAGGCGGAGATGGTCGCCAGCCGGATCGACGGCGTGTGCGTACGCGGCATCGTCGGCTGCGTGCCGGAGGGGCGTGAGACGGTTGCGGATCTCGCCCGCCGGTTCGGCGAGGAGGGGGCCCGCAAGGTCGCCGCCGCCACCGGGATCGAGGAGCGGCGGATCGTTGCCCCCGGCCAATGCACCAGCGACCTTGCCGAGGCCGCCGCCCGCCGCTTGTTCGACGGGGTGGGGTGGGAGCCCGGCAGCATCGACCTGCTGGTTCTGGTGACCCAGACCCACGACCAGACGCTGCCCGGCACAGCGTCGCTGCTGCACCGGCGGCTCGGGCTGCGCAAGGGCGCGGCGGTGCTCGACATCACCCATGGATGCTCCGGCTTCGTCTATGGGCTGTGGGTCGCCGGCGGGATGCTGAAGCCGGCCGGACGGCGGGCGCTGCTGCTGGTCGGCGACACCACCTCGCGGCTGATCGACCCGGAGGACCGGGCGGTCGCTCCGCTGTTCGGCGATGGGGCAGCTGCGGTGGCGCTGGAGCTTGACGACAGGGCGGACCCGATCTCCTTCGACCTGGGCAGCGATGGGGCCGGCGCACCCTATCTGGCGGCCGACGGCGGGGCGATGCGCCATCCGGACCGGCCGGCACGCCTGTTCATGGACGGGACCCAGGTCTTCGCCTTCACCCTGCGCGAAGTGCCGGGAAGCGTGCGTGCCGCGCTCGACGATGCCGGCTGGACCACGGACATGGTCGACCACCTTGTCCTGCATCAGGCCAACGCCCAGATGATCCGCCATCTGGGCCAGAAACTTGGCGTTGCCGCCGACCGCACCGTCGTCGCCCTGCGCGAGGTTGGCAACACCAGTTCCGCCTCCATTCCCCTGGCCCTTGCCGCTTCGCTGGCCGACAGCCTGACCGCCGGCCCTCGCCGTCTCCTGCTGTCCGGCTTCGGCGTCGGCTGGTCCTGGGGCAGTGCTGCGCTCGTCGCCGGGCCGCTGGCTGTGTGCGAAACGGTTGTCCTGCCCGGCAGGAAATGCCCGGCAGAATCTGCCGCCCCGGCAAGCCCTGCCGCCTGACCGGCAGAATTTGCCGGAAGCTAGGCAAAATTTGCCGGGTCGCTTCCTGCCCACCGGCACGGATTGCCAAGGAAACCCGGCAAATTTGAACTGGCCCGCTTTTTGCCTACCCCTTTGGCGGGGGAATTAGTCCCCTTCCGGTTCAAGCGCCTCGAAAGCAGTGCGCTTCCGGACATTGATCCTCCAAAGGAGTGGCTACCATGGCCGGCAACGTTACCCTGTCTTCTTCCATGCGGACCAACCTCCTGCAGCTGCAAAGCACGCAGGAGCAGATCAACAAGAAACAGAACATCCTGTCGACGGGCAACAAGGTCAACACCGCCCTCGACGGCCCGACCGCCTTCTTCTCGGCCAAGGGTCTGAACCAGCGCGCCGGCGACCTGACGTCGCTGAAGGACGCGATGGGCCAGTCGATCAGCACCATCCAGGCCGCCGACAAGGGCCTGACCTCGATCAATTCCATGGTCGACCAGGCCAAGGGCCTGACCACCGCCGCCTATGCGGCGCTCGGCAACGATGCCGCCTCCGTCGCCACCCGCAAGTCGCTGGCCGCCCAGTTCAACACCCTGCGCGGCCAGATCGACAAGCTCGCCGCCGACAGCGGTTACGGCGGTAAGAACCTGATCGCCGGCAACGGCATGAGCATGGAAAGCACCAGTGCGTCCCGTGCCGCCGTGAACAGCATGACCGGCGTCGACAACGCCCGCGTCACCAACGTGCAATCGGCCGACACCTACTCGATCCGCGTCAAGGGCGACGGCTCGATCGAAGGCAAGACCGCCGACATCTCCAGCGCGGAAAATGCGCACGGCTTCACCGGCCTGAAGCTGTCGGGCACGATGTCCGGCTCGTCGGGCAGCTTCTCCGACGTCCAGATCGAGGTGCGCGGCGCCAACGGCCGTTCCCGCGACTTCATCGTTTCGGACGGCACCGAGAGCCGCACGATCTCCTACTTCGACAACACCCAGACCACCTCGACCGCCCTGACGACGGCCGCCAAGACCGGTTCGGCCCAGGTGTCGACGGTGAATATCGGTGGGACCATCGAAGAAGGCGACATCTTCACCATCACGGTGGAAGGCCAGTCCTTCAGCTACACCGCCACCAAGGGCGACGTCGCCGTCGGCCAGAACGCTTCGGCCCAGGTGGCCACCCAGCTGCGGGCCTCGATCAGCACGGCCCTGACCGGTTCCGGCCGCCTGGTCGGCAAGGACGTCGCCTCCGCAACCGTCACCGCAACCGGCACGATCACCCTCACCGGCAACGCCACGGCCGGCGCGGTGACCGACTTCACGCTGACCTCCAGCGCCACCAACGCGCTGACCAAGAAGATTTCGGAAAGCTTCGCGTCGGGCACCATCGTGTCCTTCACGGTCGACCGCCGCCTGCTGGAAGCGGCCAACAACCAGGGCAACGGCATCTCGACCATCGAGAAGAAGGTCGACCTGCAAATCCAGGTCACCAACTCCAACGGTGCCCAGGTCACCCGTGACGCCATGAACGACAAGGGCGACGGCAAGCTGACAGGGGGCGATCAGGCATTCGCCTTCGACAGCGGCACGGTGCACATGGACATCGATGCGAAGACGATCAAGAAGGCGGCTTCGGCCAACTGCTCGGCCAACATCGTCACCAAGCAGATTTCCGACGCCAACTCCAAGAACGACATCACCGTCCAGCTGAACGAGACGAACACGAACGCGATCACGGTGAACGCGGTCAACCTGACCACCAGCGGTCAGGGTCTGAAACTCGACGAAGCGCAGAACGGCTGGACGGACCGCGCGGACATCGACAAGGCGGTGGCCGGCCTCGACAACGCGAAGGCGACGATCCGTTCGGCCTCGCAGAACCTGTCGACCAACCTGAACATCATCACGACCCGCGAGAACTTCACCAAGGAGTTCAGCGACGTGCTGACGGAAGGCGCCAGCAAGCTGACGCTGGCCGACCAGAACGAGGAAGGCGCCAGCCTGCTGATGCTGCAGACCCGCCAGCAGCTGGGCACCATCGCCCTCTCGCTCGCCAACCAGTCGCAGCAGTCGATCCTGCGTCTGTTCTAAGGCGTAGAGTTCCGACGGCAAGTTCGGGTAGGATCACGCCCGGCGGGCGGCGGCATCAGGCCGCCGCCCGTTTCTTTTTGGGCCGGACCGGTCCGGCAAAGGCCGGACGGCAACGGCCTACAAGCCCCGGGTTCCCCACTCATGCCACTCAAGTTCGTGCTTCGTCCCAACGAGAAGGTCATCATCAACGGTGCCGTCATCGGTGCCGGCGACCGTCCGGGTTCGTTCTTCCTCTACAACACCGCCAATTTCCTGCGCGGGCGTGAGGTTCTGAAGGAAGAGCAGATCGATTGCATCGAGAAGAAGCTCTATTTCGTCATTCAGCTCGTCTACATCTTCCCGGAAGATTCGACGCTGAATCTTCAACGCTTCGCTTCGATCTTGGACGAAACCCGCGAGGCGCGGCCGGACGCTTCCAAGACGTTGGACGAGATCACGCGTCTTGTCGAAAGCCGCAATTATTATCGGGCGCTCAAGCTCTGCCGCAAGTTGTTCAAAACGGCGGATGGCGGATCGCTGGATGGCGGTCTGGCCGACAGTGCCGCCGGCGACGATGAAGACCCACCGACCACCGATCGGACGCCGTGACCGTCGCCGAGCTGCTCGACGCCGCATTGCCGCTGCATCGCGCCGGCCGCCTTGCCGAGGCGCTGGCGCATTACCGCCGCATCCTGACCGATGATCCGGCGCATGCCGACGCACTGCACCTGTCGGCGATCATCGCCCACCAGACCGGCCGTACCGCGGAGGCTCTGGCCAATCTGGGGGCCGCGCTGGCGGTGCAGCCCGGCTTCGCCACGGCCTACAACAGCCTCGGCAATGTCCTGGCCGATCTCGGCATGCTGGAGGAGGCGCTGGCCGCCTATGTCGTCGCAATCCGGCAGAACGACCGCTATGTCGAGGCCTACAACAACCGCGCCACCGTGCTTCAGCGCCTCGGCCGGCGGGATGAGGCGGCGGAGGCCTATGCCCGTGCGCTGACCATGGGGCCGGACAACCTGACGGCACGCTTCAATTACGGCGTGCTGCAACGGGAATTGGGCCAGATTTCTCCGGCAGCCAACGCCTTCTATGCGGTGGTGCAGGCCGACCCCTCCCATTCCGCCGCATGGCGGCACCTGGCGGTCTGTTTGCGGAACTTGGGCCATCCCGATGCGGAGGCCTGTCTGCGCCGCGCGCTGCAGGATGCGCCGGGCGATAAGGAACTTTCGCTGGAACTGGGCGCCCTGCTGAACAGCCGTGGCGACCACGAGGCGGCCCGCGGCATCCTGGCTGCGGCGGTTGCGGCACATCCCGGCAATGCGCAGCTGCACTTCAGCTACGGCACCGCCCTTCAGGGCACGCGGTGCCTGAGGGATGCGGTGGTGCAGTTCCGTCTGGCGCTGGACCGCGAACCGGCGATGCAGGGGGCCTGCAACAATCTGGGCGTGGCCTTGCTCGAACTGGGAGAGATGGGCCCGGCGACCCTGGTGCTCCGCCGGGCGGTGGCGCTCAGTCCCGGCGATGCCATGGTGGTGAACAACCACGGTACGTCGCTGGAAAGCCGCTACGACCTGGAAGCCGATTCCGAAAGGCCGGCGCGCTGGTATCGGCGAGCCCTGCGGCTCCGTCCCGATTATGGAAAGGCTCTGGTCAATCTTGCCGGCATCCATATTTTGCGGCGCGAACTCCACCATGCCGAACGTCTTTATCACAGCGCGGCAGTGGCCGACCCGCGCAGCGTGGAAACCTTTGTCAATCTCGGCGGCCTGCTGCTCGACCGCGACGACCTTTCCCAGGCGGGTCGGATGTACCGGCGAGCCCTGGCGATCAACGCCGGCAACCCTGCCGCGCTGACCGGTTACGGTCTGGTCCTGCAAAGGCTCGGGCGCATCGGCGAGGCGGAGGCCGCGCACCGGCGTGCACTGGAGATCGACGGGAGGCATGCGGAGGCGGCCGGCAACCTCGGCATGATGCTCTGGCAATGCCATCAGGACGATACCGCGGCCGAACCCTGGATGGACCTTGCCCTGTCGGTCAATCCGTCGCTCAACACCGCGCATCTCAACCGCGGCATGCTGCGGCTTTCCCGCGGCGATCTGCCCGGTGGCTGGGACGGCTACCGTCGGCGGTTCTGGGCGAAGGGCTATGTGAACCGGCGGATCGCCGCCCCGCTGTGGCAGGGGGAAAATCCCGCCGGGCGCCGCCTGCTCGTCTGGCGGGAACAGGGGGTCGGCGATGAGATCATGTTCGCTTCCTGCTACCCGTCGCTGATCGGACGGGCCGGGCATGTGGTGATCGAATGCGACCGCCGGCTGGTGCCTTTGTTCGCGCGCTCCTTCCCCCAGGCGACAGTCAGGGCGGAATCGGTCGATGCCGCCGGCGGTGAAACCATCCAACCGCCGGACGTCGATGCCCATATCCCGGCGGGCGACCTGCCGTGTCATCTGCGCGCCAGCCTGTCCGGTTTCGACGGGCAAACGCCCTGGCTGTTGCCGGACCCGACGCTGGTGGAACAGTGGCGGGAGCGGCTGGCGGCGCTGGGGACTGGCTTGAGGGTCGGCATCGGCTGGCGCAGCCAGATGATGACGTCGGAGCGCACGGCCGCCTACGTGATGCTGGAGCACTGGGGGCCGCTGTTCGCCGTGCCCGGCCTGGTCTTCGTCAATCTGCAGTATGGCGAGTGCGAAGAGGAGATCCGGGCGGCGGAGGAGCGCTTCGGCGTGACCATCCACCGCTGGGCCGATCTGAACCTGAAGGACGATTTCGATGGCGCGGCGGCGCTGACCGTCAACCTCGATCTGGTGATCTCGCCGGCGATGTCGGCGGGGGAGCTGGCCGGTGCGCTGGGGGTTCCGATCTGGCGCTTCGGTGCCCGCGACTGGACCCAGTTGGGCAGCGGGGTTCGGCCCTGGTTCCCGACCATGCGCCTGTTCCAGCCTACTCCCGGCGAAGCTCTGGACGGGACGCTCGCCCGGATGGCGAAGGAGTTGCAGCGCATGGCATCCGGCAGGCCGCCGGTCCAGCAGGCAGCCCGGCAAACGGCCCCGCAAACGGCCATGCTGGCGCCCGCCAAGCCGGATCCCGACGGCGACCGGAAGATGGCGGAAGCCATCGCCCAATACCGTGCCGGCGACTTTGCACTGGCGGAGGCCCTGGTGCAGCAACTTCTCGACAGGGTACCTGGCCATTCGGTCGCCCTGCATCTGGGCGGTGTGCTGGCCAAGCGGCACGGTTCGCTGGAGAAGGCGCAGGATTTGCTGGTCCGGGCTTCCGCCGCCGACCCGCACAACGCCTCGGCCCATGCCGCCCTGTGCGAAGTCCAACAGGGGATGGGCCAGTTGGAAGCGGCCGACCGTGCGTCCCGTGCCTGTGTCGCCGCACAGCCGGACGGTGCCGGCCATTGGGTAAACCGGACGGCGCTGCTCCGCCGCACCGGGCAGGTGGCGGCCGCCCGGTCCGCCATCGTCCGCGCATTGCGCCTGCGCGCCGATCTGGCGCCCGCTCTGGGGCATCTGGCCGAACTGGCCGACACCCCTGGGGATGCGGTGAGGGTCCATCGCATTGCGGTCAGCCTGACGCCGGGAACGGCCGATGCCCTCAGCAATCTCGGCGGCGCCCTCCACAAGCTTCTCCGCTTCGACGAGGCGGCGCGAATGCTGGAGCGTGCGACCCGCTGCGACCCCGGCCTTGCCGTTGCCTGGACCAACCGCGGCAATGCCCTGGAAGCGATGGGCCGGATTGCGGAAGCGGAGAACTGCCACCGGACCGCCATCGAGCTTGCGCCGTCATTGGCCGATGCGCACGGCAACCTTGCCTATCTGTTGAAACGGCATGGCCGGCGGGAGGAGGCACTTGCCGCCTTCGATGCGGCACTGGAGGCCGACCCCAAGCACGCGCAGGCGCGATACAACCGCTCCCTTCTGTTGCTGGAAACGGGCGCCTTGCGTGCCGGCTGGGCCGATCATGACTGGCGCTTCGCCACGCCGCAGTTCCAGGACCAGCGGCGCCGGCTGACCATGCGGGCGTGGCGCGGCGAGAACATCGCCGGGCGACGGCTGCTGGTGTGGCGGGAGCAGGGGGTGGGCGACGAGATCCTGTTCGCCTCCTGCTATGAGGAGGCGATGCGGCGCGCCGGTCGCCTAGTGATCGAATGCGACCGCCGGCTGGTGCCGCTTTTTGCGCGGTCCTTCCCCGGCGCCGATGTCAGGCCGGAGAGTGCCGACCCGCGCGACGCCGATCTCCAGATCGCCGCCGGAAGCCTGCCGCGCCTGCTGCGTGCCGACCTGAAGCGCTTTCCCGCCCGAACATCCTGGCTGGTGGCGGACGCGGCGCTGGTGGAGCGGTGGCGGCAGCGGCTGGCGGCGCTGGGTCCGGGCCTGCGGGTCGGTATCGGCTGGCGCAGCCAATTGATGACCGCCGACCGCAAGGCTTCCTACGTGATGCTGGAGCATTGGGGACCGCTGTTCGCCGTGCCCGGCCTGACCTTCGTCAATCTGCAGTATGGCGACTGCGAGGCCGAGATCCGGGCGGCGGAGGAGCGCTTCGGCGTGACCATCCACCGCTGGACCGATCTGAACCTGAAGGACGATTTCGATGGCGCTGCGGCGCTGACCGCCAACCTGGATCTGGTGATCTCGCCGGCGATGTCGGCGGGGGAACTGGCCGGTGCGCTGGGGGTTCCGGTCTGGCGCTTCGGCGGCCGCGACTGGACGCAACTTGCCACCGGCGCCCGCCCCTGGTTCCCGGCCATGCGGCTGTTCCAGCCCAATCCCGGCGAAGGGCTTGAGGCCGCGATTGCCCGGATGGCGAGTGCGTTGCGTGCCAACGCGACACCACGGGGCAGGGCGCCCAGTCCGGCAGTAATCGGGGCTGGGGAGGGTGACTCCGGGACCGCCGACGCCACAGAATCCGGACCCCGACCCGGACAGGCTCCTGGAACTTGCGGTCGGCGCCCACCGTAGCGGTGCCTGGGAGCAGGCAGCTCCCCTCTATGAACGAGTGCTGGCAAGCCGCCCACGCGACCCGGTGGCCTTGCACCTCTCGGGCCTGCTCGCCCACCAGTCGGGCGCGTCGGCGCGAGGGGAGGGGCGCATCGCCGCTGCGGTCGCCGAGGCCCCCGAGTATGCGACGGCGCATATCAGCCTGGGGAATGTCCGTCTGGCGCTCGGGCGGGTGGAGCAGGCGGCGGCGAGTTTCCGGACCGCTCTGGCGGTCCAGCCCGACAGCGCGGCGGCCTTGACCAACCTCGGCAATGCACTCGACGCGCTGGAGCGGAGCGCCGCCGCGGCTGACCTTCATCGCAAGGCGGTCGCGGCCGACCCGGCTCTGGCGGAGGCACACGACAATCTCGGCGTCGCCCTCGCCCGGCTGGGCCGCTGGGCCGAGGCGGAGCGGGCGCATGCACAGGCGCTCCGTCGGACACCGGGTCTGGAAGCGGGGTGGATGAACCTGTCGGTGGCGCTTCGCCGCCTCGGCCGGCTGGATCCGGCGGAACGGGCAGGGCGCCGTGCCTTGGCGCTCGCCCCCGCCCTCGCCGACGCAATGGCGAACCGTGGCCGACTGCTGCGCGAACTGGGGGATGCCGCCGCGGCAGGTCCATGGTGCGCCCGCGCGCTGGCGGTTGAGCCCGGCCACGCGGCGGCGGCCTTCAACGGCGGATTGCTGGAGCTGACGGCCGGCCGGTTGGCGGGGGGCTGGGATGGCTATGACCGCCGCTTCGACACGCGCGACATGGCGGCGGCATTCCGGCGCCCCGGTGCCCCTCTCTGGGACGGCGGGCCTCTGTCGGGGAAACGCATTCTGGTCTGGCGTGAGCAGGGCATCGGCGACGAGCTGATGTTCGCACAGCGTTTGCCGGAGCTGGTTGCCCTGGCCGACCATGACGGCGGCCATGTCGTGGTCGAGTGCGATCCCCGCTTCGTGCCGTTGTTCGCCCGCTCTTTCCCAGAGGCAACGGTGCGTCCGGCCCCCGCCACGCCCGGCGAGCCGTCGTCCGACATCGACGCCCATGCCCCCATCGGATCGCTGTCGCGCCGATTGGGCGGCACCTTGCCCGACTTCGCCGCTCTGGGACCGGCCTTGCGCGCCGACCCGGCAGCAATCGAGACATGGCGGCGTCGCCTGTCCGGATTGGGTGACGGCCTGCGGGTCGGCATCACTTGGCGTAGCAGCCAGCTCGATCCCGACCGCATGCCCGATTACACGCGCATCGAGGATTGGCGGCCGGTGCTGACCTTGCCCGGCCTGATCCCGGTCAACCTGCAATATGGCGACTGCGAAACGGAACTGGCGGCGGCGCGCAGCACTTTCGGCTGCGCGCCGCATGACTTTGCCGACATCGACCTGCGCGACGATCTCGACGGTACGGCGGCGCTGATGTCGGCCCTGGATCTGGTGATCGCTCCGGCGACCTCCACCGGCGAACTGGCCGGAGCGCTCGGCGTGCCGGTCTGGCGGCTGGGACGCACGGGCGATTGGACGGCGCTCGGCACCGGTGTGCGGCCTTGGTTTCCGTCGATGCGGCTGTTCTGGACCGGTCCGGGCGAACGGGTGGCCGACCTCCTTCCCAAGGTGGCGGTGGAGCTTGAACGCTTCCGTCGGACCGGCGGCGGTTTCCGGGATCCGGACGTCAAAAGGCCGGGGTGAGGCGGTCCACCTCAACCCGGCCTTTAACCCCTATTCAAGGGTGAAGATCAAAGGTCGCTGCTGTGATTGGGGGGATCAATTCATCGGGCCGGGGCGCGTCAGGCGATCGATCTCTTCCTTGACGTGCAGCTTTTCGAGTTTGAGGCGCTTCACTGCGCTCTCATCCGGCCATGAGCGCTTCTCCTCGTCGAGGATCGCCCGGTCCAGACGCATGTGCTTTTCCTGCAGAGACGAAAGGCGAGCTTCAGTGTGCATGAGTCGCTCTCCATGTGATCAGTCCGCGTCCCGCCTCAATGTGACGGTCCGGTAACAGCAGTGTTCACCCATCCGAACCGCCGAACAACCTAAATCTTGCGTTTTATGCGGTCAAACCATGCGAAAAGATGCCTCAACCGTTCAGACGTATGACAGTGGGTCGCAGGGGTGGGGTCTTGAAATCACTTCGCGCACCACCATCCGGAGGCCAACAGACCCTTTGGACCAAAGGGTTATGCCACCGGTGGCAGGGCAACGGCCGGTCCGGCGATGCCGGAAAGCGCCCTGCGCACCTCGTCACGGCCAGGCTGAAGCACCAGCGCACGGCGATACCAGCCGGCAGCCTCGCTCCTGCATCCCACCCGCTCGAGGATCGCGGCGAGCCTGACGGCGACGGAGGGAACCGTGGGATCGAGGCGAGCGGAGCGTCGCAGCGCCTCCGCCGCGGCCTCGGGCCGACCGAGGCTCTCCAGCGCGATGCCCCATTGATGCAGCACTGCCGCACCGGTGTCGAGCCGTGCCGCCCGGCCATAGGCTTCCGCCGCCGCAGCGGTATGGCCGGCTTCGCGTTCGGCATGGCCAAGCCCCTCCAGCGCCGTCAGCAGGGTGGGCAACAAGGCCAGGGCATGGTGGAACCGGCGGGCGGCATCCTCCGGCCGGTGCAGGGCGCGCAGGATTTTTGCGTGGTTGACCGCCACCTCGGTCGCTCTCGAGTCCAGGGACGAGGCACGGGAGAGCAGCCCGTCGGCCTCCTCCAGCCGGCCCACCTGCGCGACCAGCAGGCCATAGCGGTGCAGGGCTTCGGCCTCCGCCGGTTCACGGGCGAGGATGCGGCGGTAAAGACGCTCCGCCTCGTCGAAGCCGCCGGACTGGTGACGGTCGAACGCCTCGGCAAGCAGGTGATGGCCGGCGCTCATCCGGTCGGAGCCAGCGCCGCCAGCGCATGCACCGCCCGCCGGGCCGCGTCGGCCAACCCCTGGCCGTCCTGCGGCTGGATCAGGCGCATGGCCGGGAACCAGGGCCGGGCGCCGGTGCCGATCTGCGTCCAGTCGCGGGTGCCGAGCCGCCACACCGGCGTGCCCAGCGCGCCCGCCAGTTCGCCGACCGCCGTGGCCGGCGATATCACCAGATCCAGGTTGGCGATCAGGGCGGAAACGCCTTCGAAATCATCCTTCAGATTCAGGTCGTCCCACCGGTGCAGCCGGCGCGTTGCCGTCTCCACCCGGGCCAGTTCGGCGGTGCAGTCGCCATATTGCAGCATCACCACGCTGACGCTGGGCATGTCGAGCAATGCCGCCCAGTCGGCAAGGCCGGTGTAGGCGGCGGCACGCTGGGCGGTGACGATCTGGCTGCGCCATGCCAGCCCCACCTTCAGGCCGGGCAGGGCGGCGAGGCGCTCGCGCCACCGGGTGACGAGGCCGGGGTCGGGGCGCAGATAGGCCGGACGGTCCGGATAACGTGCCACCCTGTCGCGGACCAGGGCGGGCAGGTTTCCCGCCGGCATTTGCAAGTCGCAATCCGGCGGATCGATCGTCTCCCGCCCGGCGGGGTCCGCCGTCTCCGCCCGTACCGCCACCCAGGGAAAGGAGCGGGCGAACAGGCTGACCAGCCGCCGGTCGCACTCGACGGTGACCGGCCCGTCCAACCCGTTCAGGGCGTCGAAGCAGGAGGCGAAGAGAATCTCGTCGCCGACACCCTGTTCCGACCAGACCAGCAGTCGCCGGCCCTGCAACGCCTCGCCCATCCAGACCGGCCGGTCGATGCGGCGCGCCCGCTGCAACTGCCGGGCGGAGAAGCGACGCGAATAGCCGGCCCAGCCCTCGGCAATGCGCCCGTCGGCGAGATCCATCAAGCCGAGATTCCAGGCCGCCAGCGCAAAGCCGGGATCGACCCGCAGCGCGCGGCGCAGATGGCTCTTCGCCTCGTCCAGCCGGTTGGCCAGCGTCGCCATGGTGGCAAGGTTGTTGTTGGCCTCGGCCGACTCCGGTTGCAGGGCAAGCGCACGGCGGTAATGGCCGGTCGCCTCCACCGTCTGTCCGGTCAGTTCGCAGGCATGGCCGAGATTGGCATGGGCCGGAATATGGTCGGGCTGGATGGCGATGGCGCGGCGGTGCAGCCGCATGCCCTCGGCCGGCCGGCCGCCGATCTGATGGACGAGGCCCAGATGGGTCAGCGCCTCCGGATAGGCGGGGTGCAGGGCCAGCGCGCGGGCGAAGGCGAAGGTAGAGTCGGCGTGGCGCTTTTCCATTTCATGCACCAGACCCAGATGGTTCCAGGCCTGGGGAAAGGCCGGGTCGATGCGCAACGCCTCGCCGATCAGGGCGAGGGCATCGTCGTTCCGCCCGGTCTGGTGCATCAACAGCCCAAGCAGATGCAGGGCGTCGGGATGGCCAGGAGCTTCGCGGCGGGGATCGGCGGCGATGGCGGCACGGTAGGCCGCTTCCGCCTCATCCGTCCGGCCGCTGCGGTGAAGGTCGGCGGCATGGTTCAGCAGCGCATCGAAATCGGCGGGCTTTTCCGGTTCGTGGGCCGCCTTCTCCTCGGAAGCGGGCTCGGGCTCCGGCATCATGGCGCGCAGTGCCTCGGCGATGGCTCCGATGATCGAGTCCAGCGCTTCGCCCGGCCTCGGCTGGAACAGACGCATGGTCGGGAACCAGGGGCGGGCGCCGGTGGCAAGTTGCGTCCAGTCGCGGCCGCCGAAGCGCCAGACCGGAACCCCCAGCGCACCGGCCAGTTCCCCCGCCGACATCGCCGGCGAGATCACCAGATCCAGGTTGGCGGTCAGCGCCGCCGCGCCATCGAAATCGTCCTTCAGGTTCAGATCGGTCCAGTGGTGGATGGTCACGCCGAAGCGCTCCTCTGCCGCCCGGATCTCGGCCTCGCAGTCGCCATACTGCAAATTGACGAAGGTCAGGCCGGGCACGGCGAACAGCGGTCCCCAATGCTCCAGCATCACGTAGGAAGCCTTGCGGTCGGCGGTCATCAATTGGCTGCGCCAGCCGATGCCGACCCGCAGGCCCGGACCCAGCGCCGCCAGCCGCTGCCGCCACCGCTCCACCAGCGCTGGGTCCGCCACCAGCCAGGGGCCCTGCGGCTCGAAAGCGGACAGGCTGCCGCGCAGCAGTTCCGGCAGGTCGCCCGCCGCAACCTGGAGGTCGCAGTCGGGCGGATCGATGGTTTCGCGCAAGGGCTCGCCGAAAGCGTCACCGGTGCAGCTTTCAGCCCGCACCGTGGCTTTCGGAAAGGAGCGGCGGAACAGCGGCACCAGACGCGGATCGCATTCGATGGTGACCGGTCCGCCTGCCCAGGCGACGACGTCCGGATAGCAGGAGGCGAACATCATCTCGTCGCCAACGCCCTGTTCGCGCCAGATCAGCAGCCTCTTGCCGCGCAGCACCGCTCCATCCCAGCGCGGAATCGGGAAGCGCCGGTTCGGCACCGCCTCGCCGGCGGCGAAACGCCGCTCGTACCCGGCCCAGCCGCGCGCGATGTCGCCGTGAAGAAGCGCCAGCAGAGACAGGTTGTAGGTGGCGGTGGCGAGGTCGGGCTGCTGAGCCAGTGCCTCCTCGAAGCAGGCCGCCGCCTCCTCGTAGCGCCCCTGCGCCTGCAAGGCGTTGCCGAGATTGTAGCGCGCCTCCACAAACTCCGGGTGCAGGTCCAGCGCCTGCCGGTGGCACAGCTCCGCCTGATCGGGACGGCCCAGCCGCTTCAGGACGCTGCCCAGATTGTTCAGCGCGGCGCTGTGGCGCGGGTTGCGTTTCAGCGCCTGACGATAGGCGATCTCGGCACTCTCGAAGGCGCCCTTCTGTTGCAGGACGGCGCCCAGATTGTAGAAGGCGGTGGCATCGTCGGGCCGGTGCCGGGTCACCAGCCGGTGCTGTGCGATGGCCTCGTCCAGCCGGCCGGCCATCGCCAGAGCGTCGCCGAGATTGTTGTGCGCCTCCACCATGCTCGGCGCCAGCCGCACCGCGCGGTCCAGCGCCGTCACCGCCCCGTCATAGCGGTGCAGTGCGGCATGGCCGTTGCCGAGATTGTACCAAGCCTTGGCATAATCCGGCTTCAGCGCCAGCGCCGTGGCGAAGGCCCGCTGCGCCTCGTCGTGACGGCCAAGGGCTGCCAGCGCATTGCCCAGATTGTGCCGCCGCTGCGCCCCCTGCGGGTCCAGGATGGTGGCGTTGCGGTGGGCCTGCGCCGCCTCGTCCGGCCGTCCGGCGGCGAACAGCGCGCTGCCCAGATTGTCCCAGTAATCGGCGACTCCCCTGGCCTGCGCCAGGGCCTTGCCGATCAGGGTCACCGCCTCGTCCGCATGGCCCGATTGCAGGGCCAGCACCCCCAGCAGATGCAGCGCGTCGGCGTTGCGCGGGTCGGCGGCCAGCACGTCGCGATAGCCGCGCTCCGCCTCGGCGACACGCCCGGCCTGATGGTGTGCCACTGCCTGCGCCAGCATGTTGGTGTGCTTCGCCACGTTCCGGCCCCGTCCCTGACTGCCCGCACCCTCAAAGGGAGTGCCATCATCGGTGGATCACGGTAAAGATGCCATTGATATCGGCGGGGAATCGACCTGCGGGAGAAGGGGGGAACACGCGATGGCAGGGTCACGCTCGTCCTTGCGGGGCGGGGTGCGCAGGGGACTGGCGGGAATGGCCGTGCCACCCGCGGTGAAGCTCAGCCGGCAGGCGGACGCTCTGGCCGCGGCCGGTAACGCGGCGGGGGCGGAGCCGCTCTATGCCCGGGCTCTGGCCGCCGACCCGACACTCGCGGGCACCCACAACAACCACGGCAACGCCCTGCGCGCGCTTGGCCGTCTGGACGAGGCCGCCGCCGCCTACCGGGCCGCCGTCTTCCACGGCCTGCATGAGGGGATGGCGCACTACAATCTCGGCTCCGTCCTGCGTCAGGCGGAGCGGCCGGTTGAGGCGGAAGCCGCCTTCCGTCAGTCGCTGGCCCTTCGCCCCGACCATGCGGAGGCGTGGAACAACTGCGGCAACCTGTTGCGCGACCTCGGCCGCTTCGGCGGGGCGGCGGTGGATTACCGCCGGGCGCTGGGCCTTCGGCCGGACTGGGCCGATGCCCATGACAATCTCGGCGCCGTGCTCTATCTGCTGCACGAACAGGGCGGGGAGGAGGATGCCGCGGCGTTGGCCCGGCTGTGGCGGCGCGACCATCCTGACAACCCGCTGGCCCGCCACATCGGCGCCGCCATCGCCGGTGAGGAGGCCGACCCGCGCGCGCCCGACGACTATGTGCGCCAGACCTTCGACCTGTTCGCCGATGAGTTCGACCGCAAGCTGGCCGAGCTGGATTACCGGGCGCCGGCCCTTCTCTCCGGTCTGCTGTCCGACGAAGAGCCTGCCGGCGACCTCGACGTGCTGGATGCCGGCTGCGGCACCGGGCTGTGCGCGCCAGCGCTCCGGCCCTATGCCCGCCGGCTGGTCGGTGTCGATTTGTCGGAGGGCATGCTGAGCCGCGCCCGTGCCCGCGGCCTGTATGACGGGCTGCATGAGGCGGAACTGGTCGGCTTCCTGACGGCGCATCGGCTGGCTTTCGATCTGATCATGGCGGCAGACGTGTTCTGCTATTTCGGCATCCTCGATGACGCTCTGGCTGCCGCCTGCGCCGCGCTGCGCCCCGGCGGCCGGCTGGCCTTCACGGTGGAGGCGTTGGACACGGCCGACGGACGGCCCCACCGCGTCGCCACCCACGGCCGCTATGCCCATGCCGACTCCTACATCCGCACCGCGGTGGCGAATGCCGGACTTGTGCTGCGGCGATGCGACCACGACCGGCTGCGCTTCGAGAGCGGCGAACCGGTGACCGGGCTGGTGGTGCTGGCCGAGCGGCCGGCGTTTTAGGCCAAAGATTTAGGAACGCCGGCGCGGCCGGCGGAACGGAGCGGGCTTGGGATCCGGTTTGGCCGGCGGCGGGGCTGGCGGCGGGCGGACCAGCGCGTCAGCCTCCTCGGCATGGCCCAGCGAACGCAGTGCGAGGGCCAGCGTGTCGCGGGGCGCCGGATGGGCCGGGTCGATGCGGACGGCATGGCGGAGCGGGGCCAGCGCCGTGGCGGCATGGTTGGTCGCGGCCAGCGCGATGCCGAGATTCAGCGCCGCCGACAGGAAGTCCGGCACCAGGGCCAGGGCGTTGCGGAAGGCGATCACCGAATCCGCGCGCAGCCCGGCGGCGAACAGGGCATTGCCCAGAAGGAAGGCGATGTCGGCATCTTGCTGGTCGAGTACCGCGGCCCGGATCAGGTCGGACAGCGCCGGCGTCGCCTGACCGGACTCCAGCCGCAGCCGGCCGCGCGCATGCAGCAGACCGACAAGCCTTTCCCTCGCCGGATCCAGCGCCGGCTCGATCCGCAGGGCGCGCTCCAGCATCGTGGCGGTGGCGTCGATGGCGGCCGGATCGCCGCGGCCATGGCGGGCGAAGGCGCGGTCGGTCCAGGCCTCCGCAAAATCGGGGCGCAGCGCCAGCGCGCGACGGTAGGATGCTTCCGCCTCGTCCGGCCGGTCGAGCCCGCGCAGCAGATTGGCACGGTTGGCGTGAATGTCCGCTGCCTCGGGCCGCAGGAGCAGCGCCTTGCCTATCAGCGTCAGGCCGAACTCTCCCCGGTCGATCTGTCCGGCGAGGACGCCCAGATAATGCAGGGCGTCCGGCTGCTCCGGCTCGACATCGAGGATGCGGGTGTAGAGTTCCTGCGCCTCGCCGAAACGGCCGACGAGATGCAGGTCGAGCGCCAGCGTCAAGGCTTCGAGGATGGTGGCCATGGCTCAACGCTTTAGGACGACCGATGCCGCCACCGCAAGCCTGTGGAGGGGAAGATCTTAGTTTTCGACATAAATATTTTCCCTGCTGGAAATCCCTTTCCCCCATATGGGTTAGAATCCCCACTCCAAATAAGTGTAAAGAAACTCTTTACGCACAGTCCAGGTTAAGGTAATTTAATGTTCGATATTCACCGATCCGGACAATCTGGTCATGAACGTGGCGGTGGCCACATCGACGGTCTCGCGGCCGTTCGCCTTCATGACGCCCCGCGGCAGCGATGCCGTCGAACCAGGGGCTGGCACCCGGACTCCGGCCTCCAGCCCCCTCCCTCAGGCGGACGCCGACACGACCGGTGGAACCGATCCGCTGGTCAACCGCTTCCCGACCATCGCCTTCAGCTATGACACTGACGCTTCGCGGCTGGTGATGCTGTACCGCGACCCCGCCAACGGAAAGACCGTTTCGCAGATTCCGACCGAAGCCGCCCTGAAGCAGTACAAGGAAGCCCAGCAGAAGGAAAAGGACGCGGAGCGTGCCTCGCTGCTGAAGCTGACCGTCGGCGACAGCGGTCAGGGCGGCCAAACGGAAGGGCAAGCTGGCGGGCAGTCTGCGGCTTATGGGCGCGGTGCGACCGATAGGTCGGCGACGGCCGGCACCGCCCCCCGGACCGCAGCCCCGGTCACGTCGACCGCTTCCGCCGCCGCGGCATTTGTGGCACACTCCGCTTCGGTCACAGCGTCTTCCGCCGGCACATCCGCCGGTCGGGTTAACGTCGTGATCTGAGGACGCCCTGTTTCAAGGGCACGGTTTGCAGGGGGCAGGATGGCCATGGATGTCACGTCATCGACCGCCGGCGCGGCAATGTCGCTGATGCAGGCACAGGGGCAGATGGCTTTCGGCGTCAAGGCGCTGAACCAGAATTCCGAACAGCAGCAAGCGACGGTCGAAACCCTGATTCAGTCGGGCAATGGCTCCGGTGGCGGCTCCGGTGGCGGCAATGTTACGCCGACCCGTGGGCAGAACCTGAACATCACGGTCTGACCTGTAGCCGGCTGACCTCGACAATCAGACTTTTGAATCGAGCAGGGACGTCTGCATCTCGTCCTGGGTACGCACGACCGCGGCATTGGCGCCATAGGCCCGGCTGGCCGCCATCTGATTGATGCGCTCGGTCGCCAGATCGACATTCGGCGCCGCGACCATGCCGTCACCGTTCGCCGCGCTGTCGTCGGGCGCATACTCCTGCAGATAGGCCGGCGTGATCGGCGTGAAGGTGGCGCGCGTGCCGGGGTTGGCATCGCTCTGCGCGACCGCGACGGGCTGATAGGCCGCACGCTTACCGTCGGCGCTACCGTCCGTGGTCGGAACGGCCCCGGTGGAGCGGACATTCGCGACGTTGGCGGCCGAGGCGTCGAGCCGCCGGGTCTGGGCGGTCAAGCCGCTGAGAGCGATGCCGATACTGCCGACCATGGCGGTCCATTCCTCGTCCGACGGCCTATCGGGAAACCTTAGCACATCGGATGCCCGACACCAGCGGAGCATCGCCGGGGCAGCGACCGCTGCAACCTCCCGGCACTTTCAATCTCCGGCCTGTACCCCCCAGTGCAATCGCCGCTGTATCTTTCACGGGGCATGCGCCATTATCGGGCAAACGGCCGCCGCTCCTTTCCATTGCCGCCGGTATCCCGCCGGTGGTTTCGGCCCTGATGGGACCGGTTCCGATCGAGCCGGCCCAGATGCGAGACGGGAGCCGCCGCCTGAATGCCGAACGCCGCCTTTGCCCTGACCGTCGCCGGCCTGACCGACGTAGGCCGCGCCCGGTCCCGCAACGAGGACGATTTCCAGGTAGGCATTGCCGGGGAATTTGCGGTCGTCTGCGATGGCATGGGCGGTCACGCCGGCGGCGACATCGCCAGCCGCAAGGCGGTCGAGGTGATATCCGGCATCCTGCGGGACCAAGCCCCGTCCGATCCGATCGCCTTGGCGAAGCGTGACGATGCCGACCGCACCCAGACCGACCCGGCGGCGACCGAACCGGCGGTACGCCATGCGCTGTCGGTTGCACGGTCCGCGGTGCTGCAGGCCAACCGGGCGATCCACGAGCTGAATCAAGCCCGCGGATTCTCGTCGGGGCGCGGCATGGGCACCACCGTTGCCGGGGTCTGGCGGATTCCCGGAACCGCCTGCATGGCGGTGTTCCATGCCGGCGACAGCCGGGTCTACCGCCTGCGCGACGGGGAGCTGCGCACCCTGACCCGCGACCACAGCCTCTATCAGATATGGCTGGACAATGGCGCGCGCGGAACCGCACCGCAACGGAACATCATCGTCCGCGCTCTCGGCACGGCGGAGGATGTGGAGCCGGAGGTCAGCGTGCAGTCGCTGATGCCGGACGATGTCGTCATGCTCTGTTCGGACGGGCTGAACGGCATGCTGCCGGACGGCGTCATCGCCCGCATCCTGCGCCAGGAATCCGATCCCGCCCTGGCCGCCGCCGCGCTGGTGGATGCCGCCAACGCGGCTGGAGGAATGGACAATGTGACGGTGGTGGTCGGACGCTTCGCCGCGACCGCCTGACCGTCCCGGCAGGATCGATCTATCGAGCCTTCCCGGTCACCCTGCCGGTCAAGGCCCGGTGGCGATGAAACGCGCATCCGCTAGCGCCGCCGGGGCATCCTCCGGCAGCGCGGCCAGCGCGTCGGCCAATGCGGCCAGATAGTCGGCTGCCGGCTCCTGCTCCGGCCGCGGGGCGGCGAAGAGAGGCTCCGCCGTAGCGATGGTCAGCAGCAGTTCGGTTCCATAGGGCGGGCCGATGGTCCAGGAACGCCCGTTCGCCGGCTTCCCGTCCTCCCCCTCTCGCCCAGCCGGCGCGATGCGCCTGCGGCAAGGGCGATGGCACTGTCCGACGGGTTGGGGAGCAGATGCACGACGACGCCGTCGATGGTGAAGTAATCGACCTGCAACCGGACCGGACGGGCCGGCGCCCGGATCTCCAGCATCAACGGATCGTCGGCATTCAGCGCCGGCCCCTCCAGCAGGCTCACCGTCAACGGCTCGGCCAAGGCCCGGTTGGTATCCAGCGCCGTGGCGACGCTGCCCAGAGGGGCACAGAACTGCGCATCCGCAGTGGCGAGGTCGAAGCCATGGTCCCAGCCGGCGGCAAGCCTCTCGACCGTTTCGCGCACCGCCGTCTCCGCCCGCTCCCCGGCGACCGTTCCCGAAACCAGCAGCTTCCCCCCGGTCGTTTCCACGCCGACCAGCACACAGGGAATGGAGCGCAGCGCCTCCGCCACCGCCGCGACCGGCGGCTGCCGGGGGGCTGCCGGAGGAGGGGCCGGGGGCAATGAAGGGGGGAGCGCAGAGGGCGGTGCCGAGGGCGGTGCAGGCGGCTGGGATGCCGGTTCGGGTTCGGGTGCTGCGTCTCCGGCCATAGCCATAGGTGGCGGCACGGACGGGGCAGGCCGGTTCAGGACCGCTGCCGCAGCCAAACCGCCCAGTACGGCAACGCCGCCGAGCAACCGGGGCCAGCGGCGGGCACGCGCCGGTGCCGCGCCGGCCGACGAAACGGACGCTCCCGTCAACGCGGTGACGGACCGGAGCAGCGCACCTGCATCCGGAAACGCTCCAGCCCCATCGTCGCGCAATGTCGCCAGCAGGGCCGACACCCCCGGCCGCTGGTCGTGCCCGGCCAAAAGCCGTTCGGTCAGCCCCACGGCGGCCGCCAGATCGCTGCGCCGGTCCACCGCCGCCGCGGCCAAGGCCGCACGGCCGAACCCGGCGACCACCGACGCCGGTCCGGCGTGCAGCACGGTGTCGACACCGAGCGCGCCATGGATCACGCCGGCCCGATGGGCTGCGGCAAGCGCATCCAGCACGCGGTCCAGAGTGGCGACGGTGTCCTCCCACTCCAGCGGTCCGTCGGCCAGCCTCGTGGCGAGCGTCGGCCCATCGGCCGGTGCGGTGGCGACGAAGGCGGTGCCGGCAAGCTCGCCGGAGGCCAGGATTGCCGGAATGGCCGGGTGGGACAGCCGCGCCGCGGCGCCCGCCATCCGCCGGAACCGCTCCAGCCCGGCGGCATCGGCGCACAGGCGGGCCAGCGGCACGGTCCACAGCGCCACCGCCTGCCCCTTGGCGTCCAGGGCGCGGTGCAGCTGCAGGTCGCCGTCCTGACGGATCAGGTCGAGCAGCCGATAACGGCCCAGCCGCTTTTCGCCTTTCGCCATGGCCATTTCAACCGCCGTCCCGTCCCGCCGCATTTCCGCCTCTCGGCCAGACCCGCCATGACCGCGCCGCTGGTATAGCCGCAGCGCCTCAATGCGGCCAAGTCCCAGGGCACCCACCCGCAAGTTTCTGCCCCGATGGCCGGTCCTGTCGAACGTCCTAGTCCTGTGACGACGAACGGTCGGTAACCTTTCGTTAGCCATGAGGCAGGAAGCTGATACCGCGAGCCGCACCTCTGCGACCCGCATGTGCACCACCCGGCGCGGAGCCTGCTGCCTTGCCCCACACTCCCTCCCTTTCCCAATCGTCCGGCCCGAACCTGTCCTGGCTGAACGGGGCGGCGCTCTACCAGATCTATCCGCTCAGCTTCCGCGACCACGGCGGCGACGGCTGGGGCGACCTCGACGGCGTGATCGAGGGGTTGGACCATGTGGCCTCGCTGGGTGTCGACGGGGTGTGGATCAGCCCCTTCTACCCGTCGCCACGCACCGACTTCGGCTATGACGTCGCCGACCACCGGGCGGTGGATCCGCGCATGGGCAATCTCGCCGTCTTCGACCGGTTGATCGAGCGCGCCCACGGGCTGGGCCTGAAGGTGCTGGTCGATCTGGTCTGCGGCCACACCTCCAACGCCCATCCCTGGTTCGTCGAAAGCCGCCGGTCGCGCGACAACGACAAGTCCGACTGGTATGTCTGGGCCGACGCCAAGCCCGACGGCACCGCGCCGAACAACTGGCTGTCGGTGTTCGGCGGCGCCGCCTGGAGTTGGGAGCCGCGGCGGCGGCAATATTACCTGCACCATTTCCTGTCCAGCCAGCCGGCGCTGAACCTGCACCACCCCGCGGCGATGGATGCACTGTGCGAGACGGCCGAATTCTGGATGGAGCGCGGGGTCGACGGCTTCCGCATCGACGCCGTCGACTTCTTCGCCCATGACCCGCAGCTGCGCTCCAACCCCGCCGCCGTCTGGCGCGGGTCCGAACCGCCGCTGAAGCCCTTCGCCTTGCAGCAGCACATCTACGACATGATGCACCCGGCCATCGGCAGCATCCTGTCCCGCCTGCGCGAGACCGTTGAGCGCTATCCCGGCCGCGTCCTTCTGGGCGAGCTGTCCAGCCAGCCCGGCGCCGGCCAGCGCATCGCCGCCTACTGCACGCCGCAGGGACTGCACGCCGCCTACACCCTGTCGCTGGCCAAGCAGCCTTTCAGCGCCAAGGGGTTCGCCCAGGCCCTGAGCGCCGCCGGACGGCCGGACTCGATCTGCTGGAGCCTGTCCAACCACGATGTGGAGCGGGCCGCCAGCCGCTGGCTGCCGGCCGGTGCCGATCCACAGGCCTTCAACGCCCTGCTGGCGATGCTGGCCGCCTCGCTGCCCGGCACCGTCTGCCTCTATCAGGGGGAGGAACTGGCCCTGCCCAACGCGGTGCTGGAGCAGCACCAGCTGCGCGACCCGTTCGGCATCACCTACTGGCCCGATTTCCAGGGACGCGACGGCAGCCGCACGCCGATGCCCTGGCGGGCCGGCGAGCCCCATGCCGGCTTCACCGTCGCCGACCCCTGGCTGCCGGTGCCCGACATCCATCGCGGCCTCGCCGTCGACCGGCAGGAACGGACGGCGGGCAGCCCGCTGGCGGTGTGGCGGGCCGCTCTCTCGCTGCGCCGCGACCTGGAGGCGCTGCGCAGTGGCGGCGTTTCCGCGGTCGAGGAGCATGGCGACCTGCTGTCCTTCGAACGCTGCATGGGCGAGCGCAGCACTGGCGACGACCGCCTGCTCGCCGTCTTCAACATGGCCGACCGGCCGGCCGAATTCGCCTTGCGCGGCCGTGGCGAGCCGGAAGCCCTGCTGGTTCCCCGCGCGCCCGGCGCCCCGGTGCCCGAGCTGACCGCCGACGGACGGACGCTGGTGATGCCGCCGCTGTCGGTCTTCCTGGGACGCTTGCGCAACCCGGCCTGAGCCTCCCCCGCATAAGCTCTTCGAGGGTGCCGGCTACACCCTCGAAAGGCAGGCATGCACATTTATGCGATGCAGGGCGCCGCATCGGATGCTTTGTTACGCTCTCGCCTAAGTCGCTGAAATTCCCTGATTCATCGCGGGTCGTGGAAATTGTCGGCAATAGCAATAATCTTGCGGAGTAGCGGGAGTGGAAAGAAGAGCGTTTCTCACCAAGGCCGGTGTCGGTGCCGTTTCGACCGTTGCCGCCTCGACCCTCGCGGCCCCGGCCATCGCGCAGAGCCAGCCGACCATCCAGTGGCGTCTGGCGTCGAGCTTCCCGAAGAGCACCGACATCCTCGTCGGCACGTCCGAGCTGATCGCCAAGCGCGTGTCGGAGGCGACCGACGGCAAGTTCCAGATCCGCGTGCATGCCGCCGGTGAGATCGTCCCCGGTCTTCAGGTGCTGGACGCCGTGCAGAACGGCACCGTCCAGTGCGGCCACACCTGCGGCTACTATTATGTCGGCAAGGATCCGACCTTCGCCTTCGACACCGCGATCCCCTTCGGCCCGAACGCCCGCCAGCAGAATGCCTGGTTCCAGTATGGCGGCGGCCAGGAGGTGATGCGCACCTTCTTCGCCAAGCACGGCATCGTGCAGTTCCCGGCCGGCAACACCGGCGCCCAGATGGGCGGCTGGTACCGCAAGGAAATCAAGTCGCTGGCCGACTTCAACGGCCTGAAGATCCGCATCGCCGGCATCACCGGCCAGATCATGGCCAAGCTGGGCGCCGCCCCGACCCAGATCGCCGGCAGCGACATCTACCCTGCGCTGGAAAAGGGCACCATCGACGCGGTCGAGTTCGTCGGCCCCTATGACGACGAGAAGCTGGGCTTCGTCCAGGTTGCCAAATACTACTATTATCCGGGCTGGTGGGAAGGCGGGCCGCAGGTCTCGCTCTACATCAACCAGAAGGAATGGGAAGCCCTGCCCAAGTCCTATCAGGCGATCATGACCGCGGCCTGCGCCGAGGCGAACGGCGCGATGACCGCCCGCTACGACGCCGAGAATGCCAAGGCGCTGAAGCGTCTGGTCGCCAAGGGCGCCTTGCTGCGCCCCTATCCGCGCGACCTGATGGAGGCCGCCCACAAGATCGCCTTCGAGCTGTACGACGACATCGCGAAGACCAACCCGGACTTCAAGGCCGTCTACGACAGCTGGAAGCCCTTCCTGGAGGAGGTGCAGCTGTGGTTCCGCGTGGCCGAGCTGCCCTACGACAACTTCACCCAGTCGGCCGGCCGCTCCAAGTGATTGGCTGCGGACTCTGACGGAAAGCAAGGGGGGTGGCCGGTCCGGCCGCCCCTTTCTTTTTCAGGCTAGTCTTTTTCAGGCCAGATAATTCAGCAGCGACAGCTTCTGGGTCTGGCCGGCAACGGTGTAGGTCGCCTGCTGGACATTCATCGCACTGCTCAGCCGGGCCGCGACCTCGGTCTGGTCGATGCCCTCGATGTTGGCGAGACGGTCGGTCAGGGTGGCGACCGAGTCCGTGTGGGCGTCCTTGTTGGTCTCCAGCGTGGCGGCGTCGGACGCGACCTTGGCGTGGACCGAGCGGATCTGGTCCGATGCCTGGGTCAGCATCTCGCGCGCCTGGGTGCTGTATTCGGTCCATTTGCCGGGGTTGGCCGCCGCCGTCCGCACCAGCTGCATCGCCTTCACCAGCGTCTGGAACGCCTGATCGTCGGCGCTGACCCCATAGGTCAGGTTCAAATTGTCGTCGATCGTCACCTGCGACTTGCGGTACGCGTCGGCATTCTTGCCCTTTGTCAGATATTCTGAATCGTAGAAGGGCAGGTCCGGCGGCTCGGCATTGGGCACGGCGGTCTGGCTGTCCTGCTCCGGCGGCAGCGTTCCGACCGAGATGGTGTTCTGCAGCGACCCGTTCGTCACCTTGGCGCTGGTCGAGAACAGCGACGAGCGGCCGGGGTGGTTGGGATCGGCATTGGCTGTGCTGGTCAGCGCGATGCCCGGACCGTTGCCGAGCGCGTCGATGGTGACCGGCGGGGCAGGGTTCAGATTGCCGAACTGCTGGCGCAGCTTGTCGGCCACCTGCCCGACATTGGTGACGCCGGCGGCATAGTCGGTGTCGCTGACCGTGTAGCTGACCTTGTAGGACTGATAGGGCGGCAGGTCGTGCGGCTCGGTCGGATTCTTCAGATAATAGTTCTGGTTATAGGGATCGTCGGGATCGCCGACCGCGACCGTGAACTCGAAGGTATCGCCGATGTCCACCGCCGCGCCGTTCAGGGTGAAGCGGTCGATCTGCGGCAGGGTGGCCGTCGGCGCCTGGGTGGTCGACGGCGCAGTCGCGGTGTTCTCCACCGTGGCGGAGTTGACGACGCGGGCGGACAGGTCGAACTTCTGCCCAGGCTGCTGGCCGACCAGGGAGATGATGCCGTTGGAGGTCGACACCGTCATCGGCAGCGGCGGGGTGGCCGCGTTGATCTGGGTGGTCAGCGTCTGGGCGACGAAGGTCAGTGTCTTCGGGTCGGACGCCTGGATCTGATAGCCGAAGGTCTTGCCGGAGACGGTCACCTCGAAATAATCGTCGGTGTTCACCACCGCGCCGTTCAGGGTGATCTTGCTGGTCTGCGTCGTCGCCGTCAGGTCGGTGACCGGCTCCGTCCCGAAGCGCGAGCCGGCGAACAGGTAGCGGTCGCCGAAGCGCTGGTTCAGCAGGGCCTGGATGTCGCGCATGGCGCCTTCGGCGCGGTCCTTGACCTGGTCGGCCTGCGGGAAGCTGACCGAGAAGCTGCTGCTCGACGCCGCCTTCAGGCTGTCGAAGGTCAGGTTCAGGATCGCGCCCTCGCCGGGGCCGCCGGAGATGTTGAAGTTGTAGCCCTTGCCGTCGTTGGGCGGGGTGGTCCCCAGGTTGATGGCGCGGGTGGTCTTGCCGCCCAGACCGTCGGTCACGGTGACGTCGAAGGTGCCGTTGGTGCCCTGCTGCGACGGGACCGCGGTGACCGTGTATTTGGCGCCGACCGTCAGCGTCGACTTGGACGCGTCGATCGACAGCTTCATCCCGTCGGGATTGGTGTTGGTCGGGGTGGTGACGCTGGCCGGGCCGGGCTGGAAGGGGAAGGTCGTGCTGGAGGTCCAGCTCGACACGATGGATTCCATCGAGGTCAGCACCTTGTCCGTCGCGGCGACGCGCGGTGCGGCGGTGTTGATGCTCTGGATGTAGTTGGTCTTCTTCGCCATCTCCGCCCTGAGGTCCAGAAGCTTCTGCACCTCCGGACCATAGGCGTTCAGATCGACCGACTTCTTCCCCGTGGTCAGCTGTTCGGACAGCTTGTTGATGTCGTTCTGGCCCCCGGACAGGTTCCGGACAAGGCTCAGATATTTCGAGTAGCTGCTGACTCCCGTTATCGAGCTCATCGGACCACCGCCTCCAGCGCATCAAACATTGCATTGGCCACTTGCATGACCCGTGCCGAAGCCTGGTAGGAGGTCTGGAGCTGCTGGAGCTGGGCGATTTCCTCGTCGATGTTCACGCCGGTCTGCGACTGGTAGCGCTCGCTGAGGAGCTGCATGGACTCCTTGTTGGAGGTGGCCGCGGTGCTGGCGGTCTTGGCCGCGGCCATCCAGGTGCCGGTGATGGCGCTGCCCATGGCGCTGTAGGTGGTGTCCTTCATCTGCAGGCCGTCTGCATTGAAGCTGCGGCCGGCGGCATTGACCGCCTTGACGATGTCGTCGATGGCGGACTGCTTGATTTTGCTGGTGTTGTCCAGGAGCTTGGCGTTGATGGTGATGGTGAAACGGTCGGTTCCAGTGAAGAACTGGTTGGCCTGTTCGCCGGCGGCGGCCGGGCTGGCATTGTCGTAGGCGTCGGCGAAGCTGGTGGGCTCGCCCGGCTTGGTCGGACCGGTGAAGGCCTTGGCGAACTCGTCCAGCTGCGAGCGCAGCTTGCGGATGATCTCCGTCGTCGGGTCGCCGCTGGCCGGGGTTGGCGGCTCGGTGGTCGAGCCGTCCTTGCGCATCTGGATCAGCGAGCCCAGCTTGCCGGTGGTCAGGTGGTTGTTGATCGAGGTGACTTGATTGCCGACCTGTAGGTTGATGTTGCCGCCGTCATAGGAAAGATTTGCCGGCTGCGCATCGACCAGCGCCAGACCCGACGGGGTGAAGATCGCCAGCCGGCCGTCCGGCCGCTCCACCGTGCGGATGCCCATATAGGTGCTCAGTTCGCGGACCAGCCCGTCGCGCTTGTCGGCGACGGTGTTGGCGGCGGCCCCCTGGCCCTGTAGCGACACCATGTCGTTGTTGATCGAATTGATCTGCTTCAGCAGGTCGTTGACCGTATCGACCGACTTGGTGATGTCGGTCTTCATGTCGCGGTCGATCTGCTCCACCCCCTCCGACACGCGGCGGATTTCGCGCGAAAAGTTTTCGGCCGCCTGGACCAGCTGGTACTGGGCGGTCTCGTCCTCCGGCGAGGTGGACAGCGTCTTGATCGCGGCCTGGAACTTGTCCGAATAGTCGTTCAGCAGCGGCGTCCCGTTGGTGGTCCGCATCAGGTCGCCCAATTGCTGCATATAGGTGGTCGTCACCTGCGATCCGCCATCGCGCGAGGTCAGGTCCATGACCTGGGCCATCAGCGCCTTGTCGACCTCCCGGCGATAGGTCGTGCTGACGACCTGGCCGCTGGCGTCCACCGACTGCTGGGCGGTATGGCGCGTGCGGTTCGGGTCGTTGGCCTGCGCGATGTTGTCCGAAACCAGCTTGACGCTGGACTGGACCGTGCGCAGCCCGGCCGTGGCACTGTTCAAGGCTGCGAAGAGGGACATGGCGGGAGACCTTTCACGGATCGGGATGGTCGGGGCGGTGCCGGGACGGCTGCCGCCCCCCATTCAAACGATCAGGGAACCGGCGATCGGAAAGCTGGCGATCGGTAGGGAAGCGATCAGGACATCAAAAGGTCAGGGCCGCGCTTAGCGCTTCAGCCCCAGCACTTCCTGAAGCATTTCGTCCGAGGTGGTGACGATCTTCGCGTTGGCGGAATAGCTCCGCTGGGTGACGATCATCTTGGTGAACTCGTCGGCGATGTCGACGTTGGAGCTTTCGACGCTGTTCGCCACCACGGCACCGGCGCCGTTCGTCTCCGGATCGTTGAAGTTCGGCTTGCCGGCCTCTTCGCTCTCGATGAAGACGCCGCCGGATTCGCGCTGCAGGGCGTTGGGGTTGTTGAAGGTGATGATCGGCACCTTCGCCACCATCTTCGACCGTCCGTTGTCGTAGTTGACCATGACGGTGCCGTTGTCGCCGAACACCACGTCCTTGAACTGCCCGCGTGGCGCGCCGTTCTGGACCAGCTGGGTGACGTTGATCTCCTCGCCGGCATATTGGGTCAGGCCGCCCGGCTTCTGGTACTTGCCGAGGTTCAGCGTGATCTGCTGCGGGCCGAAGCCGTAATCGACGGTGAAGGTGACGTTGGCGTCGGACCCGGCGGACTGGTTGGCGGCGCTGACGGCCGAGCCGGTGCCGACCAGGGCCGTGGAGATGTTGGTCAGCGTGCCGACCGTCTCCGGCGTCTTGCCGAAGGTCAGGCCGATATGGGCCGGCGTCTGGCCGGCGACGGCGCTCTGGTCCAGGGTGAACTGGGCGGCGGGGGCGTCGACGACCGTGCCGGTCGCACCGGCCGCCGTCAGCGTGTTGCCGCTGGCTGTAGCACCTGGGACGACCGAGGCGAAATACTGCATGACCTTGGCCGGCGTGTCGTACAGGCCGTAATTGGCGTTGGTGATCGTCAGCGGATAGGTCGTGGCGCCGACCGTGATGTTGTAGGTGTCGCCGATGTCGACCGTGGATCCGCTCAGCGTCACCGTGCCGGTGCCGGTCATCGTGTTGGTGTTGGTCGGGCTGGCCGCGGTCTTGGAGGTGACGGTGATGACACCGCCCTGCGCGGTAGCCGTCACCGGCAGCGAGGTGTTGGAGTTGATCTTGTTCGCCAGCGCCGCGGTGATGTCCTCCATCGTCATCTCTTCGCCGGTGGTGCTGTAGGTCACCGCCGTGCCGTTGATGCTGAGTGTGTACTGGGTGCCGATGTCGCCCGGCGTGCCGGTCAGGGTGACGGTGCGGCTCTGGCGGACGCCGGCCACGCTGGAGACCGACGGCAGCGAGCTCATCGTGTTCACCGCGGTGGAGGAGTTGGTCACGGTGGCGCTGGAGGTGACGTTGGTGTTCACCGCATTGGCCTGGATCGACAGGATGTTGCCGGCCGACGAGGCGGTAACGCTTGATCCCAGCGCCTGGTTGATCTTGCCGGCCAACTGGGAGACGACGTCGCTCACCGACGAATAGCTCTGATAGGTCGCGGCGGTCACCGTGTAGCTGATCGGCGTGCCGTTCACGTTGATGGTGAAGGAGTCGCCGACCTCGACCTGGGTCTGCGGGAACTGGAACTTGTCGATCTCACCCGCACTGGCGGTCGCCGCCGTCGAGGTCTGGTTGACGATGGTGTTGGTGGTGTTGGTGCCGGACACCACGTCCGTGTTCAGCTTGAAGGGCGTGCCGGGTTCGCGGGCGGTGACGCGGATCGTCTGGCCCGACGAGGTGGCGAGCACGGACGCCGCCGGCGAGGCGGAGTTGATCTGGTTGGCCAGCGCACCGGCCAGACCGGAGTAGGTCCGGATCGAGCCGATGTTGTCGGCGGTGATCTTCAGGCTGTAGTTGGTGCCGTCGACCTTCACCGAATAGGTGTCGCCGATGCGCAGGTTGTCCTGGCCGTTGGTGTTGTTGCCGGCGATGGTGATGACGTTGACCTGCGCCACCGCCGTCTGGCCGGCGATGTTCTGGCCGAAGGTCACGGTGGCGGGGTTGCCGGTGAAGGTGCCGTCGACCGGCTTGGTGTTGGAGCCCGGCGCGTCCAGGACCATGCGCCAGCTGCTGTCCGCCTGCTGCCGCCACTTGAAGTTGACGGTGCGCGGATTGCCCTGGCTGTCGAAGATCTGGATGCTGCTGTCGGGGACTTTCTCGCCTTCCTTAGGCGTTGCCGGAAGGTTGGCCGCCAGATCGATGGTGTTGGTCGCCACCGGCTTGTCGATCAGCGAGTTGACCTGGATCGGCGCCACTTGGTCCTTGTGCAGGACGCCCGTCACAGGATCGACCAGCCAGCCGTTCAGGGCGTAGCCGGCGCTGTTGACCAGATAGCGGCTCTTGTCCAGCTCGAAGTCGCCGGCGCGGGTGTAGAAGGCGGCCGACGAATTGACCGTGCCCGTCTGCGTCTGCACCAGCGTGCTGGAGCCCTGGGTCGCCACCTTGGTGACGCTGAAGAAGCCCTGGCCCTGGATGGCGATGTTGGTCGGGCTCTGCACCTGGGTCAGGCTGCCCTGGATGTTGTTCATGAAGACCGGTTGCGCCGTGACCCCGCCCGGCTCGTGCAGACGCTGGCTGGACTGAAGGACCATCGTCTCGAAGGCCGAATTGACACGCTTGTAGCCGATGGTCGAGCTGTTCGCGATGTTGTCCGAAATATGTCCGAGCGCCTTCGACTGGGCATTCAGGCCGAGAACGGCGGTTGTCATCGAACCGAAGATGCTCATGGCCGGGGGTCTCCGAAAGAAAGGGCAAAGGTCTTCTGCGCCCTATCTAGCAAGCGGAGTGCCAACTCCCGCTCCGGATTCAAGCCATTGAAAACACTGTATTCTTTGAACAAGCTGTATGGCGGGGCCGGAAATTGCCGCCCGGTAGGAAAGTTTCGCCTAGTGCCGCCGGGCCGGAGGGGCAGAAAGCTCCCGCCGAAGTTGCCGCCTCTACCGGGCGGTCCGGACGGCGCGGGCTGCCTGCGCCTTCAGCACGGCGGCGGCGGTGCCGAGCGTCGTGGCCCAGTCGCCGGGCCGCGGCTGTCGGAACAGGCGCAGCGACGGGTACCAAGGGCTGTCGGCCCGGTCGAGCAGCCAGCGCCAGTCCGGCACATGGGGAAGCATCAGACAGCACGGCACGCCCATCGCCCCGGCAAGATGGGCGATGGCGGTGTCCACCGTCACCAGCAGGTCGAGGTTGGCGAGAATGGCGGCGGTGTCGGCGAAGTCGCGCACCCGCTCCATCGCGTTCGGCACCCTCACGCCGGGCAGGCGGTCCAGCCCGGCGGCGGCCTCGCCGGTCTGCAGGCTGACGAAGCGCACGCCCGGCACCATCAGCAGCGGCAGCAGGGCCGCCGCCGGGATCGAGCGGTTGCGGTCGTTGCGGTGCTGGGGATTGCCGGCCCACACCAGCCCGACCCGGAGAGCCGCATCGCCCGTCGCCGCCCCATCCAGCCCGTCCAGCCGGTCGCGCCAGCGGGCAACGTCGCCGAGGTCCGGGGCAAGATAGGGCACGGCGGCCGGAATGTCCGACAGGCCGGTGCCGAAGGCCCGCGGCAGGCTCATCAGCGGGCAATGGATGTCATGCGGCGGCGGATCCTCGCCGCGCGACAGCACCTGGATCGACGATCCAAGGCAGCGGTTGAACAGGCGGTAGAGCAGCATATGGGTTTCCAGGATCACCCGCCCGCCGCCCGCCGCGGCGATCTGCGCCACCAGCGGGGCATAACGGACGAACTGGATGGCGTCGCCGAAGCCCTGGTCCATGTGCAGCAGGATGGTGGCGCCACCCGGTGGCTGTCCGGCCCAGGGCGGGGTGGCGAAGCGCTGCCAGCGATGCTCGAACCCCTGCCATCCCGCGCGCAGGTCGCCGCGCACCAGCCGTCCGACCGCGCGGGCGAGATGGGCGTCGGCACTTGAGGGCTGGCGCGCCAGCACGGCGTCGAAGCAGGCCTCCGCCTCGTCGAAACGGCGCTGGTCGCGCAGGACGGTCCCGAGATTGAGCAAGGTCGCCGCATGGCCGGGCCGAAGTCGGGCCGCACGCTCCAGCCAGCGCCGCGCGTCGGGGTAGCGCGCCAGCGCATGCAGGGAGGCGCCTTGAGCCTCGAGAGCGTCGCCGTCGGCCGGATCGAGCGCCAGGGCGCGTCGCAGAACCGGTTCCGCCCGCTCCGGCATCTCCGCCGCCCGCAGGGCCGCCCCCAGATGGCCCCAGGGTGCCGGGGCGGGCGGACGGACGCGCACCGCACGGGCGATCCATCGCACGGCGGCCGCCGGCTCGCCCGTCTGCGCCCGCAGGACGCCGGACAGGTGCAGCGTGTCGGGTTGGGCCGGGTCCGCCGCCAGAATCCTCCGGTAGGCGTCGGCCGCCGCATCGGCATGGCCGGCCATGTGGTGGTTGACGGCGGCGTTGAGAGCGTCCAGGAGTGTAGCCATGCCCTCTTCTCTACACCGGCCGGCCGGGCAGAGCGAGGGTCGAAGACCAGCGAAAATCCCAGGTCAGCGAGAGCTGACGATCAGGAGCCCGTCACGGCAATGGACGACCGCCTTCCGACGCATCTTTGGGTCTCGGCCCATATCCGCACGGCCGATTCCCAGGGCGTGGCGATGACTGTGGTCCGCAAGGGCGATCCCAGCCGCGGCACCGTGATCCTGAAGATCAACCGGCTCGACCGGACCTTCTCCGTGCTGGTCCAGACACGCGAGGCCGATGGCGAGCGGCTGTTCTGGGCGCGCGGCACCGGCGCCGACCCGGTGCCGGAGGCCGATGCCGACGCCTACATCGCCCGCCAGCTCCGCTACGACCCCGACGTCTGGGTGATCGAGGTGGAAGACCGCCAGGGCCGGCATTGGTTCGACGGGCCGGTGCGCTGACCGCCGCCATCAGGGCGGTGGGCCGATGACGGACAGCCGCAGCTCTCCGACCTCCTCGGCCGTCGGCGGACGGGGAGGGGAGCCGGAGGCGGTGATGCGCAGGCGGAGCGTCAGGCGACCGTCGCGTATGGCCCCGGCCGGCACTGGAATGGTGACCGTTCCGGCGCCCTGACCGCGCTGGGGGCCGAAAGGGGCGGCGGTTCCGATGAGCTGGCCGTCCATCGTCGTGACCTCCACCGTCTGCCCACGGGTGAGCACGCCCAGCGTGACCGCCAGGATGGCGGCCTCGCCCTGCCGCGGCGGATGCGGCAGGGCGAGCGTCGTTTCCCCATTCCCGTCCGGTCTCCCGGACTGACCGGCCGGTGCCGCGCCCGCGGGCTGGCCCGTCAGGAGGACCAGCAGCGCGAGCAGGGCGGCCGACAACCTGCCGGCCTGCCAAGCCGCCTTACAGGGTGTGGAGCGAGACCCCCTTGACCGCCGGCGCGGCGGTGGCGGAGCCGTTGGACGGGACAATGCGGACCTCCAGCGTTGCGGTTGCCGGCGCAGGCGCCTGCGCGGCCGGGCTCTGGGCCAGTGCCGCGGTGCGCGCGGGCTCGGGCAGCGGCAGGGTGAAGGTGGCATCGTCCGCCATGCCGTGCATGGCCGGACCGAAGAAGCCGATGGTGCCGCCGTAATAGGGGCTGTCCGCCGCCACCGTCGTCACGCCGGCCGGTGCGTTGATCAGCAGGTCGAAGTTCCGCGGGGCGTTGCTGCCGGCCGGGCGGGTCACCTTGACTGCCATCACCACCGGGCTGGACGGCGCCGCCGACAGCTGGACCGATCCCACGCCCTTGGCCACCGTGCCCTTGACCGGAGCAGACGGCTTGGCCGCCGCCACCTGTGCCGATTCCGCGTCGCCGAAGCCATGCCGGTACTCGTACTGGAACCGTTCGGTGCTGAGATAGTCACCGGCGCGGCCGTCGAGGACATAGCTGCCGTCGGCGCGGACGAAGAACAGGAAGGGTTCGCGGGACAGCTGCGACAGCTCCTCCTTGTCGGTCGGCAGGATCGGCAGGCCCAGCCGCTGCTGCTTGCGCGTCCACACGTCCCACAGGCGGTCCATGTTCGAATGGTGCAGGAAGAAGACGGGATCCACCGGCGACAGGAAGTTGGTCATGTTGCCGTAGGGACCCGGATCCCACGGGCCGACGCCGCCGATGTAGTTGTGGACGAGGTTGTGCGGCTGGCCTTCCAGCACCGAGAACTGGGTGTCCTTGCCCGGCATGACGTTGTGCGACGCCGTCTTGGAACTGGTGAAGCTGTGCGTCACGTCGGCGTTGTAGTAGTCCACCGGCAGCAGGCCGGTCAGCACCGTGTGGGGCGAACAGGCCTTTGCCGTCTTGTCGTCCAGCTTCGGGTTCTCGCGGGTCAGGTAGCGCGCACGGTCGGTCGCGGCGAAGGCCTGGTTGCCGGGATCGCACTTGCCGTGGCTGCAGCCGGTGACGTCGTCCCACAGCTTGTCGAAGCTGCTGTAGCCGCGAAGGTCCAGCTGCTTGCGCTGGGCCTCGTTCAGCGTGTCCCAATAGGCCTTCATCGCCGGCTTGATGTAGGCGGTGAAGGTGGTCAGATCCTTGGTGTAGGGAAGGAAGGCTTCGCTGACCGGGGTCAGGGCGCCGTCGAACATCTCGCTGGGGATCTGCGGCAGGAGCGTCCAGTCCCAATAGGGAAAGGCGAAATTCGGATTGTCGCTGTACTTGCGCACCGTCTCCTCGAAATAACCGATATAGCCGCGGTGCCAGACATAGAACCACCAGTTGCCGTGCGGGCAGTCCATGAAATGGACGAAGGCGTTGCGGAACCAGTTGTGCGGATGGTCCGGGGGCAGGGCCACCATCTTCTGCACCGCCGTGGCGTAGCTGCGCAGCATCGCCCTGCCTTCGTCGCTGGTCGCGCTGTAGCGAACGTATTTCGCCGTTGCCGCCCGCGCCGGGCCGAACGGCAGCAGGGATGCACCCGCAACAGCAGTTGCCGTTGCCAAAAAATCTCGCCGATTAAAATTCATTGCGATCAAGCTCCCGCATAACGGTAAAAACACTGGAAGCTTGTATAGGAAACCGACTGTTTGCACGTGAATTCAACCGGCACCGGCGGGCAGGCCTGGATTGGGCGGACGGTGCCATACCTGCGCATGTCCGATCGTCTGCGGACAAACGCAGGCGGGATCGGACGGATGGGAAAGCCGCCGCCGGTTCTAGGCGCCCGCGGTGACTCGGGGAAAGCGCAGGGTGAAACGGGTGCCTTCGCCGGGGCGGCTCTCGACCCCGATGGTGCCGTGCAGGCGGCCGGTCACCAGATTGTAGACGATGTGCAACCCCAGCCCGCTGCCGCCCGCCCCGCGCCGGGTGGTGAAGAAGGGATCGAAGATCTTGGGCAGCACGTCCGGTGCAATGCCGTTGCCGTCGTCGCCGACCGACAGCTCCACCATGTCGGGACCGAGCAGCCGGGCGGCGATGGCGATCCGGCCGGGCTGTTCCGGATCCAGCGCATGGACCAGCGCATTCATGATCAGGTTGGTCAGGATCTGCGACAGCGCGCCGGGATAGCCGTCCAGCTCCAGGTCGGCCGGGCAGGCGACGTCGATGGTCAGGGCCGTCCGCGCCTTGTAGGTCGGGTGAAGGCTGCGCAGCAGCTCGTCGATGTAATCGCGCAGCAGGAAGGGGCGGCGCTCGTCGCTGGACTGGTCGACAGCGACCAGCTTGAAGCTCTGCACCAGGTTGGCGGCACGGGTGCTGTTGGACAGGATCAGGCTGGCCATCTCCATCCCGTCGCTGAGGAAGCGCTGGAAGTCCGACTTCTTCAGCGCGTTCGCCGTGTGGCGGTCCGACAGCTCGCCGATCAGCGCCTGCAATTGCGAGGCGCCGGTGATGGTGATGCCGATGGGGGTGTTCACCTCATGCGCCACGCCGGCGACCAGCTGGCCGAGCGAGGCCATCTTCTCCGCCTGGATCAGGCTGGCCTGGGTCGCCTTCAGTTCGTCAAGCGCGCGTTCGGCGGCATCGCGCGACTGGCGCAGGGCATGCTCCGCCTCCACCTCGCGCGTCACGTCGACCACCACCGCCTGGATCGCCGGGCCGTCCATCCAGTCGACGCGCCGGCCGGTCAGCTCCACCCACAGCCCGGCGCCGTCGGACCGGCAGGCTCGGATGCGGCGGCGCGGCGTCGACTGCCCGTTCTCCAGCAACCGGTCGTACCCCTCGATCAGCGCCTGGCGTTCCGTCACCGCCACCACCGACAGCAGGGAGGGCAGGGCAACCACCTCCGCCACCGTCATGCCGAGCATGGCGGCGAAGCTGTCGTTGGCATAGAGCACATGGAAATCGCGATGGATGACGATGCCCTGGATCGAGCCTTCGACCAGATCGCGGAAGCGCCGCTCGTTGTCGGCCAGGGCCTGCTGGCGCCGGTCGATCTCCTCGATGAAATAGCGGATCGAGGCACCGATGTCGGTGATCTCGTCGTCGCCGTCCACCGGGACCGGAACCGGCTGATCGACCGGAACCGGCTGGTCGGCCCGACCCGGCCGGCCAGCCGGCGCCGCAATGCCGCGATGGGGGGACTGGCGGCTTCCCGACAGCCGGGCCAGCACCGCCCGGTTCATCGCCACCAGCCGCGTCGACAGGAACCGGCGGAAGAAGAAATAGACGCACACCGCCAGCAGAAGCGATGTTCCGGCCAGCACCATCACCGTGCGGGTGCGTTCGGCGATCAGCGCCGCCAGCGCATCGGTGCGCTCGGCCGACTGGTCGCGGATGGAATCGTACAGCGTGCGGGTGGAGCGTTCGACCGTCTCGACCAGGACCTGGGCCTGACCGGTCAGCGCCTGGGCGCGGTTGCGCGCCTGCAGCCTGTCAATGGCGCTCTCGAACAGCCCGCCCGGCGCCACCAGCAGGGAGAACAGCTCCTCCTGCACGGTGGACATCATCTGCCCGGTGGGGTCCGGGGCGCCGCCCGACAGGCGGGCCAGTTCGGCCAGCGTGCGTTCGGCGGACCGCGCCTCGCCCTTCAGGCGGCTGAGATGATCCAGCTGCGTGGCCCCCGCCGCCCGCGCCATCAGCGCCCCGATGCGGGCCGCCCAGGCGCCGGTGTCGGGCATGCTCTCGATCGCCGCCGCCAGCCGGCTCAGCGCGCGTGCGGCTTCGGCCTGGCGGTCGCCATATTCGATCTGGCGCGTGACCTCGGCGTTCAGGTCGGCGACCGTGGCGGCCAGGATCAGCAGGGTGGAGCGGGTCTGCTCCAGCAGGCGGACATTGCCGTCGCGCTCGCCCGCGCCGGGATCGCCCTCCTTCATCAGACCGCGCATGCGGGCGACCAGAAGCTGCATCGAATCCAGCTCCGTCACCAGCCCGTCATAGATGGACCGGCGCTGCGGCGTCGAGGCCGCGGCGGCGAGCTGCGGCAGCTGCGCTACCAGCTTCTGCAACGATCCGTGCAGTTCGGCGCTGGTGATCACTTCCGGCAGGGTGTTGGTGGACAGCGCCGCCACCTCCGCCCGGAACAGGCGGAAGGAGGACATCGACACGCCGCCGATCAGCAGCACCAGCAGCGCCATCACCGACAGGCCCAGCGTGATGCGGACGGCGATGCCGAACCGCCGCGGGCGGCCCGGCGGCGCCTGCGGCTTGCGCCGTGCCGTGCCATCCATGACCGCCGCATCGCTTGCCGGCAAGGGGGGTGACGACAAGGCGGTGGAAGAGAACCCGTCCATCACCGCCTCACCGTCATGCGGCCGTCCAGCCGGGGAACGAACTCGCCGCTGCGGGCGATCTGGTCGATCATCTGGGTGGAAACGAATTCCGTGTTGCGGTCCTCCACCAGCCGCGGTGCGCCGGCCAGGATGCCGTAACCGTCGCCCCCCGCCGCCAGGAAGCTGCTGGTCGCCAGACGGTAGCGGCCGGACAAGGCGACCGGCTTGCCGCCGACCGACAGGCTGCGCAGCCGCTGGCCGGGCGGGCGGGCGAGGTCGATCTCGGCCCGGGCATTGGACAGATGGGGAAAGCGGCCCTGCAACTGCTCCACCGCCGACACGCCGCTCTCCACCGCATCCCAGAGCTGCTGTCCGGAGACGTCCAGCACCACCCCGACATCGTGGAAGGGCAGTTCGGTGTAGATGTCGCGCCGGGTCAGCAGAGTGCCGGCCGGATACTGGCGGTCGCCACGGATGCCGCCGCCGTTGAACAGGGCCACGTCGCCGTCCAGCGCCTCGCGCAGCGTGTCGACCACCGCATTGGCGAAGGCATTCTCCCCCGTCCGCAGCGACTCCTTGCGGGTGTCGAGGGGAGCGGTGAGACGTCCCACCTCCATCCGCAGCATGGTGTCGAGCCGCGCCGCATAGGCCTTGGCCTGGATCAGCACCGCCGGGTCGGGCGCCACCGTCGCCGTATCGATCAGGCGCGGCGCCGGGGTCCAAGTCAACACCGTCTGGCCGTCCGGTCCGGCGGTCCGCTGTATCGTCAGGTCGATCGCCAGCACCCAGGCGGCCTGCGGCCCGACCGTGGCGGACAGGAACCGTCCGTCGTAATCGACGGCGAAGGGGCGGCTGCGGTCCTGGTACAGCACGATGTCGGCCGGGCGGGCGGCCAGCACGCTGCGGTGGGTGTCGCCGGCATAGCCGGTCATCGCCACCACCAGATCGACGCCCTCGGCCCGCAGGGCCGCGGCCTTGGCGGTCAGCGCCCGCACCGGGTCGCGGAATTCCGTGCGCTGGGTTCGGGTGGTCTCCCGCGTCAGCACCGGCGTCGCCGCCATCACGCCGATGCGCAAGGGGCCGGCGGTCAGCACCACCGCCGCCTCCAGACCGTCCGGCGTGCGGCCGGTGGAGCGGTCGACCGCGTTGGTGGTGACGATGGGAAAGCCGGCCTCGAAGGCGCGGGCGCTCAGCCGGTCGTCGCCATGGTGGTATTCGCGGTTCAGCGCGGCCATCGCGTCGATGGTCATGCCGTTCAGCAGGTCGATGATGTGGGCGCCCTGGTCGTAGAAGGCGAGCACCGACGGCGCCAACGTCTGTCCGCCATGCAGGACCAGCAGGTTGGGATGGGCGGCCCGCTCCTGCCGGATCGTGCCGGCCAGCCGGGCCATGCCGCCGCGCCCGGCGGTCTCGTCCAGGTCGGTGGTGCCCTGGGTGTAGAGGATCGTCAGCCGCACCGGCCCGCTGTCCGCCACGCTCGCCTTGGGGGAGGCGTCAGTCTCCTGCGCCTGGGCCGGCAGGGTCGCGGCCGGCAGAATCGTGGCGAGGCCGATGACAAGGCCCAGCGCCAGCGATGCGGTCAGGGACGACGATGTCCTGCCGGGCCGGGTCCGCACCCTGCCGGCAGCGCCGATTGAAATACCGATAATGTCCATAGCCCGGCGTCACCTTTGCCCCCGTGCCGGATTATGCTCATTTTCCAGTCTTTGTTGAAGCAAAGCCGCGTTACGGGATTGTCATATTGATGGCACATGGCGGGGAAGAGCACGTTTCAACCACCCGTAGACCCCAAGAAGTCTCAGTATTTCGATCAACTTCATCCGAATGGGTGCGGGAACTGCGGCAAAACGTGGCGCCAGCCCCGCCCTCCGGGTCTTCGCCAGGGCGGCGCGGCGGGCATAGGCGACGCGATGCAGGGTGACGCGGCGTGCGGCGGTGTCGTAACAGGCGAAGCAGGCCCGGGCGTCGGCGCCGCGCGGCTCCCCCACCGTGCCGGGGTTGATCAGGTAGAGCCCGTCCGCCCGCAACTCCGCTCCCCCATCCAGCGGCAAAGCATGCACCGCGCCGTCGCGCCATTCCCACAACCCGGCCCGGTGGGTGTGGCCGAAGGCGCAGATCCGCGCGCCCGATGGATGCGCCGCGAGCGCCCGCAGGCTCAGGGCCCGCTTCCCGTCATCGTCCAGCCGGACCAGCTCCTTGCCGACCTCCGGATGCAGCGCGCCGTGGACGGCGACCAGCGTGCCGTCCACATCGGCGGTCAGGGGCAGGCCGGCCAGGAAGGCGCGGCTGTCCTCGTCCAGCCTTGCCCCGGTCCAGGCGACGGCGCGCGCCGCCGGGCCGCTGAACCCATCGGTGCCGATCAGGCCCGCCACCGCCCGGTCGTGGTTGCCGGCGATGCAGACCGCCCCGGCCTGCCGCAGCAGGGCGATGGAGGCGGCGAAGTCGGTGTTGTAGCCGACGATGTCGCCGAGGCAGACGATGCGCTCCGCCCCCTCCGCCCGGATGGCGTCGAGCGTCGCCTGCAACGCTTCCAGATTGGCGTGGATGTCGGAGATCAGGGCGATCTTCATGGGTTGTCGGGGGTCATGGCTTCACGAGGCGGGCGGACCGGATGCCGCCGGGCATGCGGGCGAGCAGCCGGTCCAGCTTCGGCCGCAGGAAGGGCATCGGGTCGTCCGGCGTGATCGCCTTCGCCTCGCAGCGCGCCACCCAGGCCAGCCAGCGCGCCGTTGTCACGCCGCTTTCCCGCGCCGCCAGCCGGTCCTTGCTGATGTGGCACCAGCAGGCGCCGGGGCGTACCTTGGCTGGAGCAGGGCGGGGCCGGCCGGTCAGGTCCGCCTGCACCAGTGCCGGCAGGTTCACCCCCGCGACAGCCCCCAGATGGTGCCAGAGGTTGAAGCGCGGGTTGATCTCCAGCAGGTGCAGCCGGCCGTCCGGGTCGCGCTTGAAGTCGAACTTGGCGACGCCGCGCAGGCCGATCTTTGCCGCGATCTCCCGCCCAAGCGCCGCCACATCGGCGCCCTCGCCGTCGATGTCGGTGATGGTCAGCGCCGTGCTGTGGCCGTAATCGACGGGGTAGGTGCGGATCTTGCGCCCGGTGAATTCCCCGGCCACCGCACCGCTGGCGTCGATATAGACATGGTGGCTCTCGATCCGCGTCTCCGGCCCGGGGATCAACTCCTGCGCCAGCAACTCGATGCCGACCGGGATCAGGCGCGGCCACAGGGCGCGGAGCTCATCATGCCCGTCCAGCCGGATCGCCTTGCCCAGCCCCTCGATCTCGTCCCAGGGCGGACGGCGGGTCAGCGGCTTGACGATGAGGGGATAGCGCAGGTCCAGATCCGGCGCCTCGCTGCCGGGCAGGGGGTGCAGGCGTCGGGTGCGCGGCACCGGCAGGCCCAGCCGTTCCGCCATCGCCTGGAACCGGCCCTTGTCCACCAGCGTCTCCACCAGTTCGGCGTCGGCCAGCGGAAGGCGGAAGACGGAGGCCAGACGCTCGCGGTTTCGCGACACCATCAGCAGCTGGGCGTCCTCCTCCATATAGAGCACCGGCTTTTGCGACTGGGCGGCGCCGAAGCGCAGCAGGCGGTCGACCAGCGTCCTGTCATTGCCGCCTTGCCAGGGGATCACCTGCGCGGTGAAGCGGGACTGGGCGGTCGCCCCGCCCGGCGGCCCGACCACGGCACAGCGGATGCCGGCCAGCCCCAGCGGGCGCACCAGATCCATGTCGCCCAACACGCAGGCCAGCGGCCCGGCTTTCGTCCCGGTCTTCATCGCCAACTCCCCATTCAGATCCCGCACTCAAATCCCTTTGGCCGGCGCGATCCATCCGCGCAGCGACCGCTTGACCGCATCGGCCATCACCCCGCGCGCCCGGCGGACATGCGCCTCCATCCGCCGGCTGAACCGGTCGGGGCCGAGCGTCAGCCAGTTCATCGGCTGTTCGGCGTTGGAGAGCAGCGGCTTGTGTCCGGCCGGGGTCGACATGAAATCGTAGCAATCCTCGCCACGGGCCAGTGCGTCCTCGATGGCCAGCACATGGCTCAGCAGCCCCGGCTTCAGCCGGTTGTCGGCCTCGAAGGCGAAGCCGCCCTGATAGTTCAGAACGCGGTTGCGGTGGACGAAGTTGTAGAGATAGCCGACCGCCTGCCCGCCGGCGCTCACCCGGCTCAGCCGCACGGCACCCCGCGGCATCCCCTCGGCGATCAGTCTTTCGTGGAAGGGGCGGAAGGCGGCATTGGCGAAGGCGCCGGCCTGCCCACGCGCCTGCCATCCGGCCTGATGCAGCACCTCCAGCCCGGCGAAATACTCCAGCGCCTCGTCCACCGTCGTGGCGACGCGGTGTTCGAGGTCACCGCGGGCCCGGTAGAGCCGTTCGCTGCGGTTCACCGCCGCCCGTGTGTTGCGGCCCAGCCCGCCGCGAAAATCGCCGCCCGCCGCGCGCACCGTGCCGAAGTCCACCCATTGGGCGGAATCGGCAATGCGCAGTTGCAGCGTGTGGCCGGTCCGCGCCGCAACCCGCCGGGCCGCCCGCTCCGCCGCCAGGGTCAGGCCGCCCAGCACCAGCTCGTCATTGGCGCTCAACCGCTCGCCCAGCCAGTGCAGCATCGCATCCGTCACCTCGTCGGCGACACGGCGGTCGGCGAGGATGCCGTTATACTCCATGAACAGCCGATCATAGCTGCGGTCGCCGGTCTCGTGCAGCATCCAGCAGCGGCTGGGCAGCAGCCCGAACCGGCGGCGCAGGCGCGGGCAGAGCAGGGCCATCCCGACCGTCTCACCCCCCTGGCGGGCGACCAGCAGCTGCGGCTCGATCCCGTCCGGCAACTGCGCCAGCCAGGGCCCGATCCAGGTCCAGGACAGGAAGAAGGAGGGGTCGGACCGGCTTTCCAGCTCCGTCCATGCCCGTGCCAGCTCCGGCATCGACGGCAGGGGGCGCAGGGCGACCTGTATCTCGGCCGGCCGCAACTCGGCCGGCTGCATCCCGGTTGGGGTTGTGGAACCGGTCGCCCTTTGCGGAAGGGTGCCGTCGGAGTTGGTGCGTGGCCAGATGCTCATCGGCGCGGCATCTCCGGTAGATATTCTCTACCGAAAACAACACGCTGGTCAGACGAACGGTCCCGTCTACGCCGGGGCCCCTCGAATGTCTGCGCGGCGCAAACGGGTGCCGCGAAGTGGTAGGTACCTATCCGAAGTTGTCCCAATTTCCCTCTCCCTTGGGGGAGAGGGAAATTGGGACCCCGATCTCAGCGCTTCACCGTGTCGGCGGACTGGCCGAACAGGATCTTCTTGCTGTCCTCGTTCACCGTGGGCGTGCGGTTGGGATTGATCTCCTGCCCCTTTTCATAGGCGCGCACCACCGCCGGCCGCTCCTTGATCGCGGTGAACCAGCGCTTCAGGTTGGGGAAGTTGTCCAGATCCTGCTGCTGGCGTTCGTGCGGGACGATCCACGGGTAGCTCGCCATATCGGCGATGGACAGTTCGGCTCCACCCAGGAACTCGTTGTCGGCAAGGCGCTTGTCCATCACGCCATAGAGACGGCTGGTCTCCTTGACGTAGCGCTCCATGGCGTAGGGGATGCGCTCCGGCGCGTATTGGACGAAATGGTGGTTCTGGCCGGCCATCGGGCCGAGGCCGCCGACCTGCCAGAACAGCCATTCGAGAACCGTCTTGCGCCCACGCACGTCGCTGGGCAGGAACTTGCCGGTCTTCTCGGCAAGGTAGACAAGGATGGCGCCGGATTCGAACACGCTGATCGGCTCGCCGCCGTCGGCCGGGGCGTTGTCGATGATTGCCGGCATGCGGTTGTTGGGCGAGAAGGCCAGGAAGTCCGGTTTGAACTGGTCGCCGGTGGAGATGTTCACCGGCTTGAAGCTGTAGTCCAGCCCGGCTTCCTCCAGAAAGATCGTGATCTTGTGGCCGTTCGGCGTCGGCCAGAAATAGAGGTCGATCATCCCAAACCCTCCTGCGATTTATCGGCCCGACGGTCCGGGCCATGATTTCGGGAAAAAGGTTAACCGCTTCGGTCCGGCTGGCAAGCCCGCGCAGACGCGCGGCAGACCTCCAATCCCCCACACATATTTCGTTTTTCAAAATTCAGTTTCATTTTCTGACAGGCATTTTCACATCCGTCAGCGTGACCAACGATCAGACGAGGCAGCACCCCTCGATCTCCCCGACATGACGGCGGTGGACCATCCGATGATGGGCGCCTTCCCGCGCGGCGACCGGGTGGACCTGGAGCGCCTTCACGCGCTTTACTTCGCGCACGAAACGGCCGCGTGATGGGGCAGGGGATGGACGAACAAGGTATGGACGATCTGCTGAACGGGGAGCCGGAATCGGGCTTCCAGCGCTTGCTGGGCTACGCCTTGAGTCGCTGGGAGGAGGGCGAGGCGGAGCTGACGATGGCCATCGACGACCGCCACCTGAACCGGGCCGGCGTGGTGCATGGCGGGGTTCTGGTGACGCTTCTGGACACGGTTTCCGGATTCTCGGCAACATACTGTCCGTTCCCCGGCCGGGTAAGGCGGGTGGTGACGCTGTCCCTGTCGACGAGCTTCCTGGGTCAGGCGCGCACCGGTACGCTGATCGCCACCGGCCGGCTGCGCGGCGGCGGGCGCAAGATCGTCGGGATCGCGGCGGAGATCCGCCATGGCGACACCGGCGCCCTGATCGCCACGTCGGAAGGCATGTTCAAATACCGGCCGGGCGGCGAAAATCGGGAGGGAACCGAGCTATAAGCGGACAACTGACCGTCGCGCGCCAGGGCCGCGTGATGGTGCTGACGATGGACGATGCGGCCACCAAGAACGCGCTGGAGCCGGAGATGATGGCCGCCGCCCGCGACGCGCTGGTGCAGGCGGCCGGGGATCCGGGGGTGGGCGCCATCGTCCTGACCGGGGCCAACGGCACTTTCTGTTCCGGCGGCAATCTGGGCCGGCTGCTCGGCAACGCCAAGGCCGACCCGGAGATGACGCGCACCAGCCTGGAGCACTTCCATGGCTGGACCCGCGCCATGCGTGCCTGCCCCAAGCCGGTGATCGCCGCCGTCGAGGGGGCCGCCGCCGGAGCGGGATTCTCGGTGGCACTGGGCTGCGACCTGATCGTCGCGGCGGAGGATGCCGTGTTCACGCTCGCCTATGTGAAGGTCGGACTGAACCCGGACGGCGGAGCGTCGGCCTTCCTCGCCCGTGCCGCGACGCCGCAGCTGGCCGCCGAGATCATGTTTGAAGGCGGCAGGATCGGCGCGGCACGGCTGGCCCAGCTCGCCATCGTCAACCGGGTGGTGGCGCCCGGCGCCACGCTGGCCGAGGCGCTCGCCTGGGCGGAGCGGCTGGCGGACGGGCCGACGCTCGCCATCGGCCGGGCCAAGCGGCTGATCGAGAGCGGCTTCGGCGCGCCCGACGACCAGCTCGACCGCGAGGCCGCCTTCTTCGTCGAGGCCTTGCACGGGGCGGAGGCGGCGGAGGGCATCACCGCCTTCTTCGAGAAGCGTCCCCCCAATTACCCCCGCGCCTGAGCTTGTCGTCAGGCCAGCAGCGACAGGGTGGGATCGGGCGGGGTGGGTGCGGCGTTTTCCAGGGCGCGGACGATGTCCGACGGCGCCCCGGTCAGCCGCAGCGGCTCCGCCCGGCCGGCAAAATACAGATCGGTGCCGCCGTCGCCTGCGCTGCGCAGATAAGCGACGGCGATGGGGTTCACCAAAACGGTTTCCCCGGACGTGTCGGTCATCTCAACGAATGCCATTGCGTGTATCCTCTCTCGCGTCCGGGTAAAACGCTCTGCGATGGTGTATGTTTCCAACCCGGACGTTCAGTAGGGCGCCATGACCGGAAGGGAGTACCCCTTCGACCTCTTGAACGGAGCGGAACCGCGACAAACATGGGCGGTTCAGTTGATCGAAGCCGAACAGGCTTCGGAAACCGGATGGAACGGGCTATAAGCCCGCACCGTCATTCAAGGGAGCATGCCGTCTTGAAGGTGCTTGTCGTCGAGGACGATCCGCTGATCGGTCCGGCCGTGAAAGCCGTTCTGGAGAATGCGGGCTATACCGTGGTTGGACCGCTGCGCGACGCCGCCAAGGCTACGCGGGTCGGTGCCCGCGAATGTCCCGAACTGGCGCTGGTCGACGTCAATCTCGCCGGTGGGGAGAATGGCTTGGTCCTGGCCCGCCGCCTGTGGGAAGAGAATGGCATTCCGTCGCTGCTGATGACCGGGTTCGATCACCATGCCGCCGAAGCCCGCGCCTTCGCCATGGGCCTGCTGCGAAAGCCGGTGATGCCGGATGCGCTGGTCCAGGCCGTCGGCGCCGCCGGGGAAATCCTGGGTGGCCTGCGCCCGTCCTCTACGCCGGCCGCGCTGGAGATCTTCCACGGCTCCGCCGCCATGGCCGCCGGCCTGCCGAAGGCGCGCACGGCCTGACCGCTCACCGTCCTTGAGTTGTCAGGAAGCGCCCGCCCTTCGGCGGGCGTTTTCGTTTTCGCCTGCCGCGCGATCATTCCGGACCGGGCCTGTTGGTGTGATGGCAAGCGGGGACGAACCGGCCCCCCACCGACAAGTTTCCGGCCCGCCGCCGCACCGGCGTTGATGGGCCGCACAGCGAAAGGAATCCTCATGAAGAGCCTGATGATCGGCGCCGCCACCGCCCTGGCCCTGATGGCCGCCCCGGCCTTCGCCGCCGACAGCGGTTCAATCTCCGGCAGCCCGGCGGCCAACAGCGCCGGCTCAAGCACCAACTCCAACCAGACCAACCCGCCCTGTACGTCGAACAACCAGCTCGGCTGCGGCAGCATGGGCGGCGTGGACAGCAAGAGCGGCGCCACCAGCGGCTCGTCGTCCAATGGGTCTTCGATGGGCAACGGGTCGATGACCGGCTCGGGCTCTTCCAGCTCGACCAATGGCACCGGCGGCAACAGCCTGGGCAACAGCGGCTCGATGGGCACCGGCTCCGACGGCCCGGTCGGCACGCAGCAGCCGTCGGGCTCGATGGGTGGTTCCATGGGCGGTTCGTCCACCGGCACCGGCAGCACCGCCCGCTGATCCGGGCAGTACGGTAAAGAAGAAGGGCGCGCGGTCACCCGCGCGCCCTTTCCCGTTCCAGGCCGGCTCCGTTCCAGGCCGGCCGTCAGCCCTCGGCGGACAGCAGGGCCACCGGCAGATCCGCGAACAGCGTCGCCGCCATCACCGCGTCGCCGCCCTCCACCTCCACGCCGGTCAGGCGGTTGCGCCAGCCGGCGCCGCGCGGCAGCGGGATGGCGGTGTTGCCCCAATCGGGCTTCTCGCCCAACTGCCCGACCAACCGCGGCACGGCCACCACCACGGTTTCGTCCCCGATGCGGCGGGCATAGGCCACCACATGGTCGGCACGCTCGCCGGTCGCCTCCAGCGGCAGATATTCGCCGGCGCCGAAGACCTCCGGCATCTCGCCACGGACCGCCAGGGCCTGACGGGTCACCGCCAGCTTCACGGCACCGTCGGTCCAGCGTTCCAGCAGGCCGGCAACCGCGCCATGCTCCACGAGGCCCTCGACCTCCTCCAGCATCGTGCGGCGGGCGTCATAATCCACCGGCAGCCGGTTGTCCGGATCGACGAGGCTGAGGTTCCACAGCTCGCAGCCCTGATAGATGTCCGGCACGCCCGGGCTGGTCAGCTTCAGCAGGGTCTGGGCGAGGCCGTTGACCATGCCGATGCGGGCCAGGGACGCCTGGAAGGGCAGGAAGGATTCCAGGAAGGCATTCCGGCGGGTCACGTCCAGCGCATCGTGGATGAAGCTGACGACCGCCCCCTCATAGGCCTCGTTGGGTGCGGCCCAGGTCGAATGCACCTTGGCCTCGCGCATCGATTTGGTCATGGCGCCGACGATGCGCTCGGCGAAGGCGGTCATCGCCGACTGCTCGATCCGGTCGACCGAGGCACCGGTCAGCTCCGCCGGCCAGGCACCGAGCAGCAGCTGATAGAACAGATACTCGTCGTTGCGGTCGGGCGGGGCGGTGCCTTCCACATCGCCGCGGCGGGCGCGCAGAAGCCGGCTCCAGGTCTGGACCTGCCGCTCCCACTCCTCCGGCATCTCCGACAGGGCGTAGAGCCGGGCGCGGGTGTCCTCGCCGCGCTTGGTGTCGTGGGTCGTGCTGGCCAGCATGTTGCCGGGCCAGTTGCGGGCCCGGTCCTGGTTGGCGCGGTGGAAGGCCGAGACGCTGACGCCGAAATGGTCGGGATGGCCGCCGACCTCATTCAGCGCCACCAGCCGGTTGTAGCGGTAGAAGGCGGTGTCCTCCAGCCCCTTGGCCATCACCGGCCCGCTGTACTGCTGGAAGCGCATGGCGAAGCGGGTGACCTGCCGATGGCTGTAGCCGCTCTTGGGCGCGGCCACCAGATCGGTGGTCAGCAGGCGTTGCAGGAAATCATAGACCGAACTGTCCGGCCCCTGCTCGACCCGCCGCGCCTGCGAGATCGCCCAGTCGATGTCGCGGCGGTCCAGATCGCTCGGCACGCCGCCGTCGACATAGGTGCGATAGACGGGGAAGCGGGCGATGGTCTCCTTCAGCGCCTGATGCAGGATGTTGGCGGTGAAGTCGGCGGTGGCGGGGTTGGAGCGAGCGATGCGCGCCGCCTTGCGCGACAGCACGTTCAACTCGCTCGCCATCTCGCTTTCCATGATGCGGATCTTGCACTGCCGCACCACCTCCTCGAAATTGTCGCGCCGGCCGATGAAGTCGGCATAGAGACGGGTGAAGGCCTCTTCCGCCTTGGGATCGACGAACAGGCCACCCATCAGGTTGGCGTATTCGTAGCCGGTGGTGCCGTCTATCTGCCAATCCTCGCGCAGCCGCTCATGCCGGGCCAGGATCTTCTCGACCACCAGATAGAAGGGCTTGGAGGACGCGGCGACCAGCCGCTCGCAATAGCCCTTGGGGTCGATCAGCCCGTCGATGTGGTCGATGCGGATGCCGTCGAGCGTGCCGTCCTCCACCATCTTCAGCACCATGCGGTGGGCAACGTCGAACAGCTCCGGCTCGTCCATGCGCAGGCCGGCCAGTTCGTTGATGTTGAAGAAGCGGCGGTAGTTGATGTCGTCGGCGGCCACCTTGAAATAGGCGACGCGCCAGTTCTGGCGGCCGATCAGCTCGTGCAGGTGGCCCCAGCTGTCAATCTCTCCCTGATAGCCGCGGAAGACGGACAGCCGCTGGTTGATCGCGTCTGCCACATCCGGCCGGGTCGCAACCAGCGTCGCCAATTCCGCCTTCTGAACGCCGGCCCGCGCGATCTGATGGGGCCGGGCATAGGCAAGATGGGCGAATGCGTCGCCGATGCGCTCCAGATCCGGGTGATCGGTGCCCAGGATGGTGCCGTAATCCTGCGGTCGCACCGGCAGCTTGTGGCTGTCATAGGCCCAGACGGCGAAGCTTCCGGTCTCACTGTCGAAACGCAAATCCAACCCGCCCGACACCAGAACAGCGCCATACTGGTCGCCCAGGAAGGGCACCAGAAGCTTGCCCTGGAGATAGCGGTAGTCGGATTCCCATTCGATGTCGAAATACCCGGCATACGGGCTTTCCAGCCCCCACTCCAACACGTTCAACCACCATTCGTTGTCGGCGCCGCCGACCCCCATGTGGTTGGGAACGAAGTCCAGGATCTGGCCCAGCCCGTTGCGCTTCAGCGCCTCCACCAGATCGCGGAAGTCGTTCTGGTCGCCGACCTCCGGATTCAGCTCATTGTGGTTGACGATGTCGTAGCCGTGGGTGCTGCCCGGCCGCGCCTTCATATAGGGGGAGGCGTAGAGATGGCTGACGCCCAGACGGGCGATGTAGTCGGCGATGGCGGCGGTGCGGTCGAAACCGAACTCGCCATTCAGTTGGACCCGGTACGTCGCACGAGGGATGGGCTTGCCGGCGGCGGGGGCCATGGGTGTGTGCTCCTCGGAATGGGAAGGGCGGAGTGGGAAAGGACCAGGGTGTCAGGTGCGGACGGGGGCGGAGGACGGACGCGCCGCCGCCAGGATGTCGGCGACCGCCGCCGGTTCCGGCGCGTCGGCCAGTTCCTCCAGCGTCATCGACAGCTTGCGGCGCCAGTTGGGGTACTGGTCGGTGGTGCCGGGCAAATTGACCTGATCGCGCTCTCGCGTCAGGTCGTCCAGCTGCGCCACCGCCAGGGCGGCGTTGGTGCGGGCGAGGAAGGCGTGGACCGCATGGTCCAGCGCCTCGTCATAGGGGCTGTCGGCGTCGAAGCCGGCGGGCAGGGCGATCCCGGCGGTACGCAGGGCATCGACCAGGGCGCCGCGGTCGGCCGACCGGCGGACCTGCTGCTTCTCCTCCTCGTCATCGGCCGGATAAAGGCCAGTCTCGGCCTTCAGCGTGATGTCGTCGCCTTCCCACCAGCCCCGCAGCGTGGCGAGGTCATGGCTGCCGACGGTGGCGAGCGCCAGTTCCGGATACTCGTCCGGCCCCTTGAAGGCGCCGTCCTCGGTCCATTCAAAGAAGACGACGCGATAGCTCAGCACCCCGGCCTCGGTCATCCGCTCGCGGAAGCCTTCCGGCACGGTGCCGAGATCCTCGCCGACGACGAGGCAGCGGTGACGCTGGCTTTCCAGCGCCAGGATGCCCAGCAGATCCTCCATCGGATAGGCGACATAGGCGCCCTCGCCCGGCGGACGGCCGTCCGGGATCCAATAGACATGCTGCAACGCCATCGCATGGTCGATGCGCAGCGCCCCAGCATGGCGCATGTTGGCGCGGACCAGATCGATGAAGGGCTGGTATCCCGCCGCACGCAGCGCCTGGGGATGGAAGGGCGGCAGCCCCCAATCCTGGCCGGCCGGGTTGAACAGGTCGGGCGGGGCGCCGACATGGGCGGCGTCCACCACCGCCTGCGGCGTCATCCAGGTCTCCGCCCCGCTGGCATCGGCACCGACCGCGAGGTCGCGGTAGAAGCCGATGGCCATGCCGAGTTCGGCGGCCCGTTCCGCCGCCAGACGCAGCTGGTCGTCCGCCAGCCATTGCAGCCAGGCGAAATAAGCGACACGGTCGGAATGCTCCTTGGCAAACTGCTCCACCGCCGGGGCCGTCGCATCGTGGAATTCCGCCGGCCACCGGTGCCAATCCGCCTTGCCCTCGGCGGCGAAGCGTTCGCGCAGCGCCTGGAAGGTGGCGAAACGCTCCAATCCGATGCCGCCCTCTGTCCGGAAAGCGTCGAAGGCGGCGCGGCGCTCCGGCTTGGCCGAGGCCTGGAAGCTGGCGAACAGCTTTTCCAGCATCGGCAGCTTCAGCCCGGACACCGCCGTGTAATCGACGTTGGCCGTGGCGCGGGCCGCGTCCAGCGCCTGCCGGAACTCCGGCGAGGCGACCTCCTTCCGCAGATCCGCATCGTCGAGGAACTCCGCCACCGCGGTGACGTCGATGTAGAGCGGGTTCAGGAACAGCCGGCTGGCCGGGGAATAGGGGCTGGCATGCTCGGGATTGTCGAGGAACATGGCGTGCAGCGGGTTCAGCCCGATCACCGCCGCCCCGCGCGCCGCCGCGATGTCGGCCAGCGTCCGCAGGTCGCCGAAATCGCCGATGCCCCAGTCATGCCCGCTGCGCAGGGTGTAGAGCTGCGCCGACAGACCCCACAGCTTTTCCCCCACCAGCATCGGCGTCGGCAGATGGCAGCGGGGGGGCGCCAGGATCAGGCGGGTCTCCGCAATCCCATGCTCCGTCTCCACCCGCAGCGTGTGGTAGCCGGCCTGGGCCACCTTGCCCAGCGGCAGGCGCCGCTCGGCATAGGTCACGTCCCCGGCGGTGATGCAGCGGCAGCGCGGCAGGCTGCCGAAGCCGACGACGCCGCTCTGCGTCTCCCCGCCTTCCAGCGTCAGGGTGTAGCGCAGGGTGCGGGTGCCGTGGGGCAGGGTGACCGGCACGGTGACCGCCTCGCCCGCCCGGCGGACCACCGCCGACGGCAGGGCGCGGCCATACTCCTCCTCGTCGAGCCGGTCGAGATGGGCGAGTGCGGCGGCCTCATCCCCCGCCTCCACCCCCATGGCCGATAACAGGGCGCGGACGGTGTCCTCGCTGGCCGTCACGGTTTCCCCGGCGGCATTGTCGAAGGAGCGCTCCACCCCCATGCGGTCGGCCAGCCGGTCGAGTGCGGAGGCTTCCTCCAGCCACAGCACCACCGACCAGGGGCCGAGCGTGTCGCCGGTCAGCCCGGCACCCTCCGTCCACAGCACGCGGCCATTGGCCTCGGGGAAGCCGGACGCCGGGCTGTCTGCCAGATTGGCGAAGGCATGCAGGCGGCTGCCGTCGCCCAGCTTCCAGCAGACGGTCAGGCCGGTCTTGCCCGCCACGCCGTGGCTCGACGCACCGCCGGGAACGCCGTCCAGCCGCGGCACGATCTCCGCCCGCCGCAGGGCAAGCGCCCGACGATACCAGTCGAGCCAGCCGGCATGTCCCGGTGCCCCGCGGGCCTCCCAGTCCAGTTTGGCCGACTCCGCAGTCTCCGGCGCGGTGGGGTCGGGGATGCGGGCACGGGCCTCGGGGTCCTGGAATTCGGGGAACTTGGCGAACTCTTCCGCCCGGCCCTTGCGCACCGCTTCGGCCAGCTCGTCGCCGAAGTCGCAGAAGAAGGGGAAGGGCTTGGCCGATGCCCATTCCTCGCCCATGAACAGCATGGGGATGCCGGGCCCCAGCAGATAGAGGATGGTGGCGGCGCGAACGGCCTCGGGCTTGGCGATGTGGGAGATGCGCTCGCCGAAGGCGCGGTTGCCGATCTGGTCGTGGTTCTGGATGAAGGTGACGAAGGCGGTCGGCGGCAGATGGGCCGACGGCTCACCGCGCAGCTCGCCGTCGCGGTAGGCCGACGGCTCGCCCTGGAAGGAGAAGCCTTCCGCCAAGGTGCGGCCCCATTTTGCCGGATCGTGGGCATAGTCGGCGTAGTAGCCGCCATCCTCGCCGGTCGCCGCGCTGTGCAGGCAATGGTGCAGGTCGTCGTTCCACTGGGCGGAATGCCAGCGCGGGTCGCCCTCGCGGTGGCGGGCCAGGAAGCGCGCCTGGTTGGCATCGTTCTCCAGCACCAGATGGACATGGCGCTGGTTCTGGAAATGGCTGTGAACCCGCTCCGCCAGCTCTTCCAGGACATGGCGGTCGCTGTCGTCGATGATGGCATGGACGGCGTCGAGCCGCAGGCCGTCGAGGTGGAACTCTTCCAGCCAATAGAGCGCGTTGTGGACGAAGAAGTCGCGCACCGGCCCGCTGCGCTCGCCGTCGACGTTGATCGCCGCCCCCCAGGGGGTCTTGTGCCGCTCGGTGAAGAAGCTGTTGGCGAAGGCGTGGAGGTAGTTCCCCTCCGGCCCGAAATGGTTGTAGACGACGTCGAGGAAGACCATCAGCCCGCGGGCATGGGCCTCCTGCACCAGAACCTTCAGATCCTCCGGCCGGCCATAGGCGCTGTCGGGCGCGAAGGGCAGCACGCCGTCATAGCCCCAGTTGCGCGTTCCGGGGAAGTCGGCGACCGGCATCAGCTCGATGGCGGTGACGCCCAGCTCGACCAGATCGTCCAGCCGCTCGATGGCCGACAGGAAGGTGCCGCCGGGCGTGAAGGTGCCGACATGCAGCTCGTACAGCACCGTCTCGTGCCAGGGCCGGCCGGTCCAGGCGGCGTCGGTCCAGGCATGGACGCCGGGGTCGATCACCTCGGACGAGCCATGCACGTCGTCCGGCTGGAAACGCGAGGCCGGATCCGGCACCGCCAGCCCGTCCGGCAGGACGAAGCGGTAGCGGCTGCCCGCCTGCGCCCGCGCGGTGGTCAGGCTGAACCAGCCGCCGCCCTGATCCTCCATCGCCACCGGCTGCCCGCCGTCGTCGAGCGACAGCAGCACGGACGCCACCGACGGCGCCCAGATCGAGAAACGGACGGAGCCGTCGGCCTGCACCTCCGCCCCGAAGGGCATGGAATGGCTGCGCCGCCGCTCGTCCACCGGGGCGATGCGGTCACGGTCGCGGCTGGCGATCTCGGGGCCGGCATCGGCGCGGATGATGGCGGTGACGCCGGCCAGCGGGATCGCCACCCAGCCCGGCCGGTTGGCAAGCTCGTAGCCGACCTCATACAGCGCCTTTTCCAGCAGGAACAGCTTCAGCAGGGCCGGGGCCGCCTGCGGATCGCGCGGGAAGCCGGGGCAATCGCCGATGGCGGTGCGGTAGCCATCGAGGAAGGCGGCCGATGCCGCCCCCTCCCACCAGGACAGCCACGCCGTACGGGCGTCGCGCGCAGACGCGTCGAGACCGGCCGGCAACCCGTCGCGCGCCATGGCGGCGGCATAGGCGATGGACCGCAGCATCCCAGCGACATCGCGCAGGATGCAATGCTTGGCCCGCCGCTCGGCCAGCGGGCGCATCGGCTCGCCTTCGAAATCGACGATCTGCACGTCGCCGCGCGACACCAGCACCTGACCCAGGTGATAGTCGCCGTGCAGCCGCATGGCGCTGAGATCGGCGGTCGCCGGGATCAGCGCGTCGATCTGCGCCATCACCGCCGCCTCGCTGGCGGCAAGCGCGTTGGCCTGTGCCGAAATCGCCGGGTCCAGCGCCGGCCCCGCGGAACGCAGCCGTTCCAGCACGCGCTTGGCCAGGCTGCGCACGCCGCCCGCCCACTCCGTCAGCCGCTCCGCCGTCGCCGGCTCCGGCGTGAAGGCGTCGCCGCCGCCGGGGGTGGCGAGCGCCCGGTGCAGCTCGGCCGTCCGCTGCCCCAGCAGGCGGAGGAAGGCGACGCTGTCGGCATCGGCGGCCTTGGCCGCGTCACTGTCCGCGAAGCGGGCGACGCGGTCGTTGAGGTAGCCGGTGACATGCCCCCAGGCGTCCTTCGCCTCCGGCACCAGTTCCTGCATGACGCACAGCGTGGTGGAGCCGGAGCTGTTGGCCCGCTCCACCCAGCCCAGCAGGGCCGGCGTGTTGGGGAACTGCGCCACCTCGGTCAGGAATTGGCTGACCTCCAGTTCGGGATGGATGCCGGGCTCCAGCTTGCGCAGGCCCTTCAGGATGGCGCTGTCGCCGATACGGATGGAGGTGTTGGACTGCTCCGCCGTCATCCGGTGCAGCGGGGCGTCGGCGCGCAGCCGGTCGGCCATCGCCTCGCAGGCACGGGTGTGGCCGGCGGTCAGGCCGGCGGACAGCGCCGTTTCGCCGGGCACCGTGTCGCGCTTCAGGATGGCGCCCAGCAGCGCGCGGACCACGCCGTCATCGGCATAGCCGTCACGCAGCCGGCCGTGACTCTGCAAATCGTTGGAACCGGCGATGGCCGATGCATCCTCGCCGGTGCCGCGGTCGAGGATCAGGGGAAGCTGATAGAGCTGAGGATCACGCCCCGGCGGTTCGACCCGCAGCAGGCAGAGCTGGGCCTGTGCCCCGCCGGCCAGCGGCAGCGGCAGGGCATCGACGATGCGCACGACCGGCCGTCCGGCGTCCTTCGCCGCATACCAGCGGCGGGTCAGCAGATGGTCCGGCAGCAGGTCGTCCTGGAGGCGGGACAGGATTCTCGCTTTCCAGCGGGTTCGCCAGCACGGACGGCTGGGCATGTGGCTGCGGCGCAGTGGGCACGAGTGCTCCTCCCCTGTTGAGCGCTGGGTGGCACGTCGCTCAAGCAGCACGGAGGGGCAGCACGGAGCGAAGGAGTTCCCGCACCCGCAAAGCCGCTTCCACGAACGACCGCGCCCTTCTCCCAAAAGAGTTGTCAGACGGTACGCGGGTGGTGCGGCAGATGGGCGATGCGGCCGATCCGCTCGGCCACTTGAAGGGCCTCGACCACATCGTCCAGACGGCCGTCGCGCATCAGGTTGTGCGCGTAGGTGTTCAAGGCGGCGACGACGGCCCGTTCATCGGACACCCCGCGGGCCGGCTGCCCGTTCGGGTCGAGCACGGTGGCGCCCAGCGCCGCCATGGCCTCCGCGGTCAGGTTCACGGCCTCCGACAGGCCCTCTTCGTCGTCATCCGCGGCGGTCAGGATCGGTTCCAGAAGCTCCGCAAGGAGACGGGGGGTCATGGTGCTAATCCTCGGTGACATTCTCAGGCCGTCCCCTTCGACGTCGGTGCTGCACGGTCTATCGGTACAACAGCGGGAACGAAGGAAAGGTCCGTCCCACAGCACCACCCGCGGCGCCGGCCGGACGGGTGGAGACGGCACATGGGAACCGGCAGGACCGCTGGCAAGCTTGGGCGTTCGTCAACTGCCCCGATGGGGGGGGTGCAGGGCAGGCCTGCCGGGCCCTCGGGCGGCCATCCCGTCAGGTCGGGGAAACCGAGAACCAGTTGGCCGAGACCTGCCACTGCTTCACATTGTCGAGCGAAAGCGTGAAGCCGTTGCCGGTAACCCCCGATGGCGGAAGTCCGAGTTCGCCGTTGGTGAAGCTGGCCGCCACGCCCATTCCGTCCGCACGATCGGTGAAGCGCGCCATGATGTCGGACAAACTGAGCGAGGTGTGGCGGAAGCTCAGCACATCGACGCCCGGCTGGAAATCAGTGACCGTCGTCACCGTCGTTCCCGACCACAGGACATAGGAATTGCCGCCGAGCCCCGGATAGGAGGACCAGGCCTTCGGATCCTGCCAGAGCCGGCTCGGCGGAGAGCCGAGATCGATGAGGACGGTGTCGGCACCGCTGCCGCCGGTCAGGCGGTCGTTGCCGGTCCAGGCCACCAGAGTGTCGTCGCCGTCACCGCCGCTGAGCGTGTCGTTGGCCGATCCCACCCAGGTGTAGAAGCGCGCGTCGTTGTATCCGACCGCCAGCAGATAATCGTCGCCGTCGCCCCCCTCCACGACCGCACCGCCACCCATGCCGTAACCGCCATTCAGCGTGTCGTTGCCCGCACCGCCCAAAAGGCGGATCTGGGTCGTGGTGCTCCCGGCACCGATCCAGTCGTTTACGCCGCTTCCCGCGATGGTGGGAACCGACGGGTTGTTGATCGGATTGATGAAAACCCGCATCCGCTCGACGTTGACCGGCATAGAATAGTTGAAATAGCCGCTGATGCTGTCCTCGATCAGGACAAGCTCATCGGTCCCGGCATCGGCCCCCTCGGTCACCAGCACGCCGGAGGAATGGACGTAGTAAGTGTCGTTGCCGCTTCCGCCATTCAGCGTGTCGTTCTGCGCACCATACAGCGTGTCGTCGCCGGTCTCGCCGAACAGCCTGTCACTGGAGTCGCTGTAGCCGCTGTAGGCACCGACCATGGTGCTGGTGGAAATGGTGTATCCGTCGATCCCATCGAGGATGTCGTCGCCGGATCCGCCATTCAGGATCCGGACATGGCCGGGCGCTCCGTCGAAGGCGATCCAATGGTCGTTGCCGTCCAGCGCCGCCATGTCGTTCGGCATGCGGCCTTCGCGCCTGCCGAAGGCGTCGTAATGGGTGCGGGCGGTCATCCAGCCGGCATTCACCGCATCGCGGACGTCCGGATAGGCCTGGAGATACCACGTCTCGTCGAAAGCGCCCGACGGGGCAGGGGGAAGCGGTGGAGTGGGCTTCGCATAGAAGGCCACCCCCTCGTAGCGATAGCTCGACAGGCTCGCCATCACCCCGTCCCGCTCGCTTTCGGAGGCGGTGAAGAAATGACTGCCGGTCGCCGTGTCGAGGAAGCGGTAGACGGGCTGGGAGAATTGATGGTCCGGAGTTGCGGAGACGAGGAAGGCCTGCGGGTCCTCCAGACGGTAACGGTCCGCCATGTTCTGGAGGATGTAGTCCCGCTCGGTGACGCTGGCGGTGTAGAAATGCTCTCCCGTGTCCAGCCTGACGAAGCGGGCGACCGACACCGGATCGCTGGCGCCGCCCCCTTGCAGGAAGGCGACGCCCTCATAGCTCATGTCGGCCATCCCGGCGATGATGCCGTCCCGCTCGGCCGTGCTCGCCGTATAGAAATGCTCTCCCGTCCTGCGATTGAAGAAACGGAAGGCTTTTGAATTCACCCCGTCCATCGCCGCACCCGAGATTGCCGCCGATCAACCCCCGGTAGGGTGCCGCAATAACCCTTCGGCGACAATGACCATTCCGTTCGCCGAATGGGCCATAAAATGTCGCAGGCCCTCAGTCGAGGAAGTCGTCGCGGCTCAGCCCGTAGCGCTTGAGCTTGTCATAGAAGGTCTTGCGCGGGATGTTGAGTGCCTCGATGGCGGCCTTCACGCTGCCGCGGTGGCGGGCGAGTTCGGCCTGGATCAGTCCTTTCTCGTACAGATCGACCTGTTCGGCCAGCGACAGGGGGGAGGGTGCCGAGACCGCCACCGGCGCCACATCCTCCAGCCCAAGAACGAAGCGGTCGGCCGCATTGCGCAGCTCGCGGACATTGCCCGGCCAGTCCTGCCCCATCAGGCGCTGCATCTGCTCACGGCTCGGCACCCGCGGCTCGCGGTTGTAGCGGGTGGCGGCCTGGGCGACGAAATGCTGGAACAGCAGGGGAATATCGTCGCGCCGCTCACGCAGCGGCGGAATGGTCAGCACCACCACATTCAGCCGGTAATAGAGGTCGGCCCGGAATTTCCCGGCATCCGCCGCCTGCCGCAGGTCGGATTTGGTGGCGGCGACCACCCGCAGGTCGACCGGCACCTGCTCGTTCGATCCCAACGGTTCGACCACCCGTTCCTGGATCACCCGCAGCAGCTTGACCTGCAAGGCCAGCGGCATGCTCTCGATCTCGTCCAGGAACAGGGTGCCGCCGCCGGCATGCTCGATCCGGCCGACCCGGCGCTTGGCGGCGCCGGTGAAGGCGCCGGCCTCATGCCCGAACAGCTCGCTTTCAAAGATCGATTCCGGCATGGCGCCGCAGTTCAGCGCGACGAAGGGGTTCTTGCGCCGGCCGCTGGCGGCGTGCAGCGCGCGGGCGACCATCTCCTTGCCGGTGCCGGTCTCGCCGAACACCAGAACGTCGGCGTCGGTGTCGGCGACCGCGGCGATGGTGGTGCGCAGCCGCTCGATGCCCGGCGTGCGGCCGACGATGCTCTCCGCCGGGTCGACGCCCCCGGCGATCTGCGCCCGCAGCCGGCGGTTCTCCATCACCAGCCGGCGCTTCTCCACCGCGCGCCGCGCCACCTCGGTCAGCCGGTCGGACGGGAAGGGCTTCTCCAGGAAATCATAGGCGCCGTTGCGCATCGCCTCCACCGCCATCGGCACGTCGCCGTGGCCGGTGATCAGGATGACCGGCAGGTCGGGATCGATCTCCTGCACCCGCGCCAGCAGGGCCAGCCCGTCCATCTGCGGCATGCGCACATCGGTGACGAGGCATCCCGGCCAGTCGCGGCCGACATGGCGCAGGGCACGCTCCGCCCCGTCGCAGGCCGTCACCTCGAACCCCGCCAGCTCCAGCGCCTGCTGCCCGGCCAGCCGCACCGCGCGCTCGTCATCGACGAAGATCACGCTGCCGACGGCCACCGTGCCGGCGACCTCGGGAATGGACCGGCTCATTGACTCTGCTCCTTGGGAGGCTGCTCCGCGGCGGTCAGCCGCAGGGTGAAGACGGCGCCATGGCCGGGCTTCCCGGTGCGGTTGGCGGCGGTCAGGCTGCCGCCGAAATCCTCGACGATGCCATGGCTGATCGACAGCCCGAGCCCCAGCCCCTCGCCGGCTTCCTTGGTGGTGAAGAAAGGGACGAACAGGCGGGGCAGGTCGGCCTCGGCGATGCCGCTGCCGGTGTCGGCGACACTCAGCAGGGCCTCCCCCTCGGCCGCGACCAGCCCGATGCGCAGGCGGCGCACCGGACAGCCGCGCATGGCGTCGGCGGCATTGCCGATCAGATTGACCAGAACCTGCTGGAGCCGCACATCCTCAGCCACCACCCGGACCGGCTGGTCGGGCAGATCGGCCTCGACGACGATGTCGTCGCGCCGCAGCTTGGCCTCCAGCAGGGCCAGCGCCTGGGTCACCGCGCCCTGCACCGACACAGACCCCAGCGTGCCGGAGGCGCGGCGGGCGAACCCCTTCAACTGGCGGGTGATGGCGGCCATGCGGTCGGTAAGCTCGGCGATCTCCGCCAGATTGTCGCGCACCGAGTCCAGCCGCCCGCGTTCCAGCAGCACCACCGCGTTGTCGGCGAAGCTGCGCATGGCGGCCAGTGGCTGGTTGATCTCATGGGCGATGCCGGCCGACATCTGGCCGAGCGCCGCCAGCTTGGCCGCCTGGGTCAACTCGTTCTCCGCCGCGCGCAGGTCGGCGGTGGCGGCGGCGACCCGGCGCTCCAGCTCCGCCCGCGATTCCTCCTGCAGGGCGATCCGCTCCACCAGGGCGACCCGGCGCAGCGCCACGGCATAGGCGGCGAGCGCCGCCATCGCCACCGACGCCGCGGCCAGCAGACCGGCGACCCAGGCATGGGCAGTCACCGGGTCCAGGCTGGTCAGGCTGTGCAGGGTCCAGTCGCCGCCGGGCATGGCGACCGAGGTCAGCAGATAGCGTCTCTGCCCGTCCTTCTCCTCCAGGGCGATGCGGTCGGCAGCACCGCCGAAGGCCCAGGGCAGCACGTCCAGCCCCTCGCTGGTGCCTTCCGGGATGATCGGCAGGCTGATCGGCAGGCGGCGGGGCAGGGCGTGATAGCGCCAGGACGGCACGTTGGTGATGAAGACCACCCCGTCGCGGTCGGTCACCAGCAGCCTCTCCTGCCCCGGCGTCCAGGCCGCTTCCAGCCGGTCGAAGCCCAGCTTCAGCACCACCGCCCCCACTGTGCGGTTTTCCGCCACCACCCGGTTCGCGGTGTAGAAGCCCGGCACCAGCGACGTCGTGCCCAGCGCGAAATGGTGGCCCTCGCCCTGGTCCATCGCCATACGGAAATAGGGCCGGTAGGAGAAATTCTCGCCTACGAAGCTGGCCGGACTGTTCCAGTTGCTGGCGGCCACCGTCGTTCCCTTGGCGTCCATCACATAGAGCGCCAGCGCATCCAGCGCGCGGGCGATGTCCTGGAGCTTGCGGTTCAGCCGGTCGACGGCATCCGGCGTCGGGTTGGCCAGCAGAGCGCGCACCTCCGCATCCTGCGCCAGGGCGAGCGGTACGGCGGCATGCCGCTCCAGCTCCGCCCGCAGATTGGCGTTGTAGAGCGCCAGCTGCGCCCGGGCGCTCTCCCGCAGATCCTCCTGCGCCAGCGACGAGGCCCAGCCCGCCGCAAGCCCGGCCGCCACCGGCACGCCCAGCAGCAGGGCGGCCAGCAGCAGCCGGCGCGGCCGTTCCAGCGCCCGCGCCACCAGCTGCGCCGCCGGCGAGAGCGTCACGGCCGGGGTGGGGATGGTGGTTGAATTTGTCGCCTGTTCGCCCGGATGGATAAGCAACGCGGCCCCTGATCATGCTGCGCCGCAACAATGATGCCGCAGCGCTGTGAAGTGTGTGGATTTTCGCACATCGCCGGACCCCGTGTCGTGCGGATTCTCGCCCTCGCCATTTCGCCAAATGCTTGATGTTGCTGGATTCAGCAATTGGCCCATCGCTTGCTTTCATAGGCAATCAGTTGGGGGCCGCCCGCCCAGCCGGCGCCGAATGCCGGACGAAAGAACGGGCACCCCGCCAGGAACGCCGTTCTGAGGAACGCCACGAGGAGAGAGCAGCATGAGCGCAGACGCGACCGCCGGCCACCGGGGTGCAATGAACCAGGGCACGGTGAAAAAGCCCTTCTACACCAACCTGACCTTCCAAGTTCTGACCGCCATCAGCATCGGCATCCTGCTGGGGCACTTCTACCCGTCCATCGCGGTGGAGATGAAGCCGCTGGGCGATCTGTTCATCAAGATGGTCAAGATGGTCATCGGCCCGATCGTCTTCCTGACGGTGGTGACCGGCATCTCCTCCATCGGCAACCTGAAGAAGGTCGGCAAGGTCGGCGGCAAGGCCCTGCTGTATTTCGAGGTGGTGACCACCTTCGCGCTCGGCATCGGCCTGATCGTCGTCAACCTCGTCCGCCCCGGCGCCGGCATGAACATCGTCCCCGGCCAGCTGAAGGCCGACGCGGTGCAGAAATACGCCACCTCCGCCAAGGAACACGGCTTCATGGACTTCGTCGTCGGCATCGTTCCCGACAACGTGGTCGGCGCCTTCGTCCAGGGCGACATGCTGCAGATCCTGTTCTTCGCGGTGGTGTTCGGCGTCGCACTGTCCGCCATGGGCCAGAAGGGCAAGGTCGTCGAGGACATCTTCGACAAGATCAGCCATGCGCTGTTCGGCGTGATCGGCATCCTGATGCGCGTCGCCCCGGTCGGTGCCTTCGGCGCCATGTCCTTCACCATCGGCAAGTACGGCATCTCGTCGCTGACCGCTCTCGGCCAGTTGATGGCCTCGGTCTACCTCACCATGGCGATCTTCATCTTCGTCGTGCTGGGCAGCATCGCCAAGGCCTACGGCTTCAGCATCTGGAACTTCATCCGCTACATCCGCCAGGAGCTGCTGATCGTCCTCGGCACCTCGTCCTCCGAATCCGTGCTGCCGCGGATGATGGAGAAGATGCAGAAGTTCGGCTGCTCCAAGCATGTCGTCGGCCTCGTCATCCCGACCGGCTACTCCTTCAACCTGGACGGCACCTCGATCTACCTGTCGATGGCCGCGATCTTCATCGCCCAGGCCTTCAACGTCGACCTGACGATCTGGCAGCAGCTCTACATCCTGGTCATCCTGATGCTGACCTCCAAGGGTGCGGCGGCGGTCACCGGCGGCGGCTTCGTGACGCTGGCCGCCACCCTGTCGGCCACCGGCGTCCTGCCGATCGAAGGTCTGGCGCTGCTGCTGGGTGTCGACCGCTTCATGTCGGAAGCCCGTGCGCTGACCAACCTGATCGGCAACGGCGTGGCCACCGTGGTCGTCGCCAAGATGGAAGGCGAGTTCGACGAGAGCAAGGCGGTCGCCGAATACCAGCAGCACTTCAAGGAGCCGGCCCTGGCCCGTCTGTGAGCAGCTGCACAAGACGCGCGGCAAGCATGCGCGGGCCGGTTTTGGAAATTCCAAAGATGATCCATCCGGCCCGGCAAAGGTTCCTGTAAGATCAGGGGGACGCTTCGATTTGGTTCGAATCGTCCCTTTCTGTATTCCCAGTGGTTGGCGCATCAGTCCGAATGGGCTATAACCGCCATCCAGGTGAAGTGAACCCAAAGAATTAACTGAAATCTCGTTAACCGGAGGAAGAGACCCGATGTCCGGCGATTTTGAGGCGATGGCGCTCGAGTATCACCGCAACCCGCGGCCCGGCAAGCTGGCAGTCGTCGCGACCAAGCCCATGGCCAACCAGCGCGATCTTGCACTGGCCTATTCGCCGGGCGTGGCCCATGCCTGCACCGCCATTGCCGAGGATCCGTCGAAGGCGGCGGAGCTGACGGCGCGCGCCAATCTGGTTGCCGTCGTCACCAACGGCACCGCGGTGCTGGGGCTGGGCAACATCGGACCGCTGGCCGCCAAGCCGGTGATGGAAGGCAAGGCCGTCCTCTTCAAGAAGTTCGCCGGCATCGACTGCTTCGACATCGAGCTGAACGAGCTGGACGTCGATGGTCTGGTCGATACCATCGTCCGGCTGGAGCCGACCTTCGGCGCCATCAACCTGGAAGACATCGCCGCCCCGGCCTGCTTCGAGATCGAGCGCCGCTGCCGCGAGCGCATGAAGATCCCGGTGTTCCACGACGACCAGCACGGCACCGCCATCGTGGTGGGTGCGGCCGTGCTGAACGGGCTGGCCCTGGTCGGCAAGGACATCTCGAAAGTCAAGGTCGTCTCCACCGGCGGCGGGGCCGCCGGCATCGCGTGTCTGGACCTGATGCTGTCGCTGGGGGTTCGCCGCGAGAATGTCTGGCTGGTCGACCGCATCGGCGTGGTCCACAAGGGCCGCAACGAGGAGATGAACGAGTACAAGGACGCCTACGCGCACAATACCGAGGCGCGCACGCTGTCCGACGTCATCGACGGCGCCGACATCTTCCTCGGCCTGTCGGGTGCGAAGGTGCTGAAGCCGGAGCTGCTGGCCCGCATGGCCGACAAGCCGCTGATCCTGGCGCTCGCCAATCCGGAGCCGGAGATCATGCCGGATCTGGCCCGCGAGGCCCGTCCGGACGCCATCATCGCCACCGGCCGCTCCGACTTCCCCAATCAGGTCAACAACGTCCTGTGCTTCCCCTTCATCTTCCGCGGTGCGCTGGACGTCGGCGCCACCACGGTGAACGAGGCGATGAAGATCGCGGCGACACACGCGATGGCCAACCTCGCCCGCGCCGAACCGTCGGACGTGGTGGCTGCGGCCTATGTCGGTGAATCGCTGCGCTTCGGCCCCGACTACATCCTGCCCAAGCCCTTCGACCCGCGCCTGATCGTCGAAGTCTCCTCGGCCGTCGCCAAGGCCGCGATGGATTCGGGCGTCGCCACCCGGCCGATCGCCGATTTCCGCGCCTATCAGGACCAGCTGAACCAGTACGTCATCCGGTCCGGCCTGTTCATGAAGCCGGTCATCACCAAGGCCAAGACCGCGCCCAAGCGCGTCGTCTATGCCGAGGGCGAGGATCCGCGCGTGATCCGCTGCGCCCAGGTGGTGGTTGACGACGGCATCGCGCATCCGGTGCTGATCGGCCGCCGCGAGGTGATCGAGCGCGTCATTGCCGAGATGGGCCTGCGCCTGAAGATCGGCCAGGACGTGGAGGTCATCGAGATCATCCGCGACCCGCGCTATCACAACTTCACCGAACATTACCGCAAGCTGATGGGCCGCCGCGGCGTCTCGCCCAGCCATGCCGCCAACGTGGTCCGTACCCAGCCCACCGTCTTCGGCGCCCTGATGGTCCGCCGCGGCGAAGCCGACGCGCTGGTCTGCGGCACCACCGGCCGCTTCAACGAGCATTGGGCGCACATCTGCGGCCTGATCGGCTTGCGCGACGGCGTGAAGGTCGCCGCGACGATGAACGCGCTGATCTCGCAGAAGGGCGTCCACTTCATCACCGACACCTACGTCAACCCCGACCCGACCGCCGAGCAGGTGGCCGAGATCGCCCGGCTGGCGGCGGACGAGGTGAAGCGCTTCGGCATCGAGCCGAAGGTGGCCCTGCTCTCCCACTCCAACTTCGGCAGCGCCGACACCCCGTCCGCCCGCAAGATGCGCGCGGCGGTGGAGCTGGCGTCCGAGCAGATGCCGGATGTCGAGATCGACGGCGAGATGCATGCCGACGCCGCCCTGGCCCCGGCCATCCGCAAGGAAGTGCTGCCCGACAGCCGGCTGAAGGGAGAGGCGAACCTGCTGGTCATGCCGACCCTGGACGCCGCCAACATCGCCTTCAACATGATGAAGATCCTGGGCGAGGCGCAGAATGTCGGTCCGATCCTGCTGGGCGTCCAGCGGCCGGTCCACATCGTCACCCCGTCGGTCACCACCCGCGGCCTGGTCAACATGACCGCCGTCGCCGTGGTCGATGCCCAGCTTGCCGACCCGGTCAACGCCGCTCCCACCCCGCCTGTCGGCGTGGGGGCGTAACTCAAGGGAGGGCTGGGGGCGCGGTGACTGCCGCGCCCCCATTCCACCGCACTGGAATCGTGCTATCCCTTACCCGTAGCCAACAGGAACGGCACGGGGCATGAGTAACCAGCGCATTTCCGGGCAGCGCAAATCCGGCAACACCGCTGCGGCAAGCGCCGCAGCGCTGGTCGCGCAGGCCGTGCCGCTGCACCAGTCCGGCCGTTTGGCAGAAGCCGATGCGCTTTACCGCCAAGCGCTCGCCGCCCAGCCACGCCAACCGGACGCCCTGCACCTGCTGGGCATGATCGCCTGCCAGACCGGCCGCTTCACCGATGCCGCCGACCTGATCGGGCAGGCGGTATCAGCCAGACGCGACGTTCCCGATTACCACGCCAACCTCGCCTACGCCCTCCAGGCGCTCGGCCGCCCCGCCGAGGCGGAACGCGCCGCCCGCAACGCCCTGCGCCTGCGCCGCCCGTTTCCGGAGGCGGCGAACACGCTGGGCAACGCGCTGAATGCCCAGGGCAAGGCGGCAGACGCTGCCGACGCCTATCGTGCCGCCCTGCACGCCCGTCCCGATTATGCGGAAGCAGAGGGCAACCTCGGCACCGTGCTGCGCAGTCTCGGCCGCTCGGCGGAGGCGGAGCCGCTGCTGCGCCATGCAGTGGCTGCCAACCCCTCCCTGCATGAAGCGCGCGCCGCACTCGGCCTTGTCCTGCTCGATCTGGGACGGAGCGAGGAAGGGGAGGCGGCCTTGCGTGCTGTGCTGGCCCACCGGCCGGATCATGCGCCGGCCGCCCTCGCCCTGGCGGGATCGCTGCAACGCCGCGGTGTCGATTCTCTGTCGGCCCACCGCCGCCATCTGATGCTGGAGCCGGCGGATGCCGAGGGCTGGAACGCCCATGGCCTTGCCTTCCAATCTGCCGACCGGAACGCCCCGGCCGGCGAGGCCTTCGCCCGCGCCCTGCGGCTCGACCCGACAATGGCGGAGGCGATGACCAATCTCGGCACCATCCGCCGCCTGCAAGGACGGATCTTGGAGTCCGCCGATCTGCAACGCCGGGCGCTGGATCTGCGGCCGGGTTATGCCGCCGCCCACACCAATCTTGCGCTCGCCCTTCAGGATCTCGGTGACGAAACAGCTGCCGAGCAGGCGTTCACCCACGCCCTGGAGGCCGATCCGGCGCAGGCGCTTGCCCGCTTCAACCGGGCCATCCTGCGCCTGCGCCAGGGTCGGCTGGCCGAGGGGTGGAAAGACTACGCCGTCCGCTTCGAGTCCGGCCGACTGAAGCCGAAGCGCCCTTTTAACGTCCCGGAATGGGACGGTGGCGACCTCGCCGGACGCCGTCTGCTGTTGTGGGCCGAACAGGGGCTGGGCGACGAGTTGATGTTCGGCGCCCTGCTGCCGGAGGCACTGGCACGCTTTCCCGGCACCATCGTCGAATGCGAACCGCGGCTGGTCCCGCTGTTCCAGCGCTCTTTCCCCGGCACCACCGTGCGGGAACCGACGCGACGGCCGGCCGACGCCGACTGCCATCTGGGCTTCGGCTCCTTGCCACGCCTGCTTTGGCGGACCGCTCCCGTCCCACCGCCGCCCGCCGGCTGGCTGAAGCCTGACCCGATGCGGACCGCGGCATGGCGGTCGCGTCTGGACGCTCTCGGACCCGGCCTGAAAATCGGCATCGCCTGGACCAGCCAGCGCCTCACCACCGAACGCCGCCACTCCTACACGGAGCTGGAGGATTGGGCGCCCCTGCTGCGCCTGCGCGGCTTGCATGCCGTCAGCCTGCAATATGACGGGCGGGAAGCGGAGATCGCCGCCATCGAGGAGCGCCTGGGCGTGTGCCTCCACCGTTGGCCCGACCTTGACCTGATCGCCGATCTGGAGGGCACCGCCGCCCTGATGGCGAACCTCGACCTTGTGGTCACCGTGGCGTCGTCCGCCGGGGAGATGGCGGCAGCGCTCGGCACTCCGGTTTGGCGTTTGGGCCGCCGCGACTGGACCCAGCTCGGCACCGCGGTTCGCCCCTGGTTTCCCTGCATGCGCTGCATCCAGCCCAATGCCGGCGATGGCGTCAAAGACGCCATACAAAAGGCAGTTCAGCTGCTTACCAGACTTTCCTCAGGTGAACTGTGAATCCTGCCGACTGGTTTGCCGAGGCACTGCGCCATCATCAGCAAGGAGCGCTGGACGCTGCGGAGCCCCTGTATCGGCGGGTTTTGCAAGCCGAACCGCTCCATGCCGACGCCCTGCATCTGCTCGGCGTTCTCAACCATCAGCGCAAAGACAACCTTCAAGCCGTTGATCTGATTTCCAAAGCCGTCGATCTAGTCCCCGGAGTGGCGGATTATCACGCCAATCTCGGAATCGTCTTGCAGCGTCTGGACAGGCTTGCCGAGGCCGAGGCAGCACAGCGCCGGGCATTGGAGCGCGATCCCGGCCATGTCGGCGCCCATTTCAATCTCGGGCTTGTGCTGGCGGCACAAGGCCGGATGGCGGAGGCGGCGGACCGCTATGCGGAGGCGGCACGGCTGTCGCCCGACCTGGCCGACGCCCATCTCAATCTCGGCGCCGCCCTGCAAAGTCTCGGAAAAGCGGACGAAGCGTTGGCGTCCCACATCCGCGCCGCGGATCTGCTGCCGGGAGATCCCCGCCCCTGGACCAACCGCGCCGTCAGCCTGCGCCAGCTCGGCCGGTTGGACGAGGCTGTCGAGGCCTTGCGGATGGCCTCGGCCTTCGGCGGAGGGGCCGCCGACGCCTCCGCCTTGTCCGCCTTGGCGGCCGCACTCCACGCCGCGGGGCGGATGGAGGACGCGGCGGAACGCTACGCCGATGCCCTGCGGCTCGACCCCAGAGATCCTTTCTGTCTCAATGGCTTAGGACTTTGCCTTAAGGCTCTTGGTCAGCTGGAGGACGCCGCGACCTGCTTCGACGCAGTAACCGCCATCCAGCCCGACCATGCCGATGCGCTGGACAATCTCGGCAGCGTCCGCGCCGCTCAGGGCCGCCCAGCCGAGGCGGAGACCTTGCACCGGCAGGCAGTCCATCACCGGCCGGACTTCGCCGGCGCCTGGAACAATCTGGGCAATGCCCGCCACGCCGCCGGCCGCACCGCCGATGCCTGGAGGGCGTGGCATGCGGCCTTGGCGCTGGACCCGGTGCTGGCGGAAACCCACACGAACCTCGGCAACGCCCTGCGCAGCGCCGAGCGCTTCGCCGAGGCAGAACGGTCCCAGCGCCGCGCCATCCGCCTCGCTCCGCTGGAGGCGCCGTCCCGTAACAATCTGGGCCATCTGCGCCAGGGCCGGCACGACTATGCCGGTGCCGCCGGCTGCTACCGCAGCGCCCTGGCGCTCGACCCTGCCTATGGCGAGGCATGGAGCAATCTGGGGCTGGCCCGCCAGCGGCTGGGCGACAGCGGTGAGGCGGAGCGCTGCTACGACCGCGCGCTGACCCTGCGGCCGGACCTGTCGCTGTCCCACTTCAACAAGGGCCTGTTGCGGCTGGAAGCCGGCGATCTCGACCGGGGCTGGCCCGGCTATGGCTGGCGATTCGGATCGGGTCAGGTCGGACAGGGGCGCCAGCCCCATGCCCCGGCCTGGCGTGGCGAGGATCTGACCGGCCGTCGCCTGATGATCTGGGGGGAGCAGGGGGTGGGCGACACCATCCTGTTCTCCGCCCTTTGCCCGGAGCTTGCCGGACGGGCCGTCTCCACCATTCTGGAAATCGACCGCCGTCTGGTCCCGCTGTTCGCCCGCTCCTTTCCCACCCTGAGGGTGCGGGCGGAGGCGCTGGACGGGCAGGGGCGGGAAGCGATGGCGATCCCGGACTATGACCGCCACGTGCCGATGGGGTCCTTGCCCCGTGTTCTCCGCCGCCGGCTGGCCGATTTTCCAGCGCGACCGTCCTGGCTGGTGCCCGATGCCGGGCTGGTGGAGCGGTGGCGCGAGCGGCTGGCGGCCCTCGGTCCGGGGCTGCGCATCGGCATCGGTTGGCGCAGCCAGATGATGACCTCCGAACGCAGCGCCGCCTATCTGGCGCTGGACGCTTGGGCGCCGCTGTTCGCGCTGCCCGGAATCCACTGGGTGCTGCTGCAATATGGCGAGGTGGAGGAGGAGGTCCTTCGGGCCGAGAAACGCTTCGGCATCCGCCTGCACCGCTGGGACGACCTCGACCGCAAGGACGATTTCGACGGCGTCGCCGCCCTGATCGCCGGGCTGGACCTCGTCATCTCGCCCGCCATGTCGATCGGCGAACTGGCTGGAGCGCTGGGCACCCCGGTCTGGCGCTTCGGCACCCGCGACTGGACGCAGTTGGGAGCCGGCGTGCGCCCATGGTATCCGTCGATGCGGCTGTTCCAGCCCCGCCCCGGCGAGCCGCTGTCGGCGACGATGGCCGACATGGCGCGTGTGTTGAAGTCACTCTCCCCCAAACGGATACCCTCTCCCCCCCGGGGAGAGGGCTGGGTGAGGGGGCCGCACAGCACGGATTCTCGGGAAAACAACGCGCCGCGTCCCCTTCACCCCGACCCTCTCCCCGGGGGGAGAGGGGGATTACCCTGGAAGGCGAGAGTCTCGCAAAACAGGCTGTCGCTCTGCACCGGCAAGGCCGGTTTGCGAAGGCCGAAATGCTGCACCGGCAGGCCGTCGCCTTGCTTCCGACCCAGCCGGCCGCCTGGACCAACGGCGGCCTGACCCTGCTCCGGCTCGGGCGGGTCAAGGCAGCCATCCGCTGGCACCGGCTTGCGGTGGCGTTGAACCCGGCCTTTGCCGAGGCGCTGGGCAATCTCGGCGTGGCGCTCCAGGCCGATGCCGCCGCGCCCGAGGCCGCCACGCTGCACCGCCGCACCGTCCGGCTGCGGCCGATGCAGGCGGAAAGCTGGGGCAACCTCGCCGCCGCACTGCTCGCCGCCCGCCGCTTCGCCGAGGCGGCAAACGCCTGCACCCGTGCGGCGGCCCTGGCGCCCTCCCTTGCCGGGGTGCTGACCACGGCCGGCGCGGCTGCGAAGGGACTGGGCCGCTTCGCCGAGGCCGCCCGCCAGTCCCACCGGTCGCTTCGCCTCGTCCCGGCATCGCCCAAGGGCTGGTCGAACCTGGGCATGGCGTTGGCCGGGCTCGGGCGCTGGGACGAGGCGCTATCTGCCCACCGCCACGCGATGGCGCTCGCCCCCGACCTGCCGGATGTGCTGGTCAACCACGGCCACACGCTGCTGATGCGGGGAGAGCGCCGGCTCGCCGCCCTGTTGGCCGACCGCACGCTGAGGCTGGCCCCCGGCCGGGCCGAGGCGCGGATGAACCGGGCCCTGCTGCGGCTGGCCGATGGCGATCTGGACGGCGGCTGGGCGGACTATGCCCACCGCTTCGCCACCGGCGACGCCGTGTCCCGCCGCGTCGGCATCCCCGAATGGCAGGGCGAACCGCTGGCCGGCCGCCGCATCCTGGTGTGGGGAGAGCAGGGTCTGGGCGACGAGATCCTGTTCGGCACGGCGCTGCCCGATCTGCTCGGTCAGGCGGGGAGGGTCATCGTCGAATGCGACCCGCGCCTCGTCGGGCTTTTCGCCCGCGCCCTGCCGGCGGCGGAGGTCCGGGCGCCCAGCGCGGATCCGCGGGATGCCGATTGCCACGCGCCGCTGGGCAGCGTCGCGGCACGGCTGCGGCCGGACGTGAGTCGATTCCGTGCGACCGGTCCGCTCCTCACCGCCGACCCCGGGCTGGCGGTGGATTGGCGCGAAAGGCTGGCAGCACTCGGCCCGGGCTTGCGGGTCGGCATCTGCTGGCGCAGCAGCCGGATGACGGCGGACCGGGCCGGCGCCTACAGCCGGATCGCACAATGGTCACCGATCTTCGGCATCCCCGGCATCGCCTTCGTCAGCCTGCAATATGACGGTCACGAGGCTGAGCGGGAGGAGGCCCTGCACCGCTTCGGCACCGTGCTGCATCACTGGCCCGATTTGGACCAGCACAACGATCTGGACGGGGTGGCGGCACTCATGTCAGGTCTGGATCTGGTCATATCCGCGCCGACCGCGGTGGGGGAACTGGCCGCGGCACTCGGCGTGCCGGTCTGGCGGATCGCCGGGGCCGGGGACTGGTCGGCCCTGGGAACGGCGGTGCGGCCCTGGTTCCCGACGATGTCGCTGATCGGCCGGTCCGGCGACCATGACGCCGCTCTTGCGGCAGCGGCGCGGCGCCTGCGCCGACTGGCTGAAGACCGCTCCCGGTCGGGGTGTCCATCGGAGAGTGGATGATTCGGCGCAATTCCGCATTGCGATTCCCGAGCGCCCCCTTTATCGACTATGGCCGCCGGGTCCCGCGCAGGGTGGATGACCCGGCGCCCGCTCCGTCGTAAGCTGCTCCGGCAAGCCGAGTGACGACAGCGGGACTTCAGCGAAAGGACGGTCGGTGCGGTCTGAGGACGCTCTTGCCAACATAGACGTCGCGGTGCTCGCCGGCGGGCTCGGCACGCGCATCCGGGGCGTTTTGGGTGATACGCCGAAGGTCCTGGCCCCGATTGCGGGCCGCGCCTTCCTCGGTCACCTCCTCGATTATCTGTCCACCTACGGGTCGCGCCGCGTGGTGCTGTGCCTGGGCCATCTGGCCGACCGGGTGACGGCCTGGCTCGCCCGCGGGGATTCGGCCGGCACCATCGACGTGGTCTGCCAGATCGAACCGCGCCCGCTCGGCACCGCAGGCGCGCTCGGCTATGTCCGCAAGGAGTTGCGCAGCAGCACCATCCTGGTGGTGAACGGCGACACCTTCCTCGACGCCGACCTGCGGGCCTTCATCGCCTCGCACCGGCTGTCGGGCGCCGAGGCGTCGATGCTCTGCGTGACGGTTGAGGACGCGTCCCGCTTCGTGCGGGTGGAGATCGGTCCCGACAGCCGCGTCCGCCGCTTCCTGGACAAGGCGCCCGGGGCGGGCACCATCAATGCGGGGGTCTATCTGTTCTCCGCCGCTTTCCTCGACCGCTTCGTCGCGGCGGGTGCGGTGTCGCTGGAACGCGACGTGCTGGAAAAGCTGCCGGCCGGCACGCTGAACGCCCATGTCGCCAAGGCCCGCTTCCTCGACATCGGCACGCCGGAAAGCCTCGCCACCGCCGCCAGCGTCATTGCCGGCCGGGAGTCCTGAGGGGAGACTGCCGGCGCGCCGTGCCGGGGGCCGCAATTTACCCCCGCACGCCCCCGGTCTGTCGCTGGACAGGCGCAAAGTGCCGCGCCAAGATGCTGGCCACCCCGATCCCGCGTGCCGTGGTAGGACAGCCACGCCGTCTCTTACGGACCCGCGCCATGGCCGTCATCCTCATCCGTGCCGACGCCTCGCCGACCATCGGCACCGGCCATGTCATGCGCTGTCTCGCCGTGGCGGAGGCTCTGCGCGACCAGGGGCACGAGGCGCTGTTCGCCGCCGTGGAATCCACGCCCGCCATCGACCGCCGCCTGACTTCCGACGGGTTCCGCCATGTCTCCATCGCCGGCCCGGTGGGGGAGGCGGCGGATCTGGCCGCCACCCGCTCGCTGCTGCGGCGGGAACATGGCAGCGCGGTGATGCTCGACGGCTACCGCTTCGGCGAGGCCTACCGTGCCGGGCTTCAGGCGGCGGGTGCACGGGTGCTGGCCTGGGACGATCTGGGCGACGGCACGCCGCTGCACGCCGACCTCGTCGTCAATGCGGCACCGCAGGCCGCCGCCCTTCCCTATGACGCGATGGCGCCCGGCGCCGTCCTGCTGCTCGGCCCCGGCTATGCCCCGCTGCGGCGGGAGGTGCGGCTGGCGGCGCAGGCGCCACGGCCAGGCATCACCGACCGGCCGGTGCTGCTGGTGACCTTCGGCGGCTCCGACCCGCTGGGATTGACCGGCCCGGTCCTGGAAGCGTTGGCGAAGCGGCGGCCGGACGGCTGCCGGATCGTCGCCGTCGTCGGCGGCAGCAACCCGCGCGCGGCGGAACTGGCCGGGCTTGCCGGCGATGGGCTTGCCGTGGAGATCGACTGCCCGCGCATGGGCGCGCTGATGGCGGAAAGCGGGCTGGCGGTGTCGGCGGGCGGCGGCACCATGGGCGAGTTGGCCGCACTGGCGGTGCCGACCCTGCTGGTGGTCACCGCCGACAATCAGGCGATGGCGAGCAATGACGCTGCGGAACTGGGCTGGAGCAGCGCCTTGGACGCCCGTGGACACCAACCGGCCGAGGCAGCCGGGATCATCGCCGAGCGAGCGCTCGCTCTATGGGCCGATGCGGGGTTGCGACAGCGGATGCAGGACGCAGCAGCGTCACTGCCGCTGGATGGCGAGGGAGCGGTGCGCATCGCCTGCGCCCTCACCGGCCCCGCCCCCAAATCGGGCAGCGCCGCCCAGCGTCGGGCGGCGCTCGCCTGAGTTTGCGGACGATACGTCAGCTGACCACGCGCCAGGTGCCGTCCGCCTGCTGGCAGGCAGTGCCGAAGCCCTGCTGGGTACGGCCCTGGACGACGATGGTCGTCTGGTATTCACGGCAGAGCTGGCCCTGCGGCCCGGTTCCATCACGCACCGGGGTGTAGGCGCCGTAATTGCCGGTTTCCGGGTTGTTCCAGCGCACAGTGCTGCCGGTCGGCGCGCTGTAGGCGTTGACCGCCGCCTGCTGGGCATAATTCTGGTCGGCACGGTCGAGCGAGGCGCCGGCCGCATTGCCCAGCGCCGCACCCAGCAGCGTGCCGACGCCCACCGCCACCAGCTTGCCGCTGCCGCCGCCGAAGCGCGAGCCTGCCAGACCGCCGACCACGCCGCCCAGCACGGTGCCGGCCGTCTGCTTGTTGGCGCTGACACCGCCATAGGAGTCGCCGTAGCCGGGCTGGGCGCAGCCGGCAAGCGGGGCCGCGAGCAAGCTGGCGGACAGCGCGGCGGCGAGGAAGGGGCTGGCTTTCATGGTGGCTCTCGTCCTGTTGGGTCCTGTTGGGATCGGCACGAAGCCGTCCGTTCCTGACGCCATCAACATGGCTGACCCGCATCTTATTCCCGATGCGTGACGCGGTGCCTCGGTTGCTCCTATGATCGACCCAACGGTTCCACAAAGGAATCGACGACAAGCCCTTGGGAGGGAACGAACATGCTGCCCAACGCGGACAGCTGGGACGGGGTGTCCCGCGCCTTCGCCTGGCGCGTACCCGACCGCTACAACATCGGCGTCGACGTCTGCGACCGCTGGGCGGAGGCGGAGCCCGACCGCATCGCCCTGATCAACAGGCGGCGCGACGGCGGGGTCGAGGAATACCGCTTCTCCGACATCCGCGCCCTGTCCAACCGCTTCGCCAACGCTTTGGCGGCGCAAGGCGTGGCGCGCGGCGACCGGGTCGGCATCCTGCTGCCCCAGGCGCCGGAGACCGCCATCAGCCATGTCGCGGTCTACAAGCTGGGCGGCATCGCCGTGCCGCTGTTCTCGCTGTTCGGGGTGGAGGCGCTGGAATACCGGCTGGCCAATTGCGGCGCCCGTGCCGTCGTCACCGATGCCGTGGGCGCAGCCAAGATCGCCCAGATCCGCGACCGCCTGCCGGAGTTGCGCGCCGTCTTCCGCATCGACGGGTCGGGGCCGGGCTGCCTCGACTGGCACGGGCTGTGCGACGCGGCGTCCGACAGCTTCACCCCGGCCGACACCGGCCCGGACGATCCGGCGCTGATCATCTACACCTCCGGCACCACCGGCCAGCCGAAGGGGGCGTTGCATGCGCACCGGGTGCTGCTGGGCCATCTGCCGGGCGTGGAGATGTCGCACGACCTGTTCCCGCAGCCGGGCGACCGCATCTGGACGCCGGCCGACTGGGCGTGGATCGGCGGGCTGCTCGATGTCCTGCTGCCGGCCTGGCACCATGGCGTGACGGTGGTGTCCCACCGCTTCGAGAAGTTCGATGCCGAGGCCGCCTTCGCCCTGCTGGCCGAATTCAAGGTGCGCAACGCCTTCCTGCCGCCGACCGCGCTGAAGATGATGCGGGCGGTGAAGAACCCGCGGGCGCGCCACGCCATCGACATGAGGTCGGTCGCCAGCGGCGGCGAGACGCTGGGCGCCGGGCTGCTCGACTGGGGGCGCGAGACCTTCGGCGTGACGATCAACGAGTTCTATGGCCAGACCGAGTGCAACATGATCGTCTCCTCGGCCGCCACGCTGATGGCGCCGAAGCCCGGCATCATGGGCCGTCCGGTCCCCGGCCATGACGTGGCGGTAATCGACGGCGAGGGCAACCGGCTGGCACCGGGACAGCTCGGCCTGATCGCGGTGCACCGCCCGGATCCGGTGATGTTCCTCGGCTATTGGAACAACCCCGACGCCACCGCGGCCAAATTCATCGGTAACTGGCTGGTCACCGGCGACCAGGGCGAGTTGGACGGGGACGGCTACATCCGCTTCGTCGGACGCGACGACGACGTCATCACCTCGGCCGGCTACCGCATCGGCCCCGGCGAGATCGAGGATTGCCTGATCGGCCACCCCGCCGTCCGCATGGCGGCGGTGGTCGGCGTGCCCGACCCGCTGCGCACGGAGATCGTCAAGGCCTTCGTCGTCCTGCACGAGGGTGTGACGCCGGACGATGCGCTGGTCGCCTCGATCCAGGAGCATGTGAAGACCCGGCTGGCCGCCCACGAATATCCGCGCGCCATCGAATTCATGGACAGCCTTCCCATGACCACCACCGGCAAGATCATTCGCCGGGAGTTGAGGACCCGCTCGTAATATCATGATCGAATTGATTTTATTGGCTGCGGCATTTTTCGCCGGGGCGATGAACGCCGTTGCCGGCGGGGGCAGTTTCCTGACCCTGCCGGCCCTGATCTATGCCGGGGTGCCGCCGGTCGCCGCCAACGCCACCGGCACGGTCGCCCTGCTGCCCGGCTATGCCAGCGGGGTCTACGGCTATCGCCAGGATTTGACTCCGGTCGGCACGCTCAGCCTGCCGCTGCTGTCGGCGGTCAGTCTGGTCGGCGGTCTGGCCGGGGCCGGGCTTTTGCTGGTGACGCCGGATTCGGTGTTCCGCGGAATCGTGCCGTGGCTGCTGCTGCTGGCGACCGGCCTGTTCGCCTTCGGCACCATGCTGGCGCAGCGGTTGCGCAGCCTGGGACTGCACGGCAACGGGGCGATGCTGGGCACGCTGTTCATCGTCTCGGTCTATGGCGGCTACTTCAACGGCGGGCTCGGCATCCTCCTGCTGGCGCAGCTAAGCCTGTTCGGCATGACCGACCTGAACGCCATGAACGGGCTGAAGAACCTGTTCTCGGCGGTGCTGACCGCCATTGCCGTGGTGGCGTACGCCGCCGGCGGAGCGGTCGAATGGCCGAAGGCGCTGCTGATGACGGTCGCGGCGGTTGCCGGCGGCTATGTCGGCGCCCGTCTGGGCCGCCGGATTCCAAAGCCCGTGCTGCGTGCCGGCATCATCGCCGTCGGGCTGGTGATGAGCGCGGTGTTCTTCCTGAAATGATCGCGCTATAGAGGGCGCACTTCGCGCCTGTCCGGACTCTCGCCGCCATGCTGACCGTATCCGATCTCGACCTGTACTATGGTGACGCCCAGGCGCTCGACGGCGTCACGCTGCGGGTGGCGGCGGGGCAGACCACCGCCATCGTCGGCGCCAACGGGGCGGGCAAGACCTCGCTGATCCGCGCCATCGCCGGAATCCTGAAGCCGGCGCGCGGCAGCATCCGCTTCAAGGACCGCGAGATCGCCGGACTGCCCAGCCATGTCGTCTGCGACCTCGGCGTCGGGCAGGTGGCGGAGGGACGGCAAATCTTCCCGACGCTGAGCGTGCGCGAGAATCTGGAGATGGGCGCCGTCATCCCACGCGCCCGCGCCGGCGCGCGCCAGACCTACGACCGCGTGCTCGACCTGTTCCCGCGCCTGCGCGAAAGGCTGGACCAGGCGGCCGGCACCCTGTCCGGCGGCGAGCAGCAGATGCTGGCCATCGGCCGCTGCCTGATGGGCAAGCCGGAGCTGATCATGTTCGACGAGCCCTCGCTCGGCCTGTCGCCCGCCCTGGTGCAGGAGTTGTTCCGCATCATCCGCTCGCTGGCCGCCGAGGGCATGACGATCATTCTGGTCGAACAGAATGTCGCCGCCTCCCTGCGCATCGCCCAGACGGCTTACGTGCTGGAGAATGGCCGCGTCGTCTTGTCGGGAACGGGCGAGGCGCTGCTGGCCGACCCGGCGGTGAAGCAGGCCTATCTGGGGCTGTGACGCCACCCGCCATCCAGCCGGCGATACCCCCCTTATCCTCCTATCGTTGAATATACGAACCATCTACAGTCCTCGTAAGCTGGCAGTCCAAAGAATGAGCGGACGGGGACCATGGCGGCAGGCTGTAGCAGACGGACGAGCTTGCTGGCGGCCGGCGCGCTTCTGGCATCGGCACTGGTCCGAACCGCCGCGGCGTCCGATTCCGCCGCCAGCCGTCCGGCCGTCCGCGCCGGGGTGCTGAAATTCGGCACGGTCAGCTGGGAACTCGACACCGTCCGCGCCAACGGCTTCGACAGGCAGGCCGGGATCGACCTGCAGCTGGTCGAGCTGGCCGGCAACCCCGCCACCCAGGTGGCGCTCCAGGCCGGTGCCGTGGAGATCATCGTTTCCGACTGGCTGTGGGTGTCGCGGATGCGCAGCAAGGGAGAAGCGCTGTGCTTCATCCCTTATTCGACCGCCGTCGGCGCGCTGGTGGTTCCAGCCGGGTCGAAGATCGCCGGGGTCGGCGATCTGCGGGGCAAGCGCATCGGCGTCGCCGGCAGTCCGCTCGACAAAAGCTGGCTGCTGTTGAAGGCGGTGGCGGCCGACCGGCACGGGCTGACGCTCGACCGCGATGCGCAGCCCTTCTTCGCCGCCCCGCCCCTGCTGAACGGCAAGATCGCCGATGGCGACCTCGATGCCGTGCTGACCTATTGGCCCTTCGCCGCCCGGCTGGAGGCGAAGGGCATGCGCGTGTCGATGACCGTGGCCGACATGCTGGAGGCGCTGGGCCAACCGGCGACGGTCCCGTCCATCGGCTATGTCTTCCGCGAAGAGTGGGCGCGCGCCAACCCGGCTGCCATCGCCGGCTTCCAGGCCGCCACCGGTCAGGCGAAGACCCTGCTAGCGCAGTCCGACGCCGCCTGGGAGCGGCTCGCCCCGCTGATGCAGGCGGAGGATGACGCCACCTTCCGCACGCTGCGCGACCGCTACCGCGACGGCATCCCGCGCCGCTGGACGGAGGAGGAGCGGGCAGGGGCCGCGAAACTCTACGCCTTGATGGCAAAGCTTGGCGGGCGGGATCTGGTCGGCGACGCGCCGGCCATCTCGCCCGGCACCTTCTGGACCGGCGGGGCGTAAGCCGGTGCGCCGCGCCCTGATGCCGGCCCTGATGGCGGTGGTCTCGATCCTGCTGCTGCTGGCGCTGTGGCAGGCCACGGCCATGATCGTCGGCGGGCGCCTGCTGCCGGGACCGCCGGTGGTGGCCGAGGCCCTGCTGCGCGAGGCGGAGAGCGGCGCACTGCTCCACCATATGGGTGTCACGCTGCTGCGCGTGCTGGCGGCCTTCGCGCTCGCCATGTCCATCGGGGTCGGCATCGGCCTACCGATGGGGCGCACGCCCTTCATCGACCGGCTGTTCGGCCCCTGGCTGGTCTTCTTCCTGAACCTGCCGGCGCTGGTGGTCATCGTGCTGGCCTATGTCTGGTTCGGCCTGACCGAGGCGGCGGCAATCGGCGCCGTCGCCATCAACAAGATCCCCAACACGGTGGTGCTGGTGCGGGCCGGCGCCCGCGCCATCGACGAGGGGCTGGTCGACATGGCCCGCGTCTACCGCCTGTCGCCCGCGGACCGGCTTCGCCATGTGCTGCTGCCGCAACTCACCCCCACCATCGCCGCGGCTGCGCGGTCCGGCCTAGCACTGATCTGGAAGATCGTGCTGGTGGTCGAACTGCTGGGCCGCAGCGACGGTGTCGGATTCCAGATCAACCTCCTTTTCCAGACCTTCGATGTCGCAGGAATCCTGGCTTACACCATCGCGTTCGTGGCCGTGGTCCAGCTTCTGGAATACGGCGTCCTCCAGCCGGCCGAGCGGCATTGCCAGCGTTGGCGCCGGATGCCCGCTGACGCTTGAGATCCGCTCCAAGCGCTTCGGCGCAGTGGAAGCCGTGCGCGGCCTGACCCTGTCCGCTTTGGCGGGAGAAGTCGTGGCCCTGGTCGGTCCCAGCGGCTGCGGCAAGACGACGGCGCTCGGCATCGTCGCCGGGCTGGACCGTGCGTTCGACGGCAGGGTGGAGATCGGACCGCGGCCGGATGGCGAGCCGGCCCGCATCGGCTATGTCTTCCAGGAGCCGCGCCTGCTGCCCTGGCGCACGGTGCGGCAGAATCTGGCGCTGGTCCTGCCGCGGGCGCAGCGGCGCGGACCGGCGGTCGACGCCCTGCTGGAGGCGCTGGAGCTGTCGCCCTTCGCAGACCGCTTCCCGACCCAGCTGTCGCTGGGCATGGCGCGGCGGGTGGCGCTCGCCCGCGCCTTCGTGGTGGAGCCGGACCTGCTGCTGATGGACGAGCCCTTCGTCTCGCTGGACGAGCCGACGGCGCTGCGGCTGCGCGGGCTGCTGTCGGACTGGCTGGACCGGCGGCCGACCACCGTCCTGCTGGTCACCCACAATCTGCGCGAGGCCCTGGCCCTGGCCGACCGGCTTCTCCTGCTGGCCCCCTCGCCCGGCCGGGTGGTGGCGGAGGTGCCGGTGACCGTGCCCCGCGCCGCCCGCGACGATGCCACCATCGAGGCGCTGCGCCGCGACCTGCTGTCCCGGCCGGAACCGGCCTTCCGCCTGCTGGCCTGAGACGCCGGCCCGACCCTGCGCCGCCCGTGGGTCCATTTGCCGCTCGTCCGTTCACGAACGCTGCGCTATCGTGGCGGCATCCTTGCCGGGAACGCCCGGCAATTGCAGAGGGCGTCGAAGCCGGATGGCTTTCGGTCGGATGACAGTGCGGCGGGTGCGGCGGCTCGGCCTTGTGGCCGGGATGGCTGCCCTTTTGCTGCAGGTCATCGCCTGGGGGTGGATGCCCTTGATGAGCAGCGGGATCGCCCAGGCCGGCGGGACCGTGTCCCTCGCGATCTGCTCCTCCGGCGGGCTGACCACCATCCAGGCCGCTGCGGCCGATTTCGGGATCGGTGAGTTCGGGATAGCCCGTGACGGCGATCATGGGAAGGCGCCGGACGGAGCTCCCTCCGGAACCGGCCATTGTCCGCTCTGCCCGCTGGTGACCGGGCTGGCCTTGCCGCCGCCGCCGCTGACGGTCGGCCCCGCCCTTGCCATGGCCCGCGACACCCGCCTGCTGCGGGCCGAACATGTCGCCGCCGGCTGGTTCCTGTCGACCCTCCAGGCACGGGCTCCCCCACCGCTGGCTTGACGTCGCTCGCCAGATTTCCCTTCCGCTTCGACTCATCGCCGCTGCCGGCTGCCACGCCCGATCCCTGTGCGGATTCCGGCGTTCCGGTCGCGCTAGCGATCCCAAACACGGCCTGCCCGGTGCAGGCCCCGTTTGCCGAGCCCTACGGTGTCTTTCGCCGTGGCGGCAATCCCCCTGTTCTTCACATCCGCATTCCAGGAGACAAGTTCATGAAGCGCATTCTCGGCATCGCCGCAGCCATCGCCCTGTTCGGTGCCGGCACCGCCCTGGCCCACGGCTTCAAGGCCGGTGCGATCGAGATCGGCCACCCCTGGGCCCGCGCCACCGCGCCGTCCGCACCGAATGGCGGTGCCTATCTGTCGCTGACCAACACCGGAACGACGGAAGACCGTCTGGTCGGCGCCTCCACCCCCGCGGCGGAGAAGGCCGAACTGCACACCCATCTGAACGAGAACGGCGTGATGAAGATGCGCGAAGTCGCCGGCGGCATCCCGGTCCCGGCGGGCGAGGCGGTGAAGCTGGCGCCGGGCGGGCTGCACATCATGCTGCTCGGCCTCAAGCAACCGCTGGTGAAGGGCGCCCATATCCCGATGACCCTGCGTTTCGAGAAGGCCGGCACCGTCGAGGTCGAGATCGCCGTCGAGGCGGCCGGGCAGGCCGCGGCGCCGGCCGAAGGCCACAGCATGGGGGCTGCCGGCGCCGGCCACACCCACAACGCCGCACCGGCCCAGAAGCAGTAATGGAAAAGGCCGCCTGCAGGGAAACCCGCCGGCGGCCTTTTACAATCCACGCCCTTATTCGGCCGGGGCGATCCCCACCGGCTGGGCCAGTCTCGCCGCTTCGGCCGCCTGATAGCGGGGCGACAGCACGCCGAAGCGGCGCGCCCACCAAGCGGTCAGCGGCGGCGTCAGCAGGGCGGTGACGACAACGCTGGTGGCGATCAGCGCCGTGGCGGACGGAGCGACCGGCGCGAAGGTCGGTTCGATGGAAGCGATGATCGGCGGCACTGTCACCGCGGCCCCCGCGGTGGACGCGGCACCGATGCCGGCCGTGCCGTTGCCCTTTGCCAGCAGGATGTCGGCCAGCACCAGCATGAAGCCGGTGACGGCGATGACGCCCAGCCCCAGCACGATGCCCAGCAGGCCGGTGTTGAGGATGGTCGAGAAGTTCAGGTTGTTGCCCAGCGCGAAGGCGAAGAAGGGAACCATCACCGAGACGCCCTGGGTGAAGAAGGCCCGCAAATCCTTGTCGAGGTTGCCCAACGCGAAGCCGATCAGGAAGGGCAGCAGCGCGCCGACCATCGTCTGCCAGGGGAAGGCGGCCAGACCGGCGATGCCCAGCGTGACCATGGTCATGAATGGGCCGGATTCCAGGCACATCAGGCAGAAGGCGCCGGCCTCCTCCTTGGTGCCGTACTGCTGCATCAGCGCCATGTACATGCCGCCGTTGGTGTCGTTCATCACTGCGATGATCGCCAGCACCGACAGGCCGGAGAAGAAGCCGGAGCTGATGCCCTCCGCCGGGATGAACCAGGAGGCGATGACGCCCGCCATCGCAGCGGTGAGAATCTTGACCGAAACCAGCACGCCGCTCTTGCGCAGGACCAGCGGGGTGGCCTTCAGGCTGATGCTGGCACCGATGCAGAAGAACCACACCGACAGGATCGGCAGCGTGCCGGTGATCAGGCCGTTGGTGAAGGAGCCGAAGAATTTCCCCGTATTGGGAGCCAGCGTGTTCAGGCAGGCGCCAAGAAACAGGGGGACGATCATCATCCCGCCGGGGATGCGGTCGATCCGGGATTTGATGTTCATGGAAGACACTCCTGCGAATTTCATCCCGTCGCCGCCGCGCCCCTTCGCCATTGGGCATGTTTCAGCGGCCGTCAATCTCGTTGAAGCGGCAGCCGAAGCGCCGCTTTGTGCATACTAGTATACAAGTTAGCTTGTCATTGTCAAAGCGGCTGATTGTCAGCCGCGACAGGTTGTCGCGCCGGGCAGGAGGCGGGGGGGTGAGAGCAGGAGCCAGCATGCCGGAAGCGGCACGCAGGACTGCGTGCCGGACCGCGATCGGTCCAATGGCGATGCCTTGTGTGCGGGCCGGTCCCGCCCGGTGGCGGAACCGGCGGGACAGAGGATCAGCGCGGCCGGTGGCGGGCGAGGGCGTCGGTGATGTCGATGTCGCGGAACGGCTTGCCGATCACCGGCCGGGTGCGATGGGCATCGGGCAGGCCCTCGGCACCATGGCCGGTGGTGAAGATGAAGGGGATGCCGGCACCGGCCAGCCGGTCGGCCACCGCGTCCACCCGTTCACCACGCAGATTGACATCGAGAAGAGCGATGTCGAATCCGCCCGCTTCGATCATGTCCAAGGCCGCCGACACCGAACCCGCTGGGCCGAGACAGGCGACGCCCTGGTCGATCAGGGCGTCCTCCAGGCTCATGGCGATCAGCGGTTCGTCTTCGACGATCAGGACGGTCAGGTTCGACAGATCAGTGTCGGTCACTGCGGGCTCACTCGCGACGACAGAGGAATGACAAGCCGGCATCGCACGCCGGCGGTTTCGAAAGCAAGGGCGACATCGCCCTCCAACTCATGCGCCAGACCGCGCTCGATCAGGCGGGACCCGAAGCCGCGGCGCGTCGGCGGCACCACCGGCGGCCCGCCGCTCTCGCGCCAGCGCAGCACCAGCGCGCCGCCACCGTCACGGACGGATCGGCCGCCACCTTGGCCGGAACCGGCCTGACCGGAGGATTGGCTCACGCCATCGCGCACCGGCGTTTGCTCCGGCTTGACGATCTCCCAATCCAGATCGACACGGCCGTTTTCCGCCGTCAGCGCGCCGTATTTCGCGGCGTTGGTGGCAAGCTCGTGAAAGGCGAGGTGCAGCGACACCGCCACCCCGGTGGTCAGGTTGACCGGCGGACCGCCAACCTTGACGCGGCCGGCATGGACATGGGGCTCCAGCGTCAGCGCGGCGATCTCGCTCAGCGAGGCGCCCTGCCAATGGCGGCGGGTCAGCAGATCGTGGGCCTGGGCCAGGGCGCGCAGTCGGGACTGGAAGGCATCAGGGAAGGCTTCCACCGACGGGGCGGCACGCAGGGTCTGCTTGGCGATGGACTGCACCATCGCCAGCGTGTTCTTGACCCGGTGGTTCAGCTCCTCCAGCAGCAACAGCTGCCGCTCCTCAGCCTTCTTGCGGTCGGTGATGTTCAGCGAAACGCCGGCCATCCCGGTCGGCGCACCGTCCTTGTCATAAACGGCCCGGCCGCGCACCTGCACCCAATGGATGCTGCCGTCGGGCCAGACCGTGCGGTATTCCATGTCGAGCGGCGAACCGCTGCTCACCGCCTGCCGGACCATCGTCTTCTGATGCTCGCGGTCGTCGGGATGGACATGCTCCAACAGCCGCTCGTAGGTCGGAATGTCCGCCGGATCGGCCAGACCGAGGTTGGCGGCGCAGATCGACGAGACGCGCAGCCGGTTGGTCGCCAGCGTCAGTTCCCACGAACCAAGTCGCCCGGCCTCCAGCGCGAAGCGCAGCCGCGCCTCGCTCTCGGCCAGCGCGGCGCGCTTGTCGGCCAGCTCGTTGCGGTCGCGCGCCTCGATCAGGGCGCGGCGGACCACCACCTGCAGCCGCTCCATCCGCAGTTTGACGACATAATCGGTGGCGCCCTTCTTCAGCGCCTCGATGGCGTTCTCCTCGCCCAGCATGCCGGACACGAAGATGAAGGGCACACGCGGCAGGCGGTCGCGCGCGATGGCCAGCGCCGACATGCCGTCGAAATCGGGCAGGTCGAAGTCGGACAGGATCAGGTCAAAGGGCCCGCCGTCGGTGACGGCATCGATGAAGGCCTGCCGCGTCTCGACGCGATGGACGTCGAACGCATGGTCGTCGATCATCCGAAGATGTTCGCGCACCAGATCGGCGTCCATGCCGCTGTCCTCCAGCAGGAGGACGCGGCAGGGAGCCGGCGGGTCCTGACCCGCGGTATTGCCGGCGGCGTCGATCACCTGACCCATCAGGTACCGCGCGGCCGGCGGGGAAGACAGCCGGGAGGCGGCTCGTTCAGGATCGCCCAGAAGCTGCCGATGTCGCGGATCGCGTCGAAGAACTCCTTAAAGCCGACCGGCTTGACCACGAAGGCATTCACCCCCAGGCGGTAGCTGCGGACGAGATCCTGCTCTTCCTTGGAAGAGGTCAGCATGACCACGGGGATGGCGCGGGTGTTTTCGTTCGCCTTGATCCGCTGCAACACTTCGATCCCGTCCACCTTCGGCAGCTTGATGTCGAGGATGATGACGGCCGGATATTTCGGGTCGGTCGGTTTCGACACCGCCTGCCCGTCGTCATGGAAAAGATAGGACAGCGCCTCCGCCCCATCGCGGGCGACGACGATGTCGTTGGCGAGCTGCGCCTCGGCGAACGCCTCCAGCGTCAGCTCCAGGTCCTTGGGGTTGTCCTCGACCAGCAGGATCGGTTTCAGCGTGGCCATCGGGCTACCTCGATTCGGTGGCGGCGGCGGACCGCGGCAGGGAGAAATGGAAGGTGGCGCCGTGATCCAGCCTGCCTTCCGCCCAGACCCGCCCGCCATGGCGCTCCACGATGCGGCGGACATTGGCAAGCCCGATGCCGATGCCTTCAAACTCTTCCTCGCGGTGCAGGCGCTGGAATACGCCGAAGAGCTTACCGGCATAGGCCATGTCGAATCCACGGCCATTGTCGCGGACGTAGAACTCGTGCGCGTCGGCGTTGGAGCGGCAGCCGACCTCGATCTCCGGCTCGGTCCGGTCGCGGGTGTATTTGATGGCGTTGGACAGCAGATTCTGCACCACCAGCCGCAGCATGGTCGGGTCGCCGGTCACGCCGGGCAGGGGATGCACAGTCCAGCGCAGGTTGCGGCCTTGCAAATCCGGCTCCAGCAAATGCCGCACCTCGTCCACCAGCTGGCCGACATCGACCTCCACCCGCGCCAGCGTGGCCCGGCCCAATTGTGAGAAATGCAGCAGCCCGTCGACCAGCCGCCCGGCCGAACTCGCCGCCTCGATGATGCTGTCCAGATAATGGCGCTCCCGCTCGCTCAGCTTGTCGCCCGCGCGCGAGCGCAGCAGTTCGGCATAGCTGGTGACGTGCCGGAACGGAGCCCGCAGGTCATGCGAGACCGAATAGGAGAAGGCGGCAAGCTCTCCGTTGCTGCGGCGCAGCTCCTCGTTCAGCGCGGCCATTTCCTCGGCCTTGCGCAAGACGATGCTGACGATGGCGTTGCGGAAATCGCCGGCCGCCTCGATCTCGCCATGGCGCCAGGGCAGGGACTGGCCGCGCACCGTCTCCTTCCACGCTTCAAAGGAACTGCGCGGCGACAACACGCCGCTGGAGTCCCGCGCCTTCTTGGGATCGCCGGCCCAGTCGATCGACTGCACGATCTCCGGCCGGAACCATAGTAGATAGCTCGGGTGGAGCTGTGAGATGGAGATCGCCAACAGGCCGCTTGCGGTCCGCTCCATCCCGGCGGCGGCCGGCATCTCGGCCGGAAGCTGGTGGCTGACGAACAGATCCTTGATGCCCTGTCCGGCCAGCTCGGCGGCGACGGCCTCGACCACTTCCCGCGGCGGGGTGCGGCCGATCAGCCGGCAATCTCCGTCAAACAGGATCGCGGCGCCGTCGGCGTTGACCAGCCCCAGCAGATCCTCGCGGTCCTCGCTCAGCCCGTCGATGAAGCTCTCCGCCGCCGCCATGTGCGCGAGCAGGCGGGCCTGCGTGCTTTTGGAGCGGATGCGGTGGTCGGCGTCCAGCGCCCGCTCCAGCGCGATCATCTGGCTGGACAGCACCTGCCCGAGCAGGTCGCAGGCGGTGCGCACCGCGAAGGAGACCTGCCGCGGTTCCGCATGGTGGCAGGAGATCAGGCCCCACAACCTGTCGCCGTCCATCACGGAGATCGACATGGAGGCCGGCGTGCCCATGTTGCGCATATATTCGAGATGCACCGGCGAGACGCTGCGCAGCACCGAAAAACTGAGGTCCAGCGGCTCCGCATCCCGCCTGGCCGACAGGATCGGAACCGGCTGGTAGCGGGCATCGGCGATCAGCCGCAGGCGGTTCAGCGCATAGAGCCGCCGGGCCTGCTGCGGAATGTCGGAGGCCGGGAAGCGCAGGCCGCGGTAGGAGGGCAGGCGGTCGTTGCCGTCCTCCGCAATGACGGTGCCGTTCCACTGCTCGTCGAAGCGGTAGACCAGCACGCGGTCGAATCCGGTCAGCGTCCGCACCTCCTCGGCCGTGCTGGCCAGCAGGGCGTCGAAATCATGGGCGGCCTGCATGCGCCGGATGCCTTCGCGCATCTGCGGGTACAGCGCCTCAAGCGTGCCGGCGCCGGTGGCGGGCAGTTCCTCCAGTTCCAGGATCACCACGGCACCCGAGCGGTGGGCGATGGCCTGATGGTCGGCGCCGCCGCGCAGCTTGAGGATTTCGAGCTGCACCGGCTCCGCCGGGGCGTTGCGCAGTCCACGGACCAGCGACGCCGTCGACGTGCAGTCGATCAGCCGGTCGACCGGCAGACCGAAGGCGTCGGCGGGCGCACGGTTCAGCACAGCTCCGGCCTCGGCGCTCGCGCAGACGAGACGCAGGCTGTCCGCCTCCACCGCCAGCAGATGGCCATGCGGCTGGATGCTGCCGGGGAGGTGAATCGGTTCGCGCGCACAGGCGTCGAGGTCGAGCGTGCCCGCCATGGTCTGGGGCCACGGTTCCGGTCCGGTTGCAGGCGTCACAATCGTCCTTTGCTCGTCTCGGTCACAAGTTCGACGGTCCCTTCCTGGGCCGGCCCCGTCTTCAACTCAGGCCCGCTGATGTAGCCCGCCGGCCTTCGCCGGTATTCAGCATAATCAGCGGCTTTATAACCCTGCTTTCGCCGCCCGCACCGCGTCGGAGGTGAACGAAGCGACAGGATAATCTGTCAGACCCTAAGCTTCATTATCATAGGATACGTTGTATGATCGTTCTTGGATTTTTCAGATTTTCGCTCTTTCATCATACGCCGAAGAGCATATTCCAAACGTACGCTTGTGATCGCTTGCAAGCAAGCATGCCGCAGCGGTTCCATGATTGCCTGCGACAAAGGATCGGATGCGGGGACGGGGACGCCAACCTGACCTGTGCAGCATGCGCAACACAGCCCGCATCGGCCCGCAGCGGGTTGTCCGTGCGGGCCGTGCAGGATCAGAAGATCAACTTCAGGATGCCGGTGACGACCAGCAGGCCGATGATGAAGATGATCAGGATGGTCCAGCCGAGAATCTTGAGCATGATGTCGTCCTTCAATGGCGTCTTTGGTGGCGCCGCCGATGTCCGGTGACGCCACGCTCATGCTTGGAACAACCGGCAGGCCGCATCGGAGTTCCCGTCGGGCGGGCAGCGATGCCAGCCGCGCACCGCGCCGGGAGAGGGCGGTCCCGCGAACACATACAAAAGACACATAAGGATTCTTATGGAAATAATATGCCGGAGCAGTGCCGGTTCTCAGGGAAATCCCCTATGGGAAAATTGCCTGCCGCCGCGCAGGACTTCCGGCCCCGGCGGCGTATAAAAGCCTGACAGCAACCGGGAGCGGGCGGACGACGGCGTGAAGCCTACCGAGGAAACGGTGACGGACGAGGCGTTGATGGCGGACGCCGCGGCCGGTGACCGCAAAGCGTTTGGAACGCTCACGCGCCGGCATCTGCGCCGCAGCATCGCCTTGGCCCAACGGGTTGTCGGGAACGCCGCCGACGCCGAGGAGGTCGCGCAGGACGCCTTCCTGCAGATCTGGGCCAACGCCGACCGCTGGCGCGGCGACGGAACCCGCTTCACGACCTGGCTGTACAGGATCGTGGTGAACCGTGCCATCGACTACAAGCGGCGGCGCAGCTTCGCCCCCCTCGATGCCGCCGACGAGATCATCGACCCGGCCTGGAGCGCCGAGACGGTGATCGACGGCATCCGCATCGGTGCTGCGGTGGATGCCGCGATCGCCGCCCTTCCCGAGCGGCAGCGGGCGGCGCTCAGCCTCTGCTACCATGAGGAGATGACGTGCGCTGAAGCATCGGAAATACTGCAGGTGTCTGTTTCGGCTATGGAAAGTCTGCTGGTCCGGGCGCGCCGCGTCGTGCGGGCCCGGCTTCAACCCCTGATCCGTCAGAAGGACGGTGCACGGTCATGACGCTCAAAGAGTTCAAACGCCACACCGAGGCTTACGGCGCCGATCTGGACCGCTGGCCGCGTTCCGCCCGGGTCGATGCCCTGGCCCTTCTGGACGACAGCGCCGAAGCCCGCGACCTGCTGGCCGATGCCGCCGTCACCGACGCGCTGCTCGATGCCGCTTCGGCCCCGCTGGTCTCGTCCCGGCGCGAGGCCGAGGTCTTCGACCGCATCGCCGACTGTCTGGCGCAGCGGGTCGTTCCCGAATTCGTGCCGTGGTTCCTGTCACGGCCGCCCTTCCGCCCTGCCCCGCTGGCCGGATTCCTGGCCGGCATGGCGCTGGTCGGCTTCCTCAGCTACAGCCAGGGCCTGATTTCCTTTGAAAAGGCGAGCACGCCCGGCCTGTCCGGCGTGATGATCGTCAGCTATCTGGGAGACACGCGATGACGCCGTCGATCCGGCGCCGCTGGCCCTGGTTCCTCCTGGTCGGGTCCCTTGCGCTCAACATGCTGGCCGGCGGCTTCGTCGTCGCCCACAGCTTCCGCCCGCCCCCGCCGCCCGGCGGGCCGGACCGGATGCTGGAACGCTTCGTCGACGAGGTGTCGCAAGGCTTGTCGCCGGCCGATGCCGCGATCCTGCGCAAGGCGCTGGACGACGCCCGCCCGCTGTTCGTCCGCATGCATGTCAGCCGGGAGGAGTTCACCCCCCGTCTGCGCACCGCCCTGATGGCACAGCCCTTCGATGCGGCCGGCGTCAAGGCGATGTTCGACAGCGTCCACGCCAAAGACGCCGCCGTGCGAAGCGAGGTCGAGGCGCGCGTCGTCGATACCCTTTCCCGTCTCTCCCCCGAAGGCCGCCTGCGTTTGGCTGAAAGCCGCCTTCCCTGATCCTTTCGGTTTCGACCGGCGGCAGACACATCCGGGGTCGGGCCGGGGCGGCATGTTCGTCCCGGCCCTTTTTTCCTTTGTCCGGAAACGAACCGGACGGCCAAAAAAGAAAAGGCGGCCAGACGGTATCGCCGTCGGGCCGCCCGGAGTTGGTTCGGGAGGAAACGCAACCAAGTTGCACGCAAAGATATAGGCCAATATGGTTAACGGCCGATGAATGGCTGGAGGAAATCAGCCCCTACCACTTATTTGCGAAATCCCCCGGCGAATGGTTTCGCTGAAGTTTGATGCGCCCTGCCCCTCTGTCACATCCCTCTGCCGAAAGGCCGGGGTGGCGTCACCCGGTGCCGACGCGCTATGACAGACGCCCATTGTTTCGTCACCAGTCCGCAGGATCCCTGCCTCATGCTGTCCATCAGCCAGCGCATCGCCGACGAACTGTCGGTCCGCGAGTCCCAGGTCGCTTCCGCCATTGCCATGCTCGACGAGGGATCGACCGTCCCCTTCATCGCGCGCTACCGCAAGGAGGCGACCGGCGGCCTGGACGACACCCAGCTCCGCACCCTGGAGGAGCGGCTGGGCTACCTGCGCGAGCTGGAGGACCGCCGCGCCAGCATCCTGTCCACCATCCAGGAACAGGGCAAGCTGACGCCGGAGCTGGAGCGCCAGATCCGCCAAGCCGACACCAAGACCCGGCTTGAGGACCTCTACCTCCCATACAAGCAGAAGCGCCGCACCAAGGCCCAGATCGCCCGCGAGGCCGGGCTGGAGCCGCTGGCCGACTCCCTGCTGGCCGATCCGAAGAAGCAGCCGGACACGGAGGCCGCCGCCTTCGTCAGCGCCGACAAGGGTGTCGCCGACGTCAAGGCGGCGCTGGACGGCGCCCGCCATATCCTGGTCGAACGCTTCGGCGAGGATGCCGAACTGGTCGGCCGCCTGCGCACCGCCATGGCCGACAAGGGTGTCGTCACCTCCAAGGTGATCGAGGAGAAGAAGGCGGAGGGCGCCAAGTTCTCCGATTATTTCGACTTCTCGGAGAACTGGTCGAAGCTGCCGTCGCACCGCGCGCTGGCGCTGTTCCGCGGCCGGGCGCAGGGGGTGCTCGACATCCGCCTGGATCTGCCGGTCGAAGAGGGCCAGCCACACCCGGCGGAGGGCACCATCGCCGTCCACACCGGCATCCGCGACCAGGGCCGCCCGGCCGACAAGTGGCTGTCCGATGTGGTGCGCTGGACCTGGAAGCTGAAAATCGGTCCGCACATCGAGACCGACCTGATGGGATCCTTGCGCGAACGTGCCGAGGACGAGGCGATCCGCGTCTTCGCCCGAAACCTGCACGACCTGCTGCTGGCAGCCCCGGCCGGGCAGCGCGTCACCATTGGGCTCGACCCCGGCATCCGCACCGGCGTGAAGGTGGCGGTGGTCGATGCCACCGGCAAGCTGGTGGAAACGACCACCATCTATCCGCACCCGCCGCGCAACGACTGGGACGGCTCCCTGGCCGTGCTGGCGGCGCTGGCGGCCCGGCACAAGGCGGAACTGATCTCCATCGGCAACGGCACCGCGTCGCGCGAGACCGACAAGCTGGCCGCCGACCTGATGAAGCGTCACCCCGAGCTGTCCCTGACCAAGCTGGTGGTCAGCGAGGCCGGCGCGTCGGTGTACTCCGCCTCCGAAACCGCGGCGCACGAGTTCCCCACCCTCGACGTCAGCCTGCGCGGCGCGGTGTCCATCGCCCGCCGCCTGCAGGACCCGCTGGCGGAACTGGTGAAGATCGAGCCGAAATCCATCGGCGTCGGCCAGTACCAGCATGACGTCGCCGGCGGCAAGCTGGCGCGGTCGCTGGACGCGGTGGTCGAGGATTGCGTGAACGCCGTCGGCGTCGATCTGAACACCGCCTCGATCCCGCTGCTGACCCGCGTGTCGGGCCTGAACGAGACCATCGCCCGCAACATCGTCGAGCATCGCGACCGCAACGGCGCCTTCCGCTCGCGCAAGCAGCTGCTCGACGTGGCGCGGCTCGGGCCGAAGACCTTCGAGCAGGCCGCCGGCTTCCTGCGCATCCGCGACGGCGAAAACCCGCTCGACGGCTCCTCCGTCCATCCGGAAGCCTATCCGGTGGTCCAGCGCATCGTGAAGACGACCGGCCGCGATCTCGGCAGCGTCATCGGCGATGCCCGTTTCCTGCGCGGGCTGAATGCCGAGGAGTTCACCGACGAGCGCTTCGGCTTGCCGACCATCGAGGACATCATCAAGGAGCTGGAGAAGCCCGGCCGCGACCCCCGTCCGGAGTTCAAGACCGCCACATTCAAGGAAGGCGTGGAGGAACTGAAACACCTCCAGCCCGGCATGATGCTGGAGGGCGTCGTCACCAACGTCACCGCCTTCGGCGCCTTCGTCGACATCGGCGTCCACCAGGACGGGCTGGTGCACATCTCCCAGCTTGCCAACAGCTTCGTGAAGGACCCTCACACGGTGGTGAAGGCCGGCGACGTGGTGAAGGTGAAGGTTCTGGAGGTCGACATTCCCCGCAAGCGCATCGCGCTGACCATGCGCATGGGCGAGGAAGCGCCGCGTCCGGCCCGCCGGGAGGAGCAGCGCCGTGACGAGCGGGGACCGGGCCGTCCGCCGCAGCAGCAGGATCGCCGCCCGGCGGCCCCGGCAGCCAAAGCTGCGCCGAAGCCGGCCAAGGCGCCGGAGCCGGTCAACAGCGCTTTCGCCGAGGCGTTCGCCCGGGCGCAGTCGGGCAAGAAGAAGTAAGGGTCAGGGAGAGGGCAGAGCGTCCGCCATCAGGCGGACGCCCAGTCCACCGATGGCGGCGGCGGCGAGCCGGTCGACCCAGCGCTTGGAACGCAGGTAGGCGGCGCGCGGCCGGCCGGCGGAGAATACCGTGGCGACGATGGCGTACCAGCCGGCTTCGATCAGGAAGATCGCCGGCGGCAGCAGGACGGACAGCCAGACCGGCGGTTCGGCCGGCATCAGTGCTGCGAAGATGCTGCCATAGACCAGCGCCGTCTTCGGGTTGCTCAATTGCGTCAGCAGACCGAACAGCATCGGCCGCATCAGCCCCGCGGGGGCTGTCTGTCCCTCCTGCGCCACCACGAGCGGCGCCGCGGCACCGCGCCAGATGCGGACTGCGAGGTACAGCAGATAGGCACCGCCCACGAGCTTCAGCACCGCATAGAGCCAGCCGACCTGCGACAGCAATGCATGCAGCCCAAGCAGCGCCAGAGACGCGAACAACACGCCGCCGATCCCCATGCCGAGTGCTGTGGCCAGACCGGCCCGGCGGGACACGGCGATGGAGGTGCGGGCGACCAGCACGAAGCTCGGCCCCGGACTGGCGGCGCCGACCGCTATGGCACCGGCGATGCTGACGAAGGCAAGTGCGGGATCCATATCGCTCCCCTTCCGCTCGAAGGTGGCGACGATAGCACAACCGCGGCAGCCCGCGAATGGCGGACAAAAAAGTCCCCTCGTCCGCGGGGGGAACGAGGGGACGAAGGCCGATGGCTTGGCCGTTACGGGGATGTCATTCGGCCGCCATCAGCATCGGCGCCTCGTCGCGCAGCCGGTTCACCGCCACATAGCGGTCGAGCGCGTCCAGGCATTCGCTGAGGGTTCCGGAGCCGACCGCACGGCAGTCCTCGAAAGCATGCGGTTCGGGGCGGAACCAATGGGTGATGTAGCATTCCTCGCGCCCGTCCAGGCTGAGGGTGAGGGCGAAGCGGCCCTCACGCCCAAGATGGGCTTGAGCGGCGCGCAGACGCGCCTGGACCTCTTCTATCGTCATGGGATGATATCCTTCCCTTGATGCCGCCTGCGGTCAGGCGGCGTGAGCGAACTTGCCGTCTTCCGATTCAGAATCTTCCAACCGTCGAGCCCAGTCGATGTCACGCGACAGCGAGTTGACAAGGATGCGGGCCGCACCTGAGGTTTCCGCCGGCGTGTCGGACCGCAGCAGTCCCGACAGCCGCATCGCCAGCGTTTCGGCCTCCGCCTCCACCCAGCGGGCGTAGTGGCGGCGGCGCTGGTCACGATTCCAGTACCAGCGCGGCAGCTGCGCGTTAGCACGTTCGAACTCGCCTTCCCAGGCGCTCATGCGGAATAGACCGCTGGGCGACCGGTCGCCGGTGCTCTGAGTCGTCCTGGGAGTGGTCTGGGTCATGGCCTTCCGTCAGGCGGCTTCCCGCCCGTCCTCTTCCTCGCGCTTCAGAATCTCGGCCTTCTTCTGGGCGAACAGGCCGGTGATGCGGTGCTGGGCGGCGCGGTCCACGGCGCCGATCTCGCGCAGGCGGGTGCCGACGCCCGACCGCCAGACCTCTTCCAAGTCATCGAGGTCCAGGCAGGCCCCCAGACGGCGCTTCACCTCCGCCTCGAAGGCTTCGACGGCGGCGGGTTGCAGATCCGGGTTGGACTTGGCGGCATAGAAGGCCTCCGACTCCTCCCGGTACTTGCTGTCGTCGAACTGGCCCATATAGACGTCGGCGGCCAGACCGATCTGCAGCAGGCATTTGCCGACCGCGTCGGTCATCGACATCTTGAAGCACTCGTCGTCCGGCATCTCCATGCCGTTGCGGCGGCGGACCATCTCGGTCCCACCCCACTGCGGGCCGGTGAAGCACTTCTCCTTCGTCTCCGGGTCGACGTACCAGACGCGAGCACAGATGAAGATCATCCGTTCCGCAATGGTCCAGTCGACCTGCTCATACCCCCAGCCCTTGCCGATCGGGCCGAACACCTCGGTCATCATCTGGAAGCGCCATGTCGGGTCGATCTGCGTTCCGCGGAAGCCGCCGGCACGGGTGAAGGGCTTGGTCGCCTTCGGATCGGTGCGCTTCAGCCGGTTCCACAGGAACATGGTGTCGATGCGCGGCGGCTCCTCCACCCGGCTGCCGCCGGCGGAGCCCCTGGACCCCTGCGAGCCGCGGCTGCCGCCGGACTTCGGCTCTGCTGGAACGGTCTCCGTCACGTTGGACTCGGCTACGCTGGATTCGGCGTTTTCTGTATCGGCAACGACGTGGTCGGTCTTGCTCATGCGTCCCATGACTTGGGTCCTTCTTGTCCAAACGTTTCGGCTCTCCCCTCACCCCAGCCGGCGGTCAGCGCTGCTTCCAGGCTGAATTCCACCCCGTTCGGGTCAGCGGAGGGCACCCAGGATTGCGCGTCCGCCAGAGCCCGGCGCGGCGGTGCGCCATAGCGCAGGCTGAGCCGGCCCTCACGGTCGCGCGCGAGATAGAGCCCACCGGCCTGACCGGTGGCGACGAACGCGATGCGGGCATCGTCGGGCATCAGCGACTTGAGGGCGGCCTCGGCCTCCTTCACTTCAAGCGCCGCCGACCGGTTGGCGACCAGCCGGTCGGCCAGCGCGCGGAAGCGGTTGTGCCGCCCCATGTCGAAGACGCGGCCAGCTTCATAGGACGGGCCGTCCATCGGCATCGGGTCCGACGGCTCGACATCGTTGACGACGTGCCACCAGAAGGCTTCCAGCGTCTCGACCAGCCGCTCGACATCGTCCGGCCGCCGCTCCACCGTCACCAGGCTGTGGCCGGTGGGGCGCAGGATCGACAGCAGCGCACGGTCCAGACCGACCACCTCCAGCTGGTGCTGGACCTGCCAGTGATAGCGGCGGGCGAGATCGGCATCGCTTTGGAAGCCGCTGTTGAACTTCGCCTCCACGATGGTGTCGAGCGGACCGTCCGCCACGCTGCCGGTCAGGAAGTCGGGATGGGCGACCATCCAGTCATGCTCGGCGTGTCGGTAGGTATCGGGTGCCGCAACGCAGGCGCGGCCGGTGGCATGGGCGACGAAGCGCGGGTGCAGATGCTCGGTCGCGATTCCGATCTGCACGGCGGCGACGAGGTCGAGAGTCTCAGGCTCGACCCGGCCGGTCTTCTCGCGCCACAGCGACAGCCAGTCACCGGCCATCACGCGCGTCGCATCCGACGACCCGATCCGCCCCGCCCGCAAGTCCCGCTGTGCCTGAGTGATCGCCATGCTGTCCCGCTTTTCCCGGTTTCGGGCCCTTCCAGGCCGCCTTTCCGGCTTTGAAGCTCGGCCTCTGCTGCGACTTCGCAGCATGTGTTTTGGCTCGCCTCACCGGACTCCGAATATGGGATGCGAACACGCAGCTTTCAAGAACAAAACATGAACCTATGGCTTAGCCATAGACCAGATCAAAGACCTGAAAACACGCTATATTTGGTGTGTCCTGACGAGAGTCGTCACAAGTCAAAACGGACGGAGTAGAGCTGGCCGTTTTTGCGAGTCGCGGCGGATGGGAACACGCACCGCGACTCTGTCCGCCACTGGCTTTTACATGCGAAGCGCTCGCACCACGTGAACGGCGACTCCGGCGACATGGGCGCGGTCGAAGGCGGTGGGGTGGCAATCGGGATCGGTCGACACCGGCATCAGGTGGGGCGGAAAGAAGCGGTATCCGCAGATGGTGCCCTCGCCCACCGTCACCACCACGTCGCCCGCCTGCGGCGTCAGCACGTCCAGCGGTTCCAGCACCACGCAGTCGCGCGGCAGCACGCCGGCGGCGTCCAGGCTCTTGGACAGGATGCGCAGCGCGAAGGCCCGGCGGGAGGTGTGTCCGTCCATGGCGACCGATGCCGCCCCCTCCTTCAGCGCTCCCGCCAGGAACGCCTCCCCCGCCCTGCGGCCGAGGTCGAGGAAGAGGTGCGCCTGTTCCAGCGTCAGCACCGGCACGCGGGTGACCGGCGCATAGGCATGGTCGTCGAGGAAGCGCGGCTCCGACCCGGCGACGCGGGCCAGACGGGCCAGCGTGTCGGCGCTGGGCACGCTGCCCATCGCCGGATCGCGCAGGAAGCGGGTCAGGTTGGTGGCGGTGACGCCGGCCAGCCGTGCCCAGCCGCCGGCGCTCCAGTCCTTCGCCTCCATGACGCCGGTCATCCAGCGCAGGATGGCTCGCCGCGTGTCGTCCATCGCTCTCCCCCTCGGCAGTCCCCCGCCCTGTCCTACACGGTCGCGACCGGATGGGGGAAGGCGCGATGGACTCAAACCCGCTGCGATTTCGCAGTGCCGCCTTGGACTCCGCCGTGGCGGCCCCATCTGTGCGGCATCGAAGCCAACAGAAGGAGTTGCGACCGTGATCGTTACCAGCACCGATTCCATCGAAGGCCGCCAGATCACCGAGTATCTCGGCATCGTCGCCGGCGAGGCGATCATGGGCGTCAACGTGTTCCGCGACCTGTTCTCCTCCGTGCGCGACATCGTCGGCGGCCGGGCCGGCGGTTATCAGGCGGCCCTGCGCGAGGCGCGCGAGGCGGCCTTCGCCGACTTGCAGGACTCGGCCCGCGCCCTGGGCGCCGATGCCGTGGTCGGCGTGGACGTCGATTACGAGGTGCTGGGCAAGGAGAACGGCATGCTGATGGTGTCGGTCAACGGCACCGCCGTGCGCCTCCGCTAAAGGCAGCCCCTGACCGTAAGCGTCAGCGAAGGCGTTCTGGACAGGCCCGACCTTATGCGTAGACTCCCCCTCCAGCTAACACTTCGAGGGGGGATGCACATGCGTGGGGTTGTCCGCGGTTCCATCCGGTCAGGCTGCATCGGCGGCCTCGCCATGGCGGCGTGCCTGTTCGGCGCCCTGCCCGCTCTGGCACTCGACGCCATCGTCGAGAAGAAGGTCTTCGAGATGCCGTCCTACACCACCACCGGTGGCGGGACGATCAAGAATGTCCGCATCGGCTGGGAAAGCTACGGCAAGCTGAACGACGCCAAGGACAACGTCATCCTCATCACCCATTTCTTTAGCGGCAACAGCCATGCCGCCGGGAAATACAAGGCCGATGATGCCGCTCCCGGCTATTGGGACAGCATCATCGGTCCCGGCAAGCCGCTGGATACCGACAAATACTTCATCATCGCCTCCGACACGCTGGTGAACCTGTCGCCCAAGGATCCCAACGTCGTCACCACCGGCCCGGCCAGCATCAACCCGGACACCGGCAAGCCCTATGGCATGAGCTTCCCCATCGTCACCATCCAGGACTTCGTCAATGTCCAGAAGGCGCTGGTCGACAGCCTGGGCATCAAGACCCTGCAAGCGGTGATGGGCGGCTCGATGGGGTCGCTCCAGGCCTTTGAATGGGGGGCCGACCATCCGGAGATGGTCAAGCGCGTCATCGCCGCCATCGGCGGGCCGGAGGCCGACCCCTTCCTGATCGGCTGGCTGAACCTGTGGGCGGCGCCGATCAAGCTCGACCCCAACTGGAACAACGGCGACTATTACGGCAAGGCGGAGCCGAAGGCCGGCCTGACCGAGGCGCTGAAGCTGGTCACCCTGCACGCCCGCCACTGGAAATGGGCAGACGCCGCCTTCGGCCGCAAATGGGCGGAGGACGGCAAGGATCCGAAGGCCGCGATGGGCAACCAGTATGCCATCGAAGCCTGGCTGGAGAAGGCGGCGTCCGGCCGCGCCGCGGTCAGCGACGCCAACCATTTCCTCTATCTGGTGAAGGCCAACCAGACCTTCGTCACCGGCAACGGCGCCTCGCTGGAGGATGGCCTGGCGAAGATCAAGGCCCCGGTCCTGCTGATCCCGTCGGCCGACGACCTCGTCTTCCCGCCCGACCGCAACATGCGCCCGCTGAAGGACCGGCTGGAGAAGCAGGGGAACGCGGTGGAGTACACCGAGTTGATCACCTCGACGCTCGGCCATCTCGACGGCGTGGTGAACATCGGCAAGGCGGGCGACACCATCGCGCAGTTCCTGGCGAAGTGAGGTGCCGGGGGCTTCGGACGCCGGAGCCCCCTACTCCCCGCTGACCGGCGCTCCCCGGAAGTTCAGCAGGCTCGGCGCCTTGTCGATGATCTCTTCCAGGATCAGCGACGCGGTCTCCAGGTCGCGGTCCAGTTCCGGGCCGAGCTTGCCGACATAATTGGGCCGCTTCAGCTTTTCCGCGGCATCGTGCAGGCTGCGCAGCTCGGCGACGAAGATCTCGCGGGCACCCATCGGCAGGATCGGGTTGGCCGACAGCACGAAGAAGAAGCGCATGCTGGCCCGCACAAGAAGGGCCAGCATCACCATGTCCAGCTTCTCGAACTGGTCGCGCAGATCGTCGGAACGCGCATCGACCAGATTGCGCAGGCGCTGTTCGATCAGGATGACCAGCGCCTGGAACTCGCCCACCTTGTCGCGGAAATCGCGGTAGGCGCCGAAGCTGTGCTTGCTGGCCTCATGCTCGGCCAACTGGGCCAGCTTCGAGGCCTCGCGGCACTGGCGCTCCAGCGCGCCCAGCAGTTCCTTGACCTCGGTTCGGGTGTATTGGCGCTTGCTCATGGGACTCGGCGGGGTTCTGTGCAGATGTTCCGGCGGGCGTTCGGACGCTCGGTCAAGCTATAGCACAACCCACGGGCGGCAACCTATCCCATGCTCAATGGTCCGCCTTGACCGGACCGCCCGGACGGCGCACCAGCGGCATGAACAGCAGCGCGCCGAAGAACACCGCCGACATCAACAGCATGGCATCGTTGAAGGTCAGGATCAGCGCCTCGCGCTGGACCAGCCCGACCAGACGGGACATCGCGGCGGCGGTGGGATCGGCCACCAGCCCGTCGAAGCGCTGGCTGAGGCTGTCGACCATCTGCTGCACCTCCGGACGGGCGAGGTTCATATTGTCGCCGAGCCGGTTCAGGTGCAGCGCGTTGCGGTCGGTGAGCACGGTGTTGATCGCCGCCAATCCGATGGCGCCGCCCAGGTTGCGCATCAGATTGTAGAGGCCCGACGCGTTCTTCAGCTTGTCCGGCGGCAGGGTGCCCAGCGCCACGCTGTTGATCGGGATGAAGCACAGCATCAGCGACATGCCGCGCACCGCCTGCGGAAGGAACAGCTCCCAGAAGCCGGTGTCGGCGGTGAAGTGGCTGTTCAGCCAGACGCCGGTGCCGAACAGGATAAGCCCCAGCGCCAGCATGGCGCGCAGGTCCATCCGCTTCGACAGGGCGCCGGCGATGGGCGCCGACATGAACTGGAAGATGCCGGTCACGAACATGATCTCGCCGATCTGCAAACTGTTGAAGCCGCGCACGCGGGCGAGGAACAGCGGCTGCAGATAGACCGACCCGTAGAGACCGATGCCGAGGATGAAGCTGTAGAGCGAGCCGATGGCGAAGTTGCGGTCGGCGAAGGCGCGCAGTTCCACGATGGGATTGCGGTAGGACAGCACCCGCCAGAAGAAGCCGGCGGCGGCGACGGCGGCCACCACCGCCAGCGCGAGGATCGTCTCGTCGTCGAACCAGTCGTTGCGCGGCCCCTCCTCCACCACATATTCCAGGCAGCCCAGGAAGGCGGCCATCAGCCCCAGCCCCAGGAAGTCGAAACCCTTGCGCAGTTCCGGATTCGGCCGGTCGACATCGACCAGGAACCAGACCAGCGAGGTCACCAGGATGCCGGGGATGACGTTGGCCAGGAACAGCCAGTGCCAGGACAGGTGCTGGGTCAGATAACCGCCCAGCGTCGGGCCGATGGTCGGCGCCATGGTGGCGACCAGCCCCATCATGACCGTGACGCCGGCGCGCTTTTCCGGCGGGAAGATCATGAAGCTGGTGGCGAACACCGTCGGGATCATCGCGCCGCCGATGAAGCCCTGCAACGCCCGCCAGACGATCATCGATTCGATGCCGCCGGCAAACGCGCAGGCGACGCTGGTCACGGTGAAGCCGGCGGCTGCCAGGGTGAACAGAATGCGGGTCGACATGATGCGCGACAGGATGCCCGACAGCGGGATCATCACGACCTCCGCGATCAGGTAGGAGGTCTGCACCCACGAAATCTCGTCGGCGCTGGCGGCAAGGCCAGCCTGGATTTCCGACAGCGAGCTGGAGACGATCTGGATGTCCAGGATCGCCATGAACATGCCGACGACCATCGCGAAGAAGCCGGCGATGTCGCGGGAAGTGAGGGGGCGCATGCCCTGGGCCGGTGTCGCCATGGAACCGCTGCCTTCCGTCGCGGCCGAACGACTGCCGCCCCGGGGGTGGCCCCAGGGCCGACTTCGGCCGATATGCTGGCTGGATCTATCGACTTGAATTGCGGACAGGGACGCCGCCCCGAAGGGGGAGGAGGAGCGGCGTCCCCGCCGGAGCCGTGGCCGCTTACTTGGCGGCCACCGCCTGCTTGTCGGTCAGCGCGCCGAAGACGCCGCCGCTGGCCAGGTGCGGCTGGCTGTCGGCACCGCGGGTGTCGACCTCCGCCACCACGGACAGGCCGGGGCGCAGCAGGCCGGCCAGCGCGTTGTCGCGCGGCAGGGCGATGCGGACCGGAACGCGCTGCACGATCTTGGTGAAGTTGCCGGTCGCATTCTCCGGCGGCAGCAGCGAGAACTTGGACCCCGAGGCCGGGGCGAAGCTCTCCACCGTGCCGATCAGATGGCGGTCCGGGAAGGCGTCGACGGAGATGCTGACATGCTGGCCGGGGCGCATGCGCGACAGCTGGGTCTCCTTGAAGTTGGCGACCACATAGACGTCGGGCAGCGGCACCAGCGACAGCATCTGCACGCCCGGCCGGGCATACTGGCCGACCTGGACGCCGCGGTTGCCGATCACGCCGTCGACCGGCGCGCGGATCACGGTGTTGTCCAGATCGTTGCGCGCCGTCTGCAGGGTGGCCTGCGACTGGGCCAGATGGGCTTCCGTCTCGGTCCGGGTGGCATGCAGGACGTTGACCTGCTCGTTCTCCGAGGCCAGCGCCGCCCGCGCCTTCGCCACCTGGGCCACCGCCTTGCGCAGGTCGGCGTCGGCGGTTTCCAGCTTCTGGCGGCTGGTCCAGCTGTCGCTGGCCAGCGAGCGGTTGCGCTCATAGTCCTGCTGGGCGCGGCGCTGTTCGGCCTCGGCGCTCGCCAGCGTGGCGGCGGCCTGGTCGATCACCGTGCGCTGAAGCTCCAGCTTGCTGTCCAGGGTGCCGAGCGCCGCCTTCTGGGCGGTCACCGCGGCCTCGGACTCCGCCACCTTGGCGCGGAAATCCTGGTCGTCGAGGATCGCCAGCACGTCGCCCGTCCGCACGAGCTGGTTCTCGGCGACCTTCACATCGCGGACATAGGCGGAGATCTTCGGGCTGACGACGGTGATGTCGCTCTGCACATAGGCATTGTCGGTCGATTCCATGAACCGGCCTTCCGTCCACCACCGTTCGCCGGCGACGGCGCCACCTGCCAGCACGGCCAGCGCAACGCCCGACAGCACGATCTTCCGCACGCCATTCGCCATTGTCTCTATCCCCAATCCACCGCGGTCCGGTCAGGATTCCGCCGATGCGCTCTTGCCGGCGCCGTCACGGAAAAGAAACTGAACCGTTCAGTTTAGTCTTGCCGGAAGATGGCGGACGGCCTATCTGTTGTCAAGACCGAACTGAACGGTTTAGTTTTTGGCAATTGGTGTCAGGGGGCTTGTCGGGCGATGCGGAACGCGGTAGGGGCCAAGCACATGGACTCAGGCGAGGCGCGCATGACCACCTTGGTTGCCCCCACTCCCGAAGCAGGATCGAAGCCGGCCCAGATCATGGACGCGGCCGGCACCCTGTTCCTGGAACATGGCTACAGCGCCGTCAGCATGGACGCGGTCGCCAAGAAGGCGAACGTTTCCAAGGCGACCCTGTACGCCCATTTCGGCAGCAAGGAGGAACTGTTCCGGGCGATGGTCGCCTGCGAATGCGCGAACTCCGTCATGGCCGGCATCTGGGACGATGCGATGCGCCTGCCGGCGGCCGACGGGCTGCGCCTGATCGGCAAGACCTTCGTCCGCTTCATCGCTTCGCCCAAGGCGCTGGGCCTGTACCGGATGGTGCTGGGCGAGGTTCTGCGCCAGCCCCAGCTTGCCCAGGCCTTCTACGACAGCGGCCCTGCCGAAACCTTCCAGCGCGCGCACCAGTTCATGGCCCATATGGTGAAAAGGGGCGAGCTGGCGATCACCGACTGCGACCTCGCCACCCACCAGTTCTTCGGTCTGCTGAAGGCCAACATGCACATGAAGCTGCTGCTTTGCCTGAGCGAACGGCCGAGCGACGCGGATCTGGAGCGATTCGTCGATGCCGCCGTCGATCTGTTCGTCAAGGGCTATGCGCCCGAGGCACGCTGAGGGCCGCTGCGCCTGAAATACGCCCAATGAGAGTTGAGCGGCAGTGCTCACAAACCCTCAGTTGGTGCCAGCGGCAATCCAGATCCAATAGTCATAAATCCAGCGGCAAACCTCGCCCCCTTCGGCTTGTCACCGGCCAAGGCTTCGTATAGCGTGCCCATGACATACCGGCGTAACGGTGCGTGGCGGGTTTGCGGATGGATTTCGAGACGACCTTCATCGCGCAGGTCATCACTGTTATCGGCTTTGCGGTCGGCCTGTCCATTGCCGTCGCCTCCGGCCGCTATCCGTATCACATCCGCAACTCCCTGCGCGCCTATGCCTATGGAAAATTGCTGCTTGGCTCCGCCTTCCTGATCGCGGGCCTGCGCGGCGGGGCGGCGCCGGAGCTGCTGGTGCCGCTTGCCAACGGGTTGGGGGTCGCCGGGTTGGCGATGAACTACACCAGCGTCCGCCATCTCCAGAACCGGCCGGTCAGGCGTCTCATGCCGGCGGCAGTCGGACTGGCAGTGGCCCTGGCCTGTTCTCTGCTGCTGCTCGTCGGCGGCATCTCCCATGTCCGCATCCTGACCAGCTTCGCGACCTCTGCCATATTGCTCGTCATCGCCTTCGAGGTTCTGGTTCGTTACGAGGATCGCGGCATTCCCCATTATGTAACCGGACTGCTATCGGCCACATTGGCCGTGGTGTATCTGGTCCGCATGGGGGCGGGCATGGTTCAGGGGGAAATGCCGGTCGATCAGATGGTGGACGACCGTGTGGAGCGGGTCACCTTCCAGCTGTCGATGCTGGGCACCGTCATGGGTGCCATCAATTACGTCCTGATGGCCAGCGACGAGTTCAACCGCGAACTGACGAAGCTCGCCCACACCGACGGGCTGACCGGCAGCCTGAACCGCCGCCGCCTGTTCGAACTGGGCGAGGTCGAGTTCCGCCGCGCCCGCCGCCATGGCCGCGACCTGACGGTGCTGGTGCTCGACATCGACCGCTTCAAGGCGGTCAACGACCGGGCCGGCCATCCGTTCGGCGACCGGGTCATCCAGGCGGTGGCCGACTGCTGTGCCGCGCAGATCCGGCGCGAGGATTCGGTGGGCAGGATCGGCGGGGAGGAATTCGCCATCCTGCTGCCTGAAACGGGCGTCGAGGCCGGCCGGCTGCTGGCCGAACGGCTGCGCAGCGCCATCGAGCGGCAGTTGGCCCAGTTGGGCGCCGAAGGCGGCGTGACGGTGACCTGCAGCATCGGCGGCGTCAGCCTGACGCGGGAACACAGCGAGTTTTCCGACCTGATGGCCCAGTCGGACAGCGCGCTCTACGACGCCAAGCATGCCGGGCGCAATCAGGTGCGTTTCTACCCGGCGGTGGCGTTGACCCCTGCGTTGCACGCCTGACGGACAGGAAAGATCCGCGCGGGACCGGTTAGAAAAAACGGCCCCGCAGGCAATGGCGCACGGCCGCCTTTACCCGCGGGGCCGCATGCCGCATTATCCGCGCCGGTCCCCGCCGGCCGGTCTACTCCGGTCGATAGTCCGGGGCCGGCTTGCCGGGTCCGATCCGGCTCCGTCCCTTCCGGCAACATCGGCGCAAGGTCGTGGTTCTTTCCCATCTCGGCTCCGGCGGCCTGGAGCCGCAGCGGTCGCAGCTGACGCTCGGCTCAAAATTCAGGCTCATCAACTGGGGGCTGGTCCTGCTGATCTGCACGATCACCGGGGTCGGCGTCGGACTGCTCTATTCCGCGGCCGGCGGCCATTGGAAGCCGTGGGCGCAGCCGCAGCTGGTCCGCGCCATTCCCGGCCTCGTCCTGATGCTGGGCATCGCGCTGGTCGACATCCGCCACCTGATGAAGTCGGCCTACGTCATCTTCTTCATGGTGCTCTGCCTGCTGATTGCGGTGGAGCTGATGGGCCGCATCGGCATGGGCGCCCAGCGCTGGATCGACCTCGGCTTCTTCCAGCTCCAGCCGTCGGAGCTGATGAAGCCGGCGCTGACGCTGGCGCTCGCCCGCTATTTCCACGGGGTGACGCTGGACCAGATCGGCCGGCCGCTTCTGCTGATCCCGCCGCTGCTGCTGGTCTTCACGCCCGTCGCCTTCGTCCTGATGCAGCCCAACCTCGGCACCTCGCTGCTGCTGATCATGGGCAGCGGCGCCATCTTCTTCGCTGCCGGCGTCCGGGTGTGGAAATTCCTGCTGGTGATCGGCGGCGGCCTCAGCGCCATCCCCATCGCCTGGGAATTCCTGCACGACTACCAGAAGCAGCGCGTCTACACCTTCCTCGATCCGGAGACCGATCCGCTCGGCGCCGGCTACAACATCCTGCAGTCGAAGATCGCGCTCGGCTCCGGCGGCCTGTTCGGCAAGGGCTTCATGTCCGGCTCGCAGAGCCAGCTGATGTTCCTGCCGGAAAAGCACACCGATTTCATCTTCGTCGTGCTGGCGGAGGAGTTCGGCATGGTCGGCGCCGCCACGCTGCTGGCGCTCTACATCCTGCTGTTCATCTATGGCTGGGTGATCGCGCTGAACAGCCGCAGCCAGTTCGGCCGGCTGGTCGCGGTCGGCATGACGGCGCAGTTCTTCCTCTACGTCTTCGTCAATGTGGCGATGGTGATGGGGCTGATCCCCGTCGTCGGCATCCCGCTGCCGCTGGTGTCCTATGGCGGATCGGCGATGATGACGCTGATGATCGGCGTCGGCCTGCTGCTCAGCATGTCGGTCCACCGCGACGTGCGCATCCCCAAGAGCGGCGTCACCGACGTCTGACGTCCCGCTTCCGACATCCCCCATTCGGTTCGGTTATCGGCTGAGGTACGCCGGGCAAGTGCCTGCCGCACTCCGGCCGCGCCGTTGCCGCTTGGCCCTGCTCTCGCGATATCGGGGTGCAGGCCGACCGATCTTGCGGGTAGGCCCGGTATCAGCGGGAGGAAATGGCGATGCGGAGAGATGCCTTAGGACAAAGCGGACGGACGACGGCGATCGGGGCGGGCCTCGCCGCCCTTCTGCTCGGCAGTGCGCCGGCGTTGGCGGACTCGCTGTTCAGCCATATCGGCGGCAGCTTCAGCGAGACGGCCGGGTCCTTCGAGACCTCACGCTGGCAGCGGTCCGACGGCTGGAAGTCCGGCGGACACATGAACTGCACCTGGAGCCGGGCCAACGTCACCGCCGGGAAAGGCCACCTCGCCCTGTCGGTCAGCGACCGGATTGCCGGCAGCGAACGCGTTTCCGGAAGCGACCGCTATTCCTGCGGCGAATATTCGACGCACCGCTTCTACGGCTACGGCGCCTACACGGTGTCGCTGAAGGCGGTGAAGGCCGATGGAGTGATGACCTCGGTTTCGCACTACACCGGCCCGCCCTTCGGCGATCCGTGGGACGAGATCACCATGGGGATCGCCGGCAAGGACACCACCAAGCTGGAGATCAGCTATGTGGTCAACGGCGCCGGGCACCGCAACACGGTGGTCGATCTCGGCTTCGACGCCGCCAAGGGCGTCCACAGCTACGGCTTCGACTGGAAGCCCACCGGCATCGTCTGGACCGTCGACGGCAAGCCGGTCCATCAGGTGTCGGGCAAGCCGGAGGAGCTGCCGCGCATGCCCGGCCGGCTGATGCTGCGCTTCTGGAGCGCGTCCGGCGATACCGAATGGATGCGCCGCTTCACCTATCCCGGCCATCCTCTGGCCGCGGAGGTCGCCTCCGTCAGCTACCGCGAGGATCCGGCGAACCTCAGCAACTGAGGACCGCCCGGTCAGTCCAGCGCTTCGGCGCCCAGGTAGGATTCGACGACGCGGGGGTCGGCGACGACCTCCGCCGGGGCGCCGTCGGCGATCTTCTCGCCATGGTCCAGCACCACCACGCGGTCGGACAGCGCCATCACCGCGCGCATGACATGCTCGATCATCAGGATGGTCAGGCCTTCGCGCCGGTTCAGGTCGCGCAGGACCTCGACCATCCGGTCGACCTCGGTCGGGCGAAGCCCCGCCAGCACCTCGTCCAGCAGCAGCAGGGTCGGACGGGTGGCCAGCGCGCGGGCGACCTCCAGCCGCTTGCGGTCGGGCAGGGTCAGGCTTCGCGCCGGACGGCTGGCCTGATCGGCCAGTTCCAGCCGCTCCAGCACGGCGCGGGCCTGCCGCCTCGCGGTCTCCACCGACCGTTCGCGGGCCAGCGCGCCGACCACGACATTCTCCTCGACCGTCAGCTGGCCGAAGGGCTTGACGATCTGGAAAGTGCGGCCGATCCCGGCGGCGCAGACTTGGTTGGGCTTCAGGCCGGTCAGGTTGCGGCCCTTCAGCGTCACCCGCCCCTCGTCGGGCGGAAAGACGCCGGCAATCAGGTTGAAGGTGGTGGTCTTGCCGGCGCCGTTCGGACCGATCAGCGCCAGGATGCGCCCCTCCGGCACGGCGAAGCTGACCTCCGACACCGCCTTCAGCCCGCGGAACCGCTTGGACAGGCGCTCGACCTCAAGCAGAGCGGTCATCTCAGGCCCCCTCCCCCGGCTGGCGGACAAGACGCAGGCGGCGGGCCAGCCAGGGCCACACGCCCTCCGGCCGGAACACCACGATCACCACCAGCGCCGCGCCATAGAACAGTTGCTTCAGGCCGGGCAGGTCCAGCCCGCCGGCCTCGATCAGGAAGGTCAGCGCCTCGCCCAGCGGCGTCAGGATGAAGGCGCCGAGGATCGGGCCGACCAGCGTGCCGATGCCGCCGACGATGGCCGGCAGGATGATCTCGATGGAGCGGCCCATCGAGAAGACCTGCTCGGGGAACAGGTTGTTGAAATAGAAGGCCTGGAACACGCCGCCCAGCGCCGTCAGGGCGGAGGACACCGCCACCGCCGTCATGCGGGCGCGGAACAGGTCGACGCCAGAGGCCTCCGCCGCGTCCGGCTCCTCGCGCACCGCCAGCCATTGGTAGCCGAGCCGGCTGTGCAGCAGGGCGCGCGACAGGAACAGCGCGCCGACGACCAGCGCCAGCGCCACGTAATAGAACAGCACCGGCGAGCCGCGCAGGTTGAGCGGATCGCTCGCCCCCGCCTCCACCGGCAGGAAGAAGCCGCCGGAGCCGCCGACCCAGGTGATGTGGTCGAAGCCGATGCGCGCCACCTCGGCGAAGGCGATGGTCAGCAGGGCGAAATGCACGCCCTTCACCCCGAAGCGGAAGCCCAGGAAGCCGATGACGCAGCCGGCCACCACCGAGACCAGCATCGCCAGGACCATGCCGGCCCAGGGGCCGATGCCGAAATGGACGAACAGCGCCGCGCTGACATAGGCGCCGAGGCCGACATACAGCGCGTGGCCCAGCGACAGCAGGCCGGAAAAGCCCATCATCACGTTCCAGGCCTGCCCGACATAGGCGAACCACAGCACGGTGGTCAGCACCGACACCAGATAACGGTCGGCGACGAAGGGTGCCACCGCCAGCCCCAGCGCCGCCAGAACCAGCAGCACCATCCCGCGTCCGGTAATCCCGGAAGGCACCATTCCCGAAAGCCCGCTCATGACCGTTTCCCCAACAGCCCTTGCGGGCGCAGCAGCAGAACCACGATCAGCACCCCGTAGCTGAACAGGGATTTCATGGACGGCGTCAGCAGGAAGCCGGCCAGCGCCTCCGACATGCCGATCAGCACGCCGCCCAGCAGCGCGCCGGGCAGGCTGCCCAGCCCGCCGACGATGACGATGATGAAGCTGAGCAGCGTGTATTCCGGCGCCAGCTGCGGCCGGGCATCGACCAGCAGGGTCATCAGCGCGCCGGCCACCCCGACCACCGCGGCACCGATGCCGAAGGTCAGGGCATAGAGCCCGTCGATGTTCAGCCCGACCACGCGGGCGCCCAGCGGGTTGTCGGCACAGGCGCGGATCGCCTTGCCGGTGCGGCTGAAGCGGAAGAAGGCGAACAGCGCCGCCGCCACCACGATGGCCGCCGCCCCGGCACGCAGCCGCACGGCGTCCAGCAGCATCGAGCCGATCTCCACCGTGTCGAAGCTGTAGGGCACCTGGACGTTGCGGGCATCCGGGCCGAACAGCATCAGCATGGCATTGACCAGGATGGTGGCGATGCCCAGCAGCAGGATAAACTGCATGTGCTCCGGCCGCTCGACGAACTTGTTGACCAGCCCGCGCTGCAACAGCCAGCCGCAGGCGAACAGCAGAGCCGCCATGAGCGGGGCCGACAGCAGCGGGTCGAGGCCCAGCCAGCCGCCCAGCAGCACCGCGCCGTACATGCCCGCCACCATCATCTCGCCATGGGCGAAGTTGACGACGCGCACCACGCCGAAGATGACCGAAAGCCCCAGCGCCGCCAGCCCGTAGACCAGGCCGGTCAGCAGGCCGGAGGCCGCGATGTTCAAATAATAGTCGATCGGCATGGGCGGCGGATTGTCCGAACGGTTGGGTTCTGCGGGTTAGCAGTCCAAGGGGGATGCAGGCAAGCCAGAACGACCGCCGGCACTGCGATTCGTCCCGATCCCGCTATGGCTGGCCGGCGATCCGGGTGCCGCTGCGCAGGCTGGCGATACGCTCCGCCACGTCGTTCAACCGGCGGTCGAGTGCCGTCGCCAGACAGGACTGCGCCGCCACGGCCACCGCCGGGTCTCCTTCGGTGCCGCTGCGAATCCAGCAGAGCGCCGCGATCCGCTCGTGGAAGCGACGCTCGTCCTGGATCAGTTCATAGGCGGCAGCGGCTCGGGCCGCCGGATCGGCGATGCCGGCCAGAAAGCGCTCCTGCATTCCGCGGGCACGTCCGTCGGAAAGGGCGAGCGCCGGGACGTCGCAGATCATCCGCCGCAGCGGCGCCGTCACCGTGGCACAGCGCGGATCGGCGACCGGCGCTGGCGGCGGCTGGGGTGGCGGCGGCTGGGTCATGGCGGCCGCGGGCAGCGGAGCGGCAACGGTCGGCGGCGGCGGCGGCGGCGCAGCCTTCGCCGCGACCGGAACCGTCCCGGCCGGTCGGGACGGCGGCGGCTTGGCCGCGCCCAGCGATTCCCGCACCACCCGCACCGGCATGCCGACCTCCGCCGCCGCGAAGACGGTTTCGATGTCGGCGGGCAGCATGCGGAAGCAGCCGCCGCTGGCCCGTGTGCCAATCGAGTCCGGGTCGTTGGTGCCGTGGATGGCGATGGCCGGCCAGCCGAGATCGAGCGCGAACCGGCCCAGCGGGTTGTTCGGTCCGGGCGGAACCGCCCGCGGCAGGGCGGGGTTGTCGCGCCGCTGGTTGGCGGTCGGCCGCCAAGTCGGGTCACGGCGCTTGCGCAGGATGCTGCTGTCGCCGACGGGAATCGGCACGCCGGGACGGCCGATGGCGACCGGGAAGCTGCGCATCCCCCCGTCGGGACCCGTCAGGTAGAGGCGGCGGTCGGCAAGGCTGATGGCGATGGAAGGGCCGCCGGTCACCGTCTCCAGCGCCTGGGCTGGACCTGCACCGTTCATCCCGGCAAGGGCAAGGAGAGCCCACAAAAGACACCGTGCCAGGATGGCGGTGACGGCTGTTGTCGGTCGGAGGAGGGCGCCACGGCTGCGGTCTCCCCGAAAGGTCGTAAATCCATGCATGCGGAAAGTTGATCGCGTGTCCCCTAAAACAGGGTAAACAGCATGGGACGACGGTCGCCGGGGAACGGGGCCGCCCCGGACAGCAAGGACGTGCATCATGGACCAGATCGAGCAGACGTTGGCCGTCGCAACGGAACACCACCGCGCCGGCCGCACCGCGGAGGCCGAACGGCTGTACCGCGACGTGCTGGACGCGTCGCCCGGCCATCCGGACGCCCTGCATCTGCTGGGGGTGATCGCGCTGCAATCGGGCCGTGCGGACGAGGCGGTCGACCGCATCGCCCAGGCCGTGGCCGGCGATGACGGTTCCCCGCTGTTCCATGCCAATCTGGGTCACGCCCTGCACGCGTCCGGCCGCCACCGCGAAGCGGCGATGAGCTTTGCCCGCGCCCTGACCCTGCTGACCAACGAGGGAGAGGGCTGGGGCAATGTCGGGGCGCTCGCCAACCTGATCCGCCGCTATGACGACGACATCCGCGCCGCCGCCGCCGCCGAGGTCGATGCCCGCTACACCATGGGCGACGTGATGCGGCGCCAGTCGCTGCTTTTCCTGCTGACCGGCGACGTGGCCTATTACCGCGCCCTGGTGAACACGGCGCTGGACGACCCGCTGCGCTTCTCCATCCCCTCGATGCACTACGCCTACTGGGGCATCGCCATGCGGCTGTTCCAGGGCGACACGCGCAAGGGCGACGTCAGCGCCTTCACCACCGGCGAATTCCGCCGGTTCTACCGCCTGCTGGTGGATGAGACGGCGCGCCGCTACGGTCTTGACACCCGCCTGCGCCGGGTGGCGCCGCGCACTGCGGTGAAGCGGGTGGCGCTGATCACCAACCAGATGCTGGGCGAAGGGCACCAGCCGACCGCCGACGCCTTCGATTATGCCCGCCGTCTGCAGGACGACCATGGTTGCGAGGTGCTGATCGTCAACCCCAACGCCATGGCGGTGGAAGGCGAGAACGGCTTCGTTCCCGAATACAGCTACAACGTCACCGAGGAATATGACGGCGAGCAGACCCTGACCGCCTTCGGCGCCAAGGTCCGCATGCTGTCCTTCCCGCAGCCGCGTTTCGACGAGGAGAAGCTGACCGCCATCGTCGATGCGGTGCAGCGCTTCGATCCCGACGTGATCGTTGCCTTCGGCGGCTCCAACACGGTGGCCGATCTGTTCGCCCGCAGCCGGCCTGTGGTGTTCCTGCCGACCTCCAGCGGCCTGCCGCCCTCGCTCGCCACGCTTCTGCTGGGCTACGCCCCGGAGGACAGCGCCGCCGGCTGGCCGGAGGAGGCGCGGGCGCGCTTCCGTCCCTTCTTCTTCGGCTGGACCCTGCCGGATGCCGGTCCGGCGCGCAGCCGCGCCGATTTCGGCCTGCCGGCCGACGGGCCGCTCTATGTCGTCGTCGGCAACCGCCTGGATCAGGAGGTCGGACCGGAGTTCCTTGAGACGCTCGACCGCCTGCTCGACCGCGTGCCCGACGCCCACATCGCCTTCGCCGGCGCGGTGACCGACCTGCCGGGCCGGATCGCCACCGCCCGCAACGCGGCGCGGATGCAGGCGCTGGGAGATGTCGACGCCATTCGCGGGCTGTACGGCGTGGCGACCGCCTATCTGAACCCGCCGCGCCAGGGCGGCGGCGGCAGCGCGGCCTTCGCTCTGGCGGACGGGCTGCCGGTGGTGACCTATTCCCGGGGCGATGTCGCCGGGATCGTCGGCTCCGCCCTGACCGTTGCCGACGAGACGGCCTTCCTGGACCGCGCCGCGGCGCTTGGACAGGATGCCGCCGCGCGGGCGCAGGCGGCGGAAGCGGCACGCACCCGCTTCGCCGAAACGGCCGACCGCGCGCGGTCGGTGGAAAAGCTGCTGGACTATGCCCGCGAGGCGCAGGAGCTGTACTGAAATCCGGCCCTTCCCCTGCCCCGGACAGACGTCCGCCCGGCCCCCGTACGAAGCAGACCTTCGTACGGGGGCCGGGCGGAATTGTTTCAGACGCTATCCGGCGGCGGAGGTCTCAGGCCGTCACTGATCGTACGTCCCGGCACCGACGATGTAACGGCCATCGCGGGTGACGTAGGAATGCTTGTGCTCGACCTTGTTGGTCTGACGGTTCAGCCAGACATAGTCGATGACGGCGTTCGGCTTGTCCTTGGTCTCGGTGATCATCGCCTGGACGATGGGCTTGCCTTCCGCATCCTTCAGATCGGCGGCGTTTGATCCGGCCAGCTTCGGGTTGGCGCCGGAGGCGACATAGCGGCCGTCGGTGTCGAAGACGAACACATACAGCTCACCGCGGCGGAAGCTGCCCTTGGGGTCCTGAAAGGCCTTGGTCGCCTCGTCCGGCCCCTTGTCCTTCAGATAGGCGACGGCCTCGGCGACCAGCGACTTGGCCTGTTCCGGCGTGGCGTGATCGGCGGCGAAGGCCGGTGCGGTCAGCAGGGCCGCCGCGACGGCGACCAGGGATGCGGTTCTGCGAATCATGGATGACCACCTTGGAAGAGAGGAAGGGAGGGAAGGAGCCGACGATCCAGCAGGGGTCACTCCTCGTGCACGGTTTCCAGCCAGGAGCGGATCGACCACAGCGCCTCCTGCCCCAGCGCTTCACCGAACTGCGGCATGTAGGTCACGCCGTTGCGGATCGAGCCGTTGGTGACGCGCTCCTTGAACCACTCGTCGCCGGCATCCCCCTTCTCCAGGTAGCGCAGGTCGGGGGCGATGCCGCCGGACACCGCACCCAGCCCATGGCAGCGCGCGCAGTTCTGGTTGAAGGCGGACGAACCGATCTCGATGGCGCGCGGGTTGCCGCGGTAGGGATTGCTGTCCCGCCACTTCTCACCCAGCTTCTCCAGCCCGGTGGTGTCCACCGGCTGCGGGACGACATCGCCGTGGGCGTAAACCAGACCGGGAAGAGCGACGGCGCCGATCAGACCAATCGCTGCCGCAAGCCGAACAATCCGTGCATTCATGAGAAAGACGTTCCCTCTGTTTCTGGCCGCCCTGCGGCCTTTGCTTCGCATGAGCGGACGTTATCAGCAGAGGGACCTGCGAATAATTGGACTATGGTAGGACATAACCAAATCAATGCCTGAGATGACTATGGCAGGTGCAGACACGGAAATGGGCGGACCGGATCGCTCCGGCCCGCCTTCCTCCCGCCTGTCCGCGCCTGATATCAGGCCTTCGGCAGCTTGAAGACCCAGAGAGAGCCGCCCTGGTTGATGTCCTTCACCAGCTTGGCGACGTCGCCGCCCCACAGCGGCACCGCGCCGCCCCAGCCGGAGACGACGGCGACATACTGCTCGCCATCCATCTTCCAGGTGACCGGGCTGCCGACCACGCCGGAGCCGGTCTGGAACTTCCAGACCTCCTGGCCCGACTTGGCGTCGAAGGCCTTCAGATAGCCTTCCGGCGTGCCGGTGAAGACGAGGTTGCCGGCGGTGGTCAGGACGCCGCCCCACAGCGGGGCCGGGTTCTTGTATTCCCAGACGATCTTGCCGGTCTTCGGATCGACGGCGCGCAGCGCACCGATGTAGTCGTCATACAGCGGCTTGATGGTGAAGCCGGCGCCGAGATAGGCCGCACCCTTCTTGTAGGTGATCGGCTCGTTCCAGATGTCCATGCCCCACTCGTTGGCCGGGACATAGAACAGCTCGGTCTGCGGGTTGTAGGCCATCGGCATCCAGTTCTTGGCACCCAGGAAGGCGGGGGCCGCGAAGACCGACTTGCCCTTGGCGTCATGCGCATCGCTGGTCGCCGGGGCGCCCGGACGGTTGTCGTCGTTGTAGATCGGACGGCCGGTCTCGATGTCGATGCCCTTGGCCCAGGTGATCTTGGTGACGAAGGGCGAGGCGTTGATCAGCTTACCGGTGTTGCGGTCGATGACGTAGAAGAAGCCGTTGCGGTCGGCCTTGCCGCCGGCCTTGATGACCTTGCCGTCCTTCTTCAGGTCGAAGGACACGAACTCGTTGACGCCGTCGAAGTCCCAGCCGTCATGCGGCGTGGTCTGGTAGTGCCACTTGATCTCGCCGTTGTCCGGATTGATGGCCAGCGTGGAGGAGGTGTAGAGGTTGTCGCCCGGACGCAGGTGCGAGTTCCAGGGCGCCGGGTTGCCGGTACCGAAGAACAGCGTCTTGGTTTCCGGATCGTAGGTGCCGCCCAGCCAGGTGGCGCCGCCGCCGGTCTTGTACATGTCGCCGGGCCAGCTGGCGTTGGTCTTGCCGGTGACGGTCGACTCCTTGCCGTTCAGCGTGCCCATGTTGCCTTCGATGGTCGGGCGCTGCCAGACCAGTTCGCCGGTTTCGGCATCGCGGGCTTCGACCATGCCGATGACGCCGAACTCGCCGCCGGAATTGCCGGTGATGATCTTGCCGTCGATGATCAGCGGGGCGGCGGTGTTGGAATAGCCTTCCTTGTATTCCTGCAGCTTCTTGTTCCACACCACCTTGCCGGTCTCGCGGTTCAGCGCGACGAGGCGGGCGTCCAGCGTGGCGAAGTAGATCTTGTCCTTGTAGATCGCCGCACCGCGGTTCACCACGTCGCAGCAGGGCATGATGCCGTCGGGCAGGCGGTGGTTGTATTCCCACTTCTTGTGGCCGGTGCGGGCATCGACCGCGTAGAGGCGGGAGTAGGAACCGGTGACGTAGATGGTGCCGTCATAAATGATGGGCTGGGCTTCCTGCCCGCGCTGCTTCTCGCCGCCGAAGGAGAAGGACCAGACCGGAACCAGCTTCTTGACGGTGTCGGCGTTCAGGTCGGTCAGCGGGCTGAAGCGCTGGGCCTGCGGTCCCATGCCATAGGTCAGAACCGCTTCGGTGTTGGTGGCGCTCTTCAGCAGATCGTCGCTGGACGGGCCACCGGCGTCGGCGGCGAGGACGCCGGTGGCGCTGAACGCGGTCAGCGAGGCTGCCAGGGCGAGACTTGTAACCAGGCGCTTCATGTGCGGTTGCCTCCCAAAACTGATGATGACGGCACCGCCCGGGCAAGACCCGCCCGTTGCCGCCGGACGGGCGGGTCCGGCGGTGGCGAACGGAATCGGGGCGGCTTTTCAAGCTTTTGGCGGCCGGAGGGGCCGCGTCGCTCTACGATATTCGGCAGTGTAGACGGATGATCGGTCGGGTAAATTGTCGGATAGTAGCAGGCGTAAGCGTCAGTTCTCCTCCGGGTCACCGGGCCGTCAATTGACCCGCAGCAGACTTGCCTGCTCGATCCTTGGCCAGAGATGGGCGACGGAGCGGCGATACTCTTCGCGCAGCACGTCAAGCACTTGGAACCGCTCCGGAATCGGCAGCTCCAGCGCTTCGGCCATATCGAGGCCGGACTCCACGGCATGGCGCAGCGTGCCGTCGAGCCAGGTCAGCCAGTCGCGGGTCTGGGCGACGCAGGCCTTGTCGGGACGGATGTGGCCGTGGTTGGGCACCAGCAACCGGATGTCCAGCGCATCGACCGCATCCAACTCCTTCAGCCAGTCGGCGACGGTGGCGTGCGGCGTGGTCGGGGTGCGGTCGCAGAACACCACGCCGCCGGTGAACAGCACGCCCGTCGATTCGTCCAGGATCATCAGGTCGGCGGCGGTGTGGCCGCTCAGCGGGATCAGCCGCAGTTGGTGGTCGCCGAACTTCACGGTCGATCCATAGACCGGCTCGGTCGGCAGCGTCACCTCGGTTCCGCGCATCCAATCGCCGACCAGCCGGTACATGTTCTCGGCGATGCCGTTGCCCTCCTCCTGGATGCCGGCGATGGTGCCGGGCAGCGCCGCGACGGGCACGTCGGCGAAAGCCTGGTTTCCCAGCCAGTAATCCGGATGCAGGTTGCTGACGAAGACTTTACGGATCGGCTTCTCTGTGACCTTGCGGATGGCCGCGCGCATCTCCTCGCCATAGCGGCGGGACGGGCCGGTCTGAATGACGATCACCCCGTCGGCCGTGACGATGAAGCCGGAATTCAGGATGTTGCCGCCGTTGGCGCGGGTGAAATGCTTGGTGGAGCCTTCAAAGACGTAGGTGTCGGGGGCGATCCGCGTCGGCTTCAGATCGTAGGTCAGCGTCCCCGCGGCACATGCGCCACCCGACATCAGCCCGGCGGCCAGGACGGCGGCAAAGGCGGCGGACAGCACCAGCCGGCGCAACAGCGGCACGCTCATTGCCCGACACTCCACGGCTGCCCGACAGGTTTCAGCGACATCGCCGGCTTGGCGCCGGTCGGCGGCATCGGGATGGTCGCCCGGATTTCGCCGCCCTGGTTGTCCCGGCCACGCAGGATCAGCGCGGTGGCGTCCGGCGGCGGGCGGACATCCAGCGAAAAGACCGGATTCTCCGACACCGGCTCCAGGCTGTCGATCCGCGCCAGCGTCGGAGAACCGCCGGGGGTCTGCGCATCCACCTGCAGGGTCTCGACGAAATAGGCCGGGATGCCGTCGACCAGCCCGGTGTCGTTGGGATGGCGGATGCGCAGCCGCAGCCGCGCCACCCCGTCGTCAGCCGCCGGCCACAGCCGGGCCTGCACCTCGCCGACATGGTCGGCCCAGTCCTTCTGGGCATAGGATGCCGGCGGCGCGCTGCACCCGCCGCCCGCCGCGTCGACCAGCACGCCGGAGACATGCCAGACCCCGTCGGCGGTGCGCGCGGCGCCGCGCACCGCGGTGGCCTGCTGGATCTTGATGCGCGTGGCGATGTAGGGCGCAGCAGTGCCGGGGTGGTAGCGCAACACCAGCGGGAAGGGGTTCAGGTCGGCAATCGCCACCATCTCAACCACCTGTCCCAGCGCCGTGGCGTCGACGGAGAGCGGCACCGCGCGCGTGTCTTCCGCCGCCGCCGGAGCGGTCACCTTGACGGCAGCGTCGAACACGACCGGGGCGCCGGCGAAATACTGGTCGCGCAATATGTCCCACATCACGGACTTCAGTGGATCGGACGGGGAGCTTGCGGCGAGGGCGGGTGCCGCGACGGCGAGCATCGCACCGGTAAGTCCCACATGGCGCAGCGCGTCTCTCATCCACCCCTCCCGACCCATACGGCAAACCGTTCGCTCGTCCCCGCCTCACTCCACCAGCGGCGGCGGCGTGTGGGTAACGCCGTAGGCGGCGAAGATCTTCGCCATCGTTCCGTCCTCGGTCAGCGCCGTCACCGCGTCGCCGATGCTGTAGGCGAGGTCGCGGGAATTCTCCTTGGTCGCCATGCCGATGTTCCAGTTGGAGGTCATCATGCCCGGCAGGGTCACGGTGGTGACCGGAAACTGCTCCATCCTGGCCCCGAGCGCCGCCTGCATCTGGCTCAGCGGCGCCAGCACCGCCGCCGCCTCGCCGGCGGTCAACTTTTCGATGGCGGCTTCGGGCGTCGGGCAATGGATGATGCGGCTGCGCAGCCGGCCACCCTGCAAACCCAGCAGGAAGAAGTCGGGAACGCTGTCGATCTCCACCGCGATCGGTTCGTCCGGCAGGGTCGCCAGCACGGCGGAACGCACCCGCTGCGGATCGCGGGCGAGCGCGAAGACCTCCTGATGATAGGGGCCGAACAGCACCGCTTCCGGATTCATCAAGCCGAAGCGCTTGTCATAGGGGATGTGCATCATGATGTCGGCCAGCTCGCCGCCGAACAGGCTGCCGCGCCACACCGCCACGCGCAGATCGTCCGACACCGTCTCTCCGGGGATCTGCTCGTAGATGTCGGCCTTGACGCCCAGCTTCCCGGCAATCGCCCGCGCCAGATCGACGTCGATGCCGACCAGGGCACCGTCGCGCTGGAAGGAGAAGGGCGGAAACTCGCGATAGACCGCCACGCGCAGCCGCCCGCGCTCCATCACCTCGTCCAGCGGCCGGGCGGCAGCCTGTCCGACACCGAGCGTGGACGCAGCCCCGGCGGACGCGCAGCTTGCGGCCAGTCCGGACAGGAAACGGCGGCGGGTCACAATCGCCATGGCAGGTCCCGGCAGTGGTGGGTTCGTCAGGGAACGGGCTGGCAGGATAGCCATCGCTCCGCATAGCCAATAATTGGACTTTCGTACAAGATGCCCCCTGCTTGCCCGGCCGCCCCCGGTTCGGGAAGCCCCGGCTGGCCGGCCCTGCCCACCCCGTCTCCTGTCCATGCTTCCATAGTCGCATTCCGGAGTTGTGGTTCGCCCGATAGGCTGTACTCCAAACTGTTGGCATTCCGACGGATACGATGCGACGGATACGATGACGAAGCTCCGCCTGCCCCGCCTTCTCAACAGCGTGTCGCTGGCGGCACTCGGCGCCCTGCTGCTGGCCGGGGCGCCCGGTGTCGGCACAGCCGCCGACGTCGTCGGCGAGATCCGCATCGGTTTCCTGTCGCAGACGCCCGAGCCGCCGCCCTCCGTCGCCAACCCGGACGAGCCGGCGGCCGACGACGGCTTGGCCGGAGCATCGCTCGCCATCGCCGACAACAACACGACCGGCAAGTTCCTGAAGCAGTCCTTCGTTCTCGACAGCGTGGAGGTTCCGCCGGACGGCGATGCCGCCGCCGCCCTGCGCGAACTGGCCGGCCGCGGCGACCGCTTCGTCGTCGTCGACGCGCCGGGTGCGACGGTGGAGGCGCTGTCGAGGCTGCCGGAGGCACGCACCCTGCTTCTGCTGAATGCCACCGCGCCCGACGACGCCCTGCGCGGCAGCGCCTGCGCCGCCAACCTCATCCATGTGGCGCCCAGCCGGGCGATGCTGGCCGACGCGCTCGGGCAATATCTGGTGAAGAAGCGCTGGCCGCGCTGGTTCCTGGTCACCGGCCGCCGGCCGGAGGACAAGCTGTACGCCGACGCCGTCCGCCGCGCCGCCAAGCGCTTCGGCGCCCAGATCGTCGCGGAGAAGGATTGGACCGCCGAAAGCGACGTCAACCGCACCGCCGAATCCGAGATTCCGGTCTTCACCCAGGCCAAGGCCTATGACGTGCTGGTCGTCGCCGACGAGGTCGGGGAGTTCGGCGACTATCTGTCCTACCGCACCGCCGATCCGCGCGCGGTCGCCGGCACCCAGGGGCTGGTCCCCACCGTCTGGCACCGCACGCATGAGCAATGGGGGGCTGCACAGCTGCAATCCCGCTTCAAGGCGGCGGCAAAGCGCCCGATGACGGCGCGCGACCACAATGACTGGACCGCCGTCCGCGTCATTGGCGAGGCTGCCGCCCGTGCCCGCACCGCCGATCCCGACCGCCTGATCGCCTTCATCCAGTCGCCCGACTTCACCATGTCCGCCTTCCGCGGCACACCGCTCAGCCTGCGACCCTGGGACGGGCAGCTGCGCCAGCCGGTGCTGCTGGCCGCCGACCGCTCGCTGGTGTCAGTGTCGCCACAGGAGGGATTCCTCCACCCGCGCACCGAGCTGGACAGCCTGGGCTACGACCAACCGGAAACGCTCTGCAAGACGCGAGGAAAAACCACGCCATGACCGCCGCCCGCTTCACCGGCATATCCCTGGCCGCATTGATCGCCGCCACCCTGGCCTCCGCCGCCTCGGCCCAGACCATCTATGTGTCGAACGAGAAGGACAACACGCTGTCGGTGATCGACGGCAAGACCATGGCGGTCACCGACACCATCAAGGTCGGCAAGCGCCCGCGCGGCATCACCCTGTCCAGGGACGGAACCCAGCTGTTCATCTGCGCCAGCGACGACCACACGGTGCAGGTCTTCGACCTTGCCAGCAAGACGGTGGTCCACAACTTGCCGTCGGGCGAGGATCCCGAACAGTTCGCCCTCAGCCCCGACGGCAAGAGCCTGATCATCGCCAACGAGGACAGCAACATCGTCACCGTGGTCGACGTGCCGACGCGCAAGGTCGCCTTCCAGGTCGATGTCGGGGTGGAGCCGGAGGGAATGGATGTCAGTCCCGACGGCCGCTGGGGCGTCAACACCTCCGAGACGACCAGCATGGTCCACTGGATCGACATGGAAAAGCGCGCGGTGGTCGACAACACGCTGGTCGGCCCGCGCCCGCGCTACGCCCAGTTCACCAAGGACGGCTCGCAGCTGTGGGTTTCGTCGGAGATCGGCGGGACGGTCAGCGTCATCGACACCGCCACCCGGCAGGTCAAGAAGGTCGTCGATTTCCACATCAAGGGCGTCGCCAAGGACCGCATCCAGCCGGTGGGCGTCAAGCTGACCGACGACGGCCGCTATGCCTTCGTGGCGCTCGGCCCGGCCAACCATGTCGCGGTGGTGGATGCCAAGACCTTCGAGGTGAAGGATTACCTGCTGGTCGGCCGCCGCGTCTGGCATCTGGCGCTGACGCCGGACCAGAAGATGCTCTACACCACCAACGGCGTCAGCGGCGACGTGTCGGTGATCGACGTCGACAGCCTGAAGGTGACCAAGACGGTCAAGGTCGGCCGTTACCCCTGGGGCGTGGCGGTCAAGGGCTGAGGCACAGGAAGGGGAAGGCGGAATGACGGTGCCGGCATTGGAGGTCGAGGGGCTGCGCCACGGCTACGGCGGTAACCGCCTTGCGCTGGAGGATGTCGGCTTCCGCGTGATGCCCGGCGCTTTCACCTGCCTGCTCGGTCCGAACGGGGCGGGGAAGAGCACGCTGTTCGCGCTGGCCACCGGGTTGCTGCGGCCCAATGTCGGGCGGGTGCGCATCCACGGCCACGACATCGTGCAGGCGCCGGGCAAGGCGCTGGCGGAACTGGGCGTGGTGTTCCAGCAGCCCACCCTCGACCTCGACCTGACGGTCTTGCAGAATCTGCGCTATTTCGCCGCCCTGCACGGCATCGGCCGGCGCGAGGCCGACCGGCGGATCGAGACGGAACTGACCCGCCTGTCGCTGTTTGAACGGCGGGGGAAAAGGTGCGGGCGCTCAACGGCGGCCATCGCCGGCGGGTGGAGATCGCCCGTGCCCTGCTGCACCGCCCGACCCTGCTGCTGCTGGACGAACCCACGGTCGGGCTGGACATCCCCGCCCGCCGCACCCTGATCCGCCATGTCCATGCCCTGTGCGCGGAGGACGGCATCTCGGTGCTGTGGGCGACCCACCTGATCGACGAGATCGATCCCGCCACCGACCATGTGGTGGTCCTGCACCGTGGCCGCGTCCGCGCCTGCGGACCGGTCGCCGCGGTGAATGCCGAAACCGGCTGCGCCAGCGTGGCGGAGAGCTTCGACCGGCTGACCGCTGCCCGACCGGCCGCAGATGTGGAGGCCACGGCATGACCGGACGGCAGCTGAAAGTCTGGGGAACCGCCTTCCAGGGAATCGTCGCGCGCGAGGTGCTGCGCTTCATCCACCAGCGTGAGCGCTTCCTCGGCGCGCTGGTGCGCCCGCTGGTCTGGCTGTTCGTCTTCGCCGCCGGGTTCCGGGCGGCGCTCGGCATCGCCATCATCCCGCCCTACGAGACCTACATTCCCTACGAGGTCTACATCGTGCCCGGGCTGATCGGCATGATCCAGCTGTTCAACGGCATGCAGGGGTCGCTGTCGATGGTCTACGACCGCGAGATGGGCAGCATGCGCATCCTGCTGACCAGCCCACTGCCCCGCGCCTTCCTTCTGGTGGCGCGGCTCCTGGGCGGGGTGGTGGTGTCGATCCTCCAGGTGGCGGCCTTCCTGCTAATCGTCTGGCTCTATGGCATCGACCTTCCGGTCTGGGCGCCGCTGACCGTGCTGCCGGCATTGCTGCTGAACGGGCTGATGCTGGGGGCGCTCGGCATGGTGCTGGCCTCCACCATCCGCCAGCTGGAGAATTTCGCCGGGGTGATGAACTTCGTGGTTTTCCCCCTCTTCTTCCTGTCCTCCGCCCTTTACCCGCTCTACCGCATGGAGGAGGCCGGCCCTCTGTTGTGGTGGCTGTGCAGCCTCAACCCCTTCACCCATGGGGTGGAGTTGATCCGTTTCGCCCTCTATGGCCGGGTCGACGGGCTGGCGCTGGCGGTCGTCGCCGGATCCACCCTGCTGTTCGCAGCACTTGCGGTGCGCGGCTACTCGCCCGCGCGCGGCATGGGATCGCGGGCCCCGTCGGCGGCAGGGTGAGGTCTCAAGCTGCGTCGTGGAAGATGATGCCGGTTGTGTAGCGCTCGCCGGAGCGCACCGGGCTGACGCCATGCCGCTGCCGGACGCGGTAGATGCCGCGGGTGCCCTGCACCGGGCGCTGATCGACCGCGAAGATCACCGCATCTCCCAGCCCCAGCGGCACGACGGTGGCACGCGACTGCATGCGTGGCCGCTGCTCGGTCAGGACAAACTCGCCGCCGGTGAAGTCCGGTCCCGGTTCCGACAACAGGATGGCGACCTGCAACGGGAACACCGTCTCACCATACAGATCCTGGTGCAGGCAATTATAGTCGCCGGGACCGTATTTCAGGAGCAGCGGCGTGGGACGACGCTGTCCGGCCGTGTGGCAGCGCTCCAGAAATTCCCCATGCTCCGTCGGATAGCGGATGTCGAGCCCCATCGCTGCGGCCCAGCGGTTGGCCACAGGCGCCAGCCGCCGATAAAGCGGTGCGCGCAGCGCCGCGATCGGTTCCGGCAACGGGTAACTGAAATATTTATATTCGCCTTTTCCAAAGCCGTGCCGCTCCATCACCACCCGGCTGCGGAAAGGACTATCCTGCCCATAGAGCCCCGCCAGTGCCTTGCAGGCTTCCCCGTCCAGCAGAGGCCCCACGACGGCATGGCCAACGGAGTCCAGCTCCATGCCGATGCGCGTCCAATCCAGAGTCTGCATCACCATCACCGCGTCGCCTCCTTGCGCTCGCGATCCAGCAGGTCCCGCTTGCGCTCCACGCCCCAGCGATAGCCGGACAGACCTCCATCCGACCGCACCACCCGATGGCAGGGGATCGCCACCGCCAATGGATTGGCCCCACAGGCCCGCGCCACCGCCCGCACCGCCGCGGGCTCGCCGATGGCGGTGGCGATCTCGGCATAGCTGGCGGTCCTGCCGGCGGGAATGGCGCACAGTGCCTGCCATACCCGCTGCTGGAAAGCGGTGCCGCCGATATCCAGCGGCAGGGTAAGGCCGGTCCCCGGTGCCTCGACGAACCCCACCACCTGCGCCACCATGGCCTCGAAAGCCGGGTCGCCCCCGATCAGGTCCGCTTTCGGAAAGCGGTCCTGCAAATCGCGGAGCAGCAGATCGGGATCGTCGCCGAGCAGGATCGCGCAGACCCCGCGCTCCGTCGCCGCCACCAGGATCGAGCCCAGCGAGCAAACGCCGACCGCGAATCGGATCGTCTCCCCCGCTCCGCCCCTGCGGTAGCTGGTGGGCGTCATCCCCAGGCGCACTCCCGCGGTTTCGTAGAACCGTCCGGAGGATCCGTAGCCGGCCTCATAGATCGCCTCGGTCACGCTGCCGGCCTGCTGCAGGGCATTGGCGACGCGGGCGGCACGCTGGGCCTGGACATAGGCCCGCGGGGTAACCCCGGTCACCTGCTTGAAAATGCGGTGGAAATGGTGCGGGCTCATCCCCGCCACGGTCGCAAGTTCGTCCAGCTGCGGCGCTTCCTCCGCCTCCTCGATCAGGCGGCAGGCGGCGGCGACCGCCCCGGCACGGCGGTCGCCCTGGCTCGGCCCATCGGGCCGGCAGCGTTTGCAGGGCCGGAATCCTGCCCGTTCGGCCTCGGCGTTGGTGGCATAGAAGGCGACATTCTCCGGCCGTGCCGGCCGTGCGGCACAGCTTGGCCGGCAATAGACGCCGGTGCTGCGGACCGCATAAACGAACCGCCCGTCGGCGACAGGATCGCGACGGCGCAACGCCTCCCAGCGCTCCGCCTCGACATCGATGATTTCAGATGTGGCCGTATCGAGTGCGACGGTCATGTGTCCCTCTCTCTGCACGAACCTTACAGGTTCCGTGGGGTGATGAGGGAGCAGTCTGAGCCACCGGACAAACCGGTACACTCCGCCGCTTGCTTTTGAATTGCAAATGTACGGCCCGAACAGCGAAACGCCCCGTCTCTTTCGAGGCGGGGCGTTCGTGATCTGGATGAAGATGCAAGCATGCGTGC
>NZ_JBSNCI010000005.1:0-420000 GCF_058780665.1 Azospirillum sp. UENF 112521
TGAACCCGCTTCCGGCCGGCGCGGTCGGCGAGCTTTACATCGCCGGTGCGGGGTTGGCGCGCGGCTATCTGAACCGCCCCGGCCTGACGGCGGAGCGATTCGTGGCCGACCCGTTCTCCAGCGGCGGCGGGCGGCTCTATCGCACGGGCGACCTCGTGCGCCAGCGCGGGGACGGGGTGATCGAGTATGTCGGGCGGATCGACCACCAAGTGAAGATCCGCGGCTTCCGCATCGAGCTTGGCGAGGTGGAGGCACGGCTGCGGGCGCAGGAGGGCGTGCGCGAGGCGGCGGTGGTCGCCCGTGACGGCGCAGGCGGCAAGCGTCTGGTCGGCTATGTTGTGCCCGCTGGCGATGAAGGTAGCGGCGATGATGCCGGCGCCGGCCTTGTCGAGCGGCTGCGTGCCGGGCTGAAGGCGGCGCTGCCGGACTACATGGTGCCAACGCACCTCGTGGTGCTGGAGCGCTTGCCGCTGACGCCCAACGGCAAGCTGGACCGCAAGGCCCTGCCCGAGCCGGAGGTGTCGTCGTCGGTCCAAGTGCCGCCGCGCAGCGCGGCCGAATGGGCCCTGGCGGCGCTGTGGTGCGAGCTGCTGCGGCTGGACAGCGTCGGCGTCACCGACAACTTCTTCGAGCTGGGCGGGGACTCCATCCTCTCCATCCAGCTGGTCAGCCGCGCCCGCCGCCACGGCCTCGCCTTCACCCCGCGCGACGTCTTCGAGCACCAAACCCTAGAGGCGCTCGCCCGCGCCGCCCGCAGCGACGCCGGGACTCCGGCCGCCGAGCAGGGCAGCGTCTGCGGGGCGCTGTCGCTGACGCCGATCCAGCGCTGGTTCTTCGAGGAGCCGATCCCCAACCGTAGCCACTGGAACCAGTCGGTGCTGCTGCGGCTGCGCCGGCCGGTCGATCCGGCGTTGCTGGAGCGGGCGCTCTCGGCGCTGCTGGCCCATCACGACGCCTTGCGGCTGGTCTTCGCCGGCGACGGACGTGCCGAGCACCTGCCGCCCGAGGCGGTGCCGCCGATGCTGTGGCAGCGCACCGCCGCCGATGCCGGGGCGCAGGAGCGGCTGTGCGAGGAGGCCCAGCGCAGCCTCGACCTCGCGCATGGCCCGCTGCTGCGCGCAATGCTGGTGGAACGTAACGATGACGGTCAGCAGCGCCTGCTGCTGGCGATCCACCATCTGGTGGTGGACGGCGTGTCCTGGCGCGTGCTGCTGGAGGATCTACAACTGGCCTGCACGCAGCTGGAGCGGGGCGAGGCGGTGGTGCTGCCGGCCAAGACCGCCTCCTTCCAGTCCTGGGGCAAGGCGCTGCGCCGCCACGCCGCGAGCAGAGCGCTGCGGGACGAACTGTCCTGGTGGCGCGACAGCTTGGCGGATGCGCCGGCCGGACTGCCTGGCGTGGCGGAGCCGGTTTCTCCCGAGGCGCTGACGGTTGCGAAGTCGGCGGTTGCGCGGACGCGGCTGGATGCCGGCTGGACGAAGCGGCTGCTGTCGTCGGCGCCGGCGGCCTACCGGACGCGGGTGAACGACCTTCTGCTGACGGCCTTGGCGCGAGTGCTGTGCCGGTGGAGCGTGGACGCCTCGGCGCTGGTGCAACTGGAGGGGCATGGCCGCGAGGAGCTGGTGGCGGGCCTGGACCTCAGCCGCAGCGTCGGCTGGTTCACCACCGCCTATCCGGTGCATCTGCGCCCCGGTGAGAGGGCCGGCGGGGAACTGGGCGCGTCGATCAAGGCGGTGAAGGAGCAGCTTCGGGCTGTTCCGTCGAACGGTCTGGGCTATGGCGTGCTGCGCCATCTGGGCGATGCGGAGGCGCAGGCAACGCTGCAGGCCCTGCCCGAGGCGCGGGTGACCTTCAACTATCTGGGCCAGTTCGACGGCAGCTTCGACGACACCGCCCGCTTCGTGCCGGCCAACGAGCCGGCGGGTGCCCGTCTCGATGCCGACGCCCCGCTCGGCAACTGGCTGAGCATCGACGGCAGGGTCTATGACGGGGAACTGGTGTTCGACTGGAGCTACAGCCATGCGGTGCTGGCGCCGCCGGTGGTGGAGGGGCTGGCCGCTGCCTATGGGGAGGAGCTTCGGGCGCTGGTCGCGCATTGCGAGTCCTCGTCCGGCGGGCTGACGCCGTCGGACGTACCGCTGGCCGGCCTGACGCAGGGGCAGCTGGACGCGCTGTCGCTGCCGGCGCGCGAGGTGGAAGACCTCTACCCGCTGAGCCCGATGCAGCAGGGCATGCTGTTCCATGCGCTGGAAGGGGATGCGGAGGGCGAAAGCCCCTATGTGACGCAGCTCGCCGTCGAGGTGGAGGGGCTTGAGGAGACCCGCTTCGCCGCCGCCTGGGCCTGGGTGACGGCTCGCCATGCCGTGCTGCGCACCAGTTTCCTGTGGGGCGGCACGCTTGCCGCCCCGTTGCAGGCGGTGTGGGAGCGGGTGGGTGATGCGGTGTCGGTGCTGGACTGGCGCGACCGCGGCCTCGCCGGCGCCGACCTGGAGGAGGCTCTGGGTGCCTTGGCGCGGGAGGAGCGTGCCCGCAGCTTCGAGCTTGGCCGTCCGCCGTTGCAGCGGGTGGTTCTGGTGCGGCTGGGGCAGGGGCCACAGGGCCAAGTGCGCCATCGCCTGATCTGGACCAGCCACCACCTTCTGCTGGACGGCTGGAGCAGCGCGCGTCTGGTGGCGGAGGCGCTGGGCCGCTACCGGGGGGCGGAGGTGGACGGCGCGGTCGGTGGCGCGGCGGGCCGCTACCGCGACTACATCGCGTGGCTCGGGCGGCAGGATGCGGCGGCGTCGGAGCGCTTCTGGCGCGGGCGCCTGTCTGGGCTGGAGGCGCCGACGCTGCTGGCGGCGAGCCTGCCCTGCCGGCATCCCGAGGCGGGGCACGGCATGGTGCGGCTGCGGCTGGACGGCGGTGCGACGCGGCGGTTGCAGGCGTTCGCGCAAGCGCAGCGGGTGACGCTGAACACGCTGGTGCAGGGGGCGTGGGCGCTTCTTCTGCAACGCTACAGCGGGCAGGAGACGGTGGCGTTCGGCGCGACGGTGTCGGGCCGTCCGGCGGAACTTGCCGGCGTCGAGGAGACGCTGGGGCTGTTCATCAACACGCTGCCGGTGGTGGAGCGTCCGCCATCGGATGAGCGGGTGGGGGAGTGGCTGCGCGAGTTGCAGCGGCGGAACCTGGAGATGCGCGAGCACGAGCACACGCCGCTGCACGAGGTGCAGCGCTGGGCCAGCTCCAGCCTCGGCACCGGCGGCGGCGCGCGGGCCCTGTTCGACAGCATCCTCGTCTTCGAGAACTACCCCGTCGACGAGGCCATCAAAAACCACAATGACCACACCATCAGATTCGGAGCCGCCGAGACCGTCGACGACACCCATTACGCCATGACCCTGACGGTGCGGGCCGGGGAAAAGCTGGATCTGGCCTTCGGCTACCGGCGCGAGCAGTTGGACTCCGGCCGGGTGGAGGAACTGTCCCGGCTCTTCGGCGCCCTGCTGGACCGCTTGGCGTCGAATGCCGAAGCATTCGTCGGGGCATTGGATCTGCTGGAGGGCGACAACCGCCGCCGCCAAGTGCTGGTGGACTGGAGCGGACAGGATGAGCCGGGCTTGCCGCCTCCTTCCCTCCAGCGCCTGCATCAGCTGATCGAAGCCCAGGTCCGCCGCAAGCCGGAGGCGACAGCCCTGGTTCATCCGGGCGGTACCCTGAGCTATCGTGAGCTGAACGCCCACGCCAACCGTCTGGCCCGCCTCCTGCGCGCCGAGGGAATCGGGCCTGACGACCGGGTCGCCATCGCGCTTGAGCGCTCTCCCGAACTGCTGGTCGCCATTCTTGCGGTTCTGAAGGCCGGCGCCACCTATCTGCCGCTCGATCCCAGCTACCCGCCGCAGCGTCTGGCATACATGCTGGACGATGGCGGAGCCGCGCTGCTGCTGACCTCGGAGACGCTTCAGGGCGGCATGCCCAGGCCGGCCGGTCTGCCGATGGTCCGCCTGGACGCCGACCGGGACCGTCTGGCGGCGTTCGCCGACGATGATCTGCCGCCGGCCGGCGCACCCGACAACCTGATCTACCTGATCTACACCTCCGGATCCACCGGCCAGCCCAAGGGGGCCGGGGTGACGCAGGCCGGGTTCGTTAACCTGATGCGCTGGTATTGCGACCATGTCGGCTTCGATGCCGGCAGCCGCCTACTGCTGATGAGTTCGCACGCCTTCGACCTGACGCAGAAGAACCTGTTCGCACCGCTCCTGGTTGGCGGTCAGCTGCACATGGCAGGCGAAGGCTATGACCCGCAACTGTTGCTGGACTGGATCGCCCGGCATGGCATCACCGCGCTGAATGCCACCCCCAGCACTTTCCAGCCGCTGGTGGCGCTGGAACGGAATGGGGAGCTGGAGTCCCTGCGCGACGTGATCCTGGGCGGCGAGCCGATCCGCACCGATGCGCTGCGTCCCTGGCTGGAGAGACGGCATGGGCCGAAACCGCGCATCCACAACAGCTACGGTCCCACGGAATGCGCGGATGTCGTCGCTTTCCATCGCTGGGACGGCATCTCAGCCGAAATCCCGACCGGCCGGCCGGTGCCCGGACTGCGCCTTTACATAATGGACGGCTGCGGCAATCCGGTGCCGCCGGGGGTGGCGGGCGAACTGCACATCGGCGGCATCGGGGTCGGGCGCGGCTATCACCGCCAGCCGGGCCTGACCGCCGACCGTTTCATCCCCGATCCCTTCGGCGAGCCGGGCGGGCGTCTCTACCGCAGCGGCGACCTTGCCCGTCACGGCGAGGACGGTGTGATCGAGTATCTCGGCCGCATCGACCAGCAGGTGAAGATCCGCGGCCTGCGCATCGAACTCGGCGAGATCGAGGCGGCATTGCAGGCGGATGCGGCGGTCCGGAATGCGGCGGTCGCCGCCGTCGCAGGACCGGGCGGCGGACAGCTCTGCGCCTACATCGTTCCCGTCGAACAGGACGACCGGCAAGGCGACGCCCTCTGGCCGTCCCTCTGGCCGTCGTTGCGCCGGCGGCTGGGCGAACGGCTGCCCGACCATATGGTCCCCACCCTCTGGGTCCGGCTGGACCGGCTGCCTCTGACGCCCAGCGGCAAGCTCGACCGCCGGGCTCTTCCTCAACCCGAACCGAGGCAGCGGACCCATGTGCCGCCCGTCACGGATCTGGAGTGTCGGCTGGCGGCTCTTTGGGAAGAACTGCTGCGGGTGGAGCGCGTCGGCCTTGACGACGACTTCTTCGAGCTGGGCGGCCACTCGCTGCTTGCGGTACAGCTGATCGCCCGTCTGCGCCGCGATTTCGGAATCGGCCTGTCGCCGGGACAGGTTTTCGGCAACGCCACCCTGCGGGCGCTGGCCGCCCATGTCGCCGAGCGTCCGGCGGCGCCGGATCCGGCCAAGCTGTCGCGGATGAGCGCGTTGATGGACATGCTGGAGTCCGGCTGAACGACCTGTTTGCGAAAGGAAAAGGGGGCGCACCCAACCGGGCGCACCCCCTTTTTCTGCCGCTTCCCGTACAGGCTCCGTCACAGCGCCGGCTGGCGATCCTCCACGACCTTGCCGGCGGTCAGCCGGAGCAGGTGGTCGGCCACGTCGAAATAGCGGTCGTCATGGGAGATGACGATGATGGTCTTGCCCAGCGCCTTCAAGCTCGGCAGCAGTTCGGTGTAGAAGATCCGCCGGAAGGTCGGATCCTGGTCGGCGGCCCATTCGTCGAACACCAGCACCGGCCGCTTCTCGGTCCAGGCCTGGAGAAGGGCCAGGCGCTTGCGCTGGCCGGTGGACAGGTCGGTTGTGCTGAACACGCCGTCGACGACGCTGACCTTATGGGCGATCTCCAGCCGTTCCAGATAGGCCTGGGCATCCTCCGGCACGCTGTCGTTCGCCTGGATCAGGTCGTCGAACAGGAAATAATCGGCGAAGATGGTGGTGAAGAGCTGGCGGTAATCGTCGCGCGTCTCCGGTGTCACCGGCCGGCCGTCCAGCAGGATCTGGCCTTCGTGAGGGGGGTAGAGGCCGAGCAGCATCTTGATCAGCGTGGTCTTGCCGCAGCCGTTCTCGCCGACGATGAACAGGATCTCGCCGCGGCCGACCCGCAGCGAGACGGGACCGAGCACGAAGGGCTCCACGTCGGGTCCGGCCGGCGGGTAGATGTAGCGGGCATTCCGCAGCTCCAACCGGTCGATGGTCGCGGGCGGGCGGGCGTCGTCCTTCATCAGCAGATGCGGTTCCGGCGAGGCGAACTCCGCCGACAGGTCGGCGATGCGGCGGAAGGCGACCTGGGCGCGGCTGACGATGGGCAGGGTGCCGATCAGATGCTCCAGCGGCCCCTTCATGTAGAGCAGGACCAGGATGAAGCCGCTCAGCGTCCCGCGGTCAGTGCTGGGCCACAGCGCTTCGACGCCGAGCGCCACCCCGATGACGATGAAGAACAGCGTCGACCCGAATCCCTTGGCGATGACGAAGAGGTTGATCGACCGGATCTGGATGTCGCAGATGCGGTCGATGGTGCCGCGCAGCGCCTCGCTCTGCAGCCGCAGCCGCCGCGGACGGTTGATGCGCAGTTCCTTCGCCCCTTCCGCCAGCGACCGGTAATGCTTCTGCAGCTCATCCTCGTGGGCGCGCGCCTCGTGGAAGCCTTCGATGCCGCGGACGCGTGCCACATACTGCACGGCGCTGCCGATCAGGATGGCGGCGGCCGTCGCCAGGAACATCGGCCAGGACAGCACCGCCAGGTAGCACAGGCTGCCCATCGTGACGCTGAGCGACACCGCCAGCGGCGCGAAGGCGAAGGCGAAGTCGCTGATGGTGTCGACGTCGTGGGTCAGCACGGGGATCAGGCGGTGGCTGCGGTAGCGCTCGAGCTGATCGATCGGCGCGGTCAGGATGCGGTCGCCCAGATCCTTGCGCAGCCGCGCGATGACCTTCTGCCCGATCCGGTTGGTGCCGATGTCGGAAAGGACCGAGCCCGCGAGCGCCAGGGCGCACAGGCCGGCGAAGGCGAGCAGGATCCCGGCGCCCGGACTATCGCCTGCATGCAGGATGCGGTTGATGGTTGCCAGCAGCCCGGTCACGCTGAGCCCGCCCAGCACCCCCAGCAGGGTGGCGGCGGTCAGCATCGGCCAGAAGGGGCGAAGCAACTGGAGCAGAGCGGCGAGGCTGGTGCGGGGTGGCGTCGGCATCGGGGTTCCTGCGGGACGGGAGCGAAGGTGGCCGGCACAAAGGCTCCGCCGTGGAGGCGGATGCGCGCGGCCGTCCTGACTAGGACGAACGAGCGGGGCGAAACTGAAACCGTTATCCTCCGGAACCGGTTTTCCCGACGGCCTGCTTCCCGGAACCGGCCCCCCGATCCGTGCCTGCTCTCCCACCCCGTGCCCTTGCCTGCCACGGAAGGTCGCAGCCGGCGCCGCGGACGCGGGGGTTTCCCTGCCCGATTACCTCGCGTAGAGTCCATTCCGTCCGGCTCGCCTTGCGATCCATCCCCTGCTTGCCCTATAGCTGCCGAACGCCTTCCGGAGCCGAGCGCGCCCGTATGCCTCCGTCTTATCCTTCCGACGATGACCGCGTGACCGAAGAGGCTGCGGACTGGTGCCTGCGCCTGCAATCGGCCGAGGTCAGCGACGCCGATCGCGCCGCATTCGAACGCTGGTGCCTGATGGACCCGCGCCATCTGGCGGAATTCGATGCGATGCGGGAGATCTGGGGCCTGTCCGCCGGTCTGCGCCCGCGGGTGACTGCGGTTCCCGGGACGGCGGCGGCACACCCTGCGCCGGGCTGCGGGCGGACAGCGCGGTCCGCCGCCGTCAGGGTTCCGTCACGGTGGCGGCGCTGGGCGATGGCGGCCTGCATTGCGGCGACCCTGGCCGCCTGCTGGCCTGTGGGCTGGTCGTTCGGCATGCTGCCGGGGCGTGTCGATGTCTTCCTCGGCGGCGGCCGGCACCGCATGGTCGAGTTGCCCGACGGTTCCACCGTGGACCTGAACGTCCACACCACCCTGTTCTATGCCCAGTTCCGCGACCGGCGCAGCGTCCTGATGGACCATGGCGAGGCCTATTTCGCGGTCGCGCACGATGCCGGACGGCCCTTCACCGTCTTCACTGCCGGTCATCGGGTCCGGGTGACGGGGACGAAGTTCAATGTCTGGGCCAATGACGGCGATCTCGCCGTGACGCTGGCGGAGGGATCGGTCACCGTGAGCCCCGACGCGGCGGCGGGAGGAGAGCCTTTGCGGCTGACGCCCGGCATGCAGGGCCGCTTCGCCCGCGACAGCCGGTTCGGCAGCGTTGCGCACGTCGATCCGCTGCGGATCCTGTCCTGGCGCGAGGGCAGGCTGGTGTTCGACAACATCACGCTGGCCGAAGCGGTGCCCCTGCTGAACCCCTATCTGTCGCAGCCGCTGAGGCTGGCCGACCGCAAGGTGGGGGCGATGCGCATCGGCGGCGTGTATGACGTCGCCGATCTGGACCGCGTGGCGGCGTCCCTTCCGCGGGTGCTGCCGGTGACGCTCGCGTCCAAGGACGGCGAACTCCTCGTTTCGGCCCGCTGACTCCGAGCATCCGCGAGCACACTCCATTCGCCGCCGCCGATTCCGAACCGGCGGGGTAAATCCGGCCGTCCCTGCTTCGTCACTACTGGAGACCGCGGTGTGCCTGATGGCGCGCCGCGCACAGTCTGGCCGCCCCGGTCGACCGTACCGGAACCCCCGGCGGCCGGATCAGCGTCAAGCCAGCCGGCGATGGGAAATTCCAGATGGTTGCTCAAGACTCCGTGGACCTGGTCCGCCGCTTCATCGGTCTGCCGGTGGAAAAGCGCAAGCTGTTCTGGCGCGCCATGCGCGACGAGGCCGTGGACCTTTCGCTGCTGCCGATCCCGGCGGACCTCGCCCCGGCCACGGAGGCGCCGCTGTCCCATGCGCAGCGCCGGATGTGGGCGCTGTGGAAGCTCGATCCCGACAGCGGTGCCAACAATATTTTCAGCGCGACGCGCCTCGCCGGGGATCTTGATCGCGACGCGCTGTCCCGCGCCTTCGAACGTCTGCTGGGCCGCCATGCCGCTCTGCGGACCGTGTTCCGCCAGGGCGACGGGGAGCCGGTGCAGACCGTCCTCGACGATACCGAATTCCGGCTGGCGGTCGACGAGCTGAGCCATCTGCCCGCCGAGGAGCGCGAGCCTGCCGCACGCCGCCTGATCGAGGAGGAGGCGCAGGCACCCTTCGATCTGGAGGCCGGCCCGCTCCTGCGGGCGCGCCTCGTCCGTCTGGGGCAGCAGGACCATCGTCTTCTGGTGACGATGCACCACATCGCGTCGGATGGCTGGTCGATGGCCGTGCTGATCCGGGAGTTCGCCGATCTGTACGGGGCCATCCGGCAGGGCGGGAGGATCGACCTGCCGCACCCCCCGATCCGCTATGTCGATTACGCCCTTTGGCAGAAGAACATGCTGGAGGCGGGCGAGGCGGAGCGGCAACTCGCCTATTGGCTCGACCGTCTGGGGGGAGAGCGGGCTCCGTTGGAACTGCCTGCCGACCGGCCGCGGCCGGCGCGGCAGAGCCACCGTGGCGCCATCCTTCGCTTCACGCTCGGTGCGGAACTGGCCGGGAGGTTGCGCGCCTTCGCCCGCGAGAACGACGCCACGCTGTTCATGCTGCTGTTGTCGGCTTTCACGATGCTGCTCCACCGCCACAGCGGGCAGGGGGATATCGCCATCGGCGTTCCGGTCGCCAACCGCGACCGTGCGGAGTGCGAAGGCGTGGTCGGCTTCTTCGTCAACACCCAGGTCCTGCGCCTGCGGATCGACGGGCGCGACCGCGTCGCCGACCTGCTCGATCGGGTCAGGCAAACGGCGCTGGGGGCTCAGGCGCATCAGGACCTGCCCTTTGAACAACTGCTGGAGGCGCTGAAGCTGGAGCGCAGCCTCAGCCACAATCCGCTGTTCCAGGTGATGTTCAACCACCAGCGCCGCGATGGCCGTGCCGCCTCCGCGATGGATGGTCTGCGGGTGGAGCCGATGGCGCTCGACAGTGCCATGGCCAGCTATGACCTGACCCTCGATACCGTGGAAGAAGAGGGCGGTGGGATCGAGGCCTCTTTCACCTACGCGACCGATCTCTACGACCATGACAGGATCGAGCGGTTGCGCCGCCATTTCGAGACGCTTCTGTCTGGTCTTGTTGCAGATGCCGGGCAGCTGGTGGGCGAGGTGCCGCTGCTGACCGCGGATGAGCAGGCGCGCTTCGCCGCCTGGAACGCGCCGGTCGCCGCCGAGGCCTTCGAGCCGGTGCATGTCCGCATCGCCGCCATGGCCGCCGCTCTCGGGGACCGGCCGGCGGTGGTGGACGGTGCTCCCGGAGGTGCCCGCGGGGGCGGCACTCTCGGCTTCACCGCGCTCGACCGCCGGGCCAACGCCCTGGCCCACCGGCTGGCGGCGGCCGGCGTCGGGCCCGAAGTCCGCGTCGGCGTCGCCCTGCCGCGCGGACCCGCCATGATCGTCGCCCTGCTGGCGGTGCTCAAGGCCGGCGGCGCCTATGTCCCGCTGGATGCCGCCTATCCGCGCGAGCGCCTCGCCTACCTGATCGGGGATGCCGGTATTGCCCTGCTACTGACCGATGGCAGCCTGGCGGAGCGGCTGCCGCTGCCGGACGGCCTGCCGAGCCTGCTGCTCGACGGCCTGCCGGCCGAGGAGGCCGAGGCAGCACCGCCGGTGGCGGTGCTGCCCGGCAGCCTCGCCTATGTCATCTACACCTCCGGTTCCACCGGCCTGCCCAAGGGGGTCGCGGTGGCGCACGGCCCGCTCGCCATGCATTGCCGGGCCATCGGCGCGCTCTATGCCATGACCCCGCAGGACTGCGAGCTGCATTTCATGTCCTTCGCCTTCGACGGCGCGCATGAACGCTGGCTGACCGCGCTGACCCACGGCAGCCGCCTGCTGATCCGCGACGACAGCCTGTGGACGCCGGAGCAGACCTACGAGGCGATGCAGCGCCATGGCGTGACGGTGGCGGCGTTCCCGCCGGTCTATCTGCAGCAGCTTGCAGAGCATGCCGGGCGCGAGCGGACGGAGCGGGGGACCGCCCCGCCGCCGGTGCGGGTCTATTGCTTCGGCGGCGACGCCGTCAGCGATGCGGCGTTCGAGCTTGCCAGGGAGGCGCTGCAACCGGAGCACATCATCAACGGCTACGGCCCGACCGAGACGGTGGTGACGCCGCTGATCTGGAAGGCGGGCCGGCAGGACCGCTGCGGTGCGGCCTATGCGCCAATCGGCCTGCGGGTGGGCGACCGCACCACCCATGTCCTGGACGGCGATCTGAACCCGGTGCCGCTCGGCGTGGTCGGGGAGCTTTATCTTGGCGGTGCCGGGTTGGCGCGCGGCTACCTGAACCGCCCCGGCCTGACGGCGGAGCGTTTCGTCGCCGACCCGTTCTCGGCGGGCGGCGGGCGGCTCTACCGGACGGGCGACCTTGTGCGCCAGCGCGAGGACGGGGTGATCGAGTATGTCGGGCGGATCGACCATCAGGTGAAGATCCGCGGCTTCCGCATCGAGCTTGGCGAGGTGGAAGCACGGCTGCGGGCGCAGCAGGGCGTGCGCGAGGCGGCGGTGGTCGCCCGCGACGGCAGCTCCGGCAAGCGTCTGGTCGGCTATGTCGTGCCCGCCGGGGATGAGGGGGCCGGCGATGATGCCGGCGCCGGCCTTGTCGAACGGCTGCGCGCCGGACTGAAGGCGGCTCTGCCGGACTACATGGTGCCCACGCATCTCGTGGTGCTGGAGCGCTTGCCGCTGACGCCCAACGGCAAGCTGGACCGCAAGGCCCTGCCCGAGCCGGAGGTGTCGTCGTCGGTCCAAGTGCCGCCGCGCAGCGCGGCCGAGCGCGCCCTGGCGGCGCTGTGGTGCGAGCTGCTGCGGCTGGACAGCGTCGGCGTCACCGACAACTTCTTCGAGCTGGGCGGGGACTCCATCCTCTCCATCCAGCTGGTCAGCCGCGCCCGCCGCCACGGCCTCGCCTTCACCCCGCGCGACGTCTTCGAGCATCAGACCCTGGAGGCGCTCGCCCGCGCCGCCCGTAGCGACGCCGGGACTCCGGCCGCTTCGGCCACCGAGCAGGGCAGCGTCAGCGGTACGCTGTCGTTGACGCCGATCCAGCGCTGGTTCTTCGAGGAGCCGATCCCCAACCGTAGCCACTGGAACCAGTCGGTGCTGCTGCGGCTGCGCCGGCCGGCCGATCCGGCGCTGCTGGAGCGGGCGCTCTCGGCGCTGCTGGCCCATCACGACGCCCTACGGCTGGTCTTCGCCGGCGACGGACGTGCCGAGCACCTGCCGCCCGAGGCGGTGCCGCCGGTGCTGTGGCAGCGCACCGCCGCCAATGCCGAAGCGCAGGAGCGGCTGTGCGAGGAGGCCCAGCGCAGCCTCGACCTCGACCATGGCCCGCTGCTGCGCGCCCTGCTGGTGGAGCGCGGGGATGACGGTCAGCAGCGCCTGCTGCTGGCGATCCACCATCTGGTGGTGGACGGCGTGTCCTGGCGCGTGCTGCTGGAGGATCTGCAACTGGCCTGCACGCAGCTGGAACGGGGCGAGGCGGTGGTGCTGCCACCCAAGACCGTGTCCTTCCAGTCCTGGGGCGAGGCTCTGGGCCGCCACGCCGCGAGCGGGGCGCTGAAGGATGAGCTGTCCTGGTGGCGCGACAGCTTGGCGGATGCGCCGGCCGGACTGCCTGGCGTGGCGGAGCCGGTTTCTCCCGAGGCGCTGACGGTTGCGCGGTCGGCCGTGGCGCGGACGCGGCTGGATGGGGGCTGGACGAAACGGCTGCTGTCGTCGGCGCCTGCGGCCTACCGGACGCGGGTGAACGACCTTCTGCTGACGGCGCTGTCGCGGGTGCTGTGCCGGTGGAGCGGCGCCGCCTCGGCGCTGGTGCAACTGGAGGGGCATGGCCGCGAGGAGCTGGTGGCGGGCCTGGACCTCAGCCGCAGCGTCGGTTGGTTCACCACCGCCTATCCGGTGCATCTGCACCCCGGTGGGGAGCTGGAGGCAGCGATCAAGGCGGTGAAGGAGCAGTTGCGGTCGGTTCCGTCGAACGGGCTGGGCTATGGCGTGCTGCGCCATCTGGGCGATGCGGAGGCGCAGGCAACGCTGCGGGCGCTGCCCGAGGCGCGGGTGACCTTCAACTATCTGGGCCAGTTCGACGGCAGCTTCGACGACACCGCCCGCTTCGTGCCGGCCGACGAGCCGGCGGGCAGCAGCCAGGACGCCGATGCGTCTTTGGGCAACTGGCTGACGCTGAACGGTCAGGTCTATGACGGGGAGCTGGTGTTCGACTGGAGCTACAGCCGTGCGGTGCTGGCGCCGCCGGTGGTGGAGGGGCTGGCCGCGACCTATGGGGAGGAGCTTCGGGCGCTGGTCGCGCATTGCGAGTCCTCGTCCGGCGGGCTGACGCCGTCGGACGTTCCGCTGGCCGGCCTGACGCAGGGGCAGCTGGACGCGCTGCCGCTGCCGGCGCGTGAGGTGGAGGACCTCTACCCGCTGACGCCGATGCAGCAGGGCATGCTGTTCCATGCGCTCTACGAGCCGGGTGGCGACGCCTACATCAACCAGATGCGGGTTGATGTGGACGGGCTGGACGTGGCGCGCTTCCATGCGGCATGGCAGGGGGCGGTCGACGCGCATGACAGCCTGCGGGCGGGCTTCCTGTGGGATGGCCTGGAGCAGCCGTTGCAGGCGATCCGGCGCAAGGTCGCGGTGCCGCTGCGGCTGGAGGATTGGCACGGCGATGCGGACCCGGTGGCGCGGCTGGACGAGCTTGCGGCGGCGGAGCGGCAGGCCGGCTTCGATCTTGCGGTACCGCCTCTGCTGCGGCTGGCGGTGGTGCGCACGGGCAGGGAGCGCCATCATGTGATCCTGACCAGCCACCACATCCTGCTGGACGGCTGGAGCAGCTCGCAGCTTCTGGGCGAAGTGTTGCAACGCTATGCCGGCGTCGTGCCGGCGGCGGACGGCGGCCGGTTCCGCGACCATGTGGCCTGGCTGCAAGGGCGCGACAGGGCGGCGTCCGAGGCCTTCTGGCGCAACCGCACCGCCGAACTCGAACAGCCGACCAGGATCGTCTCGCTGCTGCCCTCCGGCCCGCGGGTGGAGCCCATGCCGGAGCGGGACGGGCAGGGCGAGCATCGCTGCGTCTTCACCGTGGAGGAGACCCGTCGCCTCACCGACCTCGCCCGTCGCTGCGACGTCACGCTGAACACGCTGATGCAGGCGGCCTGGGCCGTCCTGCTGCGCCAGCATGGCGGCCAGGACACCGTCGCCTTCGGCACCACCGTGTCCGGCCGCCCGGCGGATCTGCCGGGGGTGGAGCACCGGCTCGGCCTGTTCATCAACACGCTGCCGGTGATCCTGACACCCCATCCCGCGATGCCGGTGGCGGACTGGCTCCGCACCGTCCAAAGCCGCAACCTCGACCTGCGTGAGCATGAGCATACGCCGCTCGCCGACATTCAGCACTGGTCGGGCCAGACCGCATCGGGCGATGCCGGCGGTGCCCTGTTCGACAGCCTGCTGGTGTTCGAGAGCTATCCGGTCGCCGAAGCGTTGCGTCAGGGAAGCCCCGGCGGACTGCGCTTCTCGCCGGTGATCGGTTATGAGCGGACCAGCTATCCGCTGACCATCGCGATCATGCCCGGCGACCGGCTCGAATTGCATCACCGCTACGACCGCGCCCATCTGACGGGGGCGGCGGTGGCGCGCCTCGCCGGCCATCTGAACCGTCTTCTGCTGGCGATGGCCGAAGCCCCGAACCGGCCGCTCGGTGCCTTCTCCGTGCTGGACGAGGCCGACCGCGACCGCATTTTCGGCGCCTGGAACCAACCGGAGCCGATGGACGCGACGCCCTTGCCGCGTCTGTTCGAGGTGCAGGCCGCCCGCAGTCCGGATGCCACCGCGGTCATCGCCGGCACGCGCAGCGTGAGCTATGGCGATCTCAACCGGCAGGCCAACCGGCTGGCCCATCGGCTGCGCACGTTCGGCGTCGCGCCCGGTGTCCCGGTCGCCGTCATGCTTGAGCGGACGGAGGCTCTGCCGACCGGTCTTCTGGCGATTCTGAAGGCGGGCGGTGCCTATGTTCCGCTCGACCCCGACTATCCCGCCGACCGTGTCGCCTACATGCTGGCCGACAGCCAAGCGGCAATGGTCGTGACGCAACGCAGCCTGCTGCCCCGTTTTCCGACGGGCGGGGGCCTGCGGGTGCTGGCGCTCGACGATCCGGCGCTCGGTCTGGAGAACGGCCCGGCGGATGATCCGCTGCCGGTCAACAGGGCGGAGGACGCCGCCTATGTCATCTACACCTCCGGCTCGACCGGACGGCCGAAGGGTGTGGTGATCGAGCATCGCAACGCCTCGGCCCTCATCGACTGGGCATTGCGGCTTTACCGGCCGGAGCAGTTGCAGGGGGTCCTGGCCTCGACCTCCATCTGTTTCGACCTTTCGGTCTGGGAGTTCTTCGTCACCCTGAGTGCCGGCGGCCATGTGGTGATGGCCGACAACGCTTTGGCCTTGCCCGACCTGCCGGCCCGCGATCGTGTGTGCCTGATCAACACGGTGCCGTCGGCTATTGCCGGCCTCCTGCGCTCCGGCGGTATTCCGGCCGGTGTGCGGACCGTCAATCTGGCGGGCGAGCCGTTGGCTCAATCGCTGGTGGATGACCTCTATGCCGCCGGTATCGCCGACGTCTACGACCTCTACGGCCCGTCGGAGGACACGACCTATTCGACAGTGACCCGTCGCGAGGCGGGGGGCCGCGCCAGCATCGGCCGTCCCATCGATGGGACCTGCGGCTATGTTCTGGACGGCGACCTGAACCCGGTACCGCTTGGCGTGGTCGGGGAGCTTTATCTTGGCGGCGCGGGGTTGGCGCGGGGCTACCTGAACCGCCCCGGCCTGACTGCGGAGCGTTTCGTCGCCGATCCGTTCTCGGCGGGCGGCGGGCGGCTCTACCGCACCGGCGACCTCGTGCGCCAGCGCGGGGACGGGGTGATCGAGTATGTCGGGCGGATCGACCATCAGGTGAAGATCCGCGGCTTCCGCATCGAGCTTGGCGAGGTGGAGGCACGGCTGCGGGCGCAGGAGGGCGTGCGCGAGGCGGCGGTGGTCGCCCGCGACGGCAGCTCCGGCAAGCGTCTGGTCGGCTATGTCGTGCCCGCTGGGGATGAGGGGGCCGGCGATGATGCCGGCGCCGGCCTTGTCGAGCGGCTGCGCGCCGGACTGAAGGCGGCGCTGCCGGACTACATGGTGCCAACGCACCTCGTGGTGCTGGAGCGGTTGCCGCTGACGCCGAACGGCAAGCTGGACCGCAAGGCCCTGCCCGAGCCGGAGGTGTCGTCGTCGGTCCAAGTGCCGCCGCGCAGCGCGGCCGAGCGCGCCCTGGCGGCGCTGTGGTGCGAGCTGTTGCGGCTGGACAGCGTCGGCGTCACCGACAACTTCTTCGAGCTGGGCGGGGACTCCATCCTCTCCATCCAGCTGGTCAGCCGCGCCCGCCGCCACGGCCTCGCCTTCACCCCGCGCGACGTCTTCGAGCACCAGACCCTGGAGGCGCTCGCCCGCGCCGCCCGCAGCGACGCCGGCGCTCCGGCCGCCGAGCAGGGCAGCGTCTGCGGGCCGCTGTCGCTGACGCCGATCCAGCGCTGGTTCTTCGAGGAGCCGATCCCCAACCGTAGCCACTGGAACCAGTCGGTGCTGCTGCGGCTGCGCCGGCCGGTCGATCCGGCGCTGCTGGAGCGGGCGCTCTCGGCCCTGCTGGCCCATCACGACGCCCTGCGGCTGGTCTTCGCCGGCGACGGACGTGCCGAGCACCTGCCGCCCGAGGCGGTGCCGCCGGTGCTGTGGCAGCGCACCGCCGCCAATGCCGGAGCGCAGGAGCGGCTGTGCGAGGAGGCCCAGCGCAGCCTCGACCTCGACCATGGCCCGCTGCTGCGCGCCCTGCTGGTGGAGCGGGGGGATGACGGCGGGCAGCGCCTGCTGCTGGCGATCCACCATCTGGTGGTGGACGGCGTGTCCTGGCGCGTGCTGCTGGAGGATTTGCAGCTGGCCTGCACGCAGCTGGAGCGGGGCGAGGCGGTGGTGCTGCCGGCCAAGACCGCCTCCTTCCAGTCCTGGGGCGAGGCCCTGGGCCGCCACGCCGCGAGTGGGGCGCTGAAGGATGAGCTGTCCTGGTGGCGCGACAGCTTGGCGGATGCGCCGGCCGGACTGCCTGGCGTGGCGGAGCTGGTCTCCCCCGAGGCGCTGACGGTTGCGCGGTCGGCCGTGGCGCGGACGCGGCTGGATGGGGGCTGGACGAAGCGCCTGCTGTCGTCGGCGCCTGCGGCCTACCGGACGCGGGTGAACGACCTTCTGCTGACGGCGCTGTCGCGGGTGCTGTGCCGGTGGAGCGGCGCCGCCTCGGCGCTGGTGCAGCTGGAGGGGCATGGCCGCGAGGAGCTGGTGGCGGGCCTGGACCTCAGCCGCAGCGTCGGCTGGTTCACCACCGCCTATCCGGTGCATCTGCACCCCGGTGGGGAACTGGGCGCGTCGATCAAGGCGGTGAAGGAGCAGCTTCGGTCGGTTCCGTCGAACGGGCTGGGCTACGGCGTGCTGCGCCATCTGGGCGATGCGGAGGCGCAGGCAACGCTGCGGGCCCTGCCCGAGGCGCGGGTGACCTTCAACTATCTGGGCCAGTTCGACGGCAGCTTCGACGACACCGCCCGCTTCGTGCCGGCCGACGAGCCGGCGGGCAGCAGCCAGGGCGCCGATGCGCCTTTGGGCAACTGGCTGACGCTGAACGGTCAGGTCTATGACGGGGAACTGGTGTTCGACTGGAGCTACAGCCGCGCGGTGCTGGCGTCGCCTGTTGTGGAAGAGCTGGCCGCAGCCTATGGGGAGGAGCTTCGGGCGCTGGTCGCGCATTGCGAGTCCTCGGCCGGCGGTGTGACGCCGTCGGACGTTCCGCTGGCCGGGCTGACCCAGGGGCAGCTGGACGCGCTGCCGCTGCCGGCGCGCGAGGTGGAGGACCTCTACCCGCTGACGCCGATGCAGCAGGGCATGCTGTTCCATGCGCTCTACGAGCCGGGTGGCGACGCCTACATCAACCAGATGCGGGTGGATGTGGAGGGGCTGGACGTGGCGCGCTTCCATGCGGCATGGCAGGGGGCGGTCGACGCGCATGACAGCCTGCGGGCGGGCTTCCTGTGGGATGGCCTGGAGCAGCCGTTGCAGGCGATCCGGCGCAAGGTCGCGGTGCCGCTGCGGCTGGAGGATTGGCACGGCGATGCGGACCCGACGGCGCGGCTGGACGGGCTTGCGGCGGCGGAGCGGCAGGCCGGCTTCGACCTTGCGGCACCGCCTCTGCTGCGGCTGGCGGTGGTGCGCACGGGCGGGGAGCGCCATCATGTGATCCTGACCAGCCACCACATCCTGCTGGACGGCTGGAGCAGCTCGCAGCTTCTGGGAGAGGTGCTGCAACGCTATGCCGGCGTCGTGCCGGCGGTGGACGGTAGCCGCTTCCGCGACCATGTGGCCTGGCTGCAAGGGCGCGACAGGGCGGCGTCCGAGGCCTTCTGGCGCAACCGCACCGCCGAACTCGAACAGCCGACGAGGATCGCGACGGCCAGCGGGCAAGCGGATATCGGCCAAGGGCATGGGGTCCTCGAACTTGCCTTCGACGAACGGGAAACCGCGCGGCTCGTCCGCTTCGCCCGTCAGAGCCAGGTGACGCTCAACACGTTGGTTCAGGCCGCTTGGCTGCTGTTGCTGCACCGGCGGACCGGACAGAAGGCGGTGGCGGCCGGCGTGACGGTCTCCGGCCGGCCGGCTGAACTGCCGGGCATCGAGAAGCAGATCGGCCTGTTCATCAACACGCTGCCTCTGGTCGCTACACCGCATCCGGCCCAGACCGTGTCGGAGTGGCTGAGCGATCTCCAGGCCAGCAATCTCGAAATGCGGGAGCACGAACACACCCCGCTGGCCGACATCCAGCGCTGGTCCGGCCATGGCGGCGAAATGCTGTTCGACAGTCTGCTGGTGTTCGAGAACTATCCGCTGTCAGACGCGCTTGGCCATGGAGAAGGGCGCGGGGAAACCGGCGGCCTGCGCTTCGGCGCTCCACAGAATCATGAGCTTACCTCCGTCCCGTTGACCCTGCTGATGGGTGCCGGAAAGCAACTGACGTTGACCTTCAGCCATTGGCGCGATCGTATCGGCGACGAGGAGGTCAGCCATTTCGCCGCACAGACCCAACGGCTTCTGCTGGCCCTGGTCGAGGATGCCGGGCGCCGGTTGGGTGAGATCGGGTTGCTCGACGAGGAGGGATGGCGGAACTTCGCCGGCTGGAACGCGACCCGCGACGGGACGCTGACCGCCGGTCCATTGGTGCCGGATCTGATCGCGGAGCAGGCCCGTCTGCATGGCGGGTGCCCTGCGGTGAACTTCGGCGGGCGGACGCTGAGCTATGCCGAGCTGGAGGCGCAGGCGAACCGCTTGGCCCACCGGCTTCAGGCGCTTGGCGTCGGCCCGGAGGTGACGGTCGGCGTCTTCGCCGAACGTTCGCTGGAGCTGGTCGTCGGCCTGCTGGCGGTGATGAAGGCGGGCGGCGCCTATCTGCCCCTCGACCCGGACCTGCCGTCCGCCCGCCTTGCCGCCATGGCGGCGGACGGTGGCATCGCCCTGCTGCTCACCCAGTCCCATCTTGCCGGACGGCTGGGTGGCGAGGCGCTGCCCGAGGCTGTCCGCCTGCTGCTGCTCGACGCCGAGGACACCGACGCCGAGAGCACCGGGGGACTGCCGGACACGCCGCCCGCGGCCGGGCTGCGGCCGGAGAACCTCGCCTACCTGATCTACACCTCCGGCTCCACCGGCACGCCCAAGGGGGCCGGCAACAGCCATGGCGCCCTGCTGAACCGGCTGGCCTGGATGCAGAAGGCCTACCGGCTTTCCCCTGGCGAGCGGGTGTTGCAGAAGACGCCCTTCGGCTTCGACGTCTCGGTCTGGGAGTTTTTCTGGCCGCTGATGGTAGGGGCGCATCTGGTGGTGGCTGCGCCCGGCGAGCACCGCGACGCGGCCCGGCTGGTGGCGCTGATCCGGGAGCAGGGCATCGACACGCTGCACTTCGTGCCCTCCATGCTGCGGGCCTTCCTGGAGGAGCCGGGGGTGGAGCAGTGCACCAGTCTGCGCCGTGTGGTGTGCAGCGGCGAGGCGCTGCCGGCGGCGTTGCAGGACCGGCTGTTCGCCCGGCTGCCGCAGGTCGGCCTGTACAACCTCTACGGCCCGACGGAGGCGGCGATCGACGTCAGCCACTGGACCTGCCGGGCCGGGGAGGGCGGTGCGGGCGGCGGCGTGCCGATCGGCGTGGCCATCGACAATCTGCGGCTGCATGTGCTGGACGAGTGCCTGAACCCGCTTCCGGCCGGTGCGGTCGGCGAGCTGTACATCGCCGGTGCGGGCCTGGCGCGCGGCTATCACCGGCGGGCCGGCCTGACGGCGGAACGCTTCGTCGCCGATCCGTTCTGCGCCGACGGCGGCCGGATGTACCGGACGGGCGACCTGGCGCGTCGGCGCGGGGACGGGGTGATCGAGTATGTCGGGCGGATCGACCATCAGGTGAAGATCCGCGGCCTGCGGATCGAGCTTGGCGAGATCGAGGCTGTGCTGCGCGGCCATCCGGCGGTGCGGGATGCGGTGGTGGTCGCCCGCGACGGTGCGGGCGGCAAGCGTCTGGTCGGCTATGTCGCCGCCGATGCGGCTGCGGAGCTGCCGCGGCGGCTGAAGGAGCACCTTGGCCGCGACCTGCCGGACTACATGGTGCCAACGCATCTGGTGGTGTTGGAGCGGTTGCCGTTGACGCCCAACGGCAAGCTGGACCGCAAGGCCCTGCCCGAGCCGGAGGTGGTGGCGTCTTCGGAGCGGGTGCCGCCGCGCAGTGCGGCCGAACGGGCCCTGGCGTCGCTGTGGTGCGAACTGCTGCGGCTGGACAGCGTCGGCGTCACCGACAACTTCTTCGAGCTGGGCGGGGACTCCATCCTCTCCATCCAGCTGGTCAGCCGCGCCCGCCGCCACGGCCTCTCCTTCACCCCGCGCGACGTCTTCGAGCACCAGACCCTGGAGGCGCTCGCCCGCGCCGCCCGCAGCGACGCCGGCGCTCCGGCCACTTCGGCCGCCGGGCAGGGCAGCGTCTGCGGGGCGCTGTCGCTGACGCCGATCCAGCGCTGGTTCTTCGAGGAGCCGATCCCCAGCCGCAGCCACTGGAACCAGTCGGTGCTGCTGCGGTTGCGCCGGCCGGTCGATCCGGCGCTGCTGGAGCGGGCGCTCTCGGCGCTGCTGGCCCATCACGACGCCTTGCGGCTGGTCTTCGCCTGCGACGGACGTGCCGAGCACCTGCCGTCGGAGGCGGTGCCGCCGGTGCTGTGGCACCGCACCGCCGCCGATGCGGAAGCGCAGGGGCGGCTGTGCGAGGAGGCCCAGCGCAGCCTCGACCTCGACCATGGCCCGCTGCTGCGCGCCCTGCTGGTGGAGCGCGGGGATGACGGTCAGCAGCGCCTGCTGCTGGCGATCCACCATTTGGTGGTGGACGGTGTGTCCTGGCGTGTGCTGCTGGAGGATCTGCAGCTGGCCTGCACGCAGCTGGAACGGGGCGAGGCGGTGGTGCTGCCGGCCAAGACCGCCTCCTTCCAGTCCTGGGGCGAGGTCCTGGGCCGCCACGCCGCGAGCGGGGCGCTGCGGGATGAACTGTCCTGGTGGCGCGACAGCCTGGCGGGGGCTCCGGCCGGGCTGCCTGGCGTGGCGGAGCCGGTCTCCCCCGGGGCGCTGAGGGTGGCGACATCGGCCGTGGCACGGACGCGGCTGGATGCCGGCTGGACGAAGCGCCTGCTGTCGTCGGCGCCCGCAGCCTACCGGACGCGGGTGAACGACCTTCTGCTGACGGCGCTGGTGCGGGTGCTGTGCCGGTGGAGCGGCGCCGCCTCGGCCCTGGTGCAGTTGGAGGGTCATGGCCGCGAGGAACTGGTGGGCGACCTGGACCTCAGCCGCAGCGTCGGTTGGTTCACCACCGCCTATCCGGTGCATCTGCACCCCGGAGGGGAGCTGGAGGCAGCGATCAAGGCGGTGAAGGAGCAGCTTCGGGCTGTTCCGTCGAACGGTCTGGGCTATGGCGTGCTGCGCCATCTGGGCGATGCGGAGGCGCAGGCAACGCTGCAGGCCCTGCCCGAGGCGCGGGTGACCTTCAACTATCTGGGCCAGTTCGACGGCAGCTTCGACGACACCGCCCGCTTCGTGCCGGCCAACGAGCCGGCGGGTGCCCGTCTCGATGCCGACGCCCCGCTCGGCAACTGGCTGAGCATCGACGGCAGGGTCTATGACGGGGAACTGGTGTTCGACTGGAGCTACAGCCATGCGGTGCTGGCGCCGCCGGTGGTGGAGGGGCTGGCCGCTGCCTATGGGGAGGAGCTTCGGGCGCTGGTCGCGCATTGCGAGTCCTCGTCCGGCGGGCTGACGCCGTCGGACGTACCGCTGGCCGGCCTGACGCAGGGGCAGCTGGACGCGCTGTCGCTGCCGGCGCGCGAGGTGGAAGACCTCTACCCGCTGAGCCCGATGCAGCAGGGCATGCTGTTCCATGCGCTGGAAGGGGATGCGGAGGGCGAAAGCCCCTATGTGACGCAGCTCGCCGTCGAGGTGGAGGGGCTTGAGGAGACCCGCTTCGCCGCCGCCTGGGCCTGGGTGACGGCTCGCCATGCCGTGCTGCGCACCAGTTTCCTGTGGGGCGGCACGCTTGCCGCCCCGTTGCAGGCGGTGTGGGAGCGGGTGGGTGATGCGGTGTCGGTGCTGGACTGGCGCGACCGCGGCCTCGCCGGCGCCGACCTGGAGGAGGCTCTGGGTGCCTTGGCGCGGGAGGAGCGTGCCCGCAGCTTCGAGCTTGGCCGTCCGCCGTTGCAGCGGGTGGTCCTGGTGCGGCTGGGGCAGGGGCCACAGAGCCAAGTGCGCCATCGCCTGATCTGGACCAGCCATCACCTTCTGCTGGACGGCTGGAGCAGCGCGCGTCTGGTGGCGGAGGTGCTGGGCCGCTACCGGGGAGCGGAGGTGGACGGCGCGGTCGGTGGCGCGGCGGGCCGCTACCGCGACTACATCGCGTGGCTCGGGCGGCAGGATGCGGCGGCGTCGGAGCGCTTCTGGCGCGGGCGCCTGTCTGGGCTGGAGGCGCCGACGCTGCTGGCGGCCAGCCTGCCCTGCCGGCATCCGCAGGCGGGGCACGGCATTGTGCGGCTGCGGCTGGACGGCGGTGCGACGCGGCGGTTGCAGGCGTTTGCGCAGGCGCAGCGGGTGACGCTGAACACGTTGGTGCAGGGGGCGTGGGTGCTTCTTCTGCAACGCTACAGCGGGCAGGAGACGGTGGCGTTCGGTGCGACGGTGTCGGGCCGTCCGGCGGAGCTTGCCGGCGTCGAGGAGACGCTGGGGCTGTTCATCAACACGCTGCCGGTGGTGGAGCGTCCGCCATCGGATGAGCGGGTGGGGGAGTGGCTGCGCGGGTTGCAGCGGCGGAACCTGGAGATGCGTGAGCACGAGCACACGCCGCTGCACGAGGTACAGCGCTGGGCCGGCTCCAGCCTCGGCACCGGCGGCGGCGCGCGGGCCCTGTTCGACAGCATCCTCGTCTTCGAGAACTACCCCGTCGACGAGGTCATCAAAAACCACAATGACCACACCATCAGATTCGGAGCGACGGACCGGGTCGACGTGACCGGATTCGCCATGGATTTGGAGGTGTCGGTCGGTGAAGAGCTGGAGGTCAAGTTCATCCACCGCCGCGATCTGATCGACGGCGACCTGTGCAACCGTATCCAAGGCCATTTCGAGACGATCCTGTCTGGTCTTGTGGCGGATGCCGAACGGCGTGTTGGCGAGGTGCCGCTGCTGACCGGGCAGGAACGGGCTCGCTTCGCCGCCTGGAACGCACCGATCGCCGCGGATGCCTTCGAGCCGGTGCATGCCCGCATCGCCGCCATGGCCGCCGCTCTCGGCGACCGGCCGGCGGTGGTGGACGGTGCTCCCGGGGGTGCCCGCGAGGACGGCACTCTCGGCTTCACCGCGCTCGACCGCCGGGCCAACGCCCTGGCCCACCGGCTGGCGGCGGCCGGCGTCGGGCCCGAAGTCCGCGTCGGCGTCGCCCTGCCGCGCGGACCTGCCATGATCGTTGCTCTGCTGGCGGTGCTCAAGGCCGGCGGCGCCTATGTCCCGCTGGATGCCGCCTATCCGCGCGAGCGCCTCGCCTACCTGATCGGCGATGCCGGCATCGCCCTGCTGCTGACCGACGCCGGCCTGGCGGAGCGGCTGCCGCTGCCGGACGGCCTGCCGAGCCTGCTGCTCGACGGCCTGCCGGCCGAGGAGGCCGAGGCCGCGCCGGCGGTGGCGGTGCTGCCCGGCAGCCTCGCCTACGTCATCTACACCTCCGGCTCCACCGGCCTGCCCAAGGGGGTCGCGGTGGCGCACGGCCCGCTCGCCATGCATTGCCGGGCCATCGGCGCGCTCTATGCCATGACCCCGCAGGACTGCGAGCTGCATTTCATGTCCTTCGCCTTCGACGGCGCGCATGAACGCTGGCTGACCGCGCTGACCCATGGCAGCCGCCTGCTGATCCGCGACGACAGTCTGTGGACGCCGGAGCAGACCTACGAGGCGATGCAGCGCCATGGCGTGACGGTGGCGGCGTTCCCGCCGGTCTATCTGCAGCAGCTTGCCGAGCATGCCGGGCGCGAGCGGACGGACCGTGGGATCGCCCCGCCGCCGGTGCGGGTCTACTGCTTCGGCGGCGACGCCGTCAGCAATGCGGCGTTCGAACTGGCCAAGGCTGCGCTGCAACCGGAGCACATCATCAACGGCTACGGCCCGACCGAGACGGTGGTGACGCCGCTGATCTGGAGGGCGGGCCGGCAGGACCGGTGCGGTGCGGCCTATGCACCGATCGGCCTGCGGGTGGGCGACCGCACCACCCATGTCCTGGACGGCGACCTGAACCCGGTGCCGCTGGGCGTGGTCGGGGAGCTTTATCTTGGCGGCGCCGGGTTGGCGCGTGGCTACCTGAACCGCCCCGGCCTGACGGCGGAGCGTTTCGTCGCCGACCCGTTCTCGGCGGGCGGCGGGCGGCTCTACCGGACGGGCGACCTCGTGCGCCAGCGCGAGGACGGGGTGATCGAGTATGTCGGGCGGATCGACCATCAGGTGAAGATCCGCGGTTTCCGCATCGAGCTTGGCGAGGTGGAGGCGCGGCTGCGGGCGCAGCAGGGCGTGCGCGAGGCGGCGGTGGTCGCCCGCGACGGCAGCTCCGGCAAGCGTCTGGTCGGCTATGTCGTGCCCGTCGGCGATGAAGGTAGCGGCGATGATGCCGGCGCCGGCCTTGTCGAGCGGCTGCGCGCCGGGCTGAAGGCGGCGCTCCCGGACTACATGGTGCCAACGCACCTCGTGGTGCTGGAGCGGTTGCCGCTGACGCCGAACGGCAAGCTGGACCGCAAGGCCCTGCCCGAGCCGGAGGTGGCGTCGTCGTCGGCCCGGGTGCCGCCGCGCAGCGCGGCCGAACGGGCCCTGGCAGCGCTGTGGTGCGAGCTGCTGCGGCTGGAGAGCGTCGGCGTGACCGACAACTTCTTCGAGCTGGGCGGGGACTCCATCCTCTCCATCCAACTGGTGACCCGTGCACGGGCGTTGAAGCCGCTTGGGGTGTCCTTCAAGCTCCGTGACCTCATCCGCAAGCCGACCATCGCCGAACTGCTCGGTACGGCTGCGGAGACAATGGCGGCGAAGGGCGAACCGTCGCCGATCATGGCCCTGAACCGGCCACTTGCCGGACAGCCGCCGCTGGTCTGCATCCATGCCGGCTTCGGCACAATCTTCGATTATGAACCGCTGGCCCGTCGCCTCGATGGGCGGCGGAGCGTGCTGGCGATACAGTCGCGCATGCTGGTCGATCCGGAATGGCGGGACCGTTCGCTGGAGGAAATGGCGCGAGACTATGTCGACCTGCTGCGGGCACGGCAGCCGCAGGGACCCTACGACCTGCTCGGCTGGTCGCTGGGAGGAACGATTGCCGCGCTGATGGCGGCCGAGTTGGAGCGCCGGGGGCACCGTGTGCGGCGCCTTGTCCTGCTCGACCCCTTCGTGCCATCGCCGTACATCGGCGAGGTTGGCGGCGAGCTTGGGCTGGATGACTGGCGCGACGATCTCGCCGGCTTCCTTGCGGTGGTGTTGCCGGGCTTGGTCGTCGGCCGTCCCGCAGCCGCGCCCGAAGACGCCGACGCGATCAGAAGCGTCGTTGCCCGGATGCTCGATGCTCCCAGAACCGGCAACGCCGAAGGGCTGGGGACCGCGATGGGGGCGGAGGAGTTGACCCAGGCCTTCCTGACCGCCCGTCATCTGAAGCGGCTGTCCGTGGCCCTGCCTGCCTGCCTGCCGGTCGATGCCGCTGCGCAGGGCTGGTGGGTTGCCGGCCGCGACACCGACCGGCTGCGCCTGGAGACACAGCTCGGCGGACGCCCGCTGCCCTGGCGGTCGCTCGGCTGTGGTCATTTCGAGGCGCCGCGTGATGAAGGCTTCCTGGCGGAGATCGTCGAACATCTGGCCGGGTCGGCGGAACGGCCCGACGCCCCTACCGACGCCCCTGCCGCCGACCTAGCGGATGCCGCTGAATGAGCGCGCCCATCCGGACCGGGAGTAATGATCGATGCCTGTGAACCCCGATATTGCCGCCTTCCTCGCGCTCGCAGCGGGTGGACGCGAGGACGGCAGGATGAAACCGATGCACGCCCTGTCGCCGGCGGAGGCCCGGCTCGCCTTCGAGCACACCTCCCGCATGATGGACCCCGGCGGCGAGCCGGTGGAGCGGGTGGAGGAGCTGTCCATCCCGACCCGCGACGGTGCCGTGCTGCCGGCCCGTCTCTATTCCGCCGACCGGACGGCGAGCCCGGCTCCGGTTCTGCTCTTCTTCCACGGCGGGGGCTATGTCGTCGGCAGCCTCGACTCCCATGACGGGCTGTGCCGGGCGATTGCGTCGAAGAGCGGGATTGCGGTCCTGTCGGTGGGCTATCGGCTGGCTCCGGAGCATCGCTTTCCCACGGCTTTCGACGATGCGCTGGACGCGCTGGACTGGCTCGGCAGGGCTGGTGCGGGACTGGGGCTCGACGGCGGTCGTCTGGCGGTGGGGGGCGACAGCGTCGGCGGCAGTCTCGCCGCGGCGATCAGCCTGAGGGCCGCCGCAGATCCAGGCCTGCCGCGCCCGCGTCTGCAGGTGCTGATCTATCCGGTGACCGACGCCACGGCCGACACCGCTTCGTTACGCCGGTATGGGGAAGGGCATCTGCTGGAGCGGGCGACCTTGGAGTGGTTCTATCGTCATTATGCCGGTGAGGAGGCCGACCGGCGGGACGGCCGCTTCTCGCCGCTGTTGGCGGAGCCTTCACCCGCTGTCGCGACCTCGCTGGCGCCGGCTCTGCTCGTGCTGGCCGAATGCGATCCGCTGGTCGACGAAGGGATCGCCTACGGGCACAAGCTGGCGGCGGCCGGCGCTCCCGTCGATGCGCGGATCTATGCCGGGATGACTCACGATTTCCTGCGGATGGGGGCCCTGGTGGATGAGGCGGAAGAGGCGCAGGATCTGATCGCCGATGCGATGCGCCGGCATTTGGCCGAGACTGGCTGACGGTCGTCACCAGCTGTAGGACAGGGTGGCCAGAACCGCACGGCGGTTGCCGTAGAAGACGGAGTTCTCGTAGAATCCCGGCGAGAAATAGCGTCGATCGAAAAGGTTGGTCGCGGTCACGGTGAGACCGGCGCCCTCGAGTGCCGGGCGGAGCCGTCCCAGATCGTAGCCGAGGCTGACATCGACCAGCATGTAGGAGGGGACGCGCATGCTGTTCGCGGCATTGTAGGTCGCGCCGACATAGCGCATCCCGATACCGGCGGTCAGACCGCCGGCCGCTCCCTCGTCGATATGCCGCCGCAGCCAGATCGCGGCGGCATGACGCGGCACCGAGGCCACCCGCTTCCCCGTCCTGTCGGTTCCGCCAGGGTAGGGCGTGTCGCGGGTGACCCGCGCGTCGGTGTAGCTGTAGGCCGCCGTCAGGTCGGTCGTGGCATCGAGAGCCGCCTTCGCCTCCAGTTCCACGCCGCGCGACCGCACCTCTCCGGTTTGGATGGAGTAGCCGGGATTGTCCGGATCGGCGGCAGTGAGGTTGCGCTGAACTGCACGGAACAGGGACAGGGTGAAGAGACCGTCGAAGCTCTCTGGCCGGTAGCGCAGCCCGGCTTCCAACTGTGTTCCCCGGCTCGGCGAGAAGGGGTGGCCCTGCACGTCGCTGTCGCTGTTCGGCTGGAAGGAGGTCGAGTAGCCGGCATAGGGCGTCAGGCCGCTTTCGAAGCGGTAGGCCAGCCCGACGCGTTTGGTGAAGGCCCGGTCGAACTGCGTTGTCTCCACCAGAGGACCATCGGACAGCCTGCCGACAGTCCCGGTACGGCTCCAGTCCAGCCGGCCACCGAGCGTCAGCCGCCAATTGCCGGCAGCGATTTCGTCCTGGGCATAGAGGCCGGTCTGGCGGATGCGGTCGGTCAGGTCGCGGGCAAGCGTCGCGTCCCAGCCATAGGAGCCGCCATAGACCGGCTCGAACACGTCGAGCGCATCGGCCACCGTGCCGTTCCGCCGCGTCTCGTGCGCCCGGTAGCGGCCATGATCGATGCCCGCCAGCAGGCTGTGGCGCAGCGGGCCGGTGGCAGCGTTGCCCTGCAGGCTGGTATCCGTCAGCAACGTCGAACTGGTCTTGGGCCGGTCCTGCAGCCCGAAGCGGTAGTAGCGGTCCGCTTCCAGCAGGCCCGACGACGCCCAGCTCGACAGATAGCCGACGCGGCTGCGGCTGTAGCGCAGGGTCTGATTCAGCGTCCAGTCCCCGGTCAGGGCATGCCGGATGTCGTAGCCGGCCGACAGGCTTCGCGAACGGTAGGAACTCAGCCCAGGATAGCCGAGGAACAGGCTCGAGCCCAGGCGGCCGTATGGATTGTCCAGCACCGTCCCCGCTGCCGGAAAGCTCTGCTCCGCCCCCATCTTTCGGAAATCGAGCCAGCTCGCGAGCAGCGTGATGTCGGTTTTTTCGCCAGCGGACCAGGACAGGGCGGGCGCGACATAGAGGCGGTCGTCCGGGGTGCGTTCGATCTGCGTGCCGCTTCGTCGTGACAGCATGGTCAGGCGATAGCGAAGCGTCCCCTCGGCGTCGATCCGGTCGCTGAGGTCGGCCGTGACCTGCCTCCGGTCATGGCTTCCGCCCTGCAGCTGGAGCCGATGGAGCGTGCCGCCGGTCGGGCGCTTGCTGATCAGGGCGATGGCTCCGCCGGGCGGCATGGCCCCATAGAGCGTGGAAGCAGGGCCTTTCAGCACCTCCACCCGTTCCACGCCGAAAGGCTCGTACTCCAGCCCATAGGGGTTGTAGCCGCTGCGCAGCCCGTCGATCATGACGGATTCCGAACTCTGGCGGAAACCGCGAACGAAGACGTCGATGGCACCCTGGCCACCGGGGTAGTCGATGGGGCGAACCCCGGCGCTGTAGGAGAGGGCGGCATTGATGTCCTGGACGTCGCGCCGGTCCAGATCCTCCCGCGTGACGATGGAAATTGCTTGCGGCGATTCCTCGATGGGCATTGCGGTTTTGCCGGCGCTGCCGCTGTGGCTGGGGAGCCGCGCTGCCTGTCCTGCGGACGACGGGCGGCCTTCCACGGTCAGGACCGGAAGAAATCCGGGGTTCTCCTGAAGCCGGCCGATCGTCACCATCCCGTCCCGCATCTCGAAGGCGAGGTCGGTTCCGCTCAGCAGGATGGAAAGGGCGTCCGCCGGATTCATCTTCCCCGACAGCGCACGCGAGCGGCGTTCGGCGAGAAGGTCGGGGCTGTAGAGAATCTGCAAGCCGGTCTGGCGGCCCAATCTGGTCAGCGCCTCCCGAAGGGGCAGGGCAGGGATCTCCAGCAGCATCTCCTGAACTGCCGGCTGTCCAATGTCGGACGGAGCGGGAGCCGGGTCGATGGAGGTCGAAAGGGCAGGGGTGGGCAAGCCCAGCGAGGCCGTCCAGAGCGCCGTCCAGCCGGCCCCGACCCTGCAGGCCGCCAGCCAGCCGAGCGTGGGAGGGTGGTGGCCGGCACCCCGGATTCGGGTGGTTGGGCGGAGCCCCGCGAGACGATCGGTCATCCAAAGCCCCTACAACGCACGCTGGAAACAGCACGGAGAAATTCTGCCGTTTCCTTGTTTGCAAATGATTGTCAGTTGCATTAGCCTGCGGCAGCTTGTCAAGCCAGAGGGATTGCAACCCCAACCGTGGCTTCACTCTGCACAAGGAACTTTCCATGCGACAGGTCGGATCCGTCGAAAGCCAGACCCTGTGCGACGTCTTCACCACGCACCGGCGCTCGTTGATCGGAGTAGCCGAGCGGATCACCGGTTGTCGCCACCATGCCGAGGATGTTGTCCAGGACGCCTTTCTGAAGCTTCTGGGTGCGGAATCGACCAGTTCCATCCGGGCCAAGGCGGGTTACCTGATGATGGTCGTCCGCAACCTGGCAATCGATCATTACCGCCGGAAGGGCATGGAGTCACGCTTGCTCGTAGCGGAGGAGGAAGGGCAGGCGGTAAGCACGCCGGAGGCGGCGTCGCCGGAAAGCGTAAACGTGAACCGTCAACTTCTGCAGACGCTCGAATCCGCTCTGGCCGATCTGCCGGAGCGGACCCGCTATGCCTTCGAGATGCACCGGATCCACGGCCATAGCCAGAAGGACATCGCGGCCACCCTCGGTGTATCGCCGACGCTGGTCAACTTCATGATTCGCGACGCGCTGATCCATTGCCGCAAGACGATGAAGCGAATTGACCCATTGTCCTGAACGGCGGCCCGGTGCCGCGCCGTATCCATCACCGCATGCCCGCAGCATCGACGAATTGCGGAAAGCCGTCGGCTCCATCTGCGACCTCCACACATCCGAGGAGTGCAGGAACCACCTCCGGCACACAACATATGCGTCAGATTAAACGCTCGAAACCTTAAACGCGCTTGGGCTGATCGCCCCGGTATTCGCCGGCCGGCCGGCATGCGCGTGTGCGGGCCCCGGCGTGCCCCGCGGTCTGCACCGCAGGGCGTGACGGGCAGGGGAGGCCCGGGCGGAATGCCGAGAGGTCAGAAGGTCATCGAGAGGGCCAGTTCCGCCGAGCGCGGACGGCCGAGCACCCAGCTGGTGTTTCCTCCGGCCACGGCATAGACCTCGTCGAACAGGTTGAAGGCGCGCAGGCTGAGCTTGGTGTTGTCGGTCGGCCGGTAATCCAGCCCGGCATTGACCACCGTGTAGGAGGGCCGGACGCTGGTGTTGGCGGCGTCGGCGTAGGTCTTGCCGACATACTGCACGCCGGCCCGCACCTCCCAGCCCGGCAGGAAGGACCAGTTCGCCCAGACATTGGCGGTGCGCTCCGGCACGCCGGTCGGCACGTTGCCGGCATAGGACACGGCGCGGCCCGACACCGTCTGGGTGAAGTCGTCATATTTGGCCCGCAGCAGCGCGCCGTTCATGTCGACCCGCACGCCTTCCCACAGGCCGAGCGACAGGGACGCTTCCAGCCCGCGCGAGGACTGCTGTCCGACCTGCACGGTCACCGCCGGCTGGTTGGGGTCGGTGGTCAGCAGCTTGTCCTTGACGATGCGGTAGGCGGCCAGCGTCCACTCGCCACGCCCTTCGAGGAAGGATTGCTTGACGCCGATCTCGATCTGCCGCCCGGTGGACAGATCGAAGTCCTTCTGCGTCGGCGACAGCGAGATCAGATTGCCGACCGGGTCGACGGCGGTGGCGTACTGGCCGTAGAGGGCCAGACCGGGAACGACCTCGTACACCGCGCCGGTCCTCCAGCTGGTGGCGCGGAAGTCCTTGGTGTAGGCGGTTCCCGCCGCCAGATCCCAGCGCTCGACGGTGGGGGCGTCGTAGCGGATGCCGCCGACCAGCGACAGCTGCGGCGTCACCGCCAGCCGGTCCTCGGCGAACAGGGAATATTGGCGGGTGCGCGACCGGCTGCGCGGAGAGGTGCCGGCGGTGTTGAGGAACAGGCCGGGCGCCGGGTCGAACGGATCGACCGTGCTGGACCCGCCATAGGGCGAGTTGTTGGTGTGCTTGAACTCGATCCGGTTCAGGTCGAAACCGCCGACCATCTCGTTCTTCATGCCGAAGACTTTGTTGCGCCAGGTCGCATCGAAGCGGTCACCGACCTGCCGCTGGTCGTGGTAGATCTCGATGTAGCTGCTGCGCTGGATGCGCCGGGTGGCCGCGGTCCAGGCGTAGCTCTCCACGTCCTTCCAGTGGCGGTGGCTGGTCAGGTGGTAGGCGGTGTTGCGCAATGTCAGCGCGTCGGACACCGCCCATTCGGCCTTGAGCTGGGTCCAGTTGTCGCGATAGCGGATGTCACTGTCGGCCACGTTGAAGTTGCGGTGCCGCAGCGCGCGGTCGAGGCTGCCCGCGATCAGCGGCGTTCCGAAATACTCCTGCGGCTGCTGGTCGCCATAGTCGTTGGACAGGGTGAGGGCCAGATCCGGTGTCGCCTGGAGCTTCACCGCGCCGGACAATGCGAGAGTCTTCGTGTCGCCGCGATCGACCCAGCCGTTGGAGCGGTTGCCGCTGGCGTCGAGCCGGTAGGACAGCTTTTCCCTCAGCGGACCGCCGCTGCCGAAGGCGGCGCGCCGGGTGCCGTCGGTGCCGATGGCGACGGTCGCCTCGTTGCGGACATCGGTGGTCGGGCGCTTGGGCACCACATTGACCACGCCGCCGATGGCACCCTCGCCATAGAGGACGGAGGCCGGGCCGCGCAACACCTCGATGCGTTCGGCCGACCATGCGTCGAACGGAAAGGTGACGGTGCCCGACCCGACATAGAGCCGCGTCCCGTCATAAAGCTGCATCACCGAGCCGTGGCCGGCGAAGCCGCGCGTCGCCAGCGACGATCCGCCGTTGCCGGGAGCCGCCAGCGTGGTGAAGCCGGTGGCGTTCTGGGTGACGGCCTCCGTCACGCTGGTCTGGCCGCGATCGCGGATGGTCCGGCCGTCGATCACCTCGACGCTGGCCGGAGTTTCCAGCGGGGTCAGGCCGAGGCGGCTGCCGCCGGTGTTCGGCCGGTCGAGCGCCAGCCCGGCGGCGTCGTCCGCCGCCCGGCCGGTGACGGTGACCGGGTCCAGCGTCACCGGCGGTTCGGATTCGGCCGCTCCGGCCGCCGCGGGGCCGAAGGAGGCGGCGACCAGGAGCAGTGTCGCCAGGGAACCGGAGCGGTGGCGGTTGTGCCGGCCGGAAACGATGCGGGCAGGATGGGCAGGAAGCATGGACAAAATCCCCCAGGATGAAAAAGGACGAGAAAGGGCATTCCGCGAAGTCGGTGCTTCGCGGCTGACAGGTGTGCGGGGTGCTGGGTGGACGGCGCCGGCGCCGTTCGGTCGAGTTGAAAAGCCGGACGGCCGGCATTCAGGGAGGCAGGATCACCCCATGGGGGCGTCCTCCGCCTGCCCCACCGGGCGGTTGCTGTGGAGGATGTCGGCGGTTTCAGGTGTGTCGGACAGCAGGAGGCCGGTGACGATGCGGTCGATCTTCGCGGGCGTCAGGTCGCCGTACCAGACGGCGTCGGGCTGGACGACCAGCAGCGGTCCGCGGTTGCAGGGGTAAAGGCAGCTCGTCCGCGCGCACATCACCCGGCGTGGACCGGCGTTCAGGGCGCGGTGCCCTTTCATCACCGTGCGCAGATGCTGGTACAGCGGCTCGGCACCGCGATGCAGGCAGCGGGCACCGACACAGACGAAGACCTGACGGCCATGTTCGGGGATTGCCGACCAGCCGGGCTTGCCAAGGCTGGGCTCGGTCTCGCGAACGTCCTTCGCAAGGCTGTCCGACGGCCCTCCGGCGATGCAGGTGAGGGCGATGCGGTCGATGGCGGCGGGCAGGTCGAGCGCGCTTTCCACCGGCGGTGCCAGCCGGACGGCCATCGCCGTTCCGGCCGCCGCCGCCCAATGGCTGAGCGCGCCCGGCAGCCACGCCGACAGGCTGGGATCGGCCGGCACCATGGCGGGAATGACCAAGGCCTCGGCCACGCCCTCCCGCTCCAGATCCGCGAGCACGCCGGGCAATGCCGGGCCGGACAGGTCGGCGTAAGCGGTCGCCACAGTAACGGCTTCGCCGCGCGCGGTGTGCCGGCCGGCCAGTGCCGTCGCGAGTGCCTTCAGGGCCTGCCCATGGTCGAAGGAGGCGCGTCCGTAGAGGACGATGGCGCGCCTGGACGGCGGGTTTGCCTGGGTCTGCGTCATACCGGGCTTCTCCGCCGCATCAGCCACAGGAAGAATGTGCCGCCGACCAGCGCCGTGACGATGCCGACCGGGATCTCGCGCGGGGCGAACAGGGACCGGGCAGCGACGTCCACCCACAGCAGGAGCAGCGCCCCGCCCAGTGCCGCCACCGGCAGCAGCGCCCGCAAATGGCCCCCGACGAGCATCCGCGCGATGTGGGGCACCACCAGCCCGACGAAGCCGATGCCGCCGCAGGCCGACACCAGCGCTCCGGTCATCAGGGCGGTGACGAGGAAAAGCTCCAGCCGCAGGCGCCCCGGATCGGTGCCGAGCGAGCGGGCGGCATCGTCGCCCAACGCCAGCGTGTTGACGGTCTCCGCCCGCAGCCACAGCCACAGCAGCCCGCCGACGACCAGTACCGCCGGAACGGGCAGGACGCTCCAGCGCGCGGTGCCGAAGCCGCCCATCATCCAGAACAGCGCGGCGTCGGCGCCGCGATCCGTCGCCATGACGATCAGGACATTGGTGACGGCGTGCAGGATGAAGGCGACTGCGACGCCGGTCAGCACCAGCCTTTCGCTGGTCACCACGCCGTCGCGCCCGCGTGCCGCGGCGAAGACGGCCAGCATCGCCGCGAGCGCACCGAGGAAGGCGGCGGCCGGCAAACCCAGCATTCCGGCGACCGCGCCGGCATAGAGCAGAACGGTCACCGCCCCCACCGAGGCGCCAGCCGACACGCCGAACAGATAGGGGTCGGCCAGCGGGTTGCGCGTCAGCACCTGAAGCACGGCCCCAACCGCCGCCAGTCCGGCACCGGCCAGCGCGCTAAGCAGCACGCGCGGCAGCCGCAATTCCCAGACGATGTTGCGCTCGGCCCGGCTGACGTCGGCGGGCGGGGCCAGCGCCGGCCACAGCTCGTGCACGACCACCGCCCAGACCTTGGGGATGGGGACGCGTGCGGCGCCGAACCCGACGGCAGCCACCGCAGACAGGGCCAGCGCGGCGGCCAGGATCAGCGACAGGCCCAGCAGGCGGGAGCGGTTCATGGCGTGAAGCGCTCCGGGTGCAGGGTCCGCGCCATCCGCTCCAGCGCCTCGACATTGCGGGTGGAGGGCGTCTGCTCGGCATAGGTCAGCACGATGAACTGCCGCTTGCGCACGGCCTCGACGTCGGCCAGCTGCGGTGCCGAGGTCAGATGGCGGATGGCGTCCTCGGCCGGGATCCGGTGCGCGCTGACGATGATCCATTGCGGATCGCGCCACACCATCTCCTCCCAGCTCACCCGGACATAGCTGTCAGGGATGTCGTCGAAGATGTTGCGCCCGCCGGCCAGAGCCATCAGCAGGCTGGTCATCCCTTCGCGCCCGACCGACAAGGGGGGCGCGTCTGTGTGGCACTGGTCGCAGTACATCACGCGCGGCCGGTTGGCGACGCCACCGACACGCTCCGTGATGGCGGCGACGCGGCGGCGGAAATCGGCGACCATGGCCTCGGCACGCTCCGTCACGCCGAAGATGGCGCCCAGCGCCAGCAGGTCGGCGTAGAGCGTGTCCATGCTGATCGGCTCGCGCGGGCCGATGCGGATGCAGCTTTCCCGCAGCGTGTAGGTCGCCACGCCCATTTCCGCCAGCCGGGCGGGGGTGAGGCCGCGCGCCTGATTGAAGCCATAGCTCCAGCCGGCGAACAGGAAGTCCGGATTGACAGACAGCACCGCCTCCAGCGTCGGCGCGCGGTCGGGCAGCCGGGGCAGCGCCGCGACCACGCCCGGCGGGGCGACCAGCCGGTGCTCCACCCCCTCGATGCCGGAAACGGCGACCAGGCGGTCGGCGAGGCCGAGATCCAGCATGGTCTGCGTCATGTTGGTGTCGTGGACCATCGGCCGCTTGGGGGCCGCGGCGAAGCGGGCGGTCTCGAAACAGTTGGCGACCTCGACCGGATAGGTTTGGGCGCAGGCGCCACCGGCTTGCAGGGCGAGGGCCAAGGCGAAGACCGTGGCGAGAGGCGGAGCGCCGCGGAGAAAGCGTCTCATCGTGCTGGCTCCGTAAGAGGCGACATCAGGGGCGACAGGTCGATGCGCAGCCGGCCGTCATCGGGGCGGCGGTCAACCGCCGCAGCGACGCGGTAGACGGCGGTCAGCCGGGCGGGGGTCAGTGCGTCCTCCGGCGCGGCATCGGCCTGGAGCCGGCCGTCGGCCAGCAGCAGGATGCGGTCGCACCAGCGGGCCGCCAGCTCGATGTCGTGCAGCGTCGCCACGACGGTGATGCCGAGCGCGCGCACGAGGTCGAGCACGGCGAAGCGGTGGTGGATGTCCAAATGGTTGGTCGGCTCGTCGAGCAGCAGGATGCGCGGACGCTGGGCCAGGGCGCGGGCGATCATCACCCGCTGGCGTTCGCCGCCCGACAGCTGTTCGACTGCCCGCCCGGAGAGCCCGGACAGTTCCAGCCGGTCCAGGGCGTCGGCGACGATGGTGCGGTCCTCCGCCCCGGCTGCGGCGAAGGGGGAACGGCGGTGGGCCAGGCGCCCCATGCCGACCACGTCGCGCACGGTGAAGCCGAGTGCTGCGGTCGAATCCTGCGCCTGGAGCGCCAGCTGGCGGGCCAGCTCGACCGGCCGCAGGGCGCGCGGATCGTCGCCGTCGATGAGAACCCGGCCGGCGGACGGGGTTTGCAGGCCGGCGAGGCAGCGCAGCAGCGTGGTCTTGCCCGAGCCATTCGGCCCGAGAATGCCGAGGATTTCACCGTCGGAAACCGAGAAACCGATGTCCGACAGGACCATGCGGCCGGCCAGCCGGCACCCCAGCCGCTCCACCGCGATGGTGGGGGGAGGGACCGATGCCTCTGTGGGGAGGGACGCTGACGCCATGCGTGCTTCCTGTCTTTGCGGACGGGGAGGCGTGGCGGACGTCTTGCGGAGCATGCGACGCGACCGGAGCGGAATCCGGGCACACGCATGGCAAGCGTTCCACCGGGACACCCCGCCCGAGGACGTTTCGTTGTGGTGCTGGCAGGTCTCCTGGCTTGCGGGTCATCGCCGTTCCGTCCGGCCTTCCCAGCGCCGATGGGCGCCAGTGGCTTGAAATGACGGTACGGCTCGCCGCTCACAGTTGCGGGGGCAGCCCCGGCCTCACCGCATTCCCCTTCGCAGGGTTGGCAGCTCACCGGGTTCCCTCTTAGCTTCCGGTGGCGAACCGCCGGAAGAACCAGAACCGGGACCATTCATGAGCGACGCGGCGCCCCCGGTCAAGCTTTGCGAACGAACAAAAGCATCGGAGAGTCCATATACAGAACGTTATGTTATAACATAACATAACGTGCCCTCATGCGGCCTGCAAGGAGAAGTTCGCCGGCGAATTTTGGGCCTGCGGGAAAATGCCGCTGATCCCGACTGCGGCGCTTCGGCTAATGTGCCGCACCCAATGCGTGCGGTTGCACGTGCGATGGGCAAGATGGATCGATGCACGGATCGGCATGAGCGCGACCCAGGACAGACTGCGACCCACGCGACGGGCCGGCCTTGCGGCCGGTGCGATTGCGCTGCTGTTGCAGGTCGTCGCCTGGGCCTGGATGCCCGCCGTCATCGCATCCGCCAATGCGGCCGAGAGCAGCCGGATCGTCATCTGCACGCCGGATGGGTTCAAGACCGTGGTTATGGACGACCACGGAATGGCAGGCGATCCGGCAGGCGACGAGAGCGATTCGGCGCAGAACGATTCGGGCCAAGGCGATCTGCTCCGAGGCAATCTGCTGATGTCGGGCGGCTCCTGCCCGCTCTGTCCGCTGATCGGTGGATTGGCGCTGCCGCCGCCGGATCTGCGGATGACGCGCTCGTCGGTCGGGCGCCACAGCCCCGAAGCCTTGCCCGGCGACGTGATCGCCGCCGGCTGGTTCCTCTCCACCCTCCAGGCCCGCGCGCCACCGGTCTGAGGCCGGAATCGCGGGTCGCCGCGCGGGATATCCGCGCGGCGACCCGCCCTTGCCGACCTTTCCTGTTCGCAGCCTTGCACACCCTTCGCACCGATGGCGCGGGGCCGTGTTCGGCTGGCCTCAGATCGAGATGTTCCATGATGTTGCGTTTCGCCGCGGCCGGCGCCCTGCGCGCCGCCCTGCTGTCCGGTGCTGCCCTCACCGCACTGTTTCCCACCGCTCTGTCCGCCCAGACCGTTTCACCGCTTGCCCAATCGCTTCCGGCGATTTCCGTGATCGCAGGCCCGGACGATGCCCTGGCCGCCGGCACCGCCCTGGGCGGGGATGGGCTGGCGGCCCGCCGGCCCACCACCGGAGACGTCGCGGCCCTGCTGCGCGGCCTGCCCGGCGTCAGCCTCTACGGCAATGGCGGCGTGTCGAGCCTGCCGGCGTTGAACGGGCTGGGTGCCGATCGCGTCAATGTGCTGGTCGACGGCGCGCCCGTCGCGCCCGCCTGCCCCAACCAGATGAACCCGGCGCTGTCCACAATCACGCCGACGCGCCTGTCCAAGATCGAGGTTCTGGCCGGGATCACGCCGGTCAGCGCCGGCGGCGACAGCATCGCCGGCACCATCGCCGCCGAAAGCGCGCCTCCGGTCTTCGCTCCGGCGGGGGAGGCGGTGCACACCGAGGGCAAGCTGTCGGCCTCCTACCGGTCGAACGGCCGTGGCGTGACGGGGGCTGCCGAGGCGTCCGTCGCCACCGACAGCCTCAGCCTGGGCTACAGCGGATCCTGGAGCCGGGCCGGCAACTACAAGGCCGGCGACGGCCAGACCGTCCGCTCGACCCTCTACAACGTGCAGGACAATGCGGTGACGTTCGGGGCGCGTCGCGACGGGCATCAGGTCACGCTGCAGGGCGGCATCCAGACCATGCCCTACCAGGGCTTTCCCACCCAGCGCATGGATCTGACCGACAACCGCACCGTCTTCCTGAACGGCCGGTACGAAGGCGCCTTCGACTGGGGAAATCTCGACGCCCGCGCCAACTGGCGGCGGACGCGGCACACCATGAATTTCCTTGAGGACAAGGGCGGCAGCGCCGGCGGCGGCATGCCGATGGACACGCTGACCACCGACGCCGGCTATTCGGTCAAGGCGACGCTGCCGCTGTCGGCGCGCGACACCCTGCGCGTCGGCAACGAGCTGCGCCACACCCATCTCGACGACTGGTGGGACCCGGTGGCCGGCAGCAGCATGATGAGTCCGCTGACCTACTGGAACGTCAAGGACGGCTCCCGCAACCGCCTCGGCACCTTCGCCGAATGGGAGGCAAGCTGGTCGCCGGCCTGGACGACGCTGCTCGGCGTGCGCAACGACGTGGTGTGGATGGACACCGGTGCCGTGCAGCCCTATTCCTGGCAGAACAGCATGGGCATGGGCATGGGCATGATGGCGATGGCCAACCCCGATGCGGCCGACGCCCGCGCCTTCAACGCCCGCGGCCATGGCCGCACCGACGTCAATTTCGACGCGACGGCCCTGGTCCGCTACACTCCCTCCGACACCAGCGCGATCGAAGCCGGCTATGCCCGCAAGACCCGCTCGCCCAATCTCTACGAGCGCTATGCCTGGGGCACCGGCGCGATGTCGAGCAGCATGAACGGCTGGTTCGGCGACGCCAACGGCTATGTCGGCAACCCCGACCTCAAGCCGGAGGTCGCCAACACCGTCAGCACCACCCTGTCGCTGCACGATGCCGCCCGCAAATCCTGGGAGGTCAAGCTGACCCCCTATTACACCTATGTGCAGGATTTCATCGACGTCGAGCGGATCGGCACGCTGAGCAACGGCTTCGTCAAGCTGCGCTTCGCCAACCATGACGCCATCCTGGTCGGCGCCAACCTGTCGGCGGCGGCCGGGCTGTACGAGGACGACAAGATCGGCTCCTTCCGCCTGTCCGGCGTGGTCGGCTGGGTGCATGGCCGCAACCTCGACACCGGCGATGCGCTCTATCACATCATGCCGCTGAACGCCCTGCTGACGATGGAACACCGGCTGGGCGGCTGGAGCAGCGCCGTCGAGGTGCAGGCGACCGCCCGCAAGGACCGGGTGGAAGCGGCGCGCAACGAGCCGAAGACGCCCAGCTATGCGCTGGTCAATCTGCGGACGGGATACGAGTGGGGCAATGTCCGGGTCGATGCCGGCGTCGAAAATTTGTTCGACCGTCAATATTCCCTGCCGCTGGGCGGTGTCGACTATGCCGATTTCCGGGCAGGGGGAAGCCGGGGCACGATCGGCGCGCTGCCGGGAGCGGGGCGGTCCTTCATCGCCGGCATGACGGTGAAGTTCTAAGGCGGACCGTCCGTCGCACCGCGCCTTACCCTGCCGAAGGTCCGCTCCATGCCCAAGCACCGGACGATTGCAGCCTTGCCCCGTCTCGCTGCGGAAACGGCCCCTGTTCCATCGGCCGCCCGGAGCTGGGCGGCGCGGTGGAGCCTGCCGTTGTCGCTCGCCTTGCACGCGGGGGTGATCGCCCTTGCGGTCGGTCTGCAATCACCGCCGGCTCCCCTGCCGGCGGTGATTGCGGTGGAGCTTTCCTTCGTCGCGGCTGCGGCAGAACCGGTGCCGCCGTCGGAGCCCGTTGCGGAAAGCATCAAGGCCGCGGAGGAGGGTGTCCGTCCGGAGCCGGTTCCGGACCCTGCGTCCGAGCCGCCGCAGCAACGGGAATCGGAGCCGCCTCCCGATGCCCCGATGCCACCGCTCGCCGACACACCAATCGCCGACACACCGGTCGCGGAGCAACCCGCGCTGGTCCCGGCGGAGCCGCTCAAGCAGGAAACCCCGCCGCCCGTCCGGCCGCCAATTCCGGCACGCCGGCCATCGCCCGGCCTCCCGCAGCGGACCCCGTCTCCCACCAGGGCCCTGCCGGCCGCACTCCCCCCGACGGACAGAGCCGGGCGCGCCGCTCAGCCGGCGGCGCAGGCGTCATCCGCACCGGCAACCCAACCAGCCGCTCCGGCGGCGGATTCGGCACCACCCTCGGACCCGCCTGCCAATTCCGACAGGCAGGCGGCCGATTACTTCGGCACGATCCAGGCCAGGCTGGCCCGTCACAAGATCTATCCGCAGGCCGCGCGCCTGAAGCGGGAGGAAGGCACCGTGCTGGTCCGCTTCACCATCGTCGCCGACGGCACCATCACGGGCTGGGCGATTGTCCAGGGATCGGGGCATGGCAGCCTCGACCGGGCTGCGGAGGAGATGATCCAGCGTGCGTCGCCGCTTCCCGCCATCCCTGCCGGATTGGGCCGCAACCGGATCGACATCACGCTTCCCGTTCGCTACGCGCTGCAATGAGCGCTTGCCGCTCACCGTGACAAAGCGGCCCGTCCGGCGCCGGTCAGGATCATGTCGTTCTGCGGGGCATGGACACGGGCGCACAGGACATCGCGGTGATGGCGCTCCAGCGGGTTGTCGCGTGACAGGCCGGGATTGCCGGTGACTTCCAGCGCCTTCGCCACCGCGTCGATGGCGTTGTTGGTCACCGTGTATTTCACCAGCAGGGCGTCGCTCTGCGAGGGCGGCGTGCCGCTGTCCACCGCCGCCGACAGGGAGCGCAGGAGGATGCGGTTGGTCAGCAGAAGTGACTCGATCCCGCCCAGAGCCTCTTGCAGGCGGGGGACGGTGGCGAGCGACGCACCGTTCAGCCCCGTCGGCTTGCGGGCGTGCAGGAAGCTGACCAGCCAATCGCGGGCGGAGCGGGCGATGCCGTCATAGACACCGCTGAACAGGGCGGCCATCCAGGCGGTGGCGACCGCGTCGGGGGCGGCCCAGCCGGCGGGCGGGCGCAGCTCGCCGGCATGGTCGTCGGGAACGAAGACGTCGTGGAACACCACCTCGTGGCTGCCGCTGGCCCGCATGCCGATGTGGTTCCAGCTTTCCCGCACCTCGATCCCCTGTTCGGCGAGGCCGGTGCCGCGCGGGACCACCCAGGTGCCGACCAGCGGTTCCACATCGTCGGTGCGGGCCCAGACACCGAGCCAGGACAGCGCCGGAATGCCGGTGGAGTAGATCTTGGTGCCGGAGATGCACCAGCCGCCCGGCACCTTGCGCGCCACTGTCGCCGGCAGCCCGCCGCGGTGCGGCGTGCCCAGTTCCGGCTCCACCCGCAGGATGTTGATCAGCGCGCCGTCGGTCGCGGCGGTGCGGGCGATGCGCTCACGCAGCGCCTCCGGCCAAGCGGACCCGCGCCAGAGCTGGTTGTGGATAACGTATTGCAGCACCAGGACCAGCGCGGTGGACGGTTCGCCGGCGGCGATCCCGTTGACCACAGCAAGCGCATCGCGCAGCCCGCCGCCCTTGCCGCCCGCCGCTTCCGGGGTGACCAGCGCCGGAAGCCCGAATGTTGCCAGCCGCTCGAAATTCTCGAAGGGGAAGCTGGCGGTGGCGTCATGTTCCGCGGCTCGCGTCGCGAACTCCGCCGACAGGGTGGCGATCAGCGAGGGGTCGACCGCCGGGGCGGGGACGGTCCCGGCGAACGGAGAGGCCGGAAAGGGCAGGTCGTCAAAGGGCATGGCAGGCAATCCCGCTACAGTGGAGCCGGTTCAGGCGAGGTCGACCGTGATGCGCCCGGCGAAGCGCTGGCTGTCGGTCGAACGCTTGATGACCGACACGCTCTTCAGCTCGTCGGTGTAGAGCGCCAGCTGCTGGCGCAGCTCGTCGCCGATGGGGGTGACGTTGTGGGCGTGGCTGCGCAGCATCGCCTCCAGCTCCTCCACCGGGAATTTGGGGGCGAAGGGGGCATAGGCTGCGGCGGCGGCGCGCAGGTCGGCGTAAGCCGCGTGCTGCGCCTCGATCAGCGCTGTGGTCAGCGCCTTGGCCGCCGGGCGGTTGTCTCGCAGCAGGCTGCCGCGCACGCCGACGAGGCAGCAGGTGCGGGTGGCGAACTCGCCGCAGACGTTGTTGGTGATTTCCACCATCTGCGGGTTCTTGGTCTGGCTCCACACCAGCGGGTCGCCGTCGGCAATGGCGTGGATTTCCCCCTTCTCCACCGCCAGCCCGAGCAGGTCAGCGGGGAACTGGCGCCATTCGACGTCCTTGTTGGGGTCGAGGCCGAACTTGGTCAGCACGACCGAGAAGAAGTTCTTCGACGGGCTGGCCATGTCGCTGACGCCGATGACCTTGCCCGGCAGGTCGAGCACCGTCTTCACCCCGGCTGCCTTGGCCCCGAACAGCCGCATGCAGCCGCCATGCAGGCCGGCGGAGATCTTCACGTCGAAGCCCTGCTCCAGCGGCTTCAGCCAGCGCAACGCCATGCCGACGCCGGCATCGGCCTTGCCGGTGGCGATGGCCTCCAGCAGCTGGTCGGTGGAGCCGGTGAAGTTGACCAGCTCGACCTCCAGCCCGTGCTTCTTGAACAGGTCGAGCTGGAAGGCCAGCGGCACGGCGGAGAAGCAGACGGCCCCGGCGTTCCACGACAGGCGCAGCGGTTCCGCCGCCGCCGCCCGACGGCGCAGCACGAAGGGGGCGGCGAGGGTGATGGCGCCGGCGGTGATCAGGCCGCGGCGGGACAGGGGACGGGAAAGGGGAGGTGCCGGATTCGCGGTCATTGGTCTTGTGCTTTCGCGAAAGGTGGGACGGGAACGGTTCAGTCGAGCAGGTCGGGTTCGGCCGCGACGATCCACTCCCACAGCGGGTGGAAGTTGTAGGCGCCGCCCTGGTGGGTGCCGACCTGGGAGCGGGTCAGCAGGGCCGTCTCATGGTCAATGGGCTGGGGCCGGCCGGCGGCCTCGGCCAGCAGCTGGGTGTGGGCGGCGTTGTCGGCGCTGATGAACCACCATGCGGCGGCTTCCACCGTCGGGCCCACGGTGAGCAGGCCGTGGTTCTTCAGGATCGCCAGCTTCCGGTCGCCCAGCGCCTCCACCAGCCGCTTGCCCTCACCCTCGGTCAGGACGACGCCGGAATAGGGGTCGAAGATCACCTGATCCTCATAGAAGGCCGCCGCATCCTGGCTCAGCGGGGCGAGCGGCTGGCCCAGCGCCGACCATGCCTTGCCGTAGGTCGAATGGGTGTGGGCGGCGGCCACCACGTCGGGACGCGCCCGGTGGATGGCGGAATGGATGGTGAAGCCGGCCTGGTTGATGGCGCGGTCGCCGTGCAGGATGGTGCCGTCGCCGTCGACCAGATGCAGGTCCGACACCCGGATGGTGCGGAAATGCTGGCCCAGCGGGTTGATCCAGAAGCGGTCGGGATGCTCCGGATCGCGGGCGGTGACATGGCCGGCCAGTCCCTGGTCGAAGCCGTAGCGGCCGAACAGGCGGAAGGTGGCGGCGAGCCGCTGCTTGCGGTGCTGCCGCTCCTCCTCGACGCTGGTGTAACTGACCGGATCGACCGGCGGCCAGAATTTGCGCGGTCTCGGCTGGATATGGGTCATCGGGCGGGGGCTCCGTCTGGAAAGGGTCAGTAGCCGGTGCCGGCGTCCACCACGTCGCGCAGCGGTTCGCCGCGCGCGTAGGCGTCGAGGTTGGCGAGGATGCGGTCGGCCAGCCGCCGCTCGAAATCCGGGGCGGACCACGAGACGTGCGGCGTCAGCCGGATCGCCGGATGGCGGTAGAAGGGGTGACCGGCGGGCAGCGGTTCGGGGTCGGTGACGTCGAGCGTGGCGTGGGCGACCCGGCCGCTCTCGATGGCGGCGAGCAGGGCGTCCTGATCGACCAGCGCGCCGCGGGCGACGTTGACCAGATGCAGCCCCGGCTTGGCCTGCGCCAGCAGGCCGGCACTCACCAGCCCGCGGGTGGCGGCAGTCAGCGGCAGTGCGAGCACCAGATGGTCGCTGACCGCCGCCAACTCCTCCAGCCGGTCGAACGGTTCGACGCCCGGTTCCGGCTCGGCCCAGCCGGAGCGGCGCACCGCCCCGACGGCCATCCCGAAAGCGAGCGCCCGCTCGGTCACCGCCCGGCCAATGGCGCCGAAGCCGGCCAACCCCAGCCGCTTGCCGGAGATGCTGCCCAGCGTCTCACGCCGCCAGTCCTCCGGTCCGGCAAGGCGGATGGCCTCCCACCGCTTCTCAACGGTCAGGATCGCCGTCATCGCGTAATCGGCGATGGCCGCCGCCGACACGCCGCGGGCGCAGGTGACGACCGGGGCGCCACCGAGCAGCCAATGCGGGTAGAAATCCATGCCGGTGGACGCCGACTGGATCCAGCGCAAGCCCTTGCCCCAGCCGGTGGGAGGGGCGGCGGGCGCCTCCTCCCACCCGATCAGCGGACGGGTCAGCAAAACCTCGACCCCGGTTGGGACCTGCCACGGTGCGTGGCCGGCCTCATGCGTCAGCACCGTGGGGCGCGAGGGGTGGGCGGCGATGCGCTCCCCCACAACGGGGCCAAGCTGGTTGAGGATGACCGGAGACCGCGCTGGCACGATGCCTCACTCCGCAGCGACGGCCTGGGCGCGCTGGCGCTCGGCCACCAGCTGGCGGACGCGCGGCAGCAGGTCGCGGCCATAGGCGATGGCGTCTGGCAGCGGGTCGAAGCCGCGGATCAGGAAGGTGGTGACGCCGAGGTCGTAATAGTCGAGCAGGGCGTCGGCGACCTGATCCGGCGTGCCGACCAGCGACGTGGAGTTGCCCTTCGCCCCGGTCAGGGCGGCGATGGCGGTCCACAGGCGCTTGTCGTGGCGATGCCCCTTGTCGGCGATGGCGAGCAGGCGGCGGGCGCCCTCGTTGTTCGGCAGGTCGCCGCGGGTGAAGCCGGTCTTCTCCAGCAGCGCCTTGGCCTTTTCGTAGATGGCCTCGGCCTTGGCCCAGGCGGCGTCCTCGGTCTCGGCCAGGATCGGGCGCAGCGACAGGCTGAAGGCCGGCTGCGGACGGCCCGCCTTGGCGACGGCGGCACGCACGCGGGCCAGAAGTTCGCGCACCTGATCGTGGGTCTCCCCCCACACCGCATAGGTGTCGGCATGGCGTCCCGCCACCTCGACCGCCGCGGCGGAGGCGCCGGCGATCCACACCGGGATGCCCGACGGGTTGTAGGGCTTCACCTGCGAGAAGGCCTTCTCGACCTGATAAAAGCGGCCCTGATAGTCGAAGGGCTTGTCGCTGGTCCATTCGGCGCGGACGATGTCGAGGAACTCGGAGGTGCGGGCATAGCGGTCGTCCTTGTCGTCCACAAGGTTGCCGTCGCGGGCAAGCTCGCTGCGCTCGGCGCCGGTGATGACGTTGATGGCGACGCGGCCGCGGCTCAGCTGGTCCAGCGTGGCGAACTGGCGGGCGAGGATGGTCGGCGCCTGGAAGCCGGGGCGGTGGGCAATCAGCACGCCCAGCCGGTCGGTGACGCTGCTGATGTGCTGGCTGACCTGAAGGCTGTCCGGCGCATCGGCATGGAAGGCCTGGAGTACGGAATCGAAGCCGCCCAGCTCATGCGCCTTGGCGACCGTCTCGATATAGTCGCGGTCCACCACCGGGCCCTGGCGCGGGATGATCTCCGATGCATTGTGGTTGCCGACGAAGCCGACGAAGCGGAGCGGATGGGCGGAGGCACTGTGGGAGGCGGTCATGGCGGTGGTTCCCTTTTTATGGCTGGCGAGGGATTGGGGTGGCGCCAACTGGCCGATAGGGCTCAGCTGAGCGGACGCGACAGGATGTCGGTGAAGCGGCGGTCGAAGGCCGGGGCAATGTCGATGCGCTTCGGCAGGACGCCGAGCTGGTGGAAGGTGTCGGCGACGTTCTGGGCCGAGGCGATGTCGGCATCGGTGATCGGCGCCAGATCGCGCTGGCGTGAATTCTTGCGCAGGATTTCCAGGTCGGTTTCGACCGGCACGCCGATGGCGGTGGAATGGACCTGTGCCCAGCGCTCCAGATTGGCGGCGCGCCAGGCGAAGGCGCGGCGCAGCCGCAGGAAGTAATCGCCGATGGCGGCCGACTTGCCAGGATCGGCCAGCGCGTCGGGCGAGGCGAGATACAGGTAGTTGCCCGACAGGTAGCCGTTGGAAGTGACGAGGACCCGCGCGCCCTTCTTGATGGCGAAGGGCACCGAATAGCCGTAGATCGCCCAGGCATCGAGCGCGCCCTGCTCGAAGGCGGCCTGTCCCTCCGACGGGGTCAGGCTGATCGGCTGGATGTCGGTAAAGCGCAGCCCGGCTTCGCCAAGCATCTTGGCGAGATAGTATTGCGTGGTGGTTGCGCGGACATAGCCGACGCGCTTGCCCTTCAGGTCGGCGACCGATTTGATCGGGCTGCCGGGCGGCACCAGCACCACCTGCCAGTTGACGTCGTCCTTGACCACCGCGACGATGGACAGGCGGGCGCCGGCGGCGATGCCGAAGGCGGGCGGGATCTCGCTGCTGGAGCCGACGTCGATGGAGCCGGCGTTGATCGCCTCGACGATCAGGTTGCCCGATGCGAACTCGGCGAACTGCGACCGGAAGCTGGACCCGGCATTGCCGGACGCCTCCAGCGCCAGCCCGTCCAGCGCCTTGTAGTCGGCGATGTGCAACACGGTTTCGGAGGCTGGGCCGGAGGCACCCTGTGCAAGGCCGGGCAGGGTGCCCAGCGCCAGGGCGCCGCAGGCTCCGCGCAGCAGAGTGCGGCGGCTGAACGGGGAGGCGGGGAGGCGGACAAGATCGGTCGTCATGGCGTCGGGTCCGTCGGCGTAGAGGGTCAGAGGCTGGGTGCGGCGGCGGCACCGGCGGGCAGGCCGTAGCCGCCGGGCCTTGCACCGGCTGTCTGGGCGCCGGTTGCCTGGGTGCCGCTTGTCCTGGTGTCGGTTGCCGTGGCGTCGGTGCGCTGCGGTTCCCGTGCGGCCAGATGCTCCTCGTCGACGCCCAACTCGGCCAGCAGGCGAGAGCGCAGCGCGATGAAGCCGGGGTCGCCATGGCGCCGCGGACGGGCGAGCGGGATCGGGATGTCGGCGGCGATCTTGCCGTCCGCCATCACCACGGCGCGGTCTGCCAGCAACAGCGCCTCGTCCACGTCGTGGGTCACCAGCAAGACGGCGGGGGAATGGGCGCGCCACAGCGTCTCCACCAGACCCTGCATGCGCATCCGGGTCAGCGCGTCCAGCGCCGCGAAAGGCTCGTCCAGCAGCAGCAGGCGCGGTTCACGGACCAGGGCGCGGGCCAGCGCCGCCCGCTGCGCCTCGCCGCCCGACAGGGTCAGCGGCCAGGCATTGGCGCGGTGGGACAGCCCGACCTCCGCCAGGGCCGCGAGGCCGCGGGCTTCGGCATCCGGACGGCGCAGGCCCAGCGTGACGTTGCGCAGCACCCGCATCCAGGGCACAAGCCGCGGCTCCTGGAACACCACGGCGCGCTCGTCCGGCAGTTGCACCGTGCCCTCCGGCGCCGGGTCCAGCTTGGCCAGGGTGCGCAGCAGCGTCGACTTGCCGCAGCCGGATCGGCCGAGCAGCGCGGTGAAGGAGCCGGGCTGAAGGTCGAGCGACAGGCCGTCCAGCACATTGCCGTTGCCGAAGTTGCGGACGAGGCCGCGGACGCTGACGACAGGCTTGCCGATGGTGGACTGGGAGGCGGGGATTCGGGAAAGGGCGTGGCTCATGGAGGGTCACTCCTTGATGAAGGCCGGGCGCCAGACCAGTGCCCTGCGTTCGATGACGCGGACGATCAGGTCGGCGAGCAGGCCGAGGATGGCGTAGACGATCAGGGCGACGATGATCACGTCGGTGCGCAGGAACTCCCGCGCCGTCATCGCCAGATAACCGATGCCGCTGGAGGCGTTGATCTGTTCGCCCACCACGAGGCTGAGCCACGCCACGCCGAGCGCGTAGCGCAGGCCGGTCAGGAAGGCGGGCAGGGCCCCCGGCAGGATGACCTGGGCGATCATCTCCCCCCTTGTCAGGCCCAGGGTGGAGACCGCCTCCACCACCTTGGCGTCGACGGTGCGGATGCCGGCGGACAGGTTCAGGTAGATCGGAAAAGCGGTGCCGAGTGCGACGAGCGCGATCTTCGGCGTCTCGCCGATGCCGAACCACAGGATGAACAGCGGAACCAGCGCCAGATGGGGCAGGGTGCGCAGCATTTGCAGCAGCGCATCCAGCGCATCCTCCCCCCGCCGTGACAGGCCGGCGATCAAGGCGCAGACGGTGCCGACCGACACGCCGATCGCGAGCCCGGCGCTGACCCGGCCGAGCGAGACCAGCAGATGCACCGCCAACTCGCCGCTGACCGTCAAGTCCCAGAAGGCCGTCAGGATCTGGCTGGGCGAGGGGATGGTGCGGGTGGAAATCCAGCCCAACCCGACGCTGGCCTGCCAGAGGACCAGCAGGGCCAGCGGCACCGCACAGCGGCGCAGACCCGCCGGAAGAGCCCCCGCCGGAAGCGTCCATCTCCGGGATCGGGATCCCGTTCGTTGGGTTGCGGTGGCTGCCGTCATGTTCCCTCCCGATGCCGGTCATTGCGGTGGCTACGGGAGAAAGCCTATTCCTATTGCGTGAATAGGAAAAACAAAAAACACAAACTGCAATGTTGAGAAAAACTTAAGTAACGTGAATTTTGTGTTGTTAATGTGCGCCCGCGTCACGCAGGACCGCGGCCAGCGAGTCCGCCAGAATCCCGTGCAGACGGTCGACCGCCGGGTTGGCGGCGGACGGCGCGCGATGCAGTTCCAGCGGGACCGAGCCCAGTTCCGGCAGGTCATGATGCGGCTCGAGGGGCGCCAGCGTTTCGGGCAGGCCCAGCGGTGTGCGGATCGTGACGCCCAGCCCGGCTTCCACCGCCGCCCACAGGCCGGACAAGCTGGGGCTGGTGAAGGTGATGCGCCACGGGCGCCCGCCACCGTCCAGCCGCTCGATGCCGTGCTGGCGGAACATGCAGGGCGCGTCGAGCAGGGCCAGCGGCAGGGTGCTTTCCCGGTCGGCGCGGAATCCGTCCGGTGCGACCCAGGCCACCGGCAGATGGGCCAGAGTGGCCGCTCCGGTCGTCGTCCTTGCGGAATCGCCGCCGATCTCACCGAAGGCCAGGGCGAGATCGAGCGCCCCTTGCGCCACCCGCTCGCGCAGTTCGCGCCCGCGGCCGACCTGGGCCTCGACATGGATGCGGGGATGGGCGCGGTGGAAGGAGCCGAGCACGGATGGCAGCCAGCGTTCCGCCAAATCCTGGGGAAAGCCGACCCGCACGGTGCCCTCCATCGCCCGGCCGCGGGCGGCCGATAGCGCCTCGTCATTCAGGGCGACGATGCGGCGGGCATAGCCGAGCAGCAGGTCGCCCGCATCGGTCAGCGCCACCGTGCGGCCGGCCTTGCGGAACAGCGGCTGGCCGACCTGCTCCTCCAGCTTCTTCATCTGCAGGCTGATCGCCGACTGGGTCCGCCCCAGCCGTTCGGCGGCGCGGGCGAAACCGCCATGCTCCATGGCGATCACCAGCGCCCGCAGCACATCCATGTCGAGGTTGGTCGGAAGCATCGCCATCCCGCATCGCCTCCCTGCGGTTCGCCGCCGTCAGGCCGGCAGCGCGCTGTTGAAGCCGGGATCGAAGATCGCCGCCGCGTCCAGCCGCTTGGGAATGATGCCGAACTCGCGCCAGACGTCGGACGTCGCCTGCTGATCGGCGATGACCGAGGCGTCGATGGCGACCGGCCGCGCCCGCTCGACGCCGAAGGTGTGGCGGGCGATGGTGGGATCGACACCGACCGTCCTTGCCCAGATGCCGGCATAGGCGTCGCTGTTCTCCAGAGCCCACAGCCGGGCGGCGGCGAAGCGGCGGATCAGGTCGGTCAACGCCTCGCGCTTGGTGGAGATCGCCTCCAGCGTGGCGGATTGATAGGACAGACCGCTCATCAGGCCGGTGCCGGTGACGACCGCGCGGGCGCCGTCGACCAGCAGCGCCTGCGAGACATAGATGCCCCAGCTCGACCAGGCGTCGATGGAACCGGCGGCCAGAGCCGATTTGGCGTCGGACGGCAGCAGGAAGGCGATCTTCACGTCGTCCGGCTTCAGTCCGTTCGCCTTCAGCGCCGCCAGCACGAGGTAATGACCGATGGAGCCGCGCCCGGTGCCGATGGTCTTGCCCTTCAGGTCGGCGACGCTGCGGATGGGGGAGGAGCCCGGCACCAGGATGGTGGTGCTCTGCGGGTTGGAGCGGACGGCGCCGATGATCTTTGCCGAGGTGCCGGCGGCCAGCGCGAAGGTGGTCGGCGCGTCACCGGCATAGCCGACCTCGATGGCACCGGCGTTCAGCGCCTCCAGCAGCGGGGCGGCGGCCGGGAACTGGCTCCATTCGATGCGGTAGGGCAGGTCGGCCAGAAGCCCGGCCGCCTCGATCACCGATTGGACGCCCCCCTTCTGGTCGCCGACCTTCAGCACGGTGCCGGCGGGAATGGCAGCGTTCGCCGGCCGCAGGGGCGCGAGCCCGGCGGCGAGCGCGCCGACACCGAGGCCGAGAGCATGACGGCGGGTGAGGGAGAACGGTCGATCAAGGCTCATGATGGTCTCCTGCGGAGCGTGGCTCCGGGACAAGGGAGGGAGGGTTCCGCGCCGTCAGCAGCGCGTCGGCCAGCTCGACGAAGCCGTCGCCGCCGGGGCCTCGCGTGATCCAGGCCGGCGGCCGGGGGATCTCGGACAGGAAGTCGATGACCGTGCTGACGCCGACGGAGGTCGGGAAATGGGCGAACATCGGCGCGTCGTTGACCGAATCGCCGGCATAGGCGACGGTCTCCGGTGCGGCGTCGATGTCGAGGCCATGAACCTCGCGCATCACCCGGCGCGCCATGCCGAGCTTGTCGTAGCCGCCGAACCAGCCGAGCACCCATAGGGAATTGACCGTCACCTCCGCTCCGGCGTTGCGGAAGTGACGGACCAGCGCCGTTCGCAAGGCGGGATCGGAAGGAACGCGGAAGGCGAGGCTGCACAGGCGGAAAGGCTGGTCGCTCGCCAATTCCACCTCGGGCAGGACGGCGTGGATGGCCTGCCGCAGACGCTCCAGCCGCCTTGCGGCCACCGTGCGCTCCTCCTCCCCGTGCCAATAGCGCCGCTCGACATCGCCGTCGGCGGTACGGCGCAGGAACAAGCCGCCATTCTCGGCGATCACCCCGTCCACCGGCCACATGCGCGCCATCTGGTCGGCCCAGCCAGCCGGGGCGGCAGTGACCGGCAGGACCGGAATTCCGGCATCGCGCAGCCGCTCCAGAGCGTCGTAGGTTCGGGCGGACAGGCGGCCCCGGTGGGTGAGGGTGTCGTCCATGTCGGTCAGGACGAACCGCACGCGGGCCAGGGCCGCCGCCGGAGCCTTCGCCAGCGGACGCAGGGCGGCGATGACGGTCATGCGGCCACCGTCCGCCGCGGGTCCTGGCGACGATCCGCCGGCACGGCGATCTGGGTGCGGTGCATGCGGCGGCGCTGGTCCTCGGGGAAGGGGTCGCGGCGGTGCATGGTCCAGCGGTTGTCCCACATCACCAGATCGCCGACACGCCAGCGGTGGTGCCAGGCAAGCTCCGGCCGCACTGCCGCCGCCCAGATTTCATCCAGCAGCGCCTCGCTCTCCGCCACCGACAGGCCGGGGATGTGGGCATGGGGACGGCGGCCCAGCAGCAATGCCCTGGCCCCCGTCACCGGGTGGGCGATGACCAGCGGATGCACCGTGCCCGGCGAGGTGGCGACATCGGTCGGCGGGAGGAACCCCTGGCGCAGGTAGCCGCCGCTGTTGGTGGTGCTGTCATGCTTGATCGACAGCCCCTCCACCCGCCGTTTCAGCGTCGCCGGCAAGGCGTCATAGGCGGCGAACATGCTGAGGAAGCCGGTGTCGCCGCCCTCCGCCGGCACCTCCAGCGCATAGAGGCTGCTGGCGTAGGGAGGGGTCTCCAGATAGGTCATGTCGGCGTGCCACACCGACTCCCCCGCGCCCAGCGCGCCGATGGGCCGGCCATTCTCCGTGACGTTGGAGATGACGTAGACCTCCTCATGGCCCGGCGCGTGCAGCCGTCCATTCTCGGTGATCGGTGCTTTGTCGAGCGGACCGAAATGGGCGGAGACGCGGACGAGGTCTGCGTCCGACAGGGTCTGGTCGCGGAAGACCAGCACCAGATGGCGGTCCAGCGCGTCGGCAAGGGCCGAAGCCGTGCCGGTGCTGAACGGCTGCGACAGGTGGAGATTGCGGATCTCGGCACCCAGCGTCGGGGTCACCGGATGGATGGTGAGGTCTGGATCGGACATGCGAACCCTCAGCTGCCAGCGCGGTCGTGGATGTCGGTGAAGAACAGGTCGCGCCAGTCGGCCGGCCGGTTGCGGATCGAGCCGATGCGCGCCATGAAGTCGGTGAAAATGCCGATGCCGCGCGGGGTGAGATCGTAGGAAATCTCCGGATGCGCGATCATCGTTGCCACCTCCTCCACGCCGAGCTTGGAGTTCTCGATGCGGATGTAGGCGCGCGCCGCCTCCTGCGGGTCGGCCTTGATCTGCGCCACCGCGTCCTCAAGCGCCGCCAGCACCGCTTTGGTCAGCTTCGGGTTGGCGTCGTGGAAGGCGGCGGAGGTCCACAGCGCGCTGAAGGAGGCGGGGCCGCCCAGAACGTCGTAGCTGCTCAGCACCTTGTGGATCTCTGGGATCGCGCAGCTGCTGGTCCTGGAAGGGCGGGCTGGTGAAATGGGCGGTGATCTCGGTCTTGCCGGACAGCAGGGCGGCGGTGCCGTCGGGATGGGCCAGCGAGACGGTCTGGGGATCGAGCTTCGCATGCTGGCCGGGGCCGAAGGTCTTCTCCGCCGCGATCTGCAGCACGATGGCCTGATAGGAGGCGCGGACCGACGGCACGACGATGCGGTCCTTCTCGGTGAAGTCCGTCAGGCTCTTCACTTCGGGCCGGTTGGTGTTGAGATAGGCCGGCTGGGCGTTCAGCGCCGCCAGCCCCCGCAGGTTGGCATTCCCCCTCGTTTTATCCCAGGCGATGATGAAGGCGGGCACGCCGGCCGCGCCGAAATCGGCATTGCCGGACAGGGTGGCTTCGGTGATCGTCGTCGGATTGCCGAGCGGGGTGTAACTGGCCTTCACCTCCCCCAGCCCGGCGGCGCGCGCCCGCGATTCCACCAGCCCTTTGTCCTGCATGACATAGAGCGGCAGATAGCCGAGGCCGAGATTGCGGGCGAAGCGAACCTCGGTCGCCTCTGCCTGTGCCGTCTGCGGCATCGAGGCGGCGATCCCGCCGGCGAGAAGCAGAGCGGAGCCCAGCAGGGTCCGCCGCCGAATGGAAAAGGGCTTGGTCATGAGCTGTCCCATCCGGTGCGTCAGATGACGTGGAAATTGTGGGCGCCGTCGCGCTTCAGCTGATCGACCAGCTCAAGCTCCCAGTCGATGTAGCCCTGCATGGCGGCGGCGCTGTTGTCGGTGCCCTCGTAGGGGCGCTTGTAGACGTCGTCGGGTTCGCCCCCAAGCCGGTCGAGATCGGTGCTGAGCGGCAGTCCGGCTGCCACCCAGCCCTTGGTGCCGCCCGCCAGCAGAAGCGGACGTTGCTCGCCAGACAAATGGGAAAGGGTGAAATCGGCGACGGCATAGCGGGTCAGCGTGCCGTCGCCGCAGGTCAGCACCGGGCGGACCCCCTTGGGCAGGAGGGCAATGGTGCCGGCCAGCCGGGCGCGGGTGGAAAAATAGGCCCCCGGAATGTGCCCGGCGCGGTAGCGCGGGCTGCGGGTGATGTCGATCACCGTCGCCTCGCCATTCTCCAGCAGGGCCAGCAGGTCGCGCGGCGCGATGGTCTCCGCTCCCACCTCCGGCTCCGGCGGCAGGCGGCGGCGGTCGGGGCCGCTCTCGCTGCCCAGCTCGGACACGTCGCCCTCCAGCACATGCACCTCCCAGCCAAGCTGCGACAGCCAGGATGCGGTCATGTCGGCGCGCGGACCGCCGCCGCCGGCCGGATCGTCGGCCAGGACGATGCGGGCGCCGCGCACCCCGACATATTCGTCGGTCGCCTGGACCAACTGGCCGCCGGCAGCGTGGCGGAAGCCGGGCAGATGACCGGCCTCATACTCCTCCGGCGTGCGCACGTCGAAGAGATGGAGCGTCCGGCGCTCGTCACCGCGGAAGCGGTCGAGCGTCTTCGCATCGAGCCTGCCGACCCCGGCGCGGTCGGCAACTGCCCGCGCCGCCCGGCGGCCGGCGGCGTCGCCGTCTGCCGAGACTTCCGGGAAGCGGCCCTCGCGTCCGCTGTCCAGCGTCAGCCCGGCCAGCGTCCAGCCGATGGTGCCATTGCGCAGGGCGGCGACCCGGTTGGGGATGCCGGCATTCACCAGGGACTGGGTGCCGATGATCGACCGCGTGCGGCCGGCGCAGTTGACCACCACCAGGGTCTTGGGATCGCGAGCGATGTCGTGGACGCGCTTGACCAGTTCGGCGCCCGGCACGCTGATGCCGCCGGGGATCGACATAGTGCGGTATTCCTCGAAGCGGCGGGCGTCGAGGATGACCAGATCGGCCTTGGCGTCGATCAGTGCCTTCACCTCCGCAGCCGGCAGCGAGGGGGTGTGGCGATGGTGCTCGACCCACTCGCCGAAGGCCTTGCTCGGCACGTTCACGTCCCGATAGACCTCGAATCCGGCGGCGATCCAGCCGGCCAGCCCGCCCTCCAGCAGCGTCACGTCGCCGTAGCCCAGCGCCTGGAGCCGGCGGGCGGCCGGCTCGGCATAGCCTTCGCCATCGTCATAGACGGTGATCGGCACGTCGCGCCGCGGCAGCAGGTCGTAAGCGAGCAACTCCACGCGGCTCAGCGGGACGGAGACGGCAAACAGCGGGTGGGCCAGCGAATAGGGGCCTTCCTCCCGCGCGTCGAGCAGGGCGACCTCGTCGCGTTCGATCCAGGCGCGGCGGATGTCGGCGGGGCGGCGGGTGGCGAGCGGAGCGGTTGCGGTGACGGCTGCGGTCATGGCGGTGACGGATCCTCAGGCGGCGTGGGGGACGGGCTGCGAGCGGTCCCAAAGGTTGGGCAGGGCGCTGTTGGCATAGCCGGAGATGAAGGGCTTGCGCTGGCCGGTCAGCGGGTCGAACACCGACCGCCGGACGGCGCCGATGTTGCCGCCATAGATGTGGATGCTGATGGACGGCCGGTCAGCCAGCGCGTTGGAGATCGCATGGACATCGCCGATGCGGGGCGACACCGCCTCGACCGACCCGGCCTTCAGGATTTCGGGCTGATGGGCGACCGGCGGGCCGCCCTGCGGCTGGAGGTCGTAGCGTTGCGACCGTTCCGCCCCGCGTAGGATGCCGACGAGGCCCCAGACAGTGTGGTCGTGGATCGGCGTCCGCTGCCCCGGTCCCCAGACGAAGCTGACGACGGAGAAGCGCTCGTACGGGTCGCAATGCAGCAGATACTGGCGATACTGCACCGGGTCGGGCTGGGCATAGGCGTCGGGCAGCCAATCGTCGACGGCGATCAGCCCGGCCAGCAGGGCGCGGCCGACATCGAGCACGGCGGACTCGTCGTCGCCCTGCCGCTCCACCAGCCGGGTGAAATCGGCGATGAAGCCGCGCAGACGAGACAGGTTCGGAGTGGTGGAGGCGGGGGGGAGGTTGTCGGGCATGGTCGGGTGTCCTCACCAGGTCTCGGCAAGGCCGAGCAGTTCGAGAATGCGGTGACGAAGCTCGGTCAGGACCGGATCGCCGCGGTGGCGGGGATAGGGGCGGTCGATGGACAGGTCGGCCTTGATGCGGGCCGGGCGGCCGCTGAACACGATCACGCGGGTCGCCATGAACAGCGCCTCTTCGATGTCGTGGGTCACCAGCAGGCCGGTGAAGCCCGAACTGCGCCACAGATCGACCAGTTCGCTCTGCATCGCCAGCCGGGTCAGGCTGTCCAGCTTGCCCAGCGGTTCGTCGAGGATCAGCAGGCGGGGGTCGTTGACCAGGGCGCGGGCCAGCGCCGCGCGCTGGGCCATGCCGCCCGACAGCTGATGCGGATAGGCCTTCTCGAAGCCGGTCAGTCCGACCAGCGCCAGAGCCTTGTCGATCCGGTGGCCTTGGGAGCGCAGCAGGCCGCGGGCCTCCAGCCCCAGGGCGACATTGTCGCGCACGGTGCGCCAGGGATAGAGCGTCGGGTCCTGGAAGACGACGACGCGCGACGGGTCGGGACCGTCGATGGGGCGGCCGTCGGCCAGGATGCTGCCGCGGCTGGGCGGCTCCAGTCCGGCGACGAGGCGCAGCAGGGTGGATTTGCCGCAGCCGCTCGGTCCCAGCAGGGCGACCAGCTCGCCCGGCTCGACCCGCAGTTCCACCCCGTCCAGCACCGGCAGCGGCGCGCCGTGCAGCTCGAAGCTGTGGCTGACCGCCTGCACGTCGATGGTCATGCCGGCGGTGTCGACGGTCTCAAGCGCTACCATTTGAGCATTCCTTTCTGCCAGGCGAGCAGGCGGTCGCGGACGCGGAACAGCAGCGTCACCAGACCGGAGCAGAGCAGCGCCATCACCAGCAGTGCCGCATACATGTTGCCGTAGGCGGCCCAGCCCTGGGCCCATTGCAGGTACCAGCCGACCCCGGATTTCACGCCCAGCATCTCCGCCACCACCAGGACGGCGAAGGAGGCGCCCAGCCCCATGAAAAGCCCGACGAAGACATGCGGCATCGCCGCCGGAACGGCGACCTTCAGCACCATGAAGCGCGGGGAGGCGCCCAGCGTGCGGGCGATGTCGTAATAGGCGCTGTTGACCCCGGCCACGCCGGACCAAGTGAGGACGGTCACCGGCACGCCGCTGGCCAGCGCGATCAGGAAGACGCTGGCGCTCCAGCTGGTGGGAAAGGCGAAGAAGGCGATGGGCAGCCACGCGGTGGCCGGCAGCGGGCCGATCAGCCGCAGAACCGGGTGCACCCAATAGCCGACCGCGCGCGACCAGCCGATGGCGACCCCCGTCACCACGCCAAGGATCGAACCCACGGCATAGCCGGTGACCAGCAGCCTCAGCGACGCGGCGAAGCAGTCGAGCAGCCGCGGCCAGTCGTCGAGATAGACCTCCAGCAGCGCCTGCGGCGGCACGAAGAAGGGGCGCGGCAGCAGATTGAGCTTGGCGGTCAGGATTTCCCAGCCGGTGACGCCCAGCGCCAGGGCGATCAGCCAGGGAACGGACGCCGACAGGCTGGCGATGGCGGCCTCCAGCCGGCTGCGCGGTGCAGGGCGGATCGCCGCGGCCAGCAGGGCGGCCAGCACAAGCAGCCCGGCCGCGACTGCCAGCAGGCTGGCGAACTCGCCGGTCCGCTCCCACTCCTGGGCATCGGCGGCGTCGGGCCACAGGGCCGTCACCCCGGACGCGGCGAACCACAGCAGGGCGGCGGCGGAGAAGCGCAGGAGGAGGTTGGATGGGAGGCCGCCGCCGATTGGCAAAGCTCCGCCGTTGGCCGCCGGCAGGGCGGCGGCCGTGTCGTTCACGCTCATGATCGATCTCCCGTTCGGCCGGGATTTGCCGGCCGCTACGGCGTTGGGCTCAGAGGATCACCACCGCCTTCGATGCGTCCAGCCGCGGGGCGCGCGGGCGCGACGGCGGTCCGTCGGCATGGCCCAGCGCCACCAGCAGGTTGGTGCGGAGACGGCCGTCGGCGAAGAACTCCGCATCGACCGCTTCGGCATCGAAGCCGGACATCGGCCCGGCATCCAGACCCAGCAGCCGGGCGGCCAGGATCAGGTAGCCGGCCTGGAGGCTGCCGTTGCGGAAGGCCGTGGTCTCGGCCAGCGACGGCTCGTCGACGAACATCGGCGAGGGGTCGTAATGCGGACTCAGCAGCGGCAGATGCTCGAAGAAGCGGCGGTCATAGGCGACGATGGCGATGGCGCCGGCCGTCAGCTTGGACTGATTGCCGCGGCTCAAGGCTGGCCGCAAGCGCTCCTTTGCATCCGGCGTGGTCAGGAAGACGAAGCGCGCCGGGCTGCCGTTGAAGGCGGTCGGCGGCAGCCGGACCAGTTCGTAGAGGCGATGCAGGGTCTCCACCGGAACCGGCCTGTCTGACCAGCTTTGCGGCGTGCGGGCGTTGATGAACAGGCGGCCGGCCGCCGCCTGGGAGAAGTCGTCGGGCAGCTGTTCGGTGACGGGAAGATGGGTATCCGGCATGGGAGCGGGCTCCGTCAGGGGATTGGGTCACGACCACACATGCTGGCGGCGGTCGTCGATTCGCTTGGCCTTGTGGACGGCGCGGGGCAGCGTGCCGGGGGCGAGCAGGGCGACCTCCGCCCCGACGCCGGTGGCAGCCTTCAGCTGGCGGCGCAGCCGGCCCCGCAGCTCTTCCAGATCGCCGTTGAAGCCGTGGGTGTGTTCCGCCTCGACCGTCAGGCGGTCCAGCCGGTCGACCCGGTCCAGCACCAGCCGGTATTCGCCGGTCAGCGCCGGGTCCTGGCGCACCACCGCCTCCACGTCGCCGGGGAACAGGTTGACGCCCTTGACGATCAGCATGTCGTCGAGCCGCCCATGCACGCCTTTCAGTCGCAGGGAGGTCCGGCCGCAGCGGCAGGGCTCCGTCGTCACCGACACGATGTCGCCGGTGCGGAAGCGGATGATCGGGCGGGCGCGCTTGCGCAGGGTGGTCAGCACCAGCTCGCCGCGCTCGCACTCCGCCACCGGTTCGAGGGTTTCGGGGTTCAGCACCTCGACCAGGATATGGTCCTCGGCCCAGTGCAGCCCGTCCTTCTCCACGCACATGCCGGCGCAGGAGCCGAAGATGTCGGACAGGCCGTAATAGTCGTAGACCTCCGCCCCCCACAGCGCCTCGATCCGTTCGCGCGTCTCGGGGATCGAGCCGCCGGGCTCGCCCGCCACGAACAGGCGGCGGACCGCGAGATCGCGGGCGGGGTCGATGCCCTCGCTCTGGGCGGTCTCGCCGAGATGCCAAGCGTAGGACGGTGTCGTCCACAGCGCCGTCGCCTTGAACTGGTTCAGCACCGCCAGCAGCCGTTCCGACGGCAGGGTTCCGGCATGGATGCTGAGCGCGCCCAGCTTCTGCGCCCCCAGCACGCAGGGGCCGCCGACGAACAGGGAGAAGTTCAGCGCATGGGCATAGCGGTCGGCCGGCCGCAGGCCGCTCGACCAGAACTGCCGCGCCTCATAGTCGATCCACTCTTCGAAGTCCTTGGCGGTAAAAGGCGAGGCGGTCGGCACCCCGGTCGATCCGCTGGAGGCGGAGATGTAGACGATCTCCCGTTCCGGCACGGCGACCAGATCGCCGAAGGGCGGCACCGCGACCTGACGGTCGCGGATGGTCGCCTTGTCCAGGAAGGGAAACCGCCGCAGATCGTCCAGCGTGCGCAGGTCTCCCGGCGACACCCCCTGCGAGTCGAAGGCGGCGCGGTAGTAGGGCGAGCCTTCGTAGGCGTGCCGCAGATGGTCCTTCAGCAGGTCGAGTTGCAATTGCCGCCAGTTGGCACGGCTCTGGGTTTCCAGACCGGGCTGCCAATATGCGTCATGGTCCTGAACCGCCACTTTTTCTTATCCTTCGAGAGTTTGGCGGCCGCTGCCGGCCTGATCAGGCCAGCGCTGCCAGCGATGCCAGGAGAATGGCCGAGACGATGCCGAGGCCGAGGGGAAGCAGGCCGCGGTCCGGACGCTCATCGTCGCCAGAGCAGTCTGTCATGTCCGCCGGGTGACCGTCGGGCGGGAGAAGCGGCAGCACCAGCGTGCCCGAGGGGCAGAGCGACGCCATCACCATCCGGTCGAAATCACTCAAACCCTGCATGGCTGAACTCCTTAGGTCAGGTGGTTTGGGGTCAGGTGGTTTTGGCGTGGCGCTTGCCACTGGCTGCAAAATTCAACAGATTGAGTCTGTTCAAATATCTTATTGTCTATAGGAAAATGGGAAAAATTGCTGAGGTCAAGCGTCTGCTTCGTATCGGCTGAAATTTTTCAGCGGAATCGGTACCGCCCTTGGCGAGCCGATGGCGGGAAAACCTTGCGTCCAGCGCCATACGGACGGCAATGCCCGCAGAATTTAACAAAAAAGAAACGTGTTTACAATCTATTTCCCTGTAGGAATGTAGATTTTATGATGACAACAGCGCGGGCGTCGCTTTAGAGTTCACGCACATTCGGATTCCCGGTCCTCGCAGGCCGGCATCCACACCGTGACGGGGGAAACGACGATGAAGACCAATCTGCATATTCTCCTCTCTGCCGCGCTGGCGGCGGTCGCCCCCTTTGCCGCCTCTACCATCGCCGAAGCCGCGTCCGGCAAGGTCGTGGTCGGCTATCAAACCGACGCGCTGCCCTCCTCGGTCGCCATCGCCAACGGTGACTTCGCCAAGGCGACCGGCGCCGAGATCGACTTCCGCAAATTCAACTCGGGTGCCGAGATCTTCGCCGCCATTGCCTCGGGCGACGTGCAGGTCGGCTATGTCGGCTCCAGCCCCTTCGCCGCCGCGGTCAGCCGCGGGCTGGACGTGAAGGCCTTCCACCTCGCCACCATCTCCGGCACCGACGAGGCGCTGGTGGTGCGCAACGGCTCCGGCATCGAGAAGCCGTCGGACCTGAAGGGGAAGAAGCTGGCGGCGGCTCCGGTCTCCACCGACCATTACCAGCTGCTCGCCGTGCTGAAGCAGGAGAAGCTGACGGAGCGCGACGCCCAGGTCTTCGCCATTCCGCAGCCGGACATCGTCGCCGCCTGGAACCGCGGTGACCTGGACGGCGCCTTCGTCTGGGATCCCGCCCTGACCGAACTGAAGAAGACCGGCAAGGTGCTGCTGACCTCGCGCGAGGTGGCCGACCGCGGCGCCCCGACCTTCAGTGCCTGGGTGGCGACCGCGGCCTTCACCAAGGACAATCCCGCCTTCCTCAAGAGCTTCGCCGGCACCATCGAGCGCTACAGCGCCTCCTTCCGCAACGACAAGGCGGCGTGGGGGCCGGATTCCGAGAATGCGAAGACGCTGGCGAAGCTGCTGGGCGGCACGCCCTCCGATCAGGCGTCGGCACTGACCAACCTGTCGCTGGTCCCGGCGGAGGTGCAGGCCTCCACCGCCTGGCTGGCCGGCGGCGAGGGAAGCGGTGCCGCGAAGATCCTGAAGGACACGGCGGAGTTCCTGAAGGAGCAAAAGAAGATCACCACCGTGCTGCCCAGCTACGGCGGCTTCGTCACCGCCGACTACGTCAAGGACGTCCGCTAATCTTATCGCCGACGGGAGAGCGTCCATGCTCCAGGTCCGCAACGCCAGCGTCTTCTTTTCCGCCCGTGACGGGCGGGTGGTCCATGCGCTGGACCGCGCGTCGCTCGACATCGACGCCAACAGCATCGTCGTGGCGCTGGGGGCATCGGGCTGCGGGAAATCGACGCTGTTGAACGCCATCGCCGGCTTCCTGCCCCTGTCGGAGGGGTCGATCACGCTGGACGGCCAGCCGGTCGCCAGCCCCGGCGCCGACCGCGGCGTGGTGTTCCAGAAGGACACGCTGCTGCCCTGGAGCAGCGTCGCCGACAATGTGGCGCTCGGCCTGCGCTTCGCCGGGGTTCCCGCCCGGGAGCGGCGCGAGCGGGCGGAGGAACTGCTGGGGCTGGTCGGGCTGGAAGGCTTCGCCGATGCTTTCCCGCACGAGCTGTCGGGCGGAATGCGCCAGCGCGTCGGCATCGCCCGCGCGCTGGCGACCGACCCGAAGATCCTGCTGATGGACGAGCCGTTCGGCGCGCTCGACAGCCTGACCCGCGAGCAGATGCAGGAACTGCTGATCGACGTCTGGGCACGCACCGGCAAGCGCATCTTCTTCATCACCCATTCCATCGAGGAGGCGCTGTTCCTCGGCACCACCGTGGTGGTGATGTCGCCACGGCCGGGCCGGATCGTCGCCCGTTTCGACCTGGATTTCGTCCGCCGCTTCGCCGCCGAGCGCGACGTGCGCGCCATCCTGTCGGCACCGGAGTTCGCAGATCTCTATGACGAAATCCGGTCCCTGGTGCATCGCCCGCATGCCGAGGCGGACTCCCGCCGGGCGGTGCTGCAATGACCGACCTCGCCCGCGCCGGAAGCCGCGCCTCCGATCCGGCTGACCGGCCGAAGATCGTCCGGCTCCATCCCTTCGGGCTGGACGGGGCGCGCACCGGCCCGATCAGCCTCGCCACCGCGCTCCTGCTGCTGGCGGCGTGGTTCCTGGCGACCCATTACCGGCTGGTGCCGCCGCTGTTCCTGCCGACACCGCAGGAGGTGGCGACCCAGTTCCTGGCGGTCGTCGAGGACGGCTATGCCGGCGCCACGCTGTGGGAGCATGTTTCGGCCAGCCTGTTCCGCATCTTCTCCGCCGCCGTCATCGCCGCCTCGCTCGGCATTCCGCTGGGGCTGGCGATGGGGCTGAACCGCTGGGCCAAGGGGGTTTTCGACACGCCCATCGAGTTTTACTGGCCGTTGCCGCCGCTGGCCTATCTGCCGCTGATGATCATCTGGCTCGGCATCGGCGAGGTTTCGAAGATCGTCCTGCTGACGCTGGCAATGTTCGCGCCGGTCTGCCTGTCGGCGCAGGCCGGGGTGCGGGCGCTGCCCATCGAGCGGGTGAATGCCGCCCTGTCGCTGGGCGCCAGCCGCTGGCAGCTGTTCCGCACCATCGTGCTGCCCAGCGCCCTGCCGGAAATCCTGACCGGCCTGCGCATCGGCATCGGCGTCGGCTGGAGCACGCTGGTCGCGGCGGAGCTGATCGCCGCCACCCGCGGCATCGGCTTCATGATCATGTCCGCCTCGCATTTCCTCGCCACCGACGTGGTCTTCGTCGGCATCGGCATCATCGCCGCCTTCGCCTTCGCCTTTTCCTACGGCATGCGCCTGCTGGAAGCGTGGCTGGTGCCGTGGAAGGGCAAGTCCTGAGAACTGCAACTGCCGGAATTTATAAACCGCCAAACAAAAAGATTGGGGAACCGCCATGCCAGACATCGCCTTGTCCGCCCTGACCGTCACGCCCGTCAGCCCCGCTATCGGTGCGCGGGTGGAGGGTGTCGACCTCTCCCGCCCGCTGTCGGACAGCGAAGCGGAGGCGCTGGAGCGGGCGCTGGTCGCCCATCAGGTGCTGTTCTTCGAGAACCAGCCGCTGACGCCGCAGGCGCAGCGCGACTTCGCCGCCCGTTTCGGCCAGTTGCACGTCCACCCGATCTATCCGAAGGTGCCGGAGCAGCCGGAGATCATGGTGCTGGACACCGGGCCGCACAACCCGACCGACAACGACGTCTGGCACACCGACGTCACCTGCATCGAAACGCCGCCGGCCATCGTCGCCCTGTCGGGCAAGCTCATTCCGCCCATCGGCGGCGACACGGTGTGGGCCAGCAACATCGCCGCCTACAACGGCCTGTCCGAACCGATCCGCCGCCTGCTGGAGCCTTTGAAGGCGCTGCACGACTTCACCCGCTCCTTCCCGGAATGGCGGCACAACGGCGATCCCGAGACCCATGCCCGCTGGAAGACGGCGCGCGACAAGCATCCGGCGGTGGTGCATCCGGTCATCCGCACCCATCCGGTCAGCGGCGCCAAGGCGCTGTTCGTGAATGAGAACTTCACCTCCCGCATCGTCGGGCTGAGCGACCGTGAAAGCGCCGCGATCCTGGAGTTCCTGTACGACCACATCAGCCGCCCGGAATTCACCGTGCGCTGGCGCTGGAAGGCGGACGATCTGGTGCTGTGGGACAACCGCTCGACCCAGCACTATGCGGTGAACGATTATTCACCGCACCGGCGCGTCATGCACCGCGCCACCGTGCTGGGCGACCGGCCCTATTGAGGGTTGGAGCGGAGGCGTGGCTTCAGTCCGCGCCCTTCTCCCGCACGACATAGGTGTAGAAGCGGATCGACCCGTCGGGCTCCGTCTCGCGGTACAGGCCCTGGATCTCGTTGTCGAAGCCGGGGAAGCGGTTGGCGCCCTCCTGGAAGACCTGGAGATATTCGATCATCGGCCGGGCGTGGTCGTCCAGCCGCTCGCCCGGAACGATGGTGGCGATGCCCGGCGGGTAGACGACCCACAGGGTGGTGGCGATCCGCCCGGCGATGCGGTCGATGGGCAGGTAATCCACGTCGTTGCGCACCAGATGCCGCACCGCTTCGCGCGGCGGCATGACCATGGCGGGCAGATGGTCGGGGCGGAACATGCGGCGCTGCAGGTCGTTGGTGCCGCGCTCGCGGTAATAGGCGTGCATCTCCGCGCACAGGTCGCGCAGCCGACGGCCGGTGTAGCGGGCCGGGCGGCGGGCGACGAATTCCGGGATCACGTCCTCCAGCAGCGCATTGTCGTCGTGCAGCCGCTTGAACGCCACCAGGGCGCTCAGCAGCGTGCCGGCCTTGCTCGATTCCACACCGGGCGTCAGCAGGAAGAGGATCGAGTTCAGGTCGTTCTTCTCCGGAACGATGCGGTTCTCGCGCAGATACTGCGCCACCACCGGAGCCGGGATGCCGTGGTCCTCATAGGCCCCGGTGCGGCGGTCGAAGCCGGGGGTGAGCAGGGTCAGCTTGTTGGGGTCGGTCATCGCATAGCCGGCCGCCACATGGCGGAAACCGTGCCAGTCGGCACCCGGCACGAATTCCCAATGCCGCACGTCGGACGCCAGCGCGTCGGTCGGCACATCCTCCCAGGCCGAGGTGGTGCCGCCGACCTCCACCCGGTCGGGCACGAAGGGGTCGAAGAACCAGCGGCGCGCCGGATCGCTCTCGCGCTCGTCGAATTCGCGGCGGATGGCGCGCAGCTTCTTGCGCAGCTCGATGCCGAGCCGGATCGTGTCGTCCCACAGCACCTCGCCGGACTTACCCTTCATCATCTGCGCGCCGACATCGAGCGAGGCGAACAGCGGATAGAAGGGCGAGGTCGAGGCGTGCAGCAGGAAGGTCTCGTTGAAGCGGCGATGCTCCACCCGGCGGCGTTGGCCCTTGATATGGCTGTCCTTCACATGGATTTGCGAGGCCTGGGAGAAGCTGGCCAGCTGCTTGTGGGTGGACTGGGTGGCGATGATGCCGGGGTGGCCGTCATGCAGGCTGTCCAGCCCCATGGCGAAGCGGCCCTTGAACAGCGGATGGAACTTCAGGAAGCCGGCCCACGCCTCGTCGAAGAGGATGTAGTCGCAGAGATGGCCGATCTTCGCCAGGATGGTCTCGGCACTGTAGATGGTGCCGTCGTAGCTGCATTGCTGGATCACCGCGGCGCGGAACGGCCGCTCGCGCTTCCAGGCGTCCTGGTCCTTGACCAGGGGATTCTTGCGGATCTTCTCGCGGATGCGTTCCTCGTCCAGCGCCTCGTGGTCGATGGGACCGATCAGGCCGTAGGGGTTGCGGTCGGTCTCCAGGAAGATCGGGATGCCGCCGCCGAGGAACAACCCGCCATGGTGGGCGGCCTTGTGGTTGTTGCGGTCGAACAGGACGAGGTCGTCCTCCGCCACCAGAGCCGACAGCACGATCTTGTTGGAGGCGGACGTGCCGTTCAGCACGAAATAGGTGCGCTCGGCCCCGAAGATTTTGGCGGCTTCCTTCTGCGCCTTCAGCGCCGGTCCCTCATGGACCAGCAGGTCGCCCATCTCCAGCACCGAGTTGTCGATGTCGTCGCGGAACACCGCTTCGCCCAGATGCTCGACGAAGATGCGGCCGATGGGACTGCGGCTGTAGAAGATGCCGCCATTATGGCCGGGGCAGGTCCACAGCTGGTTGCCTTCCTCGGCATAATCGACCAGCTCGCCGAAGAAGGGGGTCTTCAGCGTCTCGGCATACTGCTTCAGGCGGGAAACGAGGTTCTTGGCGATGAACTCCGGCGTTTCCTCGGCCAGGAAGACATAGCCGTCGACTTGGTTCAGCACATCGACCGGGATGTTCTCCAGCCGCTGGCGGCGGACCAGCAGGATGATCGGCATCTCCAGACCGCGCTTGCGCGCCAGCGCGATCAGCGAGGCCGGCTTGCCCTCCAGCCCGCGCTTGCCCCAATCGACGATCATGCAGCCGATGGCGGCATCGGTGCGGATCGCCAGCTCGGCATCCTCGACGCGGCGCGTCCGCACAACCTCGAAGCCGATGCGCTCGACCTCGGCGACGATCTGCTGCACGCGCACGCCTTCCAGCTCGTCGGCGTCGAAGGCCGGGGCGCAGACGAGGAAGGAGAAGCGTCGAAAGAAATCCATGGGGGAACTCCGGGGGAGGGAAAGCTGTCAGTCGCCGGCCTGGACGGTGCCGCCGCGATGGTCGTCGGGCAGCGCGCCGTCGGCAGGGCCGAGCGCGCGCTGGAGGAAGACGCTGTCGGTCCAGCGGCCGAACTTGAAGCCGACCGAGCGCAGAATGCCGGCCTGCTCGAAGCCGCAGGATTCATGCAGGCGCAGCGACGGGGCGTTGGCGCTATCGACGACGGCGACCATCTGGCGGCAGCCGGCGACGGTGCAGGCGTCGACCAGCGCCGACAAAAGGCGGCGGCCGATGCCGAGGCCCTGGAAATCCTTGTGGACGTAGATCGAGTGTTCGACCGTGTAGCGGTAGGCCGGGCGCTTGCGGAAGGGGGCCGCATAGGCGTAGCCGGCGATGGCGCCGTTCAGCTCGGCCACCAGATGCGGCAGGCGGCGCTTCAACATCGCCTTGCGCCGGCGCTTCAGCTCTTCCGGATGCAGCGGCTCGATGTCGAAGGGGCCGAGCCCGTGCTGGATGTGGTAGCCGTAGATCTCCAGCATGGCCGGCACGTCCGCCTCGGTTGAGGGACGGACGACGGGAACCTGCGAGTCGGACCGCATCGGGCCGACGGCGGCCTCGCGCGCGGGGAAATGGCTGGCGATATCGCAGGCGTCCATGTCGTGGGCGCCGGCGGCGGTCTCGGTCCTCACGGTCATGCCTCTGTCGAATGATGACGCCCCGCGCGTTCTTGCCGCAAACGCGCGACAGGGTGATGACGGTTTCAAGACGGTCTTGTTGCAGTTGCTCCAGGCGCCCAAGGACGAGGTTGCGCCGCACGTCGGCCGGCGTATCCTGCCCGCCGGCCGGCACCCAGCCGGCGAAGAGGCAATGGAAGGTTCGCCGGGCATGGCAGTTCCAATCAAGCTCGATACCGGGACCGACCTGATCTGCGGCTATTTCCTCACCACCGATGCACCGCCGGTGCCGGTGTCCTTCGAGGAGATCGACACGGCGCAGCGGCGCAGCGGCGGCGTGCTGTGGCTGCACTTCAACCTCGCCTCGGCGCGGGCGCGCGACTGGCTGGACCGCAAGAGCGGGCTCGACGAGTTCGCCCGCGAGATTCTGCTGGACGCCAACGACGACCGGACGCGGCTGGAGCCGTTCGATGACGGCTTCCTCGCCGTGCTGAGCGACATGCATTACGACTTCAATTTCGAGCCGTCGGACATCGGCACCCTGCGCCTGTTCATGGATGAGCACCGCATCGTCAGCTGCCGGCGGCATCCGCTGAAGGCCATCGACCGGCTGCGCAAATCCCTGCACGACCAGGGCCGTTATGGCAGCACCGCCGCCCTGATGGCCGAGCTGATCGACATGCTGGCCGACACGCTGGGCGAGGTGGTGACGCGCGCCGAAGCCGATCTGGACAAGGTGGAGGACACCGTCCTTGCCGAACGCTACCAGCTCGCCCGCAAAAGGCTCGGCCAGCTGCGCCAGCTGATCGTCCGGCTCCGCCGCCATGTCTCGCCGCAGCGTGCAGCGCTGGGCCGGCTCGCCACCGGCAGCGTGCCCTGGATCGACGACGACGACCGCGCGCGCCTCGGCCATTCGGTCGAGAAGTTCGGCGGCGTCCTCTACGACATCGAGGCATTGCAGGACCGCGCCAAGGTCTTGCAGGACGAGCTTCTGGCCCGCGTCGCCGACCAGCAGAACCACAGCCTGCATGTGCTGGCGGTGGTGACCGTGATCTTCGCGCCGATGACGCTGATCTCCGGCATCTTCGGCATGAACGTCGCGGGGGTGCCGGGGGTCGGCGGCATTGAGGACCACGTCTCGCCGCATGCCTTCTGGTGGGTGATGCTGTCGATCCTGCTGTCCGGCCTCGCCATGCTGTTCTTCCTGCGCCCGCGCAAGTGAAACCGTGGCCTTGCCCGCATGCGGCCTTCATTTCCTATTGTGCAAAGCGGCAATCGGCTTTGAAAATCCAGCATTGCATGGGAAAATGAGGGTTATTCGATTCGAGCAGTGACAGGAGCGAGAAGGATGGGGCAGCAGAGCGCAGGGCGGTTGGTCGTCGGGATCACCGACCACATGATTCCGCCCCCCGATCTGGAGGCCGCCGTGCTGGATGGCTTGGCGGAGGTCGATTTCCTCGACTGCCGGCGGGAAGAGGATCTCGACCCGGAGCGCCTCGCCCGCCTGGATGCCCTGCTGGTGTGGAGCACGCGCATCGGCCCGGCAACCGTCGAGCGGTTGAAGCGTTGCCGGATCGTCGTGCGGTTCGGCGTCGGCTATGACCGGGTCGATGTCGCGGCGCTGGAGGCCGCCGGGATTCCCTTCTGCAACAACCCCGATTACGGGACGGAGGAGGTCGCCGACCATGCGGTCGCCATGATCCTGTCGCTTCAGCGCCGGCTGTGGGAGCATGACGCCCGTGCCCGCGCCTATACGACGACGTGGCAGGCGAACACCTTGACCCCGCTGCACCGGTCCGATGCCGCGACGGTCGGGGTGGTCGGGGTCGGGCGGATCGGCACCGCGGTGGTGAACCGGTTGAAGGGCTTCGGCCACCGCATCCTGGGCTATGACCCGTTCCAGCCAGCTGGGCACGAGAAGGCTGTCGGCTATCGCCGCGTCCGCCGGCTGGAGGAGCTGCTGGCCGAGTCCGACATCGTCACCTTCCACTGCCCGCTGAACGGAGAGACGCGCGGCCTGCTGAACGAGGCCACCCTGACGGCGATGAAGCCGGGCGCCATCCTGGTCAACACCGCGCGCGGCGAGCTGTTCGCCGGGCTGGACCCACTGGAGGCGGCCCTGCGCAGCGGCCGGCTCGCCGCCGTCGGGACCGACGTGCTGCCGGTCGAGCCGCCGGCCCCCCATCCGTTGCTGGATGCGTGGCGGGCGCGGGAGGATTGGCTCGCCGGGCGGCTGGTGGTGACGCCGCACAACGCCTTCCACTCCGACCAGGCGGCGGTCGAGATGCGGCGCAACGCGGCGGAGACGGCGCGGCTGTTCCTTGAAGACGGCGTCTTGCGGAACCGCATCACCGCTTGAGCGGATGGGGCGGAACTCCGCCCCGTTCAGCCCTCCAGCAGGGCAGCCACATCCAGCCCGAGCCCGCCGCCGATGCCGTGCAGTGCCGCGACGGTGTCGGGGTCGAGCGCGATGCCGCGGTCCATCGCGGCCATGCGGTGCAGGGCCTCCGGCTCGCCGGGGATGCTGACGCCGTCGCTGCCGGGGGCGACGGGCGTGTCGGCGACATGGTCGAGCACGGCGTCGGTCAGGGTCTGCCATTCCGGCCCGGCCACCCGGTTGGGGTCGATGACGAAGGCCAGCGCGTTGTTGACCACCCGTCCCGGCCGCAGGTTTTCCGGCAAGGCGGGCAGGCCGCCGGCCAGGGCGCCCGCCAGGATTTCGCAGGCCAGCGCCAGGCCGTAGCCCTTGTGGCCGCCGAAGGGCAGGATGGCGCCGGTCGGTTCGGTGAACATCACGGCCGGATCGCGCGTCGGTCGTCCGTCGGGATCCAGCAGCAGGCCGTCCTCCACCTCCTTGCCCAGCGAGGCGGCGACCCGGCATTTGTTGGCGGCGATGGCGCTGGTGGCGAAATCGAGCAGGAAGGGCGCATAGCCCGGCGTGCCGGGAACGGCGATGCAGACCGGATTGGTGCCCAGCCGCGGCCGGCCGCCGCCATGGGGCGCCGCCAGCGGCCGGCTGACCACATTGACGAAGAACAGGCCGATCAGCCCGGCGGCGATGCACTGCTCGCCATAGGAGCCGACGCGGCCGATATGGTGGGCGTTGCGCAATGCCAGGATGCAGGCGCCGCCGGCCTTGGCGCGTTCGATGGCGAGGTCGGTCGCCTCCTTCGCGATCACCTGCCCATAGCCGACATCGCCGTCCACCACCAGAAAGGGAGCCTCGTCGCGGACGATGCGGGCGTGGCGGTTGGGCTGGAGATGGCCAAGTTCAAGGCTGCGGGCATAGACGGCGATCTGGCGAACGCCGTGGCTGGCATGGCCGCGGGCGTCGGCCTCCACCAGATTGGCGGCGACGATGGCTGCCTCCTCCGCCGAGCTGCCGCTGCGGCGGAGAATGGCGTCGAGCGTCGCGACCAGACGGTCCGGGCGGTAGCGGACATCGCTCATCGTCCGCTGTCCTGAAAGAGCGAATAGTCGATGGGCCGGGTCCGGTCGAGCGTGCGGTGCACCGGCGGCAGCGGGTATTTCAGGCCGGTGGCGCAGTTGAACAGGACGGCGCGCTCCTCCTTGCCGACCCGGCCGTCGGCCAGGGCTTGGCGGTAGGCGGCGTAGGTCGCGGCCCCTTCCGGGCAGAGCAGGAAGCCCTCCTCGCGCGCCACCTCGTTGAGCGCCGCCTGGATGGCATCGTCGGGCACGGCGATGGCGAAACCGCCGCTTTCTCGCACGGCGCGCAGAATCAGGAAATCGCCGACCGCCTGCGGCACGCGGATGCCGGACGCGATGGTGTGGGCATCCTCCCAGCGCGGGGCGTGTTCTTCCCCCTGTTCCCAGGCGCGGACCATCGGCGCGCAGCCGGCGGCCTGGACCGCCACCATGCGCGGGCGCTTCGCGCCGATGAAGCCGATGGCCTCCAGCTCGGCGAAGGCCTTCCACATGCCGATCAGGCCGGTGCCGCCGCCGGTGGGATAGAAGATGACGTCCGGCACCTCCCAGCCCAGCTGTTCGGCAAGCTCCAGCCCCATCGTCTTCTTGCCCTCGATCCGGTAGGGCTCCTTCAGGGTGGAGACATCGAACCAGCCAACCTTGGCCTTGCCCTCGCCGACGATCTTCCCGCAATCGTCGATCAGGCCGTTGACGCGGTAGACGGTGGCGCCCTGCAGTTCGATCTCCGACACGTTCACCTCCGGCGTGTCGGCCGGGCAGAAGATGGTGGTGCGGATGCCGGCGCGGGTGGCGTAGGCCGCCAGCGCCGCCCCGGCATTGCCGTTGGTCGGCATCGCCATGTGCGCGATGCCGAAGGCCTTCGCCATCGACACCGCCATCACCAGCCCGCGCGCCTTGAAGGAGCCTGTCGGCAGCCGCCCCTCGTCCTTCACCAGCAGCTCGGCCGCGCCCAGCCGCTTCGCCAGCCGGGGCAGCGGCACCAGCGGGGTCACCGCTTCGCCCAGGCTGACGATGTCCTCGACCTTGCGGACGGGCAGAAGCTCGCGGTAGCGCCACAGGTCCTGCGGGCGTTCGGACAGCGAGCTTTTGGTCAGCGCCTGCTTCACGCCGTTCAGGTCGTAGCGGACCAGCAGCGGCTTGCCGGCGCGCGACAGGTTGTGGATTGTGTCGGCCTCGTACCGCTCGCCGGTGTAGGCGCATTCAAGGTGGGTGACGAAGGTCGGGCGCTCGACCGTCAGGTTGGAATCGAAGCGCACCGGGTTGATGTCTTGGAAAGCCATTTAGCGGACCATGCCCCATTTGCGGACCGTGTGGACTTCGATCCACCGGAAGACGACATTCTCGACCAGCAGGCCGATCAGGATGACGGTGACGAGGCCGGCGAAGACCTTGTCGATGTACAGCTCGTTGCGGTTCTGGAAGATGAACCAGCCGAGCCCGCCCTTGCCGGACGACACGCCGAACACCAGTTCCGCCGCGATCAGCGTCCGCCAGGCGAAGGCCCAGCCGACCTTGAGGCCGGTGAGGATCGCCGGGAAGGCCGCCGGGATCAGCAGCGTGACGACGTAGCGAAAGCTCCCCAACCCGTAGTTCCGCCCGGCCATCCGCAGCGTTTCCGACACCGAGGTGAAGCCGGCATGGGTGTTCAGCGCCAGTGGCCACAGCACGGCATGGACCAGCACGAAGATCAGGCTGACCTCGCCCAGCCCGAACCACAGCATGGCGATGGGCAGCAAGGCGATGGCCGGCAGCGGGTTGAACATCGAGGTCAGCGTCGACAGCAGGTCGTTGCCGATGCGGGTGGAGACGGCGACCGTGGTCAGCAACACGGCAAGGACCACCGCCACCGCATAGCCCTTCAGAAGCACCGCCAGCGAGGTCCAGGCCATCGACAGCAGATTGTCGCGGCGGATGGCGTCCCACAGCGCCGCCGCGGTGTCGGTGAAGGTCGGGAACATCAGCGGGTTGTTCTGCCAGACCGCCGCCGCCTGCCACAGCGCCGCAACCGCCGCCAGGACCAGCAGCCGGCGCAGTGCCGTGACGTTGCCGAGCCGCTCCCACGGGGACAGCGGGCGGGCGACATCGCCGATGGGGCCGGTGGCGGTGACGGTGCGCTCATATTCCGGGCGCAGCGGCGGTTCGCGCCTGCCAATGGGGGGGCTGCCGGGGGGACGGGAGCGCGGGGAAAAGGACAGGTCGGTCATGCACGGGGCCCCTTCACGCCGCTTTCGACATCCTCGGCGAACAGCATGGTGTGAATGCGGCTGGCGAGCGCTTGGAACTCGGCCCCGCCGACGGCACCATGGTCGTAGCCGTCGCAGTTCACCTCCGCCTTCACCTGTCCCGGATGGGGCGACAGCACCAGGATGCGCGAACCGACGACCAGCGCCTCCTCGATGGAATGGGTGACGAACAGCACGGTGAAGCGCAGGTCGTCCCACAGTTGCAGCAGCTCCTCCTGCATCTTGCGCCGGGTCAGCGCGTCGAGTGCCGCGAAGGGCTCGTCCATCAGCAGGATGTCCGGCTCCATCGCCATGGCGCGGGCGATGGCGACGCGCTGCTTCATGCCACCCGACAGCATGTGCGGGTGGACGTCGGCGAACTTGGTCAGGTTCACCCGGGCGATGCAGTCGAGCGCCTTCTCCTCCGCCTCCCGCCGCTTCGCCTTGCCGCTGGCGAGCAGGGGGAACATCACGTTCTGCTTGACCGTCTTCCAGGGCGGAAGCTGGTCGAATTCCTGGAAGACCATCATGCGGTCGGGGCCGGGCTTCGTCACCGTGCGGCCGTTCAGGCGGATCGCTCCCTCCACCGGCTGGAGGAAGCCGCCGACCGCTTTCAGCAGGGAGGATTTTCCGCAGCCCGACGGTCCCAGCAGGACGTAGCGTTCGGACTGGAACACCTGGAAATCGACGCGGTAGGTGGCGGTGACGAGATGCCGGCGCGTCTTGTATTGCAGGGTGACGCCGGAGACGTCGAGCAGCGGCCGTTCGGACAGGCCATCGCTGTCGATGCTCTGCGGGTAGGTAAGCGCGTTCATCGCGTCAGCTCCCGGTGCCGTCATGCAGGTCGTCGAAAAAGTAATCCTTCCACGAGGCCGGCTTGTTCTTGATCGCGCCGACCTTGTGCATGAAATCGGCGAAGGCCTCCGTCCGGTTGGGCGTGACGGTGAAGCGGATGTCGGGGTCGTTCAGCAGGCGCAGGATGTAGGCCTTGTCCAGGCTGCCCTTGTTCTGCGCCAGATAGGCGTCCGCCGCGGCGTCATGGTTGGCGTTGATCAAATCCATCGCCTCTTTCAGCGCATCGAGGAAAGCCCGGTAGGTCTTCGGGTTCTCGTCGCGGAAGGACTGCTTGCTCCAGATCAGGTTGAAGCTGTGCGGCCCGCCCAGCACGTCGTAGGAGCTGACGACCTTGTGGATCTTCGGGTCGTCCAACTGCTGGTACTGGAAGGGCGGGCTGGAGATGTGGGCGGTGATGCCGCCGCTGCCCGACAGCAGGGCCGCCGTGGCGTCGGGATGCGGCATCGACACGGTCAGCTTGTCGAGCGCGTCGAATTTGCCGGCGCCAAGCTCTTTCTCCACCGCCATTTGGAGGACACGGGCCTGCACCCCGACCTTCACCGCCGGCAGCGCGATCTTGTCCGCATCGGTGAAGTCCTTCAGCGTTTTGACCTTCGGGTTGTTGGTGGTCAGGAACAGCGGCATGTCGTTCAACGACGCGATGGCCTTGACGTTGGCGCTGCCCTTGGTGCGGTCCCAGATGGTCAGCAGCGGTCCGACCCCGGCGGACCCCAGATCGATGCTGCCGGACAGCAGCGCATCGTTCATCGCAGCACCGCCGGACAGCTGGACCCAGTCCACCGTGACGTCGAGGCCAAGAGCCTTGCCGTGCTTCTCGATCAGCTGGTTGTGGCGCAGCACATGCAGCGGCAGATAGCCCAGGCCATATTGCTCGGCGATCCGGATGCGCCCTTCGGCAGCCGCGGGCGTCGCGATGGCCGACGTCACCAGCAGCCCCATCACCGATGCGGCGACCGCCGCTAAGGCACGGCGGCTGAGGCGTCCTGACTGTCGCATGGCGATGCTCCCCCTATCTCCATAAATCTACTAGAAAATATGGGAACATGATTCTGTTGCGTGGTCAACAGTGTAGAAATTTATCGGGCTTCTCAGATAATCAGCAATTATTTAGTGTAATTTTTTGTGAAGCGTGGTTGCGTCCTGCCATCGGGCCTGCGCCCGCAGGGTTCTCCGACTGTGCGGCTTGACTCCATGGTGGACCGGCCGGTACGGGCCGTGGCAGGCTTCGGTCCGCCGGCGGCCGGCAGAATGAGCATCGACCCCGATGCCTTCCCGCCGGTCTCAAGCCGCGCAGGAAATGGGGAGACGGGCATGGATCTCGGTCAGATCATCCGCAGTCACCAGCAGGGCGATCTGACACAGGCGGAGGCGGGATACCACGCATTCCTGACGGCCATACCCGGCCATCTCCAGGCGCTCCAGATGCTGAGCCTGCTGCTGATGCAGACCCGCCGTCCCGCCGAGGCGGCTGACCATTTCCGCCAGGTGGCGGCGGCCCAGCCCGACAGCCCGGATCATTGGGCCAATTATGCCAGCCTGCTGCGCGGGGCCGGCCGGCCGGAGGATGCCGACTATGCCTGCCGGCGGGCACTGGCACTGGCGCCGGCCCATGCGGCGGGGGCCTACAATCTGGCGAATCTCCTCGCCGCCCCACCGCCGGCCGGCACCGGATCGCCCCTGGAGTCGGCCGTTTGGTACCAACGCATCCTGGCCGTGGTTCCCGATCACAAGCAGGCGCGGAACAACCTGGAGGTTCTGCGCCGCAAGGAGGCCGGCCGGCTGGAGGTCGCCGCCCGCCGTGCCGTGGCGCTCGACCCGCAGTCGGTGCGCGGACATGACGCCCTTGCCCGGCTGTACCAGTACCGCAGTGGGCTGCTCGACTGGACGCCGGGGAAGGCGATGACGCTCGATCTCGGTCTCGCGGTGAAGGCCTTCGATCATCTGCACCGGGTCCAGACGGTCCATCCCGACGAGCCGGGCAGTCTGCGCCTGTGGCTGGCGCTGGCGCTCGACCTGTTCCAGCTGGGTGCACTCGACGACCGGCGGCTTTCATGGGCGGCGCGGGCGGCGTGGCGGCGCCTGCGCGGCGATCCGAAGGATGCGTTGGCCGCCTCGATTGTGGGTTATCACGTCTATCGCCGGGGCCGCCTGACCCTTGCATCGAGGCTGCAGAGGAGATTCGCCGCGCGCTTTACGGATGCGGAACTGGACGGTGCCGGCGAACTCGGATCCTGGTCGATGCTGCGGGCGGACGATGCGTTCTTTGAACGCTTGGCTTCGCTGGACAGCGTCATCGCCCAGCTGCCGGAGATGAGCATTGTGGCGGATCTGCCGGAGGGAAACGGCACCGTCATCATGGTGAGCGGCGATGAACATTATGTCCGCCGCTTTGCGCCCGACCTTCTCCGCTCCATCGGCCAATCGAGCCCGGGGGCATCCATCGTGCTGAACGTGGTGTCGCCGACGCCTTCGCTGCTGGGGATGCTGGGCGAATGGCGGCGGCTCTATCCGCTGTCCATCGGCCTGTCGACCGAGCAGCCGGACCTGACCGGATGGTCGCACGCGCAGCGCGTCACCTATTACGCCTGCGCGCGTTTCATCCGCGTCCAGCAATGGCATCGGCATCTTGGCCGGCCGCTGATCCTGGTCGATCTGGACGCCACCACCCGGAGCGATCTACGGACGCTCGCCGGGGACATGGACGGCTTCGACCTCGGCGTCCTGCACGACCGGCGCCGGCGCGGACCGTTTCGCGAGATCGTCGTCTGCTTCGTCTATTACAACGACACGCCGCTCGCCGGGCAGTATCTGGCGACGGTGGCGGCCTATATCGGCCATTTCCTGCTGGAGGGCCGGCCGCAGTGGATGCTCGACCAGACCGCCCATCTGGCCGTGCTGGACTGGTTGAGCCGCCATCGACCGGACCTGCGCATCCACCGCTACGACTTCCAGAATTTTCCCCACTGCGCCTTCATCGGCGAGAAATAGCGTCGGCGCCTCACGCCGCAACGCTGCTCCTCAGCGCGCAGCGGGCGGCGGCGAGGTCCCAGGCGGCGCAGCCGACGCTCTTGAACAGGCGGGGCCGGTCGGTGAGGCCGGTGCCGTCCAGCGCATCGGCCAGCGACCGTCCGGTCGTCCAGTCGAAGCCGGACTGGATCAGGTCGCCGGCCTCATGCCGCGCGCCGGCCGGGTCGTCGATGAAGACGTCGCTGCCATGGATGGAGATTGGACCGTATTCGGCCATCTCGGGCTTGAAGGCACCGACACCGACCAGCAGCCGGTCAGGCCGCGGTGCTTCGTCATAGACCGGCACGAGGCTGGTCGTCAGGGTGATGACGACATCGACGGCGGGGTCCACCGCCCCGGAGGCCGGACGCAGATCGATCCCCGCCACGCCGGAGGTCCGGCAGAAGGACCGGCAGGCCTCGTCCCGCCGGCCATGCACGTCGACCCGGATCCCGGGATAGAGCGATGCCAGCGCCTCGACATGATAAGCGGCCTGCTTGCCGGTGCCGAACAGGGCGACCCGCTGCGGAGGGCGCCGGGCGAGCGTCCGGATCGCCAGCATCGACACCGCGGCGGTGCGGCGTCCGGTGACCGTCGGCCCGTCGAGGATCGCCAGCGGGGCCCCGGTGGCGCCGTCATAGGCGGCGACCACGCCATGGATGGTCGGCAGCCCGAGCGTTCCATTGCCCGGACAGACGTTGACCAGCTTGTGGATGCCGATATCGCCGGCCGTCGCCGGCATGGACAGCAGGACGCCGTTCTGCGGCAGCGGCAGGACCTGCCGTTCCGGGCTGTGAATCCGGCCGGCGGCATAGTCGCGGGCGGCATCGGCGATGGCGTCGCACAGGGGAGCGAATGGCAGGAGTTCGGCCGTTTCCGCGGGCGACAGCATGGACAGGGCGGCTGTGGTCAAGGCGGTGCTCTCCTCGCGACGGATGGGCCTTCAGGGACCGTCACGCTATATCCGCTTCGGATCATGCGCCACAAAATTTTCGTATAAGAAAAATTTCGGCCGGCTATACTCTGCCGGACGGCCGTGCGGGTTGGATCAAATCAGGAAAACACTGTGGGCGGATCATCGCGGCGAACCCGAGGGGACGGACAAGGGGCGAACGGCACCGTGGGCATCCTTGCGCCGACGCTGAAGCGCCTGCGTACCGCGGCACGGCTCACGCTTCAACAGTTGAGCGAGCGGTCCGGGGTCTCGGTATCCACTCTGTCGAAGATCGAGAACGGGCAGCTGTCGCCGACCTACGAGAAGATTGCCGCACTGGCCTCCGGCCTGGGGGTGGAGGTGGGAGAGCTGTTCGGTCAGGTTCCGAAGCCGACCCCGCTTGGCCGCCGCAGCGTCACCAGGGCCGGTGACGGTGCGGTGCACGAAACCGACCAGTACCGGTACGAGGCGGTGAACGCCGACCTGCCCGACAAGCGGTTCGTCCCGCTGGTGACCACGATCAAGGCGCGCAGCATCCAGCAATTCGGCGGGCTTTCCCGCCATGATGGCGAGGAGTTCATCTATGTGCTGGAAGGCGAAGTGACGCTTCACAGCGATTGCTACACGCCCCTGATCCTGTCCAAGGGCGATTCCTGTTATTTCGACAGCGCCATGGGGCATGCCTGCATCTCGGGCGGCGAGGGGGATGCGCGGGTTCTCTGGGTCTGCTCGCACACCTCGCTCTCCTGATCCATCGATGCCCGGCACATAAAAATACGGAGGACAGCGGAAAAGTTGCAGACCCGCGCAGGAGTCCGATGTCGTCGCCGTAACAAGGAACAGACGCGGCCATGGATGCCGCTGACCAGTTCATTTGACGGAACGGCGACGACATGGACGGGAACGCGACACGGCGTACCGACGGATTGCTGCGCCTTGCGGTCCAGCACCACAATGCCGGACAGACCGAGCGGGCGGAGCGTTTCTATCGCGAGATCCTGCGGATCGACCCGTCGCATGGCGACGCCGCCCATCTGCTGGGCCATATCGCCTTTCAGGATGGGCGGCGGACCGACGCCACCCGTCTGTTCGACACCGCGGCGCGCTCCAACGCGTTGGTCGGCTCCTACCATCTGGCATTGGGGCAGGCGCTAATGGAGGAGGGGCGGGTGACCGCGGCGCTTGCCAGCGCCCGCCGGGCTCTCGCCGTCAATCCGGACGATGCCGATGCGCTCTGCCTGCTGGGCGCCATCGCCGGGCGGCAGGCGCGGCCGGTGCCCGCCCTGCGCTGCTACCGCGCGGCGGCCCGTCTGGTGCCGGGGGCTGCCGAACCGCGGCTCGGCATGGGCCGCGCGCTGGAGGATTTGCGGCAGGCCGGTGCCGCCATCGGCTGCTACCGCTTGGCGGCGAAGTTGCGGCCACAGGATGCCGCGACCCGCGTCACCCTGGCAAACGCATTGCGCCGCTGGGGTGCGGTGGCCGAGGCCGCCGCCGCGTATCGGGAGGCCATCGGGCTGGGGGCCGACACCGGATCGGTCTGGGCCAACCTGGGTGCCGCACTTCAGGGATCGGGCCGGCTGGCCGAGGCGGAGAGCGCCTATGGCGAGGCGTTGCGGCGCCAGCCCGACCATGCCGAGACACGCAACAATCTGGGCCTGCTGCTGCACGCGCTCGGCCGTCATGCGGAGGCGCGCGACCGGTTCCGGAGCGCGCTGGTGCTCGACCCCGGCCATGTGCCGGCGCTCGTCAATCTCGGGCTGGCGGAGTCCGCGCTTGGGGACTATGGCCGTGCCGAGCGCTGGCAGCGCCGCGCCATCGCACGCGACCCCGGTCAGGCGGAGGCCTGGAACAATCTCGGCAACGCCTGCAAGGCGCAGGCGCATCAGGCGGAGGCGGAAGCCTGCTGGAAGCGGGCGCTGGCGCTCAACCCCGCCTTCGCCGATGCGCTGGGCAATCTCGGTGCCGACCTGTCCGACCGAGAGGCCTTCGTTCCGGCGACGGTGCAGGTGCGCCGCGCCATCCGGCTGATGCCCGGCCATGCGCCTTTGCATGCCGTGCTGGCCTATGCGCTGAACGGCGCCCAGAACCCCGTCGACGCCGACGCCGCCTGCCGCCGGGCACTGGCGCTGGCGCCATCGCTGGCCGACCCGCTCTGCACCCTGGGTTTGGCGGAACAGCGGCAGGGCCGCACCAATGCCGGCCGCTGGTTCGAGCGGGCGGTCGCCGCCACGCCCGGCCATGCGCTGGCCCGTTTCAACCGCGGCCTGCTATCGCTGGAGCGCGGCACGCTGAGCGCCGGCTGGGCCGACTACGCCTTCCGCTTCAAGGCCGGCCGCGTCCGCCCGGAGCGGCGCTTCACCATTCCCGAATGGATGGGCGAGCCGCTGGCCGGCAAGCGCCTGTTCGTCTGGCGCGAGCAGGGGGTGGGCGACGAGTTCCTGTTCGCCTCCTGCTATCCCGACCTGATCAAGATGGCGGGGCATGTGGTGATCGAGTGCGAGCGCCGGCTGGTGCCGCTGTTCGCCCGTTCCTTCCCGAAGGCGACCTTGCGGGCCGAACAGCCGCCCTGCGGGCTGATGGAAGCCGAGACGGTCGATTGCGACTATCACATCCCGGCGGGCTCTGTCCCCCGCCTGCTGCGGGACCGGCTGTCGGCCTTCCCGACGCGGTCCTGCTGGCTGTTCGCCGAGGGTGGCCGCGTCGCCGATTGGCGCGAGCGGCTGGACGGTGCCGGCGACGACCTGCGTGTCGGCATCAGCTGGCGCAGCCAATTGATGACCGCCGACCGCCGCAGCGCCTATCAGCCGCTGGAGTCCTGGGGCTCGATCTTCGCCGTGCCCGGCGTCACCTTCGTGAATCTGCAATATGACGAGTGCCAGCGCGAGATCTTGGCGGCGGAGCACCGGTTCGGGCAGCCGATCTATGGCTGGACCGGGCTCGACCTGCGCGACGATTTCGAAGAGACGGCGGCGCTGGTCTCGACACTCGACCTCGTCATCGCGCCGGCGAACTCGGTGGCGGAACTTGCCGGTGCGCTGGGGGTGCCGGTCTGGCGCTTCGGCCACCGCGACTGGACGCAGCTCGGCACCGCCGGCCGGCCCTGGTACCCGTCGATGCGCCTGTTCCAGCCGCTGGGCGGCCAGGGGCTGGAGCAGGCGCTTGAGCGCATCGCAGTGGAACTGCGCCGGGTGGCGGGGCGCTGATGGCTAAATCAACCGGCTACATCAACCGGGGCGGCTGATCGCCATCCTCGTCGAAGCCGCGGTCGGACGGCGGCAGGCGGAAAGCCGCGGCGAAGATGCGGTCGGCGAGACCGGGCGACGGGCGGTCTTCCGAATGGCCCAGCGCCAGTTCCATCGTCACCATCTCATCCAGCATCGCCTGCGCCTTGACCGAACGCAGAAGAAGGCGCCGCGCGTCCCTGGCCACGTCGGCAGGCCAAAGGGCGAGGTCGCCTCCGTGACGATCGAGCCGATCGCGAAACTCCTCATCCGTCATCGAAGGAATCCCTGGCCGCCTGCGCACTGGCGCGCAGAAGCAGCCGGAGCTGCTGGCGCGCACGTTTCAACAGCGACTCTACAGCACCTATGCTGATTTGCATAACGCTGGCGATGTCGGCGTTGCTTAAATTCTCGTAATAAAACAGGGTCACGGCCGCGCGCTGCTGCGGGGTCAGCCTGTCCTGGGCCTCCAGCAGCCGGGCGGCGACCTGCCGGCGATGGATGGTGCTGACCGCATCGGGTGCAGTGTCCGACGGCTCCGCCACGGTTTCCAGATCCTGGCCGACCGGCCGCCGCTTGTGGTCGATGCAGCGGTTCACCACCACCCGGTAGAGCCAGGTGGTGAAGCGGGCGCCGCCGTCGTCGCTCCATTGGCTGCGGCGTTGCCAGACCTGGAGGAAGGCGTCCTGCACCACATCCTCGGCCTCCGCCTCGTTGCCGGTCAGGCGGCGGGCCAGGGCGTAGGTGCGTTTCAGGTGGCGATGAACCAGCGTCCGGTAAGCCGTCTGGCTGCCGGAGCGGATTTGCGCCATCAGTGCTTCGTCGCTGTCCTCGTCCGCAGGGACGATGACGCCGGAGGCTGGCCCCCGGCTCAGAATCCCCGGACATGGAGCGCCCGGCACCGGAATCCTCGCAAGGACGGTCAAGCCGAGAGTCCGCCATTTGCATGATCCATCGCTCTCCCGACGACGGATGCATGCGGCCCTTTGGCCGTGGCACCGACGACAGTGGATGGCCCGCCGCGTTCTGCGGCCACGGCCTGCCAAGCCTTCAGCATGAAGGACGTCTGGCGGATGATCGAGTCACAGGCCGCAACCGGATCCTTCCGGCTGGCGGCGGCGCCGGCCTGCGCGATCAGCCGGTGGTAGAACCGGCGAAGCGTCAGCGCGACATCCTCATTTTTGTCGAAAACCAGAATGGAATCAAGGCCCGCGAACACCATGACCGCGTTTCGGATCGCGGTGTGGTGCGCCTCGAAGCGACGGTCGGCAGCGGCATCGCGGGCGGCGTACAAATGGGTCATCGCCCGCTCGTACAGCCGCACCACCGCCATCAGCGGCGGCACCGCGCTGTTGGCGACGGCATAGGCGTTCAGGGCCTTCGAATAGGCGGAATTGCGCATGGCGCCAAATCCTCATCGTTGGATGAACCTCGACCGGTGTCAGCTGTCGCTGCTGCTGTCCTTGTAGGTCAGCTGTTTCAGCAGCAGCGCCGCCTGTTCCGCCGCCGCCTCCAGCCTGGCGTAATAGGCGGTCAGGGTGCTGCGGTAGGTCTCGGCCTTGGTCTTGATGTCGGTGGACCGGCTTTCCAGCTCGGTGTCCCGGGTTTCCAGATCGTCGATGGCGGTGGCGAGGTCGCTGCCGTAGGTTGCCGACGCATCGTCGATGACGCCGAACAGCTTGTCGGCCAGACCCTGCGAGAAGTCGATGTCCACGCTGCCGCTGTTGCCGGTATAGACCAGCACGATGCCGTCATAGGCAGTGCCGGCCGCGCCGATGATGCGGTTGCCGCTGACGGTGAACAGGCTGCTGTCGCCATTAACGGAGGCGGAGTTGAGCGTCCCGTCGTCGCCGCGCACGATGTCCAGCGTGAAGGAGAGCGCCGAGGCGCTGCTGGTGTAGCGCAGCAGCGACATCTGGCTGGACGACGAGGTCATGTTGAGGCCGAGCAGTTGCTTGACCGCGTCGACGTCGCTGCTGAGGATGCTGTTCAGCGTGTCCTCGTCCAGCTCCAGCTCGTTGGAACTGTTGAAGCTGATGCCCAGCGAGGCCATCGACAGAACCGTGCCGTCGTCGGTGGTGATGGAGGTGTTGAGCGCGCTGTTCACCGACCGGACGATCTGCCGCAGCAGGCTGTCGGAAAACAGCGTGGCGTCGCTGGACGCCGTGCCGTCGCTGGTCGTCGCCTGCTGCGTCACCACGAAGTCGCGATATTCGTTGTAGGCATCGACGAAGCTGGTGATCGCCGACTTGATCGAGGACAGGTCGGTCGATACCTCCATCGAGATCGCCGTGCCCGGGCTGGCGCTGTAGAGGTTCAGCGTCACGCCTTCGATGGCGTCGTCGATGGTGTTGGAACTGCGGGTGATGGTGACGCCGTCCACCTCGACGATCGCCTTCTGCACGGCGACCAGCTCGTTCTTGATGGCGCCGTCGCTGTCCGTCAGCCCGAGCGAGGAGAGGACGCCGTCGCCGCCGTCGGTCATCGAGATGGCCTGGCCGGTGTTGGAGGTCAGGATCAGCTGATAGCTGCTGTCGCTGACCTGCACGATGCTGGCGGTGACGCCGCTGGTCGACTTGTTGGCGTTGATGGCGTCGCGCAGGTCGGTCAGGCTGTCGTCGCTCTCCATCGCGATGGTGACGGCGCTGCCGTCGGCCGCCTGGAGCGTGAAGCTGCCGGAATAGCCCAGCGCGTTTGTCTTGCTGGCGACGCCATCCGCCGCGATCTTGTGCTTGGTGGCGAGCTGCTGCACCACGACCGAATAGGTGCCGACCTCCGTATCGTCGTCCACCGTGGCGCTGAACACGTCGTCGTCGCCGACATAGGCGGTCCGCTGACCGAACAGGTTGGAGGACGCGCCGGTGGAGACGCTGCGGTTGCGCAGCCCGTCGATGGCGTCGCCGACCGCCTGCAGCTTATCCTGAAGGTCGGTGTAGGCGGTGATCTTCGCTTCGTTCGCGGTGATCTTGGTGTCGATGCGGTCGGCCTTGGCCAGCCGCGCGTTCACCTTGGCCTCGATCAGCAGGGAATAGTCGATGCCGGTGCCGGAATCGCTGGAGGACAGCGCCGAATAGCCCGTCGTCGCGGCCGTGCTGGAGGTGGTGGAGCTGACGGTGGTCATGGCAAGGCTCTCCCGGTTCCGGCCGCGCGGGACGCGGCGGATGGCACGGCGATGCGGGCTTTTGCGGCACTGATGGTGGTAGGAAAGCGGCCGCCGGCGGGGGCGCCCCACGAGTGTGTGAGGCTGTGCGGGACGCGGCACCCTTGCCCGGCGGCCTTGCGAACCGTCAGCGGAGAAGGGAGAGCAGATTCTCGGGCATCTGGTTCGCTTGGGACAGCACGGCGATGGCGGCCTGGGTCAGGACCTTCTCCGATGCCAGTTTGGATTGTTCCTCGGCCACGTCGACGTCCATGATCTTGGACTGGGCGGCCTCGGTGTTCTCGATGGTGGTGTCGATCATGTCGCTGCGGAATTCGAAGCGCGAGATCAGCGCGCCGACATCGGCACGGGCATCCGACAGGGTGGTCACCGCGGTGTCGAGCGCCGTCAGGGCGGCGGCGGCGGTGGCCGAGGTGCCGACATCCAGCGTGTTGATGCCCAGCCCCGTCGTGGTGACGCCGGCGATCTGCACGGTGATGTTGTCGTTCGACGTGGTGCCGACGCGGAAGGAAACGCCGGTCGACCAGTTGGTCGCGCCGTCGAGCAGGGATTCGTCGTTGAAGCGGGTGCCGGACGCGATGCCGTCGATTTCATCCTGCAACTGCTGGAATTCGGCGTCGAGGTAGGAGCGCTCGTTGTCGGTGACCGAGCCGGACAGCGACTGCGTGGCGAGCGAGCGCATGCGCTGCACGATGTCGGAGATGCTGGACATGCCTCCGTCGGCGGTCTGGAGGATCGACGAGCCGTGCGACGCATTGGTGGCCGCCTGGTTCAGCACCGTGACGTCGGATTTCAGCGAGGTGCCGACGGCGAGACCGGCGGCATCGTCCGACGCCTTGGTGATGCGCGAACCGCTGGCGATCTTCGAGACCGAGTCCGATTGGTTGGTCGAGTTGATGTTGAGGTAACGAAGGGCCGAATTGGAAGCCGTGTTGGTCGAGATGACGGGCATGATGTGGTCTCCTGATCGAACCGGGCCGTTTCGGCGACCCTCACTGGGACTCACGGGGCACGCGGCGAAAGCTGGCGGACTTTTTCGATGGGGTTAGCGCTTTTTTGCGAAGCCCCCGATCCTCACAGGTATTTGGACAGGTTGTTCTCTTCGAGGATCTTCATCAGGCTCATGGTCGCCTCCAGCGAGGCCTGGAGCTGCGACAGCTTGGTGGTGGATTCGGCCAGATCGACGCTGCGGATGTCCTCCACCTGGGTTTGCAGCACCAACTGCTCGTCGACATGGCGGTCGATGGTGTTCTCCAGCGAGGAGCTGGCCGCACCCAGCTTCGCCTGGACCATCGACAGTCCGTCGGTGGCGTCGGAGGCGAGCTGCGTCGCCTCCGCCAGCAGATCGGTGTCGACAGGATCGGTCGACATGTTGGCGATCAGGCTGAAGGCGCGCAGGGCTTTCTCGAAGGCCGGCTGGTCGGCGGTGACGCCGTAGGACAGCACGAAATCGTCGGCGGCCTGGAAATGGGCGACGGTGGAATCGCCCTGGTAATAGCCGGTATCGGCACTGGAGGGATAGGTTGCCGCACTGTAGCTGTCGAGGTCGACCGCCGGCTGGTCGGTGCGCCCCCCGGCGAACAGATAGCGGCCGTCCTGCCGCGTGTTCAGCAGCCCGCCGAGTTCCTCCATCAGCTGTCCGGCCTCCGCCACCACGCCTTCGACGCCGGCCGCATTGTTGCCCTGCAGGCCGGTGATCAGTGCGCTGAGGCGGGAGGTCAGGTCGGACATGCCGCCGACGGCGTCGTACATCGACTGGATGCGGCCATTCACGACCTCGCCCTCGTCGATATACTGCTCCAGCCGGCGGTAATGGCTTTCGAGATTGACCAGCCGGCCGCTGTCCGAGGCGATGCCCTTGTAGTCGGTGGAGTTCAGCCCCGATGCCGAGCGGATCTGTTCCGCGGCCACCTTGGCCTCGGCCTTCATCATGTATTGGACGAGCGTGTTCTGATGGTTGTAGGTCGCGACCCGTTCCATCGCGGTCTCCTCTACTGGACCATGTCGAGCGCCGTGCTGAACATCTCCTGCAACGTCTTCATGACCGCGGCGGCGGCCTCGTAGGCGGATTGCAGGGTGGAGATCGCGGCGGTCTCCTCGTCGACATTCACGCCGCTCTGCGACGAGAAGGTCGATTCGAGGCTGCTGGTGTAGGTGTTCTGGCTGTCGTAGGCGGTGGATGCCTTGTCGGCGAGCGTCGCCGCCCCCTGGATCACCGCACCGGCATAGCCGGCGAAGCTCGTGCTGCGGGCGCTCAACGACCCGGCGGCATCGAAGTCGTAGCTGGCGGAAAAGGCCGCCGACAGCGCCTTCGCCACCGACCCCTCGCCGCTGGTCAGCGCCGTACCGCCGGCGGCCATTCCGCTGGCGGAGGACAGGACCCCGGTGGCGAGAAGGCTGCTGTCGTTGGCGATGCGGGACGCGACCTTGATGTCGGAGGCCCCGGTGCCGGTCAGCAGGTCGTTCAGGCCGTAGGCGTCGGAGAAGTTGCCGGTCGTGCCGTCGTTGGCGTCGCCGCCCAGCGCGATGCCGTTGCCGGTGCCGGTGGTGGCGATGACCAGCTTGCCGTCGGCGGAGATCGAGGCCGACGCGCTGCTCATTGTGTTGATGGCGTCGACGACGTCCTGAAGGGTCGATTTGGTCGACAGCTCGATGTCGAGGACCTCCGCCGCCGTGCCGGAACTGTCGGTGACGGCGACGCGCAGGGTGCCCTCGGTCACTTTCAGCGCATCGCTGGCCGAGACTGTCTCGGTGCCGGTCAGGCTTTGCGGGGCGGGGTAGGAGGTTCCCTGGTTCTGGATGGCGTTCAGCCTGTCCATCAGGGTGGTCGCCAGCTCGTCCAGGCCGGCCTGTTGCGCCGGCAGGTCGGTGTCGCGCAGTTGAACCAGCGCGCCCAGGGTACCGCCGAGCGACGAACCGGTGATGTCCACCCCGTTCAGCATGATGCCGCCGAAGCCGCTGCTGCCGCTGGCGCTGTACACCGTGCTGGCGCTGACCGAGGCAGCCGGCGTGTAGGACAGCTCGTGCACCTTGCTGTCGAGCAGGGACTTGCCCGACGCGGTCGAGATGCGCATCAGCCCGCTGTCGTCGACCTGATAGGTGACGTCGATGGACTTGGACAGGCTCTTCAACGCTGTGTTGCGCTGGTCCTCCAGGTCGGTGACGTTCTGGCCCAGCGCCTTGCCCTTCACGATCCGGTCGTTGAGGGAATCGATGCTGCTCAGCGTCTCGTTGATGGTGTCGACGGTGGTGGCGATCTCGTCGTCGGCCTGGGCGCGCAGCGACTGGATGGATGAGGAGGTGTTGCGCAGCGTCTCCGCCAGGTCCGACAGATCCTGCACGGTGGCGGCCTTGGCGCTCTCGCTTTCGGGAGAGGTCGCCAGCGTGCCCAGCGTGTCGGCCAGCGCGTCGATCATCGACCCGATGTCGGTGCCGCCGCTGTCGTCGCTGCTGACGCTGCCGAAGGCCGACTGCATCTGGTCGAGATAGCTGTTGCGGGTGTCGGTGTAGCCGAGGTCGGACTGGGCCGAGACGAGCGTCTTCAGCAGATAGCGGTCGACGTTGCTGCTGACCGCGGTGACGTCGACGCTGGCGACATTCACGCCGGTGCTGCGGGTGACGTTGGATGCCGTCTTGCGGGTGTAGCCGTCGGTGTCGGCATTGGCGACGTTGGAGGAGGCGACGGCGATGCCGACCTCGGACGTGCGCAGCGCCGATGTGGCGATGGAACTGGCGACGCGAAGCGACATTGCAGGCCTCCTTTCCGTTTATCGGCGCGAAGCCGTCAGGCCGAAACCGTCAGGCCGTCAGGCCGACGACATGGCCGGTGGTGCGCATCGCCACCCGTGCGCCATAGCGGGCACCAGGGCCATAGGCGACGCCATAGACGCCAGCCGGGGCGGTGGATGCGGCGCGCAGGGCGGCGCCGATGGCGTTCTGGCGGGCGCGATGGACCTTGATTTGCGCCTCCATCTCCCGCATGCGGGCGGCCAGTGTCGGCAGGACCCGGTCGGCGGCGGCCTTGGCGGCGCCGCGCACGGCGGGGGCGACGCGCTTGCTGCGCGTCTGCGCCAGCGCATCGGCCAGCCGGTCCTTCCAGCTGCGCAGCAGCGTCTGCATGTCGCCCGCCGCCAGCAGCGCATCGCGCGGCCGTCCTTCGCGCACCGCCGCCTCGGCCCGCGTTGCGGCGCGGTCCAGTTCGGCGACGAAGGCCTCCAGCACCTCGACCGCATCGACGCGGAGGAAGACGGTCGGGGTTTCCGGCTTGCCGGTCTGGTCAGCGAGTTGGGCGGGGGCCTGGGCCTTGGTCAGAACGGGCTTCGGCGGGGCCGGCTTGCGCAGGGTCTGCTTGAGCGCCATGGCGATAGCTCCGGGTTTTGGATGTCGGTTCCACGGCGGGCGGTCCGAAAACTGGCGGGGAATTTTCGAGGGGAGCGTCGGCTTCGGTTGCGCACGCCCGCTCACCGCCGCGCCGCCATCGCCCGCCCATAGGCGCTCATTGCGGCATTGGCGACCCGGCCGCGGTGGATCCGGGCTCCCAGCGCCCGCTTCTCCACATCCAGCCCGTCGATCAGCGCGATCAGATCGTCGGCCATCGCCAGCCGTTCGGCCTGCGTGGCGGTCCTCGCCAGCAAGGCCCGCGCCTGGACCGTCAGCCGCCGGTGCTCCATCAGCAGGGCGTCGGCGCGGGCGAAGCGTTCGTCGGGTGCGGCTGCCATGGCGTCAGCGCTTCATCGAAATCAGCGTGTCGATCATGTCCTGCGCCGTCGTCATCACCTTGGATGCGGCGGAATAGGCCTGCTGCGCGACGATCATCCGGCTGAACTCGTCGGTCAGCTCCACGGTGGAGCTTTCGAGCGAGCCGGCCTCTATCTCGCCGGCCTTGCCGTCGCCGGCGGTGCGCAGCTGGTAATTGCCGGACTCGAAGGTCTGGGTGAAGGTGGTTCCGCTCTCGCTCTCCAGCCCGTTGGCATTGGCGAAGGTCGCGATGGGGATCTGGTAGATCGCCCGCGTCTCGCCATTGTCGAAGGTGGCGCGCACCACGCCGTTGCTGTCGATGGTGGTCCCGGTCAGCGTGCCGGGCTCGTAGCCGTTGCCGGTGGCGGTCCAGTCGCCGATGGCGGCGGTGCTCTCGCCCGATGCGTATTGCGTCAGCCCGGTCGTGCTGTTGGCGCCGCCGATCGACATCGTCACCGTGCTGTCGCTGGCGCCGGTGGTCCAGCCGCCGACCGAAAAGCCGATGGCCGACGGATCGACGCTGGTCGTGGTGCCGCTGCTGTCGGTCTGGGTGGCGCTGGCCAGCGAGCCGTCGCTGTTGAAGGAGATGGAGATCGGGAAGCCGGAGATCGTGCCGGTCGTGGTCGTGCCGTCGGCCGAGCTGGTCGGGTCGGATGCGTTGAGCGACCAGGTGTTGTCGGCCGTCTTGCTCCAGCTCATCGTCACCGAATGACTGTTGCCGAGGGCGTCGAACAGTTCCACGTCGGTGGTGAAGCTGTCGCCGGTCGCGGCGTCGGACGGCAGGTTGGCCTCGATGTCCAGCGTCGAGGTCGCCTTGGGCGTGCCCTTGATGCTGGTCAGGTTGATCGCCTCCAGGCTGTCGGTGGAGGTCTTGTTGCCGGCCTTGATGGTGCCGTCATCGCCCACCGCCCAGCCATAGAGGTAATACCCCTCCGAATTGACCAGATTGCCGTTGGAATCGGTGGAGAAGGAGCCGTTGCGCGTGAAGTAGGTGCCGCCGCTCGACGTCTTGTCCGACACGACGAAGAAACCGTCGCCGTTGACCGCCATGTTGGTGGTGGTCGCCGACGACTGGATTTCGCCTTGGCGGCTGACGCTGCGGGTGTTGGACGCGATGACGCCGCCGACCTGCTCGTCCACCGTGGTGGTCTTGTTGATGTAGGAGGTGAACTCCGTCACCGTGCCCTTGAAGCCGGTGGTGCTGGAATTGGCGATGTTGCTGGAGATGCTGGCGAGCGCCTTGCTCTGGGCGGTCAGCCCGGACGTGGCGCTGTACATTGCGCTGGTGAGGCTCATGGCGGCACCTGTCTTTGAAATTGTCCGGGGGAGGGGTCAGGAAACCGTCAGCACCTTGTCGGCCGACAGGCTGACGCCGCCGACGCTCAGCACCGCCGTGCCGGACGAGCTGTCCACGGCGGTCACGGTGCCCTTGAAGCGAGTGGTGGTGTCGATGGCCTTGCCGTTGGCGTCGAGCGCCGTCACCGACAGGGTGTAGGTTCCGCTGCTGTAGCTCTTGCCGTTGGTGCCGACGCCGTCCCAGGTCACCTCGTGCGTGCCGGCGGCGGTGGAGGAGCTGACGTCGCTGTAGACGGTGTTGCCGCTTGAATCGGTGATGGTCAGCTTGACCGAGGACGCGGCGGAATCGAGGTCGTACTCCCAGCTCGCCTCGCCGTCCTGCAACGGGGTGGTCGAGCCTTCGGCCTCGACCGTCTTGCCGTAGTAGTTGACGGCGCCGCTGCCGGACCCGAGGGAGGAGGACAGGGTGCTGCTGAGGTCGGACACCGTGCTGTTCAGCTCGTCGAGCTTGTCGTTGATCGACATTTGCTGTTCCAGCCCGGACAGTTGGACGAGCTGGGTGGTGAAGGTGGTCGTGTCGACCGGGTTGGTCGGATCCTGGACCTCGAGCTGCTTCATCAGCAAAGTCAGGAATGTCTGATAGCTGTCGGTCGCGCTCGTGGCTGACGAGCTGCTCGACGTGGACTTCGTCGACGTCGTCGACGTTGTTGAGCTGACGGAATTGACCAGCATCGCCTTCTCCACCCAATCGCGGCCCGTTCGCGGAATCCGGGCGGGATTTCGCGGCGGTTCAGGCCGATGGCTTTTCGGGATGGGCGGCGGGCTGGCGCCGCCCTGTTCGTTCTGTGGCTATCCACGGAACGGCGGGCGAAAGCTGGCGCAGATTCTTCCGGAAAAATTTAGGCGGACATAAAAAGCCCCGGCGGGATGGATCCGGCCGGGGCGAAAAGGCAGTTGAGACGACGACGACTGCGGAAATGAAGCGGTTACGACAGGACGGTCACGAAACGTGGCGCAGATCGGCGGAACCGGGGGAGGTCGGCCGCCTCTGCGTCACGGTTGCGGGGAAGACCAGAACCGACGGGCGGCGGTCGGACACCAGAAGGGCATCCGCGGGCTCCCGCCCGTTCAACAGCCACTGGTAGGCGGCGGCGATGGCGACCCGGTCGCGTCCATCCGCGGACAGCACGCGCAAACCGGCAGCCATTTCCCCATCGGAACCGCTGCGGCGAACCGCATCGCACAGCGCATGGCCGAGCCGGAGGTCCGACACCAGAACCGCACTGTAGCCGGCCTGTGCGACGACCGATGCCAGGGCTCCCAGATGGGACGGCGGCAAGGGGGAATTGCCGACCTCCCGCAGGTCCAGGAACAGGTTGCGGCCGGTGCCAGCACCGGACAGCGCGTTGCGCAACGTCCCGATCCAGACGGAGGGAGGAGCGTCACGAAGGCCGCTGCAGGCGACGGCGTGGAGACCCCAGTCGGTGGCTGCGACGGTGATGTCCTTCATGCTCTTCCCCTTCGGTGTGGTCCGGGTTCCTCGGGTCAGGTCCGCTCCGTCGATCCCGCCGGCTGGGGGGCCGGTCGGGGGCAGCGGGGCATCCCTGACGACAGAGTATAGGGAAGATTCCTAACAATCAGTAACAGAAACTAGTTTCCGGTTTGAAATCCACATTCCGGTTTCAGCATCCGAGGGCCCGGCCTTCGGCGGCGCATTGCAGGAGCAAAGCCGACGGCCGCCATTGCGGGTCGCCGATGTCACGGTGGTAACGCTGGACCGCCCCGGCGATCTTGCCCAGCCCTTCCTGGGTGGCCCAGAACAGCAGGCCGCCGCGCCAGGACGGAAAGCCGTAGCCATGCAGCCAGATGGCGTCGATGTCCACCCCGCGGGCGGCGATGCCTTCCTCCAGGATTTTGGCCGCCTCGTTCACCATCGCATAAAGGCAGCGTCCGCGGATCTCCCCGTCGCCGACCGGACGCGGGACGATTCCGCGGCGGCGGCGGTCCTCCTCGATCACCGCCGCCACCTCCGGATCAGGGATCGGGACACGGCTGCCGGGCTCGTAGCGGTAGACACCGGCCGAGGTCTTCTGGCCGTAGCGCCCACGCTCCGCCAGGGTGTCGAGCCAGTCGGGCGATTGAGCCTCCGGATCGCCGGCCTTGCGCCGTTCCTCGCGGATGCGCCAGCCGACATCGATCCCGGCAAGGTCTGTCATCGAGAAATGGCCGAGCGGGAAGCCGAATTCCGTCAACACGCGGTCGACCTGCTCCGGGCTGGCGCCTTCCTCGACCAGGGCCATCGCCTCCCGGCCGCGCTGGTGCAGGATGCGGTTGCCGACGAAGCCGTAGCAGACGCCCACCGCCACGCCGACCTTGCCGATCCGGCGCGCGAGCCCCATCACAGTTGTCAGCACCGTGTCGGAGGTCTTGGCTCCGCGCACCACCTCCAGCAGGCGCATGACGTTGGCCGGGCTGAAGAAATGCATGCCCAGCACGTCCTGCGGCCGGCCGGTCGCTGCGGCGATGGCGTCCACGTCCAGCGTCGAGGTGTTGGTGGCGAGGATCGCCCCCGGCTTGCAGGTCCGGTCCAGCGTCCGGAAGATCGCCTGCTTGACCTCCATGCTCTCGAAGGCCGCCTCAACCACCAGATCGGCGTCGGCCAGCTCATCGTAGGACAGGGTGGGATGGATCAGCGCCATCCGCTCGTCCACCTGTGCCGCGGTCAGGCGGCCCTTGCGGAGGGTGGAGTCGTAGTTGCGGCGGATGGCGGCGATGCCGCGCTCCAGCCCCTCCTGCGCGCTGTCGACCAGCACCACCGGAATGCCGGCATTGGCGAAGCACATGGCGATGCCGCCACCCATGGTGCCGGCGCCGATCACACCGACCTTGCGGATGTCGCGCGTCGGCGTGTCGGCCGGCAGGCCGGGGACCTTCGCCACCTCGCGTTCGGCGAAGAAAGCGTGGATCAGGCCGGCGCGCTGGGGCGAGTCCATGCAGGCGAGGAACAGCTCCCGCTCGCGCGCCATGCCCTCATCGAAGGGCAGGGTGACGGCTGCCTCGACCGCGTCGACGATGCGGTGGGAGGAGAACAGGTGCGGCAGCCGTTTGGCAAGCTCGGCCCGCTTCGCGGTGAACAGGGCGGGATCGGTGCCGGCGATGCGGTTGGTGCGGGCACTGACCGGCTGCGGGCGGCTCCCATCGGCCAGAAGCCGTTCGGCGGCGCGCAGTCCGGCCTCCAGGGCGGAGACGCCGTCCTCCACAGCATCGATCAGGCCGAGGGCCAGCGCCTCTTCGGCACCCACGGGATCGCCGGACAGGATCATGTCCAGCGCCTTGGCCGCTCCGATCAGACGCGGCAGCCGTTGCGTGCCGCCGGCGCCGGGCAGGAGGCCCAGCTTGACCTCCGGCAGGCCGAGCTTCGCCGACTTCAGCGCGACGCGAAGATGGCAGGCCAGCGCCACCTCCAGCCCGCCACCCAGCGCCGTTCCATGGATGGCGGCGATCACCGGCTTGGTGGCGGCATCGAGGTGCGCCACCACCTCCGGCAGGGTCGGCGGGGCGGAGGGCTTGCCGAACTCCCGGATGTCCGCGCCGGCCATGAAGGTGCGGCCAGCGCAGACGATCAGCAGCGCATCGGCCCCGTTATCGGCCAGCCCGGCGTCCAATGCCGCAACCAGCCCTTTGCGTACGCCATGCCCGACGGCGTTCACCGGCGGGTAATCGACGGCGATGACGCCGATGCGTCCCCGGCGCGCATACTGGACAGGATTGGGCGAAACCGCTTCAGTCTGGGCCGGCGACGGCATCGGCACTCTCCGGAAAGCCAAAGGTCCGGGCCGATCCGATCCCGGACGGCAGGGTGGATCGGAGGCCGGCGGATCGCCAATCTATCAGGCGATCCGAGCAAATCAAAGTTTCGGAATATAGTTTCTTTATACGGAATTTAATTGGCGAAGAGACGGCCATGGGAACCGAACGGCGCGGTCACGGGTTGGCACTCGCGTCGAAGGTCATTGGCTGGAGTTGAGTTATGGATTTGACGGGGAAGGTCGCGCTGGTCACCGGTGCGGGGTCCGGGATCGGCCAGGCGTCCGCGATACGCTTTGCCCAGTCCGGCGCCTCGGTCGGCGTGCTGAGCCACACCGAGGACGAGATCGCCAAGACCGCCCTTGAGATCCGTGCTGCCGGTGGAAAGGCGATCCCCTTGACCGCGGATGTCGGCGACGACGAGGCGATGCGGCAGGCGGTCGGGCGGTTGGTGGAGGAGTTCGGGCGGCTCGACATCGTCTTTGCCAATGCAGGCATCAACGGCGTCTGGGCGCCCATCGACGACCTGACGCCGGACGAATGGGACCGCACCATCAACACAAACCTGCGCGGCACCTACCTGACGCTGCATCATGCGGTTCCGCATCTGAAGAAGGCGGGTGGCGGCTCGGTGATCGTCACCGCGTCGATCAACGGCACGCGGGTGTTCAGCAACACCGGCGCCACCGCCTATTCCTGCACCAAGGCGGCACAGCTCGCCATGGTGAAGATGCTGGCGCTGGAACTGGCGCCGAGCCGCATCCGCGTCAACGCGATCTGCCCCGGCATCATCGATACGAACATTCCCGACAACACCAAGATGCGGAATATTGAATCGGTAAAGACTCCCATCGAGTATCCGCAGGGTAAGGTGCCCCTGACCGGCGGCAAGTCCGGCGACAGCTTCGACGTGGCGGAGCTTGCGCTGTTCCTGGCGTCCGACCGGGCAAAGCACATCACCGGCACCCCGGTCTGGATCGATGGTGCGGAATCCCTGATGGTCGGCTGAGCTTCCGCAATCCCGCGGCCCGGCCGCAAAACCGAACAACTATGGCGAAGGACATCATGAGCTTGCATGACAAGGTGCGGAAGAACGAGGAACTCGGCCGCTATGAGCTGACGGTGGCGGGCTCGACCGCGCTGGTCACCTACGACATGCGCGACGGCAAGATCGCATTGACCCACACCGAGGTGCCGGGTGCCCTGACCGGCCAGGGGGTGGGGTCTGAACTGGCGAAGGGCACGCTCGACGACATCCGGGCCCAGGGGCTGAAGGTGCTGCCGATCTGCACCTTCATCGAGGCCTACATCAAGCGCCACCCCGAATATCAGGACCTCGTCGGCTAAAGCGGATTCCCGTCCTCGTCGAGGAAGATCAGATCGCCGTCCAGCAGGAAGAGGCAGATGCAGTCTTCCTCGCTGGCGCCGAAGGCGTAATGGTCGGTGCCGGCGACGTAGTGGGCGACGTCGCCGAGCCCGTAGCTGCCATATTCGTCGCGGAAGGCGCCGCGCAGGACCAGCAGCAGTTCGTCCGCGGTGTGGCGGTGCGCCGGAACCGGAGCACCCGAAGCCATACGGAGCAGGCGGACCGTCGTGCCGGACTTCGTCGTGCCGGACAGGGTGCGCTCCCAGCCCGACAGCCAGACCCCCTTGGAGATCTCCCGCCAGGACCCGTCATCGGTCGGCGTGTCGATGGCGTCCGGCAGCCAGCTGCGCAGCGGTTCCGGCACCAGCCGTCCGCATGTCCGGCCGGCTGCGGGCAGCTCGATGGGGGCCGGCTCCTGTTGTATCCGCGCGGCGGTCAGCAGGCCGTCCATGCGGTCCAGCAGCGCATCCAGCCCATCGTCACCGGCGCAGGGCAGCTCTTCTAACCAGTTCCCGCACAAGGCTTCGTAAGACGCGACGCGCTGGCGGCAGTCCGGGCAGTAGGCGAGGTGGGTGGCCACCAGCAGTGACTTCCCGGCCCGCTCCTGCCCGCTGGCATAGCCGATCAGAAGCTGGTCGTCCGGATGGTGGAACGGCACCGTCACGCCTTGTCCCTCATGCTGCGTTTCAGATGGCCGAGCGCGAGGCGGAGCCGGGTCTTGACCGTTCCCAGGGGCACCTCCGTGTCTTCGGCGATCTCTTCATGTGTCTGTTCGAGAAAATACGAACGGCGCAGCACCTCGGATTGGTTCTCCGCCAGAGTTTCGATTGCATCCTGAAGCTGGCGGCTGCTCTGGACCATCTGGGCGGTCTCCTCCGGCGTGGCGAGGGAGGCGGGGGTCATCGCCGGATCGTCCGGGTCGGGGGCGGGGCGCATCTCCTTGCGCAGGCGGTCGATGCGCCGGTTGCGGGCGATGGTGAACACCCAGGTGCCGACGGTCGCCTGGGCCGGATCGAAGCTGGCGGCCTTCAGCCAGACCGTCAGCATCACGTCCTGGACCAGTTCCTCCGCCGTGCTGCGGTCGGCGCCGAGCCTCAGGCAATATTGCAGGATCTTCGGCGCGAAATATCGGAACAGCGCAGCGAAAGCCGAGCGGTCGCGATCCTGCGCCACCGCGTGGACCAGCTCCCCGAACTGGTCGGCTTCGGTCCGGGCGGCATCCGGGCTCCCAGCCCCGTCCCTGTTCAACGTCCCCGGCAAAAGGGGCCCACGCGAAAACGGCATTCAACCACCAGTCAGCATTCCAGCGGGCGGCAGTCTATCCCGAACTTCTTAACGGAGCATTCCCGAAAATCGTCAGTGTACCATTGGCCTTCCGAGTGTTCTCTCAGCGTGCTCTCAGCGCACTCATGGGATCGAGGGGAGACACGGTGGGGGTGGTCTGCGGCAGCGGGCGGAAGGCGGCCTGCGCCTCGGCGGGCAAGGGCGGGCGCATGCGGGTCCGCCACAGGCCATAGAGAGTGGCGCACAGCGCGCCGCCGGTGACGAAGCTGAAGAGCCCGGCCGGCCCGCTGGCGGTCATCAGTGCCGACGCCACCGGCGGGCCGATGATGGCGCCGACGGAATTGGCCAGGATCAGGCCGCCGCTGGCCGACACCATATCCTCCCGCCGGACGTAATCGTTGGTGTGGGCGAGGCAGACTGGATAGAGCGTGAAGGCCAGCCCGCCGAACAGCGGCGCCACCAGCATCAGCGCCAGCGGCTGGTCCATCCCGGCGGCGGCGATCATGCCCAGGCTGGTCAACGACAGGGCGGCCGACAGGCCGATGATGACGCTGCGCCGGTCGAAACGGTCCGACAATCGGCCGAGCGGCCATTGTAGCGCCATGCCGCCGAGGATCAGCGCCGACATGAACAGCGCCGTGCCCGACACGCCGAAGCTGGAGGAGGCCCCGAACACCGGGGCCAGCCCGTAGATCGACCCGGTGATCGCCCCGCTGATGAACACCCCCGCCACCCCCAGCGGCGAGCTTCGATAAAGCCGCCCGATGCCGAAGGAGGAGACGTTGGGCAATTGCGGCGGCGTGGTCCGCGTCAGGGCCACCGGCACCAGGGCCAGCGTCAGCAGGATCGACACGATCATGAACAGCCGCACGCCCGCCTCGTCGTCCAGGCGCAGCAACTGCTGCCCGACGCCGGAGGAGCCATAGAGCGTCACCATGTAGGCCGACAGCAGCTGCCCGCGGCTTTCGTTGGTGGCGGTGCCGTTCAGCCAGCTTTCGATGCACATGTAGAGACCGGCCATGCAGAATCCCTGCGTCAGCCGCAGCACGGCCCAGAGCGGCGCATCGACGAACAGCGCGTGCGACAATGCTGCGACCGACACGACGGAGGCGAAGGCGGAGAAAGCCCTGATATGGCCGACACGGGTGATGATCCGATGCGCATAGAGCGATCCCAGCGTCAGCCCGGCATAATAGGCTGCGGTGATCATGCCGACCGCCGTCGCACCGGACTCCGTCGCCGACAGCCTCAGCCCGATCAGGGTCGACATGGCTCCGTTCGCCAGCATCAGAAAGGCGACGCCCAGCAGAAGCGAGGCGACCGAACGCACAACAGGTGGCATGCCTTGACTCCTCCTCCGCCGTCAGTGGGTCAGGGCCGGAGAGCCGGTCGGGGGCCGATGATGCATGGCGATGCTCCAAATCTCTGTTGGCGTGCGGTGACGCGGCCTGTCGCAAGGTCCAACAGCGAAGCCATGGATTTGGTCCGCCACCGGGGCGGGGAGCAGGGATGCGGCCCCGGGTTGTGGCCCGGAGATATGAGTGACCGTTGGGTCAACCGGACCGTTGACAGGTCATACCGATCGGTAACATACCTTCCATCAGGTAGAGATTCGGGAGACGCCAGGATGTCAGACACCGCGCCCGCCACCCCATCGCCGGTCCAACTCGTCCGCGAGGGGGCGGTGTCCTGGATCCGGCTGAACCGCCCCGGCGTGCTGAACGCGCTGGACGAGCCGACCGCCGCCGCCTTCCTCGACGCTTGCCGCAGCGTGGCGGAGGAGGGCGGGTCAGGGCCGACGCGGGTGCTGGTGATCGCTGGCAACGGCCGCGGCTTCATGGCCGGCGGCGATGTCGGCCGTTTCAACGACGATCCTGCCGCCGCACCGGCGGTGGCCGGCGCCATCATCGCCCATCTGCATGAGGCGCTGCGCGTTCTCGACTGGCTGGACGTGCCGGTCCTGGCCTCCGTCCATGGACCGGTGGCCGGGGCGGGGATGAGCCTCGCCAGCGCCGCCGATCTCTGCATCGCCGCCGACGACGCCAAATTCACCATGGCCTATGCCCGCATCGGCGCCACGCCGGACGGGTCGGGCAGCTTCCATCTGCCGCGCCTTGTCGGTCTGCGCCGTGCCATGGAACTGGCGATGCTGTCCGATGTGATCGACGCGGCGGAGGCGCTGCGGATCGGGCTGGTCAACCGGGTGGTGCCGGCGGCATCCTTGGCGGAGGAGACGGCCAAGCTGGCCGGACGGCTCGCCGCCGGCCCGACCGTCGCCTATGCCGGCGTCCGCCACCTGATGCGCCAGTCCTTCGACCGGACGCTGGACCAGCAGCTGGATGCCGAGCGCGACCGCTTCCTCGCCACCGCCGCCACCAGCGACTTCATCGAAGGCATCAGCGCCTTCGTCGCCAAGCGCAGGCCGGACTTCACCGGCCGCTGAGCGTCCTTATTGTCCGAGAAGTGGACCGAACCATGCAGAACGACATCGTCATCGTCGGCGCCGCCCGCACCGCCATCGGCGGCTTCGGCGGCAGCCTCAAGGATGTGCCGCTGACCCGGCTCGCCACCGTGGCGGTCAAGGCGGCGCTGGAGCGGTCCGGCACTGCGCCCGACACCGTCGGTCATCTGGTGATGGGCAACGTCATCCCGACCGAGACCAACGACGCCTATCTCAGCCGCGTCGCCGCCATCGATGCCGGCATCCCCATCGGTACGCCCGCCTTCAACGTCAACCGGCTCTGCGGCTCCGGCCTCCAGGCCATCGTCTCGGCAGCGCAGTCCATCGCGCTCGGCGACTGCGACGTCGCCATCGGCGCCGGTGCGGAGTCGATGAGCCGCGGCCCCTATTTCGTGCCGAGCGCCCGCTGGGGCACCCGCCTGGGCGACGGGGCGCTGGTCGATTACATGAACGGCATCCTGCACGACCCATGGCAGAAGATTCACATGGGGGTGACGGCGGAGAATGTCGCCGCCCGCTACGGCATCGACCGCGAGGCACAGGACGCCCTGGCGCTGGAAAGCCAGCGCCGCGCCGCCCGCGCCATCGCCGAGGGCCGTTTCAAGGACCAGATCGTCCCGGTGGAGATTGCGTCCCGCAAAGGCACCATCGTCTTCGACACCGACGAGCATGTCCGCGGCGACGTCACCCCGGAAGGGCTGGCGAAGATGAAGCCGGTGTTCAAGAAGGACGGGTCGGTCACCGCCGGCAACGCCTCCGGCCTGAATGACGGCGCCGCCGCGGTGGTGCTGGCCGATGCCCGCCGTGCCGAGGCGCTGGGGCTGAAGCCGCTGGCCCGCCTCGTCGGCTATGCCCATGCCGGCGTCGAGCCCGACTATATGGGCATCGGCCCGATCCCGGCGACCCGCAAGGTGCTGGAGCGCACCGGCCTGTCGGTGGGCGACCTCGACGTCATCGAATCCAACGAGGCTTTCGCGGCCCAAGCCTGCGCGGTGATCCGTGAGCTGGATTTCGACCCGGCCAAGGTGAACCCCAACGGCTCCGGCATCTCGCTCGGCCATCCGGTGGGTGCGACCGGCGCCATCATCACGGTGAAGGCGATCCACGAACTGCACCGCACCGGCGGCCGGTATGCCTTGGTGACCATGTGCATCGGCGGCGGCCAGGGCATCGCCGCCATCTTCGAGCGCGTCTGAGGACCCGGTCGGAGGATCAGGGCAGGTACGGGCGGGCAACCCCGCCCGTACCCAAAACTCTCATCAGGTTTTTCATTGAACGATCAATCAAAATAAAATCGGCGTCTGTCTGCGGCCAATTGCGCAACAGCACCATCAAAATGCAGGTTTCGTGAACGCAGCTATCGACCGCGCCCCTCGTCTCGGGGCAATCTACGGCCCGATTGCCTGCACCCTGGTCTGTTGCGTTCCGGAAGCCTTGCCCATGACGACGATTCTGCCCACGCCCACCGGTTCGTCTTCGGCGACGATTGGACAGGTGCGTCTGGCGGTACGCGGCCTGCGCAAGGTCTTTGCCGACGATCCGCGCCCGGCGCTGGAGATGCTGCGCCGCGGGGCGACCAAGGCGGAGGTCCTGCATCGGCTGAACGTCAATGTCGGCGTGGCCGAGGCCAGCTTCGACATCCGGGCGGGCGAGATCTTCGTCATCATGGGCCTGTCCGGGTCGGGCAAATCGACCATCATCCGGCTGCTGAACCGCCTGATCGAACCGTCGGAGGGGGAAATCCGGCTGGACGGCAGGGATCTGACCGCGCTTCCCTACGCCGACCTCGTCGAGGTGCTGCGGCGGGACATGAGCATGGTCTTCCAGTCCTTCGCCCTGCTGCCCAACCGCACCGCGCTGGAGAACGCCGCCTTCGGGCTGGAGGTGGCCGGGGTGAAGCGGGCCGAGCGGCGCCGGGCGGCGCTGGCCGCCTTGGAGCGGGTCGGTCTGGCGGACTATGCCGACCGCTATCCGGACGAGCTGTCCGGCGGCATGCAGCAGCGGGTGGGGCTGGCCCGCGCACTGGCCAAGAATCCGACGATCATGCTGATGGACGAGGCTTTCTCGGCACTCGACCCGCTGATCCGCACAGACATGCAGGACGAGCTTCTGCGGCTCCAGCGCGAGGATGCCCGCACCATCGTCTTCATTTCCCACGATGCGGAGGAGGCGATGCGGATCGCCGACCGCATCGCGGTGATGGAGGATGGCCGGATCGCTCAGATCGGCACCCCGGCGGAAATCCTGCGCGCGCCGGCCGACGACTATGTCCGCGCCTTCTTCCGCGGCGTCGATGCCTCGCGCGTGCTGCGCGCCCGCGACCTCGCCCGGCCGCCCGACGACGGGACCGCGGGGGAGCCTGGACGGTTCCGCTACCGCACCGATGCGGCCGGCTATTTCCGCGGCGTGCTGGCCGGCGACGGCGCATCGGCCCTGTTCGGGCTGGAGCCGGTGGCGGCCGACACGCCGATCCATGCCCTGCTCGGCCGGGTCGCTGCGGCCCCCTGTCCGCTGCCGGTCGTCGAGCCGGACGGCCGGCTCATCGGCGTGATTTCCCGCGCGGCGTTGCTGGCGGCGCTCGACCGCGGCGAGGCCGCCGGGCGCGAGGTGCGGCATGGCTGACATCGCGCTGCTGGATATCGAGTGGCTGAACGAGACCATCGGCGGCAGCATCGCCCGCGGCGCCGAATGGCTGGTGACGACGATCCTCGACCATGGGCAGCCGGCGCTGACGCTCATCGCCGCGACGGTGGATGGGTTGGGAGAGGCGTTGGACGGGCTGCTGCTGGGGGTGCCGCCCTGGCTGCTGGCGCTGATGCTGTCGGCGGTCGCGCTCTGGCGGGTCGGGCGCGCCTTCGCGCTGTTCACCCTGCTGTCGCTGGGCGGGATCTTCGTGATGGGACTGTGGGAGCCGACGGTGTCCACCCTTGGGCTGGTTCTCGCCTCCACCGTGCTCAGCCTGATCGGCGGGGTGCCGCTCGGCATCTGGATGGCGCGCAGCAAGATCGCCGACGGGGTGGGCAAGACGCTGCTGGACCTGATGCAGACGATGCCGGCCTTTGTCTATCTGATCCCGGCGGTGCTGTTCTTCGGTCTGGGCCGGGTGCCCGGCATCATCGCCACCGTGGTCTTCGCCATGCCGCCGGCCGTTCGCCTGACGGCGCTCGGCATCCGGCAGGTGCCGGCGGAACTGGTCGAGGCCGGGCGCGCCTTCGGTTGCCGCGACCATCAGCTCCTGTTCAAGATTCAGCTGCCCAACGCCCTGCCGTCGATCATGGCCGGGGTGAACCAGACCATGATGATGGCACTGTCGATGATCGTCGTCGCCTCGATGATCGGCGCCGGGGGGCTGGGGAACGTGGTGCTCCAGGGCATCCAGCGTTTGGACATCGGCCTCGGTGTGCAGAGCGGCTTGGCCGTGGTTCTGCTGGCCGTCGTGCTCGACCGCATCACGCAGAGCTTTGGCCGGGGGGTTGGTCGCGGTGCCGGCCGCCGCCGGGTCGCCGCCGGGGCTGCCGGACGGCGCTGGTGGCGGCGGTGAGGTCAGGCGTTCAGCTCGGAATCGAGGTAGCCCAGCGCCACCGCCCGGGCGGCGCTGCCGTCGATGGCGCCGGTCAGCGCGAAGCGCAGCCACAGCCCGTCGATCATCGCCGCCAGCCCGACGGCCACCCGCTCCGCCCGGTCCGGCGGCAGCAGAGGACGCAGGGCATGCAGCAGGTTGGAGTGCAGCCGGCGGGCATTGATCCGTTGCAGCCGGGCCAGCGCCGGGTTATGCGGCGCCTGCGCCCAGAAGCCGAGCCAGGCCGCGACCACCCGCGGTTCGAACTGGCCGGGGGCGAAGTTGCAGTCGACGATCGCCTCCAGCCGGGCGCGCGGCGAATCGGCGGTCGCCAGCCGCTGGGTCGCGTCGTCGCGCAGCTGTTGCAACATGCTGCGCATGGTGGCGGACAGCAGCTCGTCCTTGCCGCCGAAATAATGGTGGATGATGCCCGGCGAAACGCCGGCCCCCCGGCTGATCGTCTGGACCGTGGTGTCGGCCAAGCCATGCTCGCCCATCGAGGTGATGGTGGCGTCGATCAACTGGCGGCGGCGGATCGGTTCCATTCCGACTTTGGGCATGGGGCTGGCGGTCTCCTGTCCTGTTCAGCCAAGACGGTTTCAACCGGGACCTTGGCCTGTATCGCAACAAATGCGCCATTTTCGCCGGTCCGTCGATGGCGAAATCGGCAGACCCGGTGACGCAGACCGGATGGACCGGAACGGCAAAGCCCGGACAACAAGCCCGAACGACAAGAAAGAGGAGTTGAGGATATGAACGGATGGATGGCCCTGGCCAAGGGTATCGCGGGTGCCGGCATCGCCGCGGTCGTGACGCTGGGCGCCAGCGGGGCGCTGGCCGCCGAACCGGCCTCTTGCAAGGCAGTGCGCTTCGGCGACGTCGGCTGGACCGACATCGCGGCGACGACGGCGCTCGCCTCCGTCACGCTCGACGCGCTGGGCTACAAGCCGACCACCACCATGTCGTCGGTGCCGCTGGTCTACACGGGCCTGAAGACCAAGTCGCTGGACGTCTTCCTCGGCAACTGGATGCCGACGATGGAGCCCTTCGTGAAGCCGGTGCTGGAAGACGGCTCGGTCGAGGTGACGCGCGTCAATCTGGAAGGCGCCAAATACACGCTCGCCGTGCCGAAATACGCCGCCGATGCCGGGCTGAAGACCTTCGCCGACATCGCGAAGTTCAAGGACAAGCTGAGCGGCAAGATTTACGGCATCGAGGCCGGCAACGACGGCAATCTGATCATCGACAAGATGCTGAAGGCCGACGCCTTCGGGCTGAAGGACTTCAAGCTGGTGGAATCCAGCGAGGCCGGCATGCTGGCCGAGGTGAAGCGCGCGACGCGCAACAAGGGCTGGGTGGTCTTCCTGGGCTGGGAGCCGCACCCGATGAACAAGAGCTTCGAGCTGACCTATCTGGAGGGCGGCGACGACTGGTTCGGCCCCAACCTCGGTGGCGCCACGGTTTCGACCAACGTCCGCAAGGGCTATGCCGCGGAATGCCCGAATGTCGGCAAGCTGCTGTCCAACCTGTCCTTCACGCTGGCGATGGAAAACGCCGTGATGGATGACATCATGAACGGCAACAAGAAGCCGGACGCCGCCGCGAAGGCTTGGCTGAAGAAGAATCCCGACATTCTGAAGAGCTGGCTGTCGGGCGTTACCACCATTGATGGCAAGGATGGGCTGGCTGCGGTGCAGGCCAAGCTTGGCGTCGCAACCAAGTCGTAAGGGGCCTAGTCGGAAACGACGTCGGATGGGGCGGGATGGAGCGGCCATTCGCCCCATCCGGCCTATCGCTTTCTTTCCGGTGGCTTTATCCCTTTGCCACGGTCCATTGCTCTGCTAAGGCCCTTTAGGTGCTGAGTGCGGAGCGTTCGTGGCGGATCGCCATTCACCCTTGTCCGGGAGCCTGCCCCTCTCCCGGCACTCTTGCCGGGCGGCCGGCGCGCGTGATTGCGTGGCGGAACGCGCATGAGGATTCGCTCGCGCATCGCGGTCGTTGGGGGCGTGCCGGTCTTGGTCGCGGCGGTCATCGCGGTGGCCGGCGGGCTGCTTCTGGCCCGCAGCGAGCGGGTTTACGAATTGGCGGTGCTCGCGGGTTCGGTCTATCGCGACGTGCTGGCGGCGACCGCAGCCCGCATCGACTATCTTCAGGTGGCTCCCACCGACCGTGCCAGCCGCGCTGACCGTTTCGAAAGCATGTCGGACTCGGCGGCGGCCGAGTTGCGCCAGTTGGACAAGGCCGGATCCGCCAACACCCATCGGGCGGAGGTGGAGCGCGCGACCGCCGTGCTGGCGCGCTATGTCGACCAGATGCGCAGCTTCATCCAGGTGACCGCCGCGAACGACTCCGCCGTGGCCGACATGGGGCTTCACGCCTCCACCCTGATGGCGCTGACCGACCGTGCCCGCGAACGCCAGCATGCCGCCAACGTCGATTCCCTCGGGTCCCTGACGGAGGCCGACCAGCGCCTGCGGGACAGCCGCGACGTGGTCGACAGCGCCCATGAGCTGCGCGAGGCGATGCTGGATTTGCAGCGGGCGGAGGCCCAGCATGTCGCCGCCCTCGGGTTCGGAGTCGGGTTGTTCGGCAGCGGCCGCCCCCTGACCCCGGCCGATTTCCACATCGCAATCGACAGGCTGACTGGAACCGCCGACCGGTTGCAGTCGGCCTTGGATCGGACCGACCCGCTGGTCGATCGCTATCCGGCGAGGCAATCGGCCGCCCGCTATGCCGCCACGGTGGACGGGTTGCAGGCGGCCGTCACCGAACTGCGTGCGGCCCAGGCCGAACGTGACGCGGCATTGAGCCGCTTCGAGGCGGCTGTGCAGGCGGCAGCGGGCCTGGGGGGAGACGATGCCGAACGGCCGGCCATCAGCAGCCCCTTGGGCGAGCGGATGCTGGCCGAGCAGATCATCCGCACGCTGCCGGTGGTGCGGGCGCTGGTGCTGACCGGAACGCTGAACCGCCAGCCCGACGTAACCTTCCTGTCCTCCATGTTGCCGTCCTTGCGTGTGCCGCTGGACGGGCTTTACCGGGTCCAGGCCCGTGCCGCTGCGGCCCAGCAGGCGCTCGAAGCCGCCCAGCGCGCCGGGGCGGACGCGGCATCCACCATCGAGGGGCTGACCGCCCGCATCCTGATGGTCAAGGCCACCGGTTACACCGCGATCCAGGACGAGGTGGTGCAACTGATAGCCTACGCGATCCAGGCCAACGACACCGAGCAGGAGACGCAGAACGTCGCCGTCGTCGCCCTGCGTCTCGGCCGTCGGGCCGCCGACGCGGTGGCGGTGCGCGACGCCGAGGAGGCCGACCGCATCGTCGCCGATGCCGGCGCCCTTCTGGAAACGGTGCGCGGCCTTCCCATGTCGCCGCTGTTGCAGGACGAGGTGCTGTCGGCCATCCGCAACTGGCGGGACAGTCTGCGCCGCACCGCCGAGGGGCTGCGCCGCCTCAATCAGCTGCTGATCACCATGGACCGCGATGCCGGCGCGCTCGTGGAAACCGCAAGGCAGCTGGACGAGACCTTCCGGGACGAAGCCGCGCGCATCGGCGAGCTGCTGACCCGTATCCTGGTCATCGGGGCGACCATCGGCCTGCTGCTGGGCGGCGGCGCCGCGGCGGTGGTGGCCCGGTCGATCAGCCGGCCGGTGCTGCGCCTGCAAAAGCAGATGACCCGGCTGGCCGAGGACCCGCTGGCCGGCCCGATCGACGGCACGCGCCGCCAGGACGAATTCGGTGCGATGGCGCGTGCTGCCGCCTTCTTCATCCGCGAGATCGGCCTGCGCGAACAGGCGGCCCGGCAGGCGAAGGACCGCGCCGACCGCGCCCTGGAAGACCTGCGACGCACCCAGGCCGACCTGATCCAGGCTGAAAAGATGGCTTCGCTGGGTGGCTTGGTTGCCGGCGTGGCGCACGAGATCAACACGCCGCTGGGCAATGCCCTGATGGGAGCCACCCATCTGGAGGATCGGCTGGCGATCCTGGCGCGGCAGGCGAGCGGGAGCAATCTGCGCCGCAGCGACTTCGCCGAGTTCCAGGAGACGGCGGACGAGATCGCCCGGCTGCTGGTGCTGAACCTCCAGCAGGCCTGCGAGCTGGTGCAGAGCTTCAAGCAGGTCGCCGCCGACCAGACCAGCGGCGAGGAGCGGCTTTTTCTGCTCAAGCCTTATCTGGAGGATTTGGCGACCAGCCTCAGCCCGTCCTGGCGCCGGGCGGGCCATAGCCTGCGGGTGGACTGTCCCGAAGCCATCGAGATCGACGGCTTTCCCGGCGTTCTGGCACAGATCCTGACCAATCTCGTGATGAATTCGATCACCCACGCCTATCGCGAAGGACAGAGAGGCCAGCTGCTGATTGCCGCCTCCGCGCAGGGCGCCGACATGGTGACGCTGGTCTACTCCGACGACGGCCGCGGGATTGCCCCCGCCGATCTGGGCCGGGTGTTCGATCCCTTCTTCACCACCCGACGCGGTGCGGGCAGCACCGGTCTCGGCCTGCACATTGTCTATAATCTCGTGGTCAATCGGCTCGGTGGAAAGATCGCGGTGGATAGTCTTCCCGATAGAGGCGTGCGGTTCACCATTCGCTTTCCACGACGATTTGCCACTGATAACATGACGTTGGTCGCCGCAGTGCAATCCCCGCAGGAGCAGTGAATGCCTTTGCCGCCGCAGACGTTGACGGGGACTCTTGCCATGGGGGCGGCTGTTCTTTTCGGGCTTGCGACCATGCCCGGCGCGGCGCTGGCGGAAAAGTCTCTCGTCTACTGCACCGAAGGAAATCCGCAGAGCTTCAATGCGCAGTTCTCGACCTCCGGCACCACTGTGAATGCGGTGACGCCGCTGTTCAACAATCTGGTTGAAATGGGGGCGGATGGGCAAATAACGGACAGCGGACTGGCCGAATCCTACACGATCTCGGCCGACGGTCTGATCTATGAATTCCATCTTCGCCGGAATGTAAGCTTCCATTCCAACGAACTGTTCACCCCGAGCAGGCCGCTGAATGCCGACGACGTTCTATTTACCTTCGAGCGGCAGTGGCATGCCGACCATCCCTATCACAATGTCGGTCCGGCAACCTATGATTACTTCAAGGATATGGGGCTGCCGACCCTGTTGAAATCGGTGGTGAAGTTGGACGACCACACCATCCGCATCACTCTGGACCATTCGGAAGCGCCCTTCCTCGCCGATCTGGCGATGCCGTTCCTATCGGTCCAATCCGCTGAATATGCGGATTTCCTGCTGAAATCCGGCCGCCAGACATCATTCGACGAGATGCCCATCGGAACGGGACCGTTCCGGCTGGTGTCCTACCAGAAGGACGTGGCGATCCGGTACAAGGCCTTCGACGGCTATTGGCGCGGGCGCCAGCCGCTGGACAATCTGATCTACTCGATCACGCCGAACATCGCGGTTCGCCTGAACAAGCTGCGGTCGGGTGAATGCCATGTGATGATTTTTCCCAATCCGGCCGAGTTGGGGAACATCGAGAAGGATCCGAATCTGGTGCTGGAACGGCAGGATGGGCGGAACGTCGCCTATATGGCGCTCAACACCCAAAAGCCGCCACTCGACGATGTACGGGTGAGGCGGGCGATCACGCTGGCGATCGACAAGCGCACCCTGGTCGATGCGGTCTATCAGAATGGCGGGATGCCGGCCAAGAACCCGATTCCGCCCGGCATGTGGTCCTACAATGACAGCATCGAGGATCACCCGTTCGATCCGGTCGAGGCGCGCCGCCTGCTGGTCGAGGCGGGCTATCCCGAAGGCTTCACCCTGGACCTGTGGTACCCGCCGGTGACGCGCCCCTACCTGCCCAACGGGAAGCGTGCCGCCGAAATGATCCGGGAGAATCTCGAACGCGTTGGGATCAAGCTGACCCTGAAGACCGAAAGCTGGGGCAATTATCGCAGGCAGGTGACCCAGGGCGAGCAGGACATGGTGCTCTATGGCTGGACCGGCGACAATGGCGATCCGGACAACTTCCTCTATTTTCTGCTGAACTGCGGTGCTGTGCGTCCCGGCGGCGCCAACATCGCGAGATGGTGCAATTCCGATTTCGAAGAGCAGATCACCAAGGCCAAGGTGACCAGCGATGTCCCCCGCAGGACTGCCCATTACCGCAAGGCCCAGCAGATCTTCCATCAGGAAGTCCCGTGGTTCCCCATCGCGAACTCGATCATCGTCGTTGCCCACCGCAAGGAGGTGAAAAACTACACGAACAACATTTTCAATCAGGATTTTTCTGGTGTCGACATCGAGGCCCGGTGAGTACAGGTTTATGCAACCCTCAACTGGGCAATTCCCGGCAGGTGACATGTCGCCCGATGATCTGATGTTCGAGGATGACGAAGCCGACACGGTGTCGGCGCGGCTGACGACGACGGCCGTGCCTTGGCCGGTGCTGGTGGTCGATGACGACGAGCAGGTGCATGCGATGACGCGCGTGCTGCTGAACGATTTCGAGTTCCAGGGCCGCCGCTTCGCCATCGTCAGCGCTTTTTCCGCAGCGGAGGCGCGGACGATCCTGGCCGAACGGCCGGACCTGCCCGTGGTCCTTCTCGACGTTGTGATGGAAACGCAGGATGCGGGCTTGCGCCTGGTCCATCACATCCGGCGCGACCTGGGCAACCGCCACATCCGCATCATCCTGCGCACCGGCCAGCCCGGACAGGCGCCGGAACGCGATGCCATCGTCGCCTATGACATCAACGATTACAAAAGCAAGGCGGAGCTGACCGCCCAGAAGCTGTTCACCAGCCTGGTCAGCGCCGTGCGCGGCTGGTGTGATCTGGTCACCATCGAGACGCTGAACCAATCGCTGGAGCATCGCGTCGCCGAGCGCACGGCGGAGCTGGAACGGCAGACCGCTCTGGCCGACGAGCAGCGCCGCTTCATCGAGAATCTGGTGGAGCTGATGCCGAGCCCGGTCTGGTACAAGGACTCGGCCGGCCGCTATGCCCTGTGCAACCGTGCCTTCCGCGAGCTGTTTCCGAACGCCGCCGACGGCACCGAATGGTCATCCGAGGATCAGGAGCTTCCTGGCCAAGTTCTCCCGGAACAGGCTTCGTTCGGCACAGGCGCCTTTTCCTTCGAAACCAGCGTTGCCGGGCCGGGTGGCGATGTGCGTGAGTTGCTGGTGGTGAAGCGTCCGCTGACCTCGCCGGACGGTGCCGCGACGGGCGTGATCGCCATCGCCACCGACATCACGGAGCGGCGGCGGATGGAGCGCGAACTCCAGCGCCTCGCCACCACCGACCCGCTGAGCGGCGCCCACAACCGCCGGCATATTCTGGAGCTTCTGGAGCGTCTGCTGACCGGGCGGGATGTTGTCATGGAAGGGCGTCAGGCCGCCGGCATGGCTTGCCTGATCATGCTCGACATCGACCATTTCAAGCGCATCAATGACGAGATGGGCCATGGCGCCGGCGACATCGCGATTCGCCGGGTGGTCGAGGTGATCCGCGGCCAGATGCGCGCGACCGACCAGATCGGCCGCATCGGTGGAGAGGAATTCGCCATCCTGCTGCCGGACAGTTCGCAAGCCGACGGTGTGGCCATCGCGGAGCGGCTGCGCAGCGGCCTCGCCGCGCTGGCAATCGAGCTGCCGGATGGCCGGAACTTCCAGCTGACCGGAAGCTTCGGTCTGACCGAGGTGCGGACGCTGGGAGATACAGTGGAAAGCGTGCTTGGGCGGGCCGATCAGGCGCTCTATCGCGCCAAGGCGCTCGGGCGGAACCGGGTCGAGGTGATGTGAAGCAGGGTATCGACCTGCGACAATTTGAACGATGACGGCTTGACCGCCGCTGCAACAACGGGTATCCAGATCCCATGAACACCACCGACACCATGCGAATGCGAATTACCGGCCCGGCGCTCTGAAGCGTCGGAGAGTTGCCGTCTTCGTGTTTAATGGTCGTGTGGAGTGTGTGGCGTGTCGCTGCACCATGTGGTTCCCGGAACCCTCAATCCGGTTCATGACAGGTCCAAGGCTTTGACCGCTGCTGCGGTGCCGTCTTTTGGCGTCCGTTTCGGCGAGCGAATGTGTGGCTCGGCGCGAATTATTCTCCCGGTCCGCTGAGGCGGTCCGGGGCACGCCCGACTTACCCAAAAATTCGTTCGCCAAGGATCTTCGCGATGTTCACCGCGCAAGCCGATGCCGCGCGCACCCTTTCCGTCTGCGCTCCCCTCCACCGATCCCTTGAAGACCGCCTGCCGGCATGGCTGCCGTTTTCGGCGGTGACGGATGCCGCCAAGCGGCTGTCCGGCCAGATCGTCCGCACGCCGCTGCTGCATGCGCCGACGCTGGGCCGGGATCTGTGGCTGAAGGCGGAGGTGTTCCAGGCCACCGGCGCCTTCAAGGAGCGCGGCGCGCTGAACCGCCTGCTGCGGCTGACGGCACCGGAACGGGCCGGCGGCGTGGTGGCGATGTCGGCCGGCAACCATGCCCAGGGGGTGGCGCTGCATGCCGCCCGGCTGGGGGTGCGGGCCACCATCGTGATGCCCGAGACGGCCCCGCGCTGCAAGGTGGAGCGCACCGCGGAACTGGGCGCCGAGGTGGTGCTGCACGGCGCCACGGTCGGCGAGGCGAAGGGCAGGGCGCTGGAACTTGCCGCTGAACGCCGGCTGACCTTCCTTCACCCTTATGACGATCCCGACGTGATCGCCGGGCAGGGAACCGTCGGACTGGAGATCCTGGCCGACCGGCCGGATGTCGACACGGTGGTGGTTCCGGTCGGCGGCGGCGGCCTGCTGGCCGGGGTGGCCGCCGCGGTGAAGGCGCAGAACCCGTGGGTGCGGGTGATCGGCGTGCGCCTGGCCCGGCGGGGCGGTCCGACGCTGGCCGACGGCATCAACGTCCATGCGCTCGGCAAGCTGCCCCAGGCAATCGTGAACACCCTGGTCGACCGGGTGGTCGAGGTCGAGGAGGCGGAGATCGCCGCGGCAATGAGGGCTCTGCACCGTTCTTTCGGCGTGGTTGCCGAGGGAGCCGGGGCTGCGGGGATCGCCGCGGTGCTCGGCGGCCGGCTGGGACGGACCGGACGGACGGTGGCGGTTCTGTCCGGCCGCAACGTCGATGGCGACACGCTGGCAAAGACGCTGGCGGCGTGAATTTCGGTCACTCATCAATCGGCTCGGCCACCTGTCCTCTTTCCCCATCCAACGCCGTCCTGGCAAAAGGTTGGGAGGAGGACGGGCTGGCACCAAAGGACCATCGCATCAGCCATCCCCCCGCAAATCGCATACCTCGTCTCTTCACCGAAGCGAAGTATGGATAGGTCAGCAGAAATGACCTATATTGGTCGTCGCCTGTAAACACACAGGCGACACCGAGGGGTAGCTGGCATGACGAACAATTCCGCCTCGACCATTTCGTCATCCCCTGCATCTGTCACTTACGAACGCCCGAAGGCGGCACACAGTGTCTTTGATAATTTGCAAGGACAACTGTTCGGCATTGTCATGACATCCTTCGGGATTGCCATTCTTCATGCCGCCGGCCTGGTCACCGGACAGGCGGCCGGGCTCGCCTTTGTGATTTCTTATGCAACCGGCATCGATTTCGGAACTCTGTTCTTTCTGGTCAATCTTCCCTTCTATTTTCTTGCGCTGGCACGCATCGGCATCGGCTTTACGGTCAAGTCGCTGATCGCGGTGACCGGCATCGCCCTGCTGTCCGGCCTGCTGCCGACGATGATGAGCTTCAGCGCCATCAACCCCTATGTCGCGGCGGTGCTGGCGGGCTTCTGCGTCGGGATCGGCGTCATCGCCCTGTTCCGCCATGGGGCCAGCGGTGGCGGGGTCGGCATCCTTGCCTTCTACCTGCAGGAGAAGACCGGCTTCCGCGCCGGTTGGCTGCAGTCGCTGTTCGATCTGGCGGTGTTCTCGGCCGCGGCCTTCGTGCTCGATTGGCCGGCGCTGCTGGTGTCCATCCTGGGGGCTGCGGTGCTGAACGCCTTCGTCGCCTTCAACCACCGCGCCGACTGGTACGTCGCCCGCTGAACGGATTTGGTACGCCTGGGGGACGGGCCGCTCTATTCGCGGCCCAGCACCCGGTCGACCACCGCGTCGGCCCATTCGCGCGACCGGAAGCTCGCCTTGGCTTCCACCGGATCATAGACGCGCTCGACCCAATCCCAGAAAGCGATGGGGCGCTTCTGGTTGTAGGCGGCGTACAGCTCGAAGAAGTAGTCGAGGATGCCGGTCTTCGCCTGCTTGAAGTGGCCGTATTTCCAGGACAGCTGCTTCATCGCCTGTTCGAGCGGCTGGCCTTCATGGGCGAACAGATACAGCGTCGACATGAAGCCGGCGCGGTCGGCGCCCGACTTGCAGTGCATCAGCGCCGGATAGGTCATCGTCTTGAACAGTTCGCGCGCCTTCAGAAGGGTTTCCTTCTTCGGCATGTCACGCGAGTTCACCGGGAAATCGACCAGTTCCAGCCCATGGGCGCGGCAGGCCTCCGCCTCCAGGATGTAGGAGGCACAATCGCGCGAGCCGCGCAGGTTCAGGATCGACTTGACCCCGTTGCGCGCCGCCGCCGCGATGTGCGAGGGCGAGGGCTGGCTCGCCCGGTACATGTTGGGCGAGATGCGGTAGGTGTTGGAATAGATCAGCCGGAAACAGGCATGGTCGATGAATACGGCTTCCAGATGGCCGAGCGCACGCTGCCATGGCGTCGCCATGCGGCTTCGGCTGCGCTTGATCGCATCGGCAAGCGCGGTGGTGGTGACCGCCCGCAGGGTGCTTTTCTTCGCCAACTCAAACCTTCCGACTCTGACGGAACGCCAACATAGGCATGGTCGCCGTTCCGTCAAGAACCACCATCGCGTAAAAGGGTCAGGCCACCCTGTCCTGCATCCGCACATACATGCCGTATTGGGCGGCCAGCGTCAGCACGATTTCCATGTACAGGTTGATCAGGCCGTTGGCGTAGAAAGCCGGGCAACCGGTGTAATGGCGTTCCCCCGCCATCGCGGTCGGCTCGATCAGGTCGGTGTTGAGCACGATCAGGTCCTTGTCCGGATCGTAGAGGAAAGCCGACTGGTCGGTGCGCAGCGGATGGATGGCCTGATGGTCGTCGGCCTCGATCTTTCCCGCCGCCATGAATTGGCACAGCATGCCCAGGCTGCCCATGGCGAGCGGCAGCACCTGCTTCAGGCTGCGGCGGGCGAGGTCGTCATAAGCCGCGGCCTCCAGCCCCGGCCGCAGCAGCGGCGCCGCTTCCACCAGATTCCAGCAGACATGCAGTGCGGTGTGGCTGCCGGTCTTGGTGATCGACAGCATGTCGTAGCCGGACGGGCCGTGCAGCACCGACTTCTGCAACTCGCGCCCCAGCACATAGCCGGCGGCGGCCATGTCGGTGATGGTCCCCTCCGTCCGGCAGCGGTCCTCCTCCACCATCACCTTGATCGCCCAATCCTTGATGATGGCGTCGAGCAGATGGCAGACGGAATCGCGAAGGAAGCCGACCATGCGGTCGGGATCGGCGGCGGACAGCCCGTCCGGATCGGCGAAATCCAGCCCATGCGGCGACTCCGGCGGGGTTGCCAGCAGCAGATGCCCGTTATCGTCCAGCGGCATGCGGGCGATGATGTGCTCCCGCAGGTCGGAATAGAGGAATCCCAGCAGCGTGTTGATCGCGACCTTCTCGAAATCCTCCTTGCGGGTGTCGGCATGGGCCGGGCAGTGGCCGGCCAGCGTCAGCAATTCCTCGCTGAGCAGATAGTTCGGGTCTTCGGCGATGCGGTGCAGGATCGGCGCGAGGTTGATCCGGGTCATCCCGGCATCCTCATGCGCGCCGGCATAAGTCAGGGCAAAGTCATTGGTGCGGGCCATCGGGCTCAGCCCTCCTGCAGGCGGTCGTAGACGGAGTAGTCGAGCGCCAGCCCGGCGACGATGTCGAGATACAGCTTGATCAGGTTGGTGGTGTAGAAGGCTGGGCAGCCGGTGTAATAGCGCTCGCCCGGCTTGGCGAAGGTGACGATGGGATCGGCATTCAGCCGGATCAGCCCGTTGGCGTCCAGGATGAAGGCCTTCTGGTCCTTGGGCAGCCGGTGCACCGCAAGGCCGTCGGGCGGTTCGATCCCGCTTTCCTCCATGTAATGGACCAGCATGCCCAGGCTGGACATCGACAGCGGCACGATCTGCTTCAGGCTGCGGTGGACGAGGTCGTCGTAGAAGGCCGCGTCCCGTCCCGGCACCAGCAGCGGTGCGGCTTCCACCATCGCCCAGCAGATGTGGATGGCGGTGTGGCTGCCGGTCTTGGTGATCGACAGCATGTCGTAGCCGGCGCGCTGGTAGAGCGGCGAATGTTCCAGCACCGTGCGCAGGACGAAGGTCGCCGCCGCCTCCAGCGAGATCTCGCCGGAGCCCTGGGAGCGGAAATACTCCTCCTCCCGCACCAGATCGACGGCCCAGCCGGTGATCAGCCCATCCAGCAGATGGCAGGTGGCGTCGCGCAGGACGGAGCAGAACACGTCCGGCGCCGCCGCGGCCATGGCGTCGCGGTCGGCCGGGTCGAGCCCGTGCGGCGAACGCGGCGGGATGGGGAGCATTGGCCGTCCGTCCTCATCGAAAGGCAGCTTGCCTGCGATGTGGTCGCGCAGCCGGTTGAACAATAGGGCCAGCAGGCTGTTGACGGCCACCTTGTCGGCATCGTCCTGCGGGATCGGGGCCGTTCCTTCGGCAGCGCCCTCGGTCTTGCCGGCATGGAACGGGCATTGCCCGGCACCCTGGCGGAACTCCTGGCTGAACAGAAAACTCGGATCGGTCTGGACGCGCTGCAAAATGTGCGCGATCGACACCCGGCCCAGCCCGGCCTCGCCATGGGCGGTGTTGAAGGTCTGGGCGAAGTCGTTGGAACGGGCGGTCAGGGTGTCGGACATGCGGCGGCCTTGGGCGCTGGTCTGAGGGCGGATCCGGGGCGGACGGGCTACCCTAAAGGGAAATGGCCGCCACGCGCAACGGAGTGACGGCCCAGGGCACTATAATGTCCCGGCTGCTGCGTTATTTTGCCACGATCCTGCCATCCACCGCCGGGGCCACCGTTTTCTTGGCCTCGACGTAGTTCATCACGATGGTTGCCAGCAGCACCGCGCCCGACGCATCGACGATGACTTTGGAACGCGGGAAGGCGGCATAGCCGTCGCCGCCCTTCAACATGTAATCGTTGGTGGCGACGCGGTAGGTCGCCTGCGGGTCCACCGGCTTGCCGCCGACCATGATCGACGTCACCCGCCGCCCGGCCGGCGCCTTCGGGTCGTAGGTCATGGTCAGGCCGGAAACCTGCGGGAATCTGCCGGCCTTCTCCTCCACCTTGCTGACGCCGTGTTCGAGGGTGGAGATCAGATCCTGCCCCGACATGTCCACCAGCACGCCGACATTGCCGAAGGGCAATTCGGCGAAGATGTCCTTGCGGGTCAGCTTGGACCCGGCGGGATGCAGCGCGTCGGCGCGGATGCCGCCGCCGTTGGTGATGGCGACGTCGGCCTTCAGCGTGTCGCGCAGGGCGTCGGCGATCAGGTTGCCCATGCTGGCTTCGCGGCTGCGCACCACATCCTTGCGGCTGTCGAGCTCCGTCGTCGTCGTACCGATCACCACCGCCAAGTCGCTGTCCAGGCGCTTGGTATAGCCCTCCACCACTGTCTCGACCTTCGGGTCGGGAGCGACGCCGGCGGTGGTGACGAAGCGCCATTCGGTCGGGACGGTGGTGGTCGCCGGACCCTTGCCGGCATCCTTGGTCTCGACGGCCAGCTTCACGACGCCGAGATACTGTGCATCGTGCCCGGCCTTCAGGATCAGGGTGGACCCCTCATAGAAGCTGATCGGGTCATGGTCGTGGCCGCCCAGGATCAGGTCGATGCCCTTGACCTTGGACGCCAGTTCGCGGTCCTCCTCGATGGTCAGGTGGGTCAGCGCCACCACGACCGAGGCTCCCTTGGCCCGCAACTCCTTCACCGCCGCCGCCGCCGTCTCCAGCACCGGCGGGAAGTCGAGGCTCGGACCGGCGCTCGACAGGCGGGCGGTGTCGGGGGTGATCAGGCCGAGGAAGCCGACGGTGATGCCGTCTATGGTCCGGGTCCAGCTCGGCACCGTGCTGGCGAAGGCGGAGCCGTCGGCCGACCGCACATTGGTGCCGATCCAGGGAAACTTCGATTCTGCCATGCGCTGCTTCAGCAGGTCGGGACCGAAGTCGAATTCATGGTTGCCGAAGGTCACTGCATCGACGCCGATGGCATTGAACAGCGTGATCATCTGCTCACCGCGTGTCGTGCCGGACAGCAGCGAGGGCGACAGGAAATCGCCGCCGACCGTGGTGATCGCATCGGGGGCGGCGGCGCGTTCGCGCTTCAGCAGCGTCATAAGCGGCCCGAACCCGCCCTGTCCCTTCACCGGCGCGATTTCATACACGTCGTTGACGTGCAGGAAGGTCAGCGTGCCGCTTTGCGACCAGGCGGGCAGTGCGGTGCCGAGCATGATGGCGAACAGCGGTGCTGCGACGAGACGGGTGCGGGACAGCATCTGAACGAACCTCCGGCGGAAAGAGGGTGCCTGACGCACTCTAGATCAGCTTTTTATCGTGGCGCATAGCGGCTTTGCACATCGGGGCATGCGGTTGGGAAAGGCTGTGTCTTGAACTCTGCCCGCAACGGTCTCACAACTTCATGACAGCCTTACCAACGACGCGAGCCGAGCAGACCCATGCGCATTCTGGTCGTCCAGAACAGCCGTACCGCCCCCATCGGTCTGGTGGGCGATGCGCTGACAGACAACGGCGCCACCCTCGTCACCATCGCCGCCAACGAGGGGGAGGCGATCCCCGACAAGGACGGCTATGCCGGACTGGTGGTGCTGGGCGGTCCGCAGGACGCCTGGGACGATGAGAAGGGGCCGCATTTCGGCCGGGTGATCGAGACGATCCGCGACTTCACCGAAGCCGACCGGCCGGTGATGGGCATCTGCCTGGGCGCGCAGCTGGCGGCCCGCGCCTATGGCGCCAAGGTCTACCGCCACACCATTCCGGAACTGGGCATCCACCGCGTCAGCCTGACCGACAGCGCGCAGGACGACCCGCTGCTTGGCGGCTTCGGTTCCGAACTGAATCTCGCCCAGTGGCATTACGACACCTTCGAGTTTCCCGAGGGCGCCGTGCCGCTGGCCTACAGCGAAGCCTGCGACCGCCAGGCCTTCCGCCTCGGCCGCGCCACCTATGCCTTCCAGTTCCACCCTGAGGCCACCGGCGACATCCTGCGCGGCTGGGCCTCGCGGATCAGGGAAGAGGCGCGGCAGAACAATGCGGAGATGCTGCACGGGCTGGAAGACTCGATCGTCACCCATCTGCCGGTGGCGGAGCAATTCACCCGGGAGATGACCCGGCGCTGGCTGGATCTGGCGCGCTGACGGTTTCCGCGAAGCGGGCCAGCAGGTCGGGGGTGTCCACGTCGTAGAGGATGCCGGCATCGTCGACCGGCACCTCGCACAGCCGGTCGGCATGCTGGCCGATCAACCGCTTGGCACCGGCGTCGCCGCTCAGCCCCGCCATTTCGGTGAAGAAGGCCCGGTCCCACAGCACCGGATTGCCCTGCTTGCCGTGGGTGGTCGGGATGCAGATCGCGCGGCCTTCCAGCGGGCTGTAGGCGGCGATCAGCCGGTCGATCACGGCGGACGCCACCCGCGGCATGTCGCCCAGGCAGACGACCACCGCGTCAGAGTCGCCCGGCATCGCCGCCAAACCGGCACGCAGGGAGCTGCTGAGACCCTCGGCGAAGGCGGGGTTGTGGACGAAGGTGACCGGGCGGTCGGCCAGCGCCCGCGCCACACGCTCCCCCTGATGACCGGTGACCACGATCACGGTGGCGGCCTGCGAGGCGAGGGCCGCATCGACGGCGCGGGCGACCAGCGGAGCGCCGTTGACCTCCGCCAGCAGTTTGTTGGTCTGTCCCATGCGGCTGGAACGGCCGGCGGCCAGCACCAGCGCCGTGACGCGCGGCGCCCGTGGCGCTTCCGTCGCCACGCCGGCGCGCGGCAGCGGGCGTGTCGGGATCTCCGCAAGCAGCCCGCCGACGCCCATCCGCATCACCTCGGCCCGGCTGGGCGGAATGCCGGCGGCGATGCGCTGCAACACCCAGTCGAAGCCATTCAGCTTGGGCGAGCGCGCACAGCCCGGCAGCCCCAGCACTGGTTTACCGTCGCGCCGCGCCAGCAGCAGCAAATTGCCGGGATCGACGGGCATGCCGAAATGTTCCACCACGCCGCCGGCCCGCCCGATGGCGGCAGGCAGCACGTCGCGGCGGTCGGTGATGGCGGAGGCGCCGGCAATCAGCAGCAGGTCGGCGGTCGGTGCCCCGGCGATCTGCGCTGCCAATTCCGCCTCGTCATGGGCACAGCGCGAGTCGTGGATCAGCGTGCCGCCGATGGCCTCGACCCGCTCCCGCGTCACGGCGACGGTCTTGTCGAGAACGCTCTCCTTCACCCCCGGAAGCCGTGTCTGGATCAGCGCCACCGACAGCGGACGGTAGGGCAGGACGGCCAGCGGGGGCGGTCCGTCCATGGCGATCCGCTCAGCCTGCTCCACCGCGCCGGCGGGGGCGGCAAAGGGGATGATCTTGACGGTGGCCAGCATCTGTCCGGGCTCGACCGGGGCGAAGTCGGGCAAGGTGGCGATGGTGACGCTCTCGTCGATCTCGTTGATCGCGTCGATGCGGGATGGGGCAAGCCGCAGCAGGCCGTGCAATTCGGCGAACAGGTTGACCCGGCCGGTGAAAGCGGCGGCGACCTGGACGGCGTCGCCCGCCACGGCGGCAGCGATGCGGTTGGCGGCGGCATCCTCGCCGATGTCGCTGTCGGACAGCTTGGCGGCGATCACCTCGGCGATGCCGGCCTCGCGCAGGGCTTCGACGTCATCGGTCGACAGCCGGCGGCCCTTCTTGAAGGCGATGGAGCCCAGACGCAGGGAATGGGCGAGAATCGCGCCCTCGGCGTCGGACAGGGGAAGCGGGCCGAAGAACATGGGGGCTCCGGATGGGCGCGGTCGGTGTTCACCGACGGATATGGCGACCGGGCCGGAGCGGGGCAATGGGCGGAAGGTGTGGGGTGGGGGAGGCGTTCATGGCTCCTCCACCCCGGTCCTCAGCCCTCAGCAGGGATGGTTCTCTCCCCGCCGCACGCAGGTGATCTGGCCCATGATCGCAATGGCGATCTCCGCCGGGGTGACCGCGCCGATGGAGAGGCCGACGGGACCGCGGATGCGCTTGACCTCGGCTTCGCTCAGCCCCTCGTCGCGCAGACGGTCGAGGCGCAGGGCGTGGGTGCGCTTGCTGCCCAGCGCGCCGACATAGAAAGCGGGGGACCGCAAGGCGGCGATCAGCGCCGGGTCGTCCAGCTTCGGATCGTGCGTCAGCGTGACCACGGCGGTGCGGACGTCGGGCTTCAGCTCTGCCAGCGCCTCGTCCGGCCAAAGATGGTTCAGCTTCACGCCGGGAAAGCGCGCCTCGGTGGCGAAGGCGCCGCGCGGGTCGACCACCGTCACGTCATAGCCGGTCAGCGCCGCCACCGGGGCCAGAGCCTGGGCGATGTGCACGGCGCCGACGATCAGCAGCCTCATGGCCGGGTTGTGGACATGGACGAACAGCCGGAAGCCGTCCTCGTCCTGCGGATCGACCAGCAGGCCGGACCGGTCCTGGCGGATGCGCCGGCGCACCTCGTCCAGCAGGTCGGGCTCCAGCCCGAAGCCGCCATGCACGGTGTCTTCGAAAACAAGCGTCTGGAGGCCGCTGTTAAGATCGGTCACCAGGGCAGCCGGAATTGCGTCGGCCTTCGCCGCAAGCAGCCGGTCCAGAATTTCGCGTTTCATTCCACGGCCTCGACATAGACCTGCACCTGTCCGCCACAGGCCAGCCCGACTTCCCAGGCCATTTCGTTGGTGATGCCGAAGGACAGCAGACGCGGTTCGCCGTCCTCCATCGTCTTGGCCGCCTCATGCGCCACGGCGCTTTCGATGCAGCCGCCGGACACGGAGCCGGCCATGGACCCGCGGTCGTCGACCGCCATCTGGCTGCCGACCGGCCGCGGCGAAGAGCCCCAGGTCGACACGACGGTCGCCAGGGCCACCCTGCGGCCGGCTGTCCGCCATGCGGCTGCCTGCTCCACGATGTTGTCCGCCATCAGGGTGTCGTTCATCCCGCCGCCTCCTTCAACCAGCGGCGCAAGCCCGGGCTACGACGCGGACCGTCGGCCGACAGGGCGCCGGCCAGATCCGCGAGGCTGTTCAGGCTGTGGGCCGCGAGAAAATCGTCCACATGCGGCAGCAACGCCCGGATGCCTGAGGACTTCGGCGCGAAGCCTTCCCAGCGCAACAAAGGATTCAGCCAGACGAGCCGCCGACAGCTTTTGTGCAACCGTTCTGCTTCTGCCGCAAGCCCTTCCCCTGCATCCCTGTCCAGCCCGTCGGTAATGAGAAGAACCACCGCGCCCTGGCCCAACACCCGGCGTGCCCAGGTCCGGTTGAAGGCGTGCAGCGCGGTGCCGATCCTGGTGCCTCCCGACCAGTCGGCGACCGCTCCCGAAACGGCGTCCAGCGCCACATCGACGTCCTTGTGCCGCAGGTGGCGAGTGATGTTGGTCAGCCGCGTGCCGAAGACGAAGCTGTGGACCCGGTCGCGGTCGTTGGTGACCGCATGCATGAAATGCAGCAGCATCCGCGAATAGCGGGTCATCGAACCGGAGATGTCGCACAGCACCACCAGCGGCGGCGGCCGGGTGCGGCGGCGCTTGCGGGCAAGGTCCGACAGGTCGCCGCCGCTGCGCAGCATCCGCCGCAGCGTGGTACGCGGGTCCACCCGCGGTCCCGCCGGGTCCGAACGGTGGCGCCGCGTCGTGACCTCCGCCAGCGGCAGGGCGAGGCGGGCGAGCAGGCGCTTGGCCTGCGCCATCTCCTCCCCCGTCATCTTCTCGAAATCCTTGTCCTGCAAACGCTCGGCGGTGGAGACGGTGAAGGAGGCATCGATCTCGATCTCCGTCTTTTCCGGCTCCTCCTGTCCGGTGCCGCTGCCGTGCAGGGCCTCGGCAAGGCGCTGGGCCATTTCCGGCTGGTCGGGCGGCGCCTCCGTCCGCACCTTCGGCAGCATCAGCGACATCATCTTCTTCAGGATGTCTGGATTGCGCCAGAAGACGTGGAAGGCCTGGTCGAACAGCTCGCTCTGGTCGTGGCGGTTCACGAAGATGGCGTGCAGCGCCCAATAGAAGTCGGTGCGGTTTGACAGCCCGACCGCCTCCACCGCCTCCACCGCTTGCAAGACCTTGCCCGGCCCGACCGGCAGTCCGGCGGCGCGCAACGCGCGGGCGAAATGCATCAGATTGAGCGTGAGGCGACCGGCCGGCGCGTCGTCCGTCATGACAGCCTCACCGGGCGGTGGTGGCGGCCAGCTCGGTCTTGACCTGGGTCAGGATGCGCGCCGCCTCGCTGCCCTGGATGCGGGCGATGTCGTCCTGGTATTTCAGCAGCGTGCCTAGCGTGTCGTTGATGACGGAGGGCTCAAGCTCCAGCTGGTTCAGCTCGACAAGAGCCTGCGCCCAGTCCAGCGTTTCGGCCACACCCGGCGCCTTGTAGAGGTCCATGCCGCGCAGTGTCTGGACGAAGCCGACCACCTGGGCCGCCAGCCGGGCATCGGCCTGCGGCGCCTTGACCGACAGAATCTCCCGCTCCCGCGCGGCGCCGGGGTAATCGACCCAATGGTAGAAGCAGCGCCGCTTCAACGCGTCGTGGATCTCGCGCGTACGGTTGGAGGTGAGGATGACGACGGGCGGTTCCGGTGCATGGACGGTGCCGAATTCCGGAATCGAGACCTGATAGTCGGACAGGATTTCCAGCAGATAGGCCTCGAACGGCTCGTCGGTGCGGTCCAGCTCATCGATCAGCAGCACCGGCGGTCCGGCAATGTCCGGCTCAAGCGCCTGGAGCAGCGGCCGCTTAACCAGGAAGCGCTCGGAGAACAGGTCGGAGGCCAGCGAGTTGCGGTCCTGCCCGCCGGACGCCTCCGCCAGCCGGATTTCCATCATCTGGCGGGCATAGTTCCATTCATAGACGGCCGACGAGGCGTCCAACCCCTCATAGCATTGCAGTCGCAGCAGCTTGCGGCCGAGCGTCGCCGACAGGACCTTGGCGATCTCCGTCTTGCCGACACCGGCCTCGCCCTCCAGGAACAGCGGGCGCTTCAGCTTCAGCGCCAGGAAGAGTGCTGTCGCCAGCGAGCGGTCCGCGACGTAATTGCCGCGGGTGAGAAGCGCCAGCGTGTCATCGACGGAGGCGGGGAGGGCTGCGGTCATCAATTACCTTCAAGGCTCAATCCGCAAATCCGCCTCTCCCCCCTGGGGAGAGGTCGGGCGGCGAAGCCGACCGGGTGAGGGGGGCGGACCCTCTCCCTCGGGGAGAGGGTGGCGCCAAGGGCGCCGGGTGAGGGACTTTGCATCGCTTGGATGCTCCACGCAACGCATCCCCCTCACCCTAACCCTCTCCCCAGGGGGGAGAGGGGACTTTCCCGATCACCCCGCCGCTTCCACCGCGCGCTTCGCCATCACGGTGACGAGGTGGGCGCGGTAGTCGGCGCTGGCGTGGATGTCGGCGTTCAGGCCGTCGGCGTCCACCGACAGGCCGTTCAGCGCTTCGGCACGGAAGTCGGCGGCCAGCGCCGCCTCGAACGCCTCGGCGCGGAAGACGGAACCGGCGGCACCGGTCACCGCCACCCGCACGTCGGCGCCGAACTTCGCGACGAAGACGCCGACGATGGCATAGCGGCTGGCCGGGTTGCGGAACTTGGCGTAGGCCGCCTTGTCCGGCCGGGAGTAGCGGACCGACTTGAGGATTTCGCCCGGCTCCAACGCGGTTTCGAACATGCCGGTGAAGAAATCGTCGCCGGAGATGGTCCGGCGGTCGGTGGTCACCGTGGCCTTGAGCGCCACCACGGCCGACGGGTAGTCGGCCGACGGATCGGCGTTGGCGATGGAGCCGCCCATCGTGCCCATGTTGCGGACCTGACGGTCGCCGATGCCCTCGGCGAGGCTGGCGAGCGCCGGGATCACCCGCTTGACGAGGTCGGAATGGGCGACCTCGGCGTGACGGGTGAAGGCGCCGATCTCCAGCCCACCATCGGCCTCACGGATGCCCTTGAGTTCCGGAATGGCGCCGAGGTCGATCAGGTCGGTCGGGCGGGCGAGGCGCTGTTTCAGCGTCGGCAGCAGGGTCTGGCCGCCACCCAGCAGCTTCGCCTCTTCCGCCTGGATGGCTGTCGCCGCGTCAGCGAGCGATGTCGGCCGTTGGTAGTTGAAAGCGTACATTCTCCAGCCTCCTTCTTCTTCGGCCGTCTTATTCCGCCGCCATTGCCGGAGCAGGGGCAGCGTCGCGGATGGTCCGCCACACCTTTTCCGGCGTCGCCGGCATGTCCATGTGGGTGACGCCGTAGTCAGACAGCGCATCCACCACCGCGTTCATCACGGCGGCGGCGGCGCCGATGGTCCCGGCCTCGCCGCAACCCTTCACGCCCAGCGGGTTGTGGGTGCAGGGCTGGTCCTCGTGATAGCGCACGGTGAAGGATGGGACATCGTCCGCACGCGGCATGCAATAGTCCATGTAGGAGCCGGTGACGAGCTGGCCCGACTCCTCGTCATAGACGCAGTTCTCGTACAGCGCCTGACCGATGCCCTGGACCAGGCCGCCATGCACCTGCCCCTCGACGATCAGCGGGTTGATGACGTTGCCGAAATCGTCCACCGCGGCGAAGCTGACGATGGTGGTGACGCCGGTGTCCGGATCGATCTCCAGCTCGCAGACATGGCAGCCGTTGGGGTAGGTGAAGTTCTTTGGGTCGTAGAAGGCCTGCTCGTCCAGACCCGGCTCCAGCTCGTCGAGCGGGAAGTTGTGCGGGACATAGGCTTGGAGGGCGATGTCGCCGATACCCAGGCTCTTGTCGGTGCCGGCGACGGTGAAGCGGCCCTCCTTTACCTCAATGTCGGTCTCGGCGGCTTCCAGCATGTGGGCGGCGATCTTCCTCGCCTTGCGCTCCACCTTGTCCATCGCTTTCACCAGGGCCGAGCCGCCGACCGCGAGCGAACGCGAACCGTAGGTGCCCATGCCGAAGGGGATCTTATTGGTGTCGCCGTGGACGATCTCGACATTCTCGATCGGGATGCCGAACCGCTCCGCCACGATCTGGGCGAAAGTGGTCTCATGGCCCTGGCCGTGGCTGTGAGCGCCGGTGAAGACCGTCACCGAACCCGTTGGATGGAAACGGACTTCCGCGCATTCATAAAGTCCTGCGCGAGCGCCGAGCGCACCGGCGACATTGCTGGGCGCGATGCCGCAGGCTTCGATATAGGTCGCGAATCCGATGCCGCGCAGCTTGCCGCACGCCTTCGATTCGGCACGGCGCTGCTGGAAGCCGGGGTAATCGACCAGCGGCAGGGCGATGTCGAGATTCTTGGCGAAGTCGCCGGTGTCGTATTGCAGCGCCACCGGCGTCTGGTAGGGCATCGCCTCCTTCGGCACGAAGTTGCGGCGGCGGATCTCGGTCTTGTCCATGCCCATCACACCGGCCGCGACATCGACCAGCCGTTCGATCAGGTAGCAGGCTTCCGGCCGACCGGCGCCGCGATAGGCGTCGACGGGAGAGGTGTTGGTGAAGACCGCCTTCACCTCGGCATAGATCGCCGGGGTCTTGTACTGGCCGGCCAGCAGCGTGGCGTAGAGGTAGGTCGGGATCGACGGCGCGAAGGTCGACAGATAGGCGCCGAGATTGGCCAGCGTCGAGACGCGGAGCGCCAGGAAATTGCCGTCGGCATCCATCGCCAGTTCGGCATGGCTGACATGGTCGCGGCCATGGGCGTCGGTCAGGAAGCTTTCCGAACGGTCGGCGGTCCATTTCACCGGCCGACCGACCTTGCGCGCCGCCCAGGTGACCACGGCCTCCTCGCCGTAATGGAAGATCTTCGATCCGAACCCGCCGCCGACGTCGGGGGCCACCACGCGAAGCTTGTGTTCCGGAATGCCCAGCACGAAGGCGCCCATCAACAGGCGGGTGACGTGCGGGTTCTGGCTGGTGGTGGTCAGGGTGTATTCGCCGTTGGACTGGTCGTATTCGCCCATCGCCGCCCGCGGTTCCATCGCGTTGGGGACCAGGCGCTGGTTGACCAGATCGATCTTCGCGACATGGGCCGCATTGGCGAAGGCGGCATCCGTCGCGGCCTTGTCGCCGAGATGCCAGTCGTAGCAGACATTGTCCGGCGCATCGTCATGGACCAGCGGCGCACCGCCGGCGACCGCGCGGGTTGAGGACCCGACCGCCGGCAGTTCCTCGTAATCCACCACCACCATCTCGGCGGCGTCGCGCGCCTGCTCGCGGGTCTCGGCGATGACCACCGCCACCGCGTCGCCGACATAGCGCACGCGGTCGCGCGCCAGCGGATAATGCGGCGGCTCCTTCATCGGCGAGCCGTCCTTGGAGTGGATCTGCCAGCCGCAGGGCAGGCTGCCGACCTTGTCGGCCTCCATGTCGGCCCCGGTCAGCACGGCGACCACGCCCGGCATCGCCGCCGCGTCCGTGAAGTCGATGCCCAGGATGCGGGCATGGGCGTAGGGCGAGCGCACATGGACCGCATGGGTCATGTTCAGGCGCTTGAAATCGTCGGTGTAATTGCCGCGGCCGGTCAGAAAACGCTGGTCTTCGCGCCGGCGCACCGAGGCGCCGATGCCATTGGGGTTCGCCATCTCGTGTTTCCTCCCACAGGAACGCTGAAGATGCGGAAATGCCTGATCTGAACTCTGTTCTGTTGCGGGCGTTTCGCCCTTATTCGGCGGCCACCGGCGTCGCCTGTGCCCCCGCCATCGCGTCGGCCCCCGCCTTCACCGCCTTGACGATGTTGTGATAGCCGGTGCAGCGGCAGATGTTGCCCTCCAGCCCCTCGCGGATTTCGGCCTCGGTCGGGTTGGGGTTGTCGCGGACCAGATCGACCGCGCTCATCACCATGCCCGGCGTGCAGAAGCCGCATTGCAGGCCGTGATGTTCGCGGAAGGCGGCCTGCATCGGGTGCAGCGTGCCATCCGCCGCCGCCAGACCTTCGATGGTCATGACCTCCGCCCCGTTGGCCTGGACGGCCAGCGTGGTGCAGGACTTGACCGACCGGCCGTCGACATGGACGACGCAGGCGCCGCACTGGCTGGTGTCGCAGCCGACATGGGTGCCCGTCAGGCCAAGATGCTCGCGCAGGAAGGCGACGAGCAGCGTGCGCTCCTCCACCTCGCGCGAGACCGTCTTGCCATTGACGGTCATCGAAACGGTACAGGACATCGGTTTTCCTCCCGCTGGCTGAAGTCTGGCTTGCAGTCGTATGGCGTGCAGTTGGGACTTATCACTGTCGATTGACGCGCCGTTGGCCGAAGCCATGGGGATGTCCGCTTTGGCCGGCGGTCTTGCGCCACAAGGATAGGGGGTGTCTGCCCTTCGAGGTCAAGGAGCCTGTGCATGGCTTGGCCGAAAGAATGGCATTGCAACCATCGTTATGTCGGATTGTACGTACTGGCGCGCAATTTTGTGGCGCGTTACAGTGGGTTGGGGCTGCCCACGCTCTGTGGGCCCAAAATAAATCCGCCCGGCAACGATCCGGGCACGGCAATGATGACGGGGAGAGCCACCATGAATCGCCCATCTGTGAAGCGTCGCGTCCTGGCCCTGTGCACGGCCGCGGGCTTCGGCATCGGTCTTGGCTTCGCCGCACTTCCGGCGCAGGCGGAGGCCTTCATCACCGTCCTGACCGGCGGCACCAGCGGTGTCTATTATCCCCTCGGCGTGGCTCTGTCGAACGTGTACGGCAAGGCGCTGCCGGGGGCGAAGGTGACGGCGCAGGCGACGAAGGCGTCGGTCGAGAACCTGAACCTGCTCCAGGCCGGCCGCGGCGAAATCGGCTTCACTCTGGGCGATTCGCTGAGCGATGCCTGGAAAGGCAACGAGGAGGTCGGCTTCAAGCAGAAGCTGGACAAGCTGCGCACCATCGCCGCCATCTATCCCAACTACATCCAGGTCGTCGCCGCCAAGGAATCGGGCATCAAGACGCTGGCCGACCTGAAGGGCAAGCGGGTGTCGGTCGGCGCGCCGAAGTCGGGGACGGAGCTGAACGCGCGGGCCATCTTCGGCGCCGCCGGATTGGCCTACAAGGATTTCGCCAAGACGGAATATCTGCCCTTCGGCGAGTCGGTCGATCTGATCAAGAACCGCCAGCTCGATGCGACGCTGATCTCGGCCGGCCTCGGCGTGGCGGCGATCAAGGATTTGTCCTCGTCGCAGGAGATCACCGTCGTCAGCATTCCGGCCGAGCTGGTGCAGAAGGTCGGCGACGCCGCCTACATCACCGAAACGATCCCGGCCGGCACCTATCCCGGCCAGACGGAAGCCGTGCCGACCGCCGCGGTGCGCAACCTGCTGGTCAGCCATTCCGGCGTGTCGGACGATGCCGCCTATGCGATGACCAAGACGCTGTTCGAGAATCTCGACGCGCTGGCCGCCGCCCATGTCGCCGCCAAGCAGATCAAGCTCGACCAGACCGCCACCCAGTCGCCGGTGCCGCTGCATCCGGGCGCCATCAAGTATTTCAAGGAAAAGGGGCTGATGTAAGAATCCGACGGGCGGAGAAGCCGTGGTGAACGCACAGAAAAATCAGGCGGACTCCGAGATCCGCCAAGCCATCGACCGGGAAAATCCGGCGACCGTGGCCGCATTTGAAGGATTCGACGGGCGGGCGGTCTTCGCCATCGCCGTCGCCTTCTCCGCCTTCCAGATCTGGACCGCCGCCTTCAACCCGGTTTCCACCATGGTGGTGCGGGCGGTCCATGTCGGTTTCCTCCTGCTGATGACCTTCACCCTGTTCGGCTTCCACCAGACGGCGGAGCGCCGGCGGGTTCCCTGGTACGACTGGCTGCTGGGCCTGACCGCCTTCGGCGTCGGCCTCTACCATTACGTGTTCGAGGTCGACCTGATCCAGCGGGCGGGCGACCCCAACACCACCGACCTGATCGTCGGCACCATCGCCGTGGCGCTGGTGTTCGAGGCGGCGCGGCGCATCATGGGGCTGGCTCTGCCGATCATGTGCGGGGTGTTCATCCCCTACGCCCTGTTCGGCCGGCATCTGCCCTTCGGGCTCGCCCACCGCGGTTACGACATCGATCAGGTGATCGACAATCTCTACCTGTCGACGGAGGGGCTTTACGGCACGCCGACCTTCGTATCGGCCAGCTACATCTTCCTGTTCATCCTGTTCGGCGCCTTCCTTGAGCGCGCCGGCATGATCAAGCTGTTCAACGACGTGTCGCTCGGCCTCGTCGGCCATGCCAAGGGCGGTCCGGCCAAAGTGGCGGTGATCTCGTCCGGCCTGATGGGCACCATCAACGGGTCGGGCGTCGCCAATGTGCTGACCACCGGGCAGTTCACCATCCCGCTGATGATGCGCTTCGGCTATCGCCCGGCCTTCGCCGGCGCGGTGGAGGCGACGGCCAGCATGGGCGGGCAGCTGATGCCGCCGGTGATGGGGGCGGCCGCCTTCATCATGGCGGAGACCATCGGCGTGCCTTACAGCGAGGTCGCCATCGCCGCGGCGATCCCCGCCATCCTCTATTTCGGCAGCGCCTTCTGGATGGTCCATCTGGAGGCGGGCATGCGCAACCTCGTCGGCCTGCCCAAGGACCAGTGCCCCAGCGCGCTGCGCGCCGTGGTGGAGGGCTGGTACCTGATTTTGCCGCTGGCGGCGCTGATCTACCTGCTGTTCTCCGGCTTCACGCCGCTGTTCGCCGGGGTGATCGGCATCGCGGCGACGGCGGCGCTGATCCTCGGCACCACCATCGTCGGCACCATCGGGCCGATGGCGTTGCGCGTCGCCTTCTGGGTCGCGGTCGGCCTTGTCGCCGCCGGCTTGTGGAAGCTGGGCTTCCGGACCGAGCATCTGGCCTTCACCATGGTGGTGCTGCTCATCATCCCCTGCCTGCTGTTCAAGGGCGGCCGGCAAACCCTGGTGCTGGTGGTCAACAGCATCGCCGACGGTGCCAAGAACGCGGTCGGCGTCGGCGTCGCCTGCGCGCTGGTCGGCGTGCTGATCGGCATGATGACGTTGACCGGGCTTGCTTCCAGCTTCGCGTCCACCATCGTCGACTGGTCGGGCGGCAATCTGCTGGCGGCGCTGGTGCTGACGATGATCGCCTGCATCGTGCTGGGCACCGGTCTGCCGACGACGGCCAACTACATCATCACCGCGTCGATCGCGGCGCCGGCCCTGCTGACCATGGGCGTGCCGCTGATGGTCAGCCACATGTTCGTCTTCTATTTCGGCATCATGGCCGACCTGACCCCGCCGGTCGCCCTGGCGGCGCTGGCGGCCTCGTCGATCTGCAAGGCCGACCATATGGAGATAGGCTGGATCGCCACGCGGGTGGCGATGGCGGGCTATGTCGTGCCCTTCATGGCGGTCTACGACCCGGCCCTGGTCCTGCAAGGCGGGAGCTGGCTGGCGGTCGCCTATGTGTTCGTCAAGGCCTGCGTCGCCATCGCCCTGTGGGGGGCCGCCACCATCGGCTTCTTCTGGACGCCGCTGTCGCTGGTCGCCCGCCTCTATGCCGCGGCAGCGTCCTTCCTGTTCATCGTGGCGCTGCCCCTGACGGACGAGGCCGCCTTCGTCATGACCGTTCTGTTCCTGCTGTGGCAGCACCGGCGCCGGAGCGTGCCGACCGCCGCCGCAGCCTGAGGTGGGCGGTCTCTGCCTGTTCGCTCTCGGCGGTGCGCTGCTGGCGTCGCTGCCGGGGGCGGCGTTCACCCTGTCCTGGACCCACTCCATCGAGAAGACGGAGTGGCGGGAGCAATGGAGCGTAGACTCGGGACGGTTGCGCCTGGTCGAGGCCCGCATCCGCGGTACCGGCGCTGGCATGGAGCCCGGCCCGGATGCCCGGATGACCGAAGATGGCTGGATGGCCTGGACGCCGGAACTGCCACCGCAGGACAGCGTCACGCTGGCCGCATCCGGCTTCACCGCAGACCATCGGTTGTGTGCGGGCAGCGAATGCCGGCCGCTGTCGGACTGGACGGGGATGGCGGACCGGGCAATCACCCTGCGGGCCTGCCCATAGGGCCGGCGCATACCCGATTACGAAAGTTCATGGCGCCGCCGCCCCTTCCGGCTTGGCTTAGGCTGCGTCAGTCCGCATACTCCCGTTCCTTTCGTCAGCCTATTTTCCGGACCGATGATCAATTCTCCCACGCACCGACGCCGCCCATCCATCCTTCCGACCGCCGTCGGCGTGACACTCGCCGTCGGCGGCGTGCTGCTGGGCACGCATGGGGTGCACGCCGCAGAGGTGGCGGCGAAGGTCGCTCATGCCGGCGTCCCGCATCTGGATGGACGGCTGCTGAGTGCGGCGTGGGTGGTGCCCTTTGCGGGTATCCTGCTGTCGATCGCGCTGTTCCCGCTGTTGGCGCCGATGGTCTGGCACCATCATTTCGGCAAGATCTCCGCGGCCTGGGCCTTGGCCTTCCTGGTCCCGTTCGCCGCAACCTTCGGGGTTGACCTCGCCACCTACGAACTGCTGCACACGGTCCTGCTGGAATATATCCCCTTCATCGTGCTGCTGACCGCGCTGTTCACGGTGGCGGGCGGCGTGCGGCTGACCGGGTCTCTGGTGGGGACGCCGATGGCCAACACGGTTGGGCTGGCGCTGGGCACCATGCTGGCCAGCCTGATGGGGACCACTGGCGCCTCGATGCTGCTGATCCGCCCGCTGCTGCGCGCCAACGAACATCGGCGCCACAAGGTCCACACGGTCGTCTTCTTCATCTTCTTGGTGTCGAATGTCGGCGGGTCGCTGACCCCGCTGGGCGACCCGCCGCTGTTCCTGGGATTCCTGAAGGGCGTCGATTTCTTCTGGCCGACGGTCCATTTGCTGGCGCCGATGGCCTTCCTGTCTGGCCTGCTGCTGGCGATCTATTTCGTACTCGACCTCTTCCTGCACACCCGCGACCCGGGCAAGCACCCGCTGATCGAGGGCGTGCACGAACGCGAACCGATCCGAATCGAGGGCAGCGTCAACCTGCTGCTGCTGATCGCCATCGTCGGCGCGGTGCTGCTCAGCGGCATCTGGCATCCGGGGACGGGCGTCACGCTGTACCATGTGACGGTATCGCTGGAGACCATCGTGTCGAACCTGCTGCTGCTGGGCATCACCGGCCTGTCGCTGGCTCTCACCAGCAAGCAGAGCCGCCGCCTGAACGGCTTCAGCTGGGGGCCGATCCTGGAGGTGGCGAAGCTGTTCGCTGCGATCTTCCTGACCATCATCCCGGCGATCGCCATCCTGAAAGCCGGCACCGACGGCGCACTGGGCGCCATCATCTCCGCGGTGAACGAAGGCGGGAAGCCGAACCCCGCCGCCTATTTCTGGGCCACCGGTATCCTGTCCAGCTTCCTGGACAATGCGCCGACCTACCTGATCTTCTTCAACACCGCCGGCGGCGACGCGAAGGTGCTGATGTCCGATCTGTCGCTGACGCTGGCCGCGATCTCGGCCGGTGCGGTGTTCATGGGCGCCAACAGCTATATCGGCAATGCTCCCAACTTCATGGTCAAGGCAATCGCCGAGGAGCGCGGCGTCGCCATGCCCAGCTTCTTCGGCTATATGGCCTGGTCCTTCGGTATCCTGGTGCCGCTGCTGGGCCTGACCACGCTGGTCTTCTTCCTGTAACGGTCCCCAATCTGTAACAGCCTCCATCGAAACCAATCGTCACCTCCGCCGTTAACCCGCACTGGGGCCGCCTTTCCGTCCGATATCGGACGGGTGTCGCGCGGCGTAACGGCTGGAGGATGACGTGGTTTCGATGGGTCTCGGCTGGAACACGGGTGCGGGCTTCAAGGCGGGGCGGCCGATGGCCGCGCCCAGGCAATCCTGCTCGGATCAAGTCCCACTGAGCGGGCAGGGTCCATCGGCCTGATCGGCCGGAGCCTGCGCCATGAGCACGCAGACCAATCCCCGCCACCTCCACTCCCTGACCCCGCTGCGCGGCATCGCGGCCTTGTGGGTGGTGCTGTACCACTACAGCTTCCAGTATTTCCCCAACCTGCATCCCGACAGCTACACGTATCTGGTGCAGAAAGGCTATCTGGCCGTCGATCTGTTCTTCATGCTCAGCGGCTTCGTGCTGACCCATGTCTATCACGGCACCTTCACGGACTCGGTCGGCGACAAATACTGGAGCTTCCTGCGGGCGCGCATCGCCCGGCTCTATCCGCTGCATCTGGCGGTCCTGCTGCTGTTCGTGGCGACGGCACTGGCCGTCCGCGCGGTGGAATACGCCGCCACCGGCAGCTTCCCGGCAATCCCGCTGAAAGGGGCTGAATCGGTCTGGGCGCTGGTCGCCAACCTGTTCATGCTCCAAGGCCTCTATGCCAGCATGCTGAGCTGGAATTACCCGGCCTGGTCGATCAGCCTGGAGTTCATGGCCTATCTGGTCTTCCCCTTCGCGCTGCCCTGGGTCTGGCGGTCGAGCGGCCGGACGCAGGCCCTGCTGGCGGTCGGTGCATTGGCGACGCTCTTTGCGCTGGCCTGGGCGACGCAGGACAATCTGAACCAATGGGACGGGCCGCAGACTCTGCTGCGCTGCCTGCCGGAATTCCTGTTGGGCACCCTGCTCTACAGCGCCTTCCGCAGCGGGCTGGCCGCATCGGTGCTGTCGAGCGACCTGACGATGGCCGGGGTGGTGGTGGCGATCCTGCTGCTTCTGCACACCGGCGGGCCGGACCTGCTGGCCGTACCCCTGTTCGCCCTGCTGATCCTGGCGGCCGTCGCCAACCACGGCCGGGCCGCGCGGATGCTGAATGTCCGGCCGCTGGTCTGGCTGGGCGACGTGTCCTATTCGCTCTACCTGATCCATGGCTTCGTCGAATATGCGACCACGCGGCTGCTGGGACTGGGGCTCGGCATCCATGACCGCAAGGCACTGCCGGAAAGCTGGTCGATGGCGCTGCTTCTGGTGATGGTCACGGCCTGCCTGCTGATGGCCGGCCCGGCCTATCGCCGGATCGAAGTCGGCGGACGCCAATTTCTGCGGGATGGTCCGCGCTTCGGCCGGTTGACGCTGGCGACGGCAGGGCGCCGGGCGAACTGAAGCAAAAAAAGCGCCCGGGGGCCGAGGCCGCCGGGCGCAAAGGCACAGTACGAAAGAGGATCATCAGCAGTGATGATGCAATCGGGAGATCGATTGTGGCGCCACCCTGTCACTGCTCGTGTGCGCCCCCCTTGACCGCGGTCAAGCCTGAGAAAAAGAGTGGGGCATCAGTCTCCCAACGCCGGCTTCGGCAGCGCGCCGGCCATGCCGTTCTCCTCCACCTCCTCCCTTTCCGGCCGGGGCACGCGGAACCATGCTGCGTAGAGGGCCGGCAGGAAGAAGATCGTCAGCACGGTCGCACCGGCCAGACCGCCCATGATGGCGACCGCCATCGGACCCCAGAACACGCTCTGCGTCAGCGGGATCATGGCGAGGATCGCCGCGGCCGCCGTCAGGGCGATGGGGCGGGCACGGCGCACGGTCGCCTCAATGATGCTCTCCCAGCGTGACCGGCCGCCGCGGATGTCCTGCTCGATCTGGTCGACCAGGATGACCGAGTTTCGCATGATGATGCCGGCCAGCGCGATGACGCCCAGCATGGCGACGAAGCCGAAGGGCAGGTTGAACAGCAGAAGCGAGGCGGTGACACCGATCAGCCCCAGCGGCGCCGTCAGCAGGACCATGAACACGCGCGAGAAGCTCTGCAATTGCAGCATCAGCGTGGTGACCATGATCAGCAGCATCACCGGCATCATGGCGTTGATCGAATCCTGGCCCTTGGCGCTCTCCTCGATGGCGCCGCCCATGGTGATGGCGTAGCCGTCGGGCAGGGTGGCGCGCAGGGCATCGAACTGCCCGTTCAGCTGGGTGCTGACCACCGGGGCCTGCAAGCCGCCGGTCACGTCGCCCTTGACCGTCATCGTCGTCTCGCGCGCCCGGCGCCACAGCACCGGTTCCTCCAGCTCGTAGCGCACGGTGGCGACCTGGCTCAGCGGCACGGTGGTGCCGCGGCTGGTGCGGATGTTCAGCTCGCCCAGGCGGGACAGGTCCATCCGCTCTTCCGGCGTGGTGCGCAGGAGGACGCCGATCAGCTCGGTGCCCTCGCGGTACTGGGTGACGGACATGCCGTTCAGCAGCAGTTGCAGCGCGTTCGACAGATCCTGCTTCGACACGCCCAGCGCGCGGGCCTTGGCGGTGTCCACCTCCAGCCGGACGCGCTTGGACAGCTCGTCCCAGTCCAGATGGACGTTGGCGGTGTTGGGGTGGGCGCGCATGGTGTCGCGCACCTGATAGGCGATCTTGCGGATGGTCGCCGGGTCCTCGCCGGTGACGCGGAACTGGACCGGGTAGCCGACCGGCGGGCCGTTCTCCAGCCGGCTGATGCGGACGCGGGCGGCCGGGAAATCGGACTCCAGCGTCGGCTCCAGCCGCTGCATGAAATGCTCGCGCTCCTCCAGCCCCTTGGTCATCACCATGAACTGGGCGAAGTTGGCGGTCTCCAGCTGTTGGTCCAGCGGCAGGTAGAAGCGCGGCGATCCGCCGCCGGTGTAGGCGACCCAGTAATCGACGTCCGGGTCCTTGGCGAGAGCCGCCTCCATCCGCTTCACCTCGGCGGCTGTCGCCTCGAAGGAGGCGCCTTCGGCGAGCCGGATGTCGATCAACAGCTCCGGCCGGCTGGCCGATGGGAAGAATTGCTGCTGGACATGGCCGAAGCCGACGAGTGCCGTGACGAAGGCCGCCACCGTCACGCCGATGGTGGTCCAGCGCGCCCGCACGCAGGCCTCGATCATGCCGCGCAGGATGCGGTAGGCGCGGGTGTCGTAGATGTCCAGCTCGTGCCCGTCCGGCACCACATGCTTGGGCTTGGGCAGCAAGAGCCAGCCGAGATAGGGGGTGAAGATCACTGCAACCACCCAGGACAGCAGCAGCGACAGCGCCACCACCCAGAAGATCGAATTGGTGTATTCGCCGGCGGCCGAGGCCGCGAAGCCGACCGGCACGAAGCCGGCGGCGGTGACGACGGTGCCGCTCAACATCGGGAAGGCGGTGGAGGTGTAGGCGAAGGCGCCGGCCTTCAGCCGGTCCCATCCCTGTTCCATCTTCACCACCATCATCTCCACCGCGATGATGGCGTCGTCGACCAGCAGGCCGAGCGCGATGATGAGGGCGCCCAGCGAGATGCGCTGCAAGTCGATGTGCAGGATTTGCATCGCCACCAGCGTCATCGCCAGCACCAGCGGCACCGCCAGCGCCACGACGATGCCGGTGCGCCAGCCCAGGCTGACGAGGCTGACCAGGATGACGATGCCCAGCGCTTCGGCCAGCGATTCCATGAATTCGCCGACGGAATGCTCGACCACCTTCGGCTGGTCGGCGACCTGCGCCACCTCCAGCCCGACCGGCAGTTCGGCGCGGACCTTCTCCATCGCCACGTCGAGCTGTTCACCCAGCTTCAGCACGTTGCCGCCCTTCGCCATGACCACGCCCAGACCGATGGCGTCGCGGCCGTTGTAGCGTAGGGTATAGCGCCGCGGTTCGACATAGCCGCGCTTGACCTCCGCCACGTCACCGATGGTCAGCAGCCGGCCGCCGCTTTCCACCGGGATCGCGCGCACGGCCGCCGCGGTGTCGAGGCCGAGGTCGAGGCGGACATAGACGCGCTGCGATCCGGTATCGACGTCACCCGACGCGGCGATGGCGTTCTCGCGCTGGAGCGCCTGGATCACGGAGTCCACAGGCAGGCCGAAGCTGGCGAGCCGCTGGCTGGAGATCTCGACATAGACGCGCTCCTCCTGCGGGGCGATCAGGTCGATCTTCTCGACACCCGGCAGCTTCAGCAGGCGGGCGCGCGCCTGTTCGGTCACCTTCTTCAGCTGGGCAGGGGTGAAATCCTCGCCCATGAAGGCGTAGATGCCGGAATAGACGTCCCCGAACTCATCGTTGAAGAAGGGGCCGACCACGCCGTCGGGCAGGGTGTAGCGGATGTCGCCGATCTTCTTGCGCACCTGATACCACAGGTCCGCCACCAGCCGGGGCGGGGTGGAGTCCTTCAGCTGGACGAAGATCACCGACTCGCCGGGCTTGGAATAGCTGCGGGCGACATCGTAGTAGGGCACCTCCTCCAGCTTCTTCTCGATGCGGTCGGTGACGAACTGTTCGACCTCGCGCGCGGTGGCGCCCGGCCATTGGGTGCGCACCACCATCACCTTGAAGGTGAAGGACGGATCCTCCGCCCGGCCCAGGGTCTTGTAGGCCAGCGCACCCGCCAGGACGCTGGCGAGCATCATGAACAGCACCAGCGTGCGGTGGGCCAGCGCCCAGGCCGACAGGTTCATGCGGGAATGGTTCATCGCGCCGGCTCCGTCCAGACGCGGACCTTCTGGCCGGCGTCGAGCTTGTGCACCCCGGCGGTGACGACGCGCTCGCCGTCCTTCAGCCCGCCGCCGATCAGGGCGAGGTCGCCGGCATAGGCGGCGACGGTGACGGGGCGCAGCTCCAGCCGGTCGTCCGGCGCGGAGAGCACCCACACCGCCGGCCTCTCCTCCCGCTGGGCCAATGCGCTCAGCGGCAGGCGGGCGACGGGCGCGCCATGGTCGGCGGAGGCGATGACGGTCGCGGTCATGCCGAGCTGGACCGTGGGCGGCGGATCGGCCAGCGTGATCTTCGCCTGGAAGGTCCGGGTGTAGGCATCGGCGCTGGGCGAGACCTCGCGCAGGCTGCCGGCGATGCTGTGGCCCGGATGCGACCACAGCTCCACCGCCAGTTTCTGGCGGGGCAGGGCGGCGACACTCTGTTCGGGGATGTTCGCCACCGCCTCCAGGCTGCCCAGCCGGGCGACGCGCAGGGCGGTCTGTCCGGAGGCGACGACCTGTCCCGGCTCGACCAGAGTCGCGGTGACGATGCCGGCCTCGTCCGCCACCAGCGTGGCGTATTGGGCGGAGTTGTCGAGGACATGAAGCTGCGCCTCCACCTCGCGCACCTTGGACTCCGCCTTGTCCAGCGTGGTCTTGCGGCGGTCGTATTCCTGGCGGGTGGTCCATTCGCCCTGGCGCAGGCTGGCATAGCGCTGGAAATCGCTGCGGGCATTGGCTGCGTCGGCCTGGGCGGAGGCGAGCTGCGCCCGGGAGGCACGGATCTGCAAGTGAAGATCGGTGGGGTCGAGGCGGGCCAGCGGCATGCCGGGTTCGACGCGGGTGCCGACCTCCACCAGCCGCGCGGTCACCTTGCCGCCGATGCGGAAGCCGACATCTACCTCCACGCGCGGGCGGATCACCGCCGGATAGCGCACGCTGTCGACCAGCGGTTCCAGCGTGACGGTGGCGACGCGGACCGGCCGCACCTCGCCTTCCGCCGGGGTGGAGGCGGAGTGCGTTTCGTTGCAGCCGGCAAGCAGGCCCGCCACCGTCAGAAGCGCCGTTGTCGCCAGGATGGCGGACGCAAGCCGCCTTTCGCGGAACAGGGCCATACCACGTCTCCCCACTGGACTGGACTGTATCGTACTGTTACCGTCCTACTCCGGCCCCCAGCCAACGTCAAGAGTGAACGGTACAGTTCAGTGCAGTCATCGGAGCAGAAAGCGTCCCACCCCGCCCCGTCCCTCGACGCGAAGGCGGAACAGATTGTCGCCGCCGCGCGGGAGGTGTTCCTTGAACTCGGCTATGCCGCCGCGTCGATGGATCAGGTCGCGCAACAGGCACGGGTGTCCAAGACGACGCTCTACACCCGCTTCCCATCGAAGGAGGAGCTGTACACCGCAGTGATCTCCGCCGAGTGCGAGCGGCGCGGCCTGCGTTTTGCGCCGGAGGTGTTCGACGGGATGCCGCTGCGCGATGTTTTGGTCCAAGTCGGCCGCCGTTTCACCGACCTGCTGTGGTCGGATGCGGCGATCCGCGTCCATCAGGCGGTGGTTGGGGAGGCGACGCGGATGCCGGTTGCAGCCCAGCTCTATTTCCAGGCCGGTCCGGAGCAGGGAATCGCCAATTTCGTTGCCCTGTTCACCCGGCTGAACGACCGCGGTGCGATCGCCACCGACGATCCGGCCTTCGTCGCCCGGCAGTTCCTGGGCGCCATGCAGGGGGGGGCCTATTGCCAGCTCGTGCTGGGCTTGTGCCCCACGCCGACGGAGGAGGAGCGCCATGCCTTCGTCGACAAGGCGGTGGATCTCTTCCTGCGCGGCATCGCGCCTGATAAACCCTGACCTTTGCCGATGTCTGCGATGGAAGAGTTGTCCATGTCCGCCTGCCCCTGCGGTTCCGGCCGCGAGTTCGACCAGTGCTGCGACCCGATCCTGGCGGGAGAGCCTGCGCCCAGCGCGGAAGCGCTGATGCGGTCGCGCTACACGGCCTTCGTCCGCCGCGACATTGACCATATCGAGCGGAGTTGCGTGCCGGAAACCCGCGCCACCTTCAGCCGCGCCGATGTGGAACGGGTGGCGGACGAATGCGACTGGGGGCCGCTGACCGTCATGAAGGCGGAGGAGGCCGGCGACGACGGGATGGTTGAGTTCTTCCTGACCTTCCATCGCGATGGCGAGGAGTGGCCGCTGCATGAGCGGTCGCGCTTCCGCCGCGTCGACGGCCGCTGGTTCTATGTCGACAGCGTCTTGAACCCGAAGGACCCGCCGCGCCGCGTGGTCAAGGTCGGCCGCAACGATCCCTGCCCCTGCGGTTCGGGGAAAAAGCACAAGGCCTGCTGCGGGCGCTGACCGACGCCCGCAGCGGTCGCCTCTCAGCTGATGCCGAGATAGCGGCCCGGCTTGTGGTTGATCGCCAGCGTGACGTTGACGATGGTCGCCCCCAGCACCGACAGCAGAAGTCGGTCCGGCGCGAGGACGAAGAAGGCGCCGGCCAGGATCGCGAAATCGACACCCAGCTGGAAATAGCCGGCGCGGATGCCGTAGGTCTCCTGCAGGTAGATCGCCAGGATGTTGACGCCGCCCAGACCGGTGCGGTGGCGGAACAGCATCAGGAGGCCGGTGCCGCACAGGCCGCTCCCCACCACGGTGGCATAGACCGGATCCAGATGGGTGAAGCCCACCCATTGGTCGGTCAGGCGCGAGAACAGCGTCACCAGCGCCACGGCGGTGAAGGTGCGGGCGGTGAATTTCCAGCCCAGCCGCTTCCAGGCCAGCCAGTAGAAGGGCAGGTTGATCGCGAAGAAGATGATGCCGAACTGGACCTTGGTGACATAGCTCAGCAGCAGAGCCAGCCCGGCGGTGCTGCCGGTCAGCAGCATCGTCTTGGAATAGATCAGCATGCCCAGCGCGATGAACAGCGTGCCCATCAGCATGGCAAGCGCGTCTTCATAGAGCTGGTGACGCTCCACCGCGGCGGGCGGAGCCTGGAGGGTCGCGGCCATCGTCGTCTGTCCCCGGATCAAACCAAAGGGCTCAACGAAGAGCGGCGAATTTCGCCACCACATCGTCCACCTCGGCCGTCTTCAGGCCGGCGATGTTGATGCGGCCGGAGGTCGGCATGTAGATGGCGTGGTCGGCGCGCAGCCGCAGCACCTCCGCCTCGGTCAGCGGCAGCAGCGAGAACATGCCCTCCTGCTCCGCCACCGCGGCCAGGGTGGGGAAGGCGCCGGCCAGACCGGCGGCCAGCTTGCGGCGGATGCCGGTGATACGGGCGCGCATGACGTCCAGTTCCGCCGTCCAGTCGGCGGTCAGCGCGGCATCGCTCAGGATGGTGCGGACGACGGCGGCGCCATGGTCGGGCGGCATCGAATAGCTGGTGCGGGCCAGCGCCATCAGGTTGGACTTGGCGAGATCGGCGGCGGCCGGTGCCGCGGCAACGGCGAAGATGGCGCCGGTGCGCTCGCGGTAGAGGCCGAAGGACTTCGACGACGACACGGCGACCAGCGTTTCCGGCACGACGCCGATCAGGTGGCGCAGCCCCTCGGCATCCTCGTCCAGACCGCGGCCGAAGCCCTGATAGGCAAGGTCGACCAGCGGCAGGACGCCGCGCTTTTCCAGCACCGCCGCCAGTTCCTTCCATTGGTCGAGCGACAGCGGCGCGCCGGTGGGGTTGTGGCAGCTGGCGTGCAGCAGGGCGACGTCGCCGGGCTGCGCCGCCTCGAACGCCGCGACCATGCGGTCGAACAGCACGGTCTGGCCGGCGGTGTCGAAGAAGTGATGGCTGACGACCTCAAGGCCGGCGGCGGCGAAGATGCCGACATGGTTGGGCCAGGTCGGCTGGCCAACCAGCACCCGTTTCGACCCGCCGCGCAGGACGAGGTCGGCGGCCAGCCGCAGCGCGCCCGACCCGCCGGGGGTCTGCACGCCGGCCGTGGCGACCTTGGTGCCGGCGCCACCGCCGACCAGCGACCACAGCCGCTCCAGATACCCGGCGTCGCCTTCCAACCCCAGATAGGCCTTGCTGTCCTGCCCGTCGAGCAGCAGCCGTTCCGCCGCCTTCACCGCGCGGAAGACCGGGGTGCGTCCCTCCTCGTCCCGGTAGACCCCGACGCCGAGATCGACCTTGCCCGGACGCGGATCCTGCTTGTAAAGCCCGATCAGGGCGAGCAGGGCATCGTCGGGCTGGCGGGAAAGCGCGTTGAACATGGCGGTTCGTCCGGTCCTTGGGTGAGTGGGAAGGGAGCAATATTGGCCGGTTGCCCCGGCCGGTGTGATCCTCCACTTTCGCGGCCTCCGGGACAATGGCGATTTCCTATCGTCTGATACGCTTGATTGTCGCAACAATTTGCAATCCCAGCGATAGATCGGCATCCTTTGCCGGGGAAGGAGCAGTCAGATCGATGACCGATTTTCAGAAGACCCGCGCCCGCTTCCGCATTCCGGATGGCGTGATCTATCTCGACGGCAACTCGCTGGGACCGCTGCCCATCGGGGTGGAGGAGCGGGTGGCCCGTACCCTCGCCCGGGAATGGGGCGGCCAACTGATCCGCGGCTGGAACAGCGCCGGCTGGATGGTGCAGCCGGGCAAGGTCGGTGACCGCATCGCCCGGCTGATCGGCGCGCCGTCCGGCAGCGTGGTGGTCGGCGATACCCTGTCGATCAAGGTCTATCAGGCGCTGGCCGCGACCCTGGCGATGCGGCCCGACCGCCGGGTGATCCTGTCCGACAGCGGCAACTTCCCAACCGACCTCTACATGGCGGAAGGACTGATCGAAACGCTGGGTCGTGGCCATGTCCTGAAAGTCGTGGCGCCGGAGGAGGTTGAAGCGGCAATCGGCGAGGAAGTCGCCGTTCTGATGCTGACCCAGGTGGATTACCGGACCGGCCGGCTGCACGACATGGCGGCGCTGACCGCCAAGGCCCATGCGGCGGGGGTGGTGACGGTGTGGGACCTCGCCCATTCCGCCGGTGCGCTGCCGGTCGATCTGGCCGGCGCCGGGGCCGACTTCGCGGTCGGCTGCACCTACAAATACCTGAATGGCGGACCGGGGGCCCCGGCCTTCATCTATGTCGCTCCGCAACATGCGGCGACGGTTCGGCCGGCCCTGTCCGGCTGGATGGGGCATGAGGCGCCCTTCGCCTTCGATCCCTCCTACCGTCCCGGTGCGGGGGTGGAGCGCATGCGCGTCGGCACACCGCCGGTGATCGCGCTGGCGGCACTCGACGCAGCGCTGGATGTGTGGGACGAGGTCGAGATGGCCGATATCCGCCGCACCTCCATCGCGCTGTGCGACCTGTTCATCGGGCTGGTCGAGGCGCAGTGCCCGATGCTGGAGCTTGCCTCCCCGCGCGACGGCAACCGGCGCGGCAGCCAGGTGTCGTTCCGCCATCCACAGGGCTACGCCATCATGCAGGCGCTGATCGACCGCGGCGTGATCGGCGATTTCCGGGCGCCGGACGTGCTGCGCTTTGGCTTCACGCCGCTCTATATCGGCGAGGCGGAGGTGCGCGGCGCGGTCGCCGTGCTCAAGCAGGTGATGGATGACGGGCTTTGGGACCGGCCCGACTACCACAGGAAGGCGATGGTGACATGAGCGGGCAGGATACCAAGAAGCCCTACGATCCGGCAGCGGAGGGGGCCGAAATGGCCTTCGATGGGCGGATGTCCTATGGCGACTATCTGCAGCTGGACCGCATCCTGGGTGCGCAGACTCCACGCTCCACCGCCCATGACGAGATGCTGTTCATCGTCCAGCACCAGAACGTCGGAGCTGTGGATGCGGCTGGCCGTCTACGAGATCCGCGCCGCCCGCGAGGCGATCCGCGAGGACCGGCTGTCGCCCGCCTTCAAGATGCTGACCCGCGTCGCCCGCATCTTCGAGCAGCTGAATTCGGCCTGGGACGTGCTGCGCACGATGACGCCCAGCGAATACACCCGCTTCCGCGACGATCTCGGCCAATCCTCCGGCTTCCAGTCCTACCAGTACCGGGAGATTGAGTTCCTGCTGGGCAACCGCAACCCGGCGATGCTGCGCCCCCATGCCCACCGGCCGGACATCCATGCCCTGCTGGAACAGGAACTGTCGCGGCCCAGCCTGTATGACGAGGCGCTGCGCCTGCTCGCCCGCAACGGCATTCCGGTTCCGGCCGAGGTGCTGGAGCGCGACGTGTCGCAGACCCACCAGCCCCATGACGGCGTGACCGAGGCATGGCGGATCGTCTATCAGTCGCCCGAAGCCCATTGGCCGCTCTACGAGCTTGCCGAGAAGCTGGTCGATTTCGAGGATTACTTCCGCCGCTGGCGCTTCAACCATGTTACGACGGTTGAACGGGTGATCGGCTTTAAGCGCGGCACCGGCGGGACCGGCGGCGTGTCCTACCTGCGCAACATGCTGGCCGTGGAACTCTTCCCGGAACTCTGGCGGGTGAGGACGGTGCTGTGACGGAACTGCACAGGATCACGGATTGGGACGACGCCTACAGCAACGGTGCCCACATTCCCGGCGGCGACGCCTACCCCGCGCGCTGGGCGGAGCGGGCGGCAGCTTTCCGGAGCGAACGCGCAGCCGCCGGACGGGCGGAGCTGGATTTGCCTTATGGCGAGGGGGAGCGGGAGCGCTACGACCTGTTCCGGCCGGAGGGAACCGCGAAGGGCACCGTGGTCTTCGTCCATGGCGGTTATTGGATGGCCTTCGACAAGGCGCGCTGGTCGCATCTGGCCGCCGGGCCGCTTGCACGAGGCTGGGCGGTCGCCATGCCCAGCTACACGCTGTGTCCCGAAACCCGGATCGCCGGCATCACCCGGCAGATGGCCTGGGCGGTGGAGGTCATCGCAAGGGCTGAGGCCGGTCCTCTGCGCCTGACCGGCCATTCCGCCGGTGGTCATTTGGTCAGCCGGCTCGTCTGCGCGGACGCCCCGCTGTCGGACGATGTCCGGGTGCGGGTGGAGCATGTCGTCTCCATCAGCGGCCTGCACGACCTGCGCCCGCTGCTGAACACCCGCATGAACGCGACGCTGCGGCTGGACGAGGCGGAGTCCGCGGCAGAAAGCCCGGCGCTGCTGCGCCCGCAGCCCGGCATCGGCATCACCTGCTGGGTCGGGGCGGCCGAGCGGCCGGAATTCGTCCGCCAGACGGAGCTGCTCGCCAATGTCTGGCTTGGATTGGGCGCTGCGACCGCGCTGCGGTTGGTGGAGGGGCGGCATCACTTCGATGTCATCGACGATCTTGCCGACCCGGAGTCCGATCTGGTTGCGGCGTTGCTCGATTCTTAGGGGGCTACGCCGGGGCGGAGGGAAGCCGGGCTATCTCTCCAAGCCCCATAGCCGGTAGCAGTCCTTGATCGCGCGGATCGACGGCAGGCGAATTTTCGGCAGATCGGCCTGATCGAACCGGGCCGCATTGCGGCTTCGGTTCCGCGGAGTGACGACGGCGATGTGATGGATCATGTCCCATTTGATGCTGTCCCGCCCGCCATCCAGCCCGCCGAGCCGTTCGCGCTCGAACAGGGTCCGGCGGAAATACCGCAGCAGGCTGGTCGGCATGGCGATGTCCAGCATGATCAACCCGGTCGCCCGCGCGAAGCGCTGCTGCATGCAGACGGAGTAGTTTCCGTCCATCACCCACCGGTCGCCGCCGATGGCGTCGTCGTGCAGGCGGACGAACTCTTCCCTGGGGCGGGGCTCCCAATCGGTGCCGGGCCGATGGTAAAGCTGGTCGAGGTGAATGACCGTCAGGCCGCACTTTCGCCCGATGGCCGACGCAAGGGTGGATTTGCCGCTGTTGGACGGTCCCAGGATGCAGATGCGCTGTCCCAAATCCTCAAGCTGCATCATTTCCGCTTTTCCCGCCCGACGCCGATCCGAACCGGCGATCTTACGCATACGGATCGTCGGGTCCAGCGGCGTCGATGGCGGGCGGGCTCCGATTATTGGGTAAAGAACATCGCGGCGAACACGGTGGCGGTGGCGGCGATCACCGTCACCAGTCCATTGCGTCCCAACGCGCGCTGGCGATAGAGCGCCACCGCCATGGTGATGACGGCGATGCTGGTCAGGATCAGGCCGAGCTTGGCTTCGGTCATGGCGGCTTCCCCCGGTCTTTTTTCAGTGTGGGCCGACCCAGCCCAGGGTGCCGGCGGCGGTGATCAGCAGGATGGCTCCGCACAGCAGGACCAGCCATCCGGTCATCAGAAACCGCCAGCCCGGACCGGCATGGTCCAACTCCAAATAATGCAGCAGGATTTCCCGTCCCTTCGTCACCGCCAGCGTCAGCAGCAGTGCCGCCCCGGCGATGCCGACGCTGCCGCCCGCATCGCCATGGCGCGCGAACAGCAGGGTGACGGCGGTCAGCCCCATCAGGATCAGCCAGGACAGCGTCAGCCGGTCGATGTTCTTGAAAACAGTCATGGCCGGTCTCCTCAACGGATCAGATAGACGAGCGGATAGAGGATCACCCAGACCAGATCGACCATGTGCCAGAAGGCCGCTCCCGTCTCCAGATTCTCCACCAGCGTGTCGGGGCCGGAACGGCCGACCAGCAGCAGGATGACGATCCCCAGCACCACATGCAGGGCGTGGAAACCGGTCAGCAGGAAATAGAGGGTGAAGAAGCCGTCGGTGTCGATGGTCAGCCCGGCGCCCAGCGTCGCCGAATATTCCACCGCCTTCACCGCCAGGAACACCGACCCGACGGCCGCCGCCATCAGCATCGCCCGGCGGGCCTGCGGCACGGCACCGCGCCGTCCGGCGGCAACCCCCTTGGCGGCCAGATAGCCGCTGGTCACCAGAACCATGGTGTTCAGCGCGCCGGCCGTGCCGTTCAAATGGGCCTGACCGGCGGCAAAAATCGCCGGGTCCAGCACGCGGGCGATGGCGAAGCCCAGGAAGGCGACGCCGAACACCGCCAGTTCGCTGAAGATCAGGATCCACATCATCAGGTTGCCGGGCAGGGCGGCAAGGCCGCTTCCCCGCTCCACCGGACCCGCGGCTTCCGCACCGCCGGTCTCCAGGCCCGTCATCTCAACGTCGGCCATATCCACTATCCAAAGCTTGTCATCATGTACGCGAATGATAGGGCGGCGATCCGCGGACCGGCTTGACCGCGGTCAAGGAATGCCCTTCCTCCACGGTCAATTATTCGCCCGACCCGTGGCGATAGGACGCTGCGACGCCCGGCTTCCCGCCTCCGGCCTCGCGCACCCGACGCCCTTCCGAACCGACCCCCTCTCGACCGACAGATCGAGATTTCCAGGGATCCCAAGCGATGACCGAACGCTTCACCAAGGCGGCCGCGCGAAACATCTTCTATGGCGGATCGCTGTTCTTCTTCGCGACCTTCGTCGCGTTGACCGCGCTCAGCCACAATTACATCGTCAATACCAGCACCGACAAGAAGACGCTGACCGATGCGGTCGCCCGCGGCAAGCATGTGTGGGAGAAGAACGCCTGCATCAACTGCCACACGCTGCTGGGCGAGGGCGCCTATTTCGCCCCCGAACTGGGCAATGTCTGGCTGCGCTATGGCGGCGACAAGGACCCCGAGGGCGCCGTGATGGCGCTGAAGGGCTGGATGGCGGCACAGCCGTCCGGAATTGAAGGCCGGCGCCAGATGCCGCAGTTCCACCTGACCGAAGGCGAGGTCGAGGATCTCGCCGCGTTCCTGGAATGGACCAGCCGGATCAACACCCAGAACTGGCCGCCCAAGCTGTCGGGCTGAGGAGATTTCCGTTATGAAGTACGAATCGCAAAAAGTCGCCCTCTATTACTTCGCGGCCGCCATGGGGCTGTTCGGTGTGCAGATCCTGGTGGGTCTCCTGGCCGGTACCGTCTATGTCCTGCCCAACACGTTGTCGGAGCTTCTGCCCTTCAACATCATCCGGATGATCCACACCAACTCGCTGATCGTCTGGCTGCTGATCGGCTTCTTCGGCGCCGCCTACTACCTCGTGCCCGAGGAGGCGGAGACCGAGCTGTACAGTCCGAAACTGGCGCTGATCCAGCTCGGCCTGTTCGTCTTCGGCGCGCTGGCGGCGGTCGTTGGCTATGTCTTCCGCATCCATGAAGGGCGGGAGTTCCTGGAACAGCCGCTGTGGATCAAGGCCGCCATCGTCGTGGTCGCGCTGATGTTCCTCTACAACATCACGATGACGGTGCTGAAGGGCCGCCGCACGGTCATCACCAACATCCTGCTGGTGGGCATGTGGGGCATCGCTCTGTTCTTCCTGTTCTCCTTCTACAACCCGGCCAACCTGTCGCTGGACAAGATGTACTGGTGGTACGTTGTCCATCTGTGGGTCGAGGGCGTGTGGGAACTGGTCCTGGCCTCCATCCTCGCCTTCCTGATGATCAAGATGACCGGCGTCGACCGTGAGGTCGTCGAGAAGTGGCTGTACGCCATGGTCGGTCTCGCCCTGTTCAGCGGCATCCTCGGTACCGGCCACCATTATTACTGGATCGGCACGCCCGGTTACTGGCAGTGGATCGGCTCGCTGTTCTCCACGCTGGAAGTCGCCCCCTTCTTCACCATGGTCGTCTTCGCCTTCATGATGGTGTGGAAGAGCGGCCGCCGTCACCCGAACAAGGCGGCGATGCTGTGGTCGCTGGGCTGCGCGGTCTTCGCCTTCTTCGGCGCCGGGCTGTGGGGCTTCCTGCACACGCTGGCGCCGATCAACTACTACACCCACGGCACCCAGGTCACCGCGGCGCATGGGCACCTCGCCTTCTACGGCGCCTATGCGATGATCAACCTCGCCATCATCACCTACGCCATGCCCTACCTGCGCGGCAAGCAGCCCTACAACCAGATCCTCAACATGTGGAGTTTCTGGCTGATGAGCGGCGGCATGGCCTTCATGACCTTCGCGCTCACCGTGGCCGGCGTCGTTCAGACCCATCTGCAGCGGGTCCTGGGCATGAGCTACATGGAGGTCCAGGAGCAGATCGCGCTGTTCTACTGGATGCGGCTTGGCGCCGGTTTCGCCGTGGCGGTGGGCGTCGCGCTTTACCTCTACGCCGTCTTCGGCCCGGCCCGCGAGGAACGGCCCGCCTCGATCCCGGCCAGCTACCAGCCTGCCGAGTGACGTCCCCTTCGGCCCCTGCAACCTACCGGATGCCCGGTCGGTGCAGGGGCCGTTCCATTCACGGAGTTCCATCGCGATGCCCGACAGCGCCGTCCCCATCCTGCCGTCCCTGCCGTTCTATCAGCCGACCGCCGACGAGTGCGCGCTGTTCGAGCATGCCTACACTCATCGCTTGCCGCTTCTGCTGAAGGGGCCGACCGGCTGTGGCAAGACCCGCTTCGTCGCCCATATGGCGGCCAGGCTGGGCCGGCCGCTCTACACCGTGTCCTGCCACGACGACCTGACCGCCGCCGACCTGACCGGCCGCTATCTGCTGAAGGGCGGGGACACCGTCTGGGCGGACGGGCCTCTGACCCGTGCCGTGCGCGAGGGCGCCATCTGCTATCTCGACGAGGTGGTCGAGGCGCGCAAGGACGTCACCGTCGTGCTGCACCCGCTGACCGACGACCGCCGCATCCTGCCGCTGGACCGCACCGGTGAAACGCTGGAAGCGCCGCCGGGCTTCATGCTGGTGGTGTCCTACAACCCCGGTTACCAGAATGTGCTGAAGGCGCTGAAGCCCAGCACCCGCCAGCGCTTCCTGGCCGTCGAATTCGACTTCCCGCCGCCGGAGCGCGAGATTCCCATCGTCTCGACCGAAAGCGGCCTGCCCGAGAACCGCGTCGTCCCGCTGGTCCGCCTCGCCAACGCCCTGCGTGCCCTGAAGGGCCAGGATTTGGAGGAAGGCGTTTCGACCCGCCTGCTGATCTATTGCGCCACGCTGATCCGCTCCGGCATGAAGCCCGAGCGCGCCATCCGTGCCGCCCTGATCGAGCCGCTGACCGACGACCCGGACATCCGCGCCGCCCTGCTGCGCGTCGCCGAGGTCACGCTGGGCTGATCTGAAAGGGCCGAGGGCTATCGCCATGCTGGAGTTTTTCGACCCGGAAGAGACCGTCGGCCGTTTGTGGCACCGCCTGATCGGCGGGCGGTCGAGCTATCCGCACCATCCGGACGCAGCCGTCACGCTGGAGACGATGCGCCCGCGGCTCGCGGTGTTCTTCCGGGCGCTGGGCGGCGACCGCGGCGTTCGGCTTGCCGCCGGGACCGCCGCGGTGTCGGGGCACCGGCTGTCGCTGCTCGGCCGCATCGGGCTGGGGCAGGAGCGGGTGGAGCGGGCGGCATTGGACGGCAATGTGCTCCAGTTGCCGACTGCCATCGACCTGTTTCCCGACGCTGCCCTGAACGAGCGGTTGTATGAATGGCTGGCCGCCTTCTTTGCCAATGCCGAGGGCGAGCCGGCCCCCGCCGACCCGTTGCAGGCCGATGTGCAGGCGCTCCGCAGCGCCGCCACTACCACCGCGCGGGTTCTGACGCGCTGGCCCGGCCTGTCCCGCATGCATGCGGAACTGGCCCGCGCCGTCGCCGCCACCCGCCCCGCCCGCCGCCCGCCGCCGGTCGAGGCCGATGTCGAGCGCGCCGTCCTGGCGCTGCTCGGCGCCGGTGCCGTCACCAGCGACGGCGCACGCATGCTGGCGCCCAGCGTTCCGCTGTCGGATTTCACCGCCCCTTACGGTTATGCCCGCATGCTGCCGGTGCCGCTGTGGGGGTTGGTGTCGCCAAGCGTCGGCCGTGACGCTTCCGCTGCCGTCGAAAGTCCCGGCGAAGGCGGACAGGCGGCCGAGGGCGACCAGCGCCGCCGGGCCGCGACGCGTCGGCAGACCGACCAGATCCAGCGCAACGACCCGCTGATCCTCAACCGCTTCGAGAAGATGCTGAGCCTTGCCGAGGCACTGAACATCCCGCGTGCGGTCGATGACGACGATGCGGAGAATGCCCGCAAGGCCGCCGACGATCTGGACGAGATCGCTGTCGGCGCGCACCAGCGCAAGGCATCGACCACGCTGAAGCTCGACCTCGACCTCGGGGCGCCGGCAGTCGACGACACGCCGCTGGCGGCAATCCTGACCTATCCGGAATGGGATCATGGCCGGCAGGCCCATCTCCCCAACCACTGCCGGGTGATCGCGGAAACCGCACCGGCCGACGGCGACTCCTGGCAACCCGATGCCGCCGCCCTGCGCCGCATCCGTCAGGTGCGCCGCCAGTTCGAGGCGTTGCGCCCGCGCCGCATGCTGTTCACCGGTCAAGCCGACGGCGACGAACTGGATCTGGCCGCCCTGGTGCGCAGCCGGGCCGATCTCCGGGCCGGCGGTTGCGGCAGCGACCGTGTGCACCAGCAGGTGCGCAGCGCCGCCCGCGATCTGGCGGTGGCGGTGCTGGTCGACGGCTCCTTGTCGACCGATGGCTGGATCGAGGGACGACGGGTTCTGGATGTCGAGAAGGAGGCGCTGCTGGCACTGAGCCATGGGCTGACCGCCTGCGGCGACGACCACGCGCTCTATTCCTTCACGTCGCGGCGGCGCCACTGGGTGCGGGTCCAGACGCTGAAAGGCTTCGAGGAGCCGCTGGGGCCTCCCGTCACCCGCCGGGTCGGTGCGCTGAAGCCCGGCTACTACACCCGCATGGGGGCGGCGATCCGTCACGTGACCTCCCAGCTTGCCGACCGGCCGAACCGGAACCGGCTGCTGGTTCTGCTGACCGACGGCAAGCCGAACGACGTGGATCATTACGAGGGCCGTTACGGCATCGAGGACACGCGGCAGGCGATCCGCGAGGCGCGGCGCGACGGGCTGGCGGTTTTCGCCATCACCGTCGATGCGCAGGCCCGCGACTATATCCCGTATCTGTTCGGACGCGGCGCCTATGCCATATTCCCGCAGGTTTCCCACCTGACCAAGGCGTTGCCGGCACTCTACCGGCAGGTCGCCTGCGCCGCCTGACCGAAAAGGACCTTGAGACATGACCGCACCGGTGAAGATTGGCCCCGTGAAGATCGGAATCGTCACTGTCTCCGACCGCGCCAGCCGCGGCGTCTATGAGGACAAGGGCGGCCCGGCGATCAACGAGGAGCTGTCACGCATCATCTCCTCCCCCTGGGTGGCGGAAGCGCGGGTGATCCCGGACGAGTTGGACCTGATCGCCTCCACCCTGGTCGAGCTGTGCGACGTTGCCGGCTGCGGTCTGGTGGTGACCACCGGCGGCACCGGCCCGGCCCCGCGCGACGTGACGCCGGAGGCGACGGAGCGGGTCTGCGACAAGATGATGCCGGGTTTCGGCGAACTGATGCGGTCGGTCAGCCTGCGGGTGGTGCCCACTGCGATCCTGTCGCGCCAGACCGCCGGCATTCGCGGGAGCAGCCTGATCGTCAATCTGCCGGGCAAGCCGTCCGCCATCCATGATTGCCTGGAAGCGGTGTTTCCCGCGATCCCCTATTGCCTGGATTTGATCGGTGCCGGCCGGATCGAAATCGATCCCGAGATCTGCGTTTCCTTTCGTCCGAAATCTTGACGCCCAAAGTCATTATACTTAGTGTGGAAATAAAAAGGAGCATGCGACAAAATAGCGTTCGGTAGTTACACTTGACGGCGGTCAAGCATCGATCTCGGAAGCGGGAGGAATATTACCTCACAAGAAACATTCAACCGAGACGACGCCATGAAGACCAAGCTCTCTCTCGTCACCGTCAGCACCGCCGCCCTGATGATCCTGTCCGGTATCGGTGCCGCCTCGGCCGCCGACACGCTCTATGCCGACCCGAAGGTCAAGCAGCCGACGGTCAGCGTCGTCCAGGACCCCGCCGCCGTGCCGGCTCCGGAGAAGGCCGGCAAGCGCGCGCCGAAGACCCACAAGGTCTCGCTGATGACGACCGAGGTCGAATCCAAGCTGGACGATGGCACCACCTACACCTACTGGACCTTCAACAACACGGTTCCGGGGCCGATGGTGCGGGTGCGGGTCGGCGATACGGTGGATGTTTCGATCTCCAACGCGCCGGAATCGACGATGAACCACTCCGTCGACTTCCACGCCGCGACCGGCTTCCTCGGCGGCGGCCAGATCACCCAGGTGGAGCCCGGCCAGACCAAGGCCTTCAGCTTCAAGGCCCTGACCCCCGGCGTCTATGTCTATCACTGCGCCACGCCGATGGTTGCCCACCACATCTCCAAGGGCATGTACGGCCTGATCGTGGTGGAGCCGGAAGCCGGCCTGCCGCCGGTCGATCACGAATTCTATGTGATGCAGCAGGAAATCTACGCCACCAAGGCCAAGAACCTGGCGAATGCCGAGGACGACTATGACGGCCTCGTCAACGAGCGTCCGAGCTATCTGGTGTTCAACGGCACGGTCGGCGCCCTGACCAAGGACAAGCCGCTGAAGGCCAAGGTCGGCGAGACGGTTCGCCTGTTCTTCGGCGTCGGCGGTCCGAACCTGACCTCGTCCTTCCACGTCATCGGCGAGATCTTCGACAAGGTCTATAATCTGGGCGGCCTGGAAAGCGAGCCGGCCAAGGGCATCCAGACCGTCACCGTCGCCCCCGGCGGCGCCACCATGGTGGAGTTCAAGGTCGATTACCCCGGCAAATATGCCCTGGTCGACCACGCGCTGAGCCGCGCAACCAAGGGCCTGATCGGCATTCTGGAAGTCGAAGGCAAGCCCGACGACAGCATCATCCTCGACAAGAGCGGCGACAGCCGCAAGAAACTGGGCGAGATGCAGCACTGATCCTGCCTATGGATTAAAACAAAGCCCCTTTCCCGAGAGGGTGGGGGGCTTTGCATATCCAAAAACAAAGAAGGGCCGCCGTTTCCGGCAGCCCTTCCATTGTCAATCCGTGTGTCGTCGACACCACGGCGCAGTCCTTAGCGGACCGAAATCCCTTCCGCGAAGAAAGAGACCTCGGCCTTGGCGCTCGACGACGAGTGAGACGGACAATGAGACACGAGATCACCTCCTTTCAGTTGTTGACGTACGACACCCTATATAGGCGGCAAGGCGGAGGCCGCAAGTGCCGCCCCTGACCGCTCCGCTGTGACATTTACCGGTGAGTTGCCCGGCTCATCATGAAGCCCAGCCCGCCTGCCAGGATCAGGCCGGCGGCCATTGCCAGCCCCCTCGCGGCGCCGCTGGGTGCGGTCAGGCGCAGGCTGTTGTGCGGCAGTCCGAAGCGCCCGCGGGCGCGGTGCAGACCGTAGACGGGGTGGTAGAGATTGTCGGGCCGGCCGGGGATTTCCTGCTCCTCCGTCATCTGGCCCTCCACCGCAGTGTTGGCGAGGTAGCGGTCGGCAAAGCCCGGCGCCAAAAAATTGCCGAGGATCGCCTGCATCGCCGATCCGCCCAGCCAATATTCCCGGCGGGGAGTCTCGGCGGCGTGCAGGATCGCACGGGCGATGTCCTCCGGCTGGAAGATGGTCCCCATCGGCCGGGCCCGGCGCGGCATGTGGCTGCGTGCCCAGTCGAATTGCGGGGTATTGACCGCCGGCAGATGCACGGTGGTCAGCCCGATCCGGCTGTTGTCATGGATCAGTTCGGAATGCAGGCTGTCGATGAAGCCGGTGATCGCATGCTTCGCCGCGCAATAGGCGGACTGCAGCGGGATCGACCGGTAGGCCAGTGCCGAGCCCACCTGCAGGATCGTGCCGCTGTCCCGCAGCCGCATCCGCCGCAAGGCCGTCTGGATGCCGTAGGCGGAGCCGAGATAGGTCACCTCGGTCACCCGCTTCAACTCCTCCGGCGTTACGGCATGGACCGGCCCGAAGACGGTGACCATCGCCACGTTGATCCAGACGTCGATGGGGCCGAAGGCGTCCTCCAGTTGGTCGGCGGCCGCCTCCAGCGCGTCGGGGTCGGCGACGTCCAGCGGCAGGACCAGTGCCCGGCCGCCTAGCCGTTCGACCTCCAGCTTCACCTCTTCCAGCGCATCGGACGATCTGGCGATCAGGCCGATGGAGGCTTTGCGATAGGCGGCGAAGGCCAGCGCCGTTGCGCGGCCGACCCCGGCGGAAGCGCCGGTGATGCAGATGACGGGGGACTTCTGAACGCCGTCGGTCGGGTGCATGGCGAGGGTCCTGTCGCAGGGATCGGGCCGGAATTCGGGTGTCACACCGCGGGCGGGGGGCGCGCGGGCTGCTCAATCCAGTCAACCCTCCGGCACCGCCTGCGGTTCCGGCGCGTTCGCTCACGACGCCCTCCCAAAGGCCGGGAGCGGCGTCGATCAGTGCGCCGGAGCGCGGTCCCCGGCCCCCGGCTTGTCATGGATCGCGAGCCGGTCGACGATGGTTTCACTGGCCGCGTTCAGGCCGGCGAGCCGCACCTGGATCCCGGCGCGGCGGAACTTCAGCACGACGCCGTCAAGAGCCGCCACGCTGGAGATGTCCCAGATGTGGGCGCCGGAAACATCGATCACCGCCATGTCCAAACCTTCCCGTACATCGAAAGCCGCAGAGAAATCGTCGGCGGAGGCAAAGAAAAGCTGCCCCTCGACCCGATAGGTGCGGGTGCGGCCATCCTCCGACAGGGTGGAGGTGACGCGGAACATCCGGGCGACCTTGCCGGCGAAGAATATGCCGGACAGCAGAACGCCGATCAGCACGCCGATGGCGAGGTTGTGGGTGAGGACGACGCCGGCGACCGTCGCCAGCATCACGGCGCTGGAACTGCGCGGATGCGTCACCAGGCTTTTCAGGGATTGCCAGCTGAAGGTGCCGACCGACACCATGATCATCACCGCCACCAATGCCGCCATCGGAATGCGCTTCACCCAGTCGCCCAGCACGACGATCAGGAACAGCAGGAACAGGCCGGCGCAGAAGGTCGACAGCCGGCCCCGTCCGCCCGATTTCACGTTGATCACCGATTGTCCGATCATCGCGCAGCCGGCCATGCCGCCGAGGAAGCCGGACACCATGTTGGCGATGCCCTGGCCGACGCATTCTCGGTTCTTGTCGCTGCCGGTCTCGGTCATGTCGTCGACGATGGCTGCGGTCATCAGCGATTCCAGAAGCCCGACCACGGCGATGCCGGCCGAATAAGGCAGGATGATCCGCAGCGTGTCCAGGGTCAGCGGAATGTCGGGAAGCAGGAAGACGGGCAGGGTGCTGGGCAGTTCGCCCATGTCGCCGACCGTGCGGACTTCGATCCCGAAGCCGATGGTGACTGCGGTCAGCACCAGGATGCTGACCAGCGCCGACGGCACCGCCCTGGTCAGTCGCGGCAGCAGATAGATGATCGCCAGCCCGGCGGCGACCAGCGCATAGGTGACGGTCGGCACCCCCACCAGCTCCGGCAGCTGGGCCAAAAAGATCAGGATGGCGAGCGCATTGACGAAGCCGGTCATCACCGATTTCGACACGAAGCGCATCAGCGCCCCGAGCCGCAGGAAGCCGGCGCCAACCTGCAGCAGTCCGGCCAGTACGGTGGCGGCCAGCAGATATTGCAGGCCGTGCTCCTTGACCAGCGTGACCATCAGCACCGCGGTGGCGGCTGTCGCGGCGGAGATCATGCCGGGCCGGCCGCCGACAATGGCGATTGTCATGGCGATGGCGAAGGAGGCGTAGAGGCCGATCTTCGGATCGACCCCGGCGATGATGGAAAAGGCGATGGCTTCCGGAATCAGGGCAAGGGCGACGACAAGCCCGGACAGCAGATCGCCGCGCGTGTTGCCGAACCACTCCTGGCGGAGCCGTTGCAGATCGATGGTCATGGGTCTCGCAAGCTCAAGCGGGGACGGCGGCAGGGCGCACCGGCAAAGGCCGGATGGTGGGCCGCCGTCGACGATGATCGGATGAAAGTCGGAAATTGGGGTCGCTGCGAAACGGCGGCCGTCCGGTGACCGGGCGGTCGGGTTTCAGGTCAATGCGGAGGGCAGGCCGTCAGGGCGGCGTGACGCGATGCAGCATGGACGCAGGCGTAACAGAATGTCGCAGGGCTTGGCAACCCCATGCCATGCGAGGCCTCGCATGGCTGTACGGCGCGGATACGAAAAAAGGCGGCGCCTCGGTGGAGCGCCGCCCTAATCGTCCGATGATCCTGTCCGTCAGGCCTGACGGGGACGCAGCGGCGGGCCGTCCCGGAAGGGCTTGTCGACCCCGCCCTTGTCGTTGGTCTGGTTTTCCACGTCGCCCTCGAAGGTGGACTCACCCTGGGCCAGATCCAGGTCGTCCGGCGTCATGCCGGCGGCGCGGGCGCCCTTCGATCCGCCGATCTGCGGGTTGTCCTTCAGGTCGGCATCGGTCGGCTTGTCGGTCTTCTCGTGCTTGCTCGCGCTCATGGCGGCATCTCCGTTCCGGTTCCGCATGTCCCCCTGTCAACCGGCGCCGTGCCGGATGGTTGCAAAATCCCTTCTTCCTTTTGGGGAGGCGGTTAGGATGTTGGACATCGGTGCAGCCGAAGACCATTCGACAGGCTCTCATGTCACACAAAGGCGAACGTCTGCGGATCCGCGTGCGCGGGCGGGTGCAGGGGGTGGGGTTCCGCCCGCATGTCCATGCGCTGGCCAGGCGTTTCGGCCTGACCGGCTGGGTGCTGAACGACCCGCAGGGTGTGCTGATCGAGGTGCAGGGCAGGGGCGTCGCCGCTTTCCAGGCGGCCCTGTCGGCCGAAGCGCCGCCATTGGCCCGCATCGATGCCGTCGAGTGCGACGCTGTTCCGCATGTTCCCGCCGAGATCTCCTTCGCAATCCGCCACAGCCTGTCCGCCGGCGCCGTCGCGACCGGCATCGGACCCGACGCCGCGGTCTGTCTGGCCTGCCTGGGCGAACTGTTCGACCCGGCCGACCGCCGCCATCGCTATGCCTTCCTGAACTGCACCCATTGCGGCCCGCGCTACACCATCACGCGGCAACTTCCCTATGACCGGCCGCAAACGGCGATGGCCGGCTTCCCGCTCTGCCCGGAGTGTCTGGCCGAGTATAAGGACCCGGGGAACCGCCGCTTCCATGCTCAGCCGACGGCCTGTCCGACCTGCGGCCCCCGTTTGTCGCATCCGCCGGAAGACATCGTCGCTGCACTCCGCGCCGGCAGGATCGTTGCCATCAAGGGTCTGGGCGGCTTCCATCTTGCCTGTGACGCCACGCGCCACGATGCGGTGGAGCGGTTGCGTCGGGTCAAGCAGCGCAACGGCAAGCCCTTCGGCCTGATGGTCGCCAACACCGAATCCGCCATCCGCCATGTCTGGATGGACGGCGGAGAACGGGCGTTGCTGGAAGGGGTGGCGCGCCCCATCGTCCTGCTGCGGCGGCGGGACGATGCGCCCGAACTGGCACCGGAAATCGCTCCCGGTCTGGCTTGGCTGGGCGTCATGCTGCCCTATACCCCGCTGCATTACCTGCTGTTCCACGAAGCGGCGGGGCGGCCGGACGGTACCGGCTGGCTGGACGCGCCGCAGGATCTGACGCTGGTGATGACCTCCGCCAACCCCGGCGGCGAACCGCTGGCCATCGGCAATGCGGAGGCGCGGGAGAGGCTGGCCAGCATCGCCGACCTGATCGTCGACCATGACCGCGACATTGTCATCCGTGCCGACGACAGCGTCGTGCGCAAGCTGGCCGGGGCCCCCGCCTTCCTGCGCCGCGGCCGCGGCCATGTGCCGGAGCCGATCCGGCTGGCCCATCCGGTGCCGCCGGTCCTGGCGGTGGGCGGCCATCTGAAGACGACGGTCTGCGTCACCCGCGGCGACGAGGCTTTCCTGTCCCAGCACATCGGCGACCTCGACAGCGCCGCGACGCTGGGCTTCCTGGAGGAAACCGTCGCACATCTGCTGCACGTCCTGGGGGTCCAACCGGTTGCGGTCGCCCATGACCGGCATCCCGATTTCCAATCCACCCGTTTCGCCGAAATGAGCGGCCTGCCGACGGTGCCGGTCCAGCATCACCACGCCCATGTCGCCGCCGTGATGGCCGAACACCGGGTCGAGGGGCCGGCCGTCGGGCTGGCGCTGGACGGCTTCGGCCTGGGAGAGGATGGCGGGTCCTGGGGCGGCGAGATGCTGCTGGTCGATGGGCTGAGGTCCGAGCGTCTCGGCAGCCTTGCGCCGCTGGCCCAGCCCGGCGGCGATGTGGCGGCCCGCCAGCCCTGGCGCATGGCCGCCGCCGCCCTGGCGCGGATGGGACGTGCCGATGAGATCGCCTCCCGTTTCGCCGCACAGGGTCCGGCCGAAGGTGTCCGGCGGATGATCGAGCGCGGCATCAACGCACCGCTCACCAGTTCCTGCGGGCGCTGGTTCGATGCCGCCTGTGGCCTGCTGGGCGTCCGCGCGGTGGCCGGGTTCGAGGGCGAGGCGCCGATGACGCTTGAATCGCTCGTACGGCAGACCCGCGTGGCCGATGGCGCGTGGCGGATCGACAACGGCGAATTGGACCTCACCCCCCTCTTGGAGCGGCTTCTGACCGTCGCCGATGCGGTGGAGGGGGCGGAACTGTTCCATGGTACGCTGGCGGCAGCGCTGGTGGACTGGACCCTGCCGGTTCTGAGTGCCCATGGCCTGGGCCGGGTGGTGCTGTCCGGCGGTTGCCTGATGAACGCGGTGCTGGCGGAGGAACTGGTGGCCGGCTTCTGGTCCGCCGGGGTGGAGGCGCTGCTGCCGAGGCTGGCCCCCGCCAACGACGGCGGGCTCAGCCTCGGTCAGGCGTGGGCGGCGTCCTTCGCCCTGTAGCCGAACAGCGGCATCTGCACAGGCGCCCGGACCTTCTTGCGCAGAGGCGGGAAATCGGCGGCGCGGTTGGTCTTGTCGAATTTGTACAGGCCGCGATATTTGCCGATATATCCTTTGCGGCAGGCACGGTGAAACCGCTGCGACGCGGTTTCCCAATCGTCGCCCGGCCGCAGCCAGCTGACATGGGCGGTGCCGGTGCGCGGGTCGGTGCGCAGGAACCGACCGCGTCCCTTCTCACCCCGCACCCATTGGCCGGGGTTCAGCGTCAGCGCCCCGCGCGCCAGCAGCATCTTCACCTGCGGGGTCAGGTCGATGGTCGGAAAAAAGGGCATGACGTCCTCCTGACGCACCCGCATGGGGCGGCGCCGCTCTGGGAGACTCCGTGGTTTTCGGAACCTCCCAGAGATGGGAACACATGATGAACAATTCAAGATTTTCAACGGGTGCAGCGTGCCGGGTAAGGTAATCCTACCCCATCCGCGCCGCCTTCTTCACCGGGCGCTCATGCTCCTCGTCCGCCGGCGCCTCGGTGTCCTTGAAGGTGCGCACGCCGCTGATCATGGTGGAGATGATCGACTGGCGGGACATGATGTCCTCGCGCACCGCGGCATAGACATGGACGATCACGAACAGCAGGATCGCCCACATGCCCAGATGGTGCCAAGTGTGGACGTCCATGCTCTGGCCGAACAGCGGGATGACCCAGCCGAACAGCTTGTCCTGCCAGCTACCCTGGCCCGCTCCCTCGCTGTAGAGCGCGAAGCCGGTGACGATCATGAAGACGCTGCCCACCGCGATGGCCCAGAACATGGAGAATTGCGCCAGCGGGTTGTGCCCGACATACAGCTTCGGCTTTCGTTCCAGGAACAGGTACCAGCGGGCTTCGAGGAACAGCTCACCCCACCAGTGGCGGTCCCAGAAGGGAAAGCGGAACAGCTGCTTGGCATGGTGGTTGCCGACGAAGGCCCAGTAGAGCCGGCCGATGAAGCCGATGGCGAAGATGTAGGCCGCCGCGAAATGGACGAAGCGGATGTAGCCCATCAGGAAATTGGCGCTGGCCTCGCCCGGCATGGTCGGCAGCGGATTGGCGATCAGGTAGCCGGTGACCGACAGAACCACGATCGCCAGCGCGTTGACCCAGTGCCAGACCCGTACCGGCACCTCGTACACATAGATCGCCTTCAGGAAACGGCCGGCCGCCGGAGCGGCCGTCCCTTCCTCGTCCGGTGTCGCGACCGGCTTCGCATCGTCGAGAGGAGCCATGACTTAAATCCTCCTCGGCTGCCGGTCAGCGTACGGTGACGCGGGCCAGTTCGGCGCCGTCCGGCGCCATGACGTGGGTGGAGCAGGCAAGGCACGGGTCGAAGCTGTGCAGGGTGCGCAGGATCTCCACCGGCTCGTCCGGGCGGGCCATCGGCGTGTTCAGCAGCGAGGCCTCGAAGGCCCCGATGTTGCCCTTGGGATCGCGCGGGCTGCCGTTCCAGGTCGTCGGCACGACGCACTGGTAATTGTCGATCTTGCCGTCCTTGATCTTGATCCAGTGGCCGAGCCCGCCGCGCGGCGCCGCGACGGTGCCCACACCCTTGGCCTCCTTCGGCCAGGTCTTCGGGTCCCATTTCTCGACATTGGCGGTGGCGGTATCGCCGGCCTTGATGTTGGCGATCAGGGCGTTCCAGTCGTCCATCATCATCGTGCAGCAGTACTGGCATTCCAGCGCGCGGGCCAGTGTGCGGCCGATGGTGGTCGGCAGCGCCTGCTGCGGCGTGAAGCTCGTGCCGGCCAGCGCGTTGAAGGCGCCCAGAGATTCGGTGATCTGGTCCTTCACGTAACCGACACCCTGGGCATAGGCCAGGATGTAGCGGGGCAGGGGGCCGACCTCCACCGCATGGCCGCGCCAGCGCGGGGCCTTGATCCAGGAATATTTGGCGGCCTCGTCCAGCTCCTTGATGTCGGTGCGGGTGCCCTTGGTGTTGGCGCCCAGCTCGAACTTGGCCTGGGTCACGCCGTCCCACGGGTGCAGGCCCTTGCTCTCGTCCTCGTAATGGTACCAGCTGTGGGCGACGAACTCCTGCACCTGCGCCGGGTCGCGCGGGTCGATGGGATGGACCTCGTTCCAGTTGCCGTTCAGGATGACGCCGCCCGGCAGCTGGCAGGTCGAATGGTCGTACGGCACCTTCTCGTAATCGCCATAGTCCATGACGTTGGTCGCCGACAGGCCGCCGCCATAGAGCCAGTCCTTGTAGAAGCTGGCGATGGCCAGCACGTCCGGCAGATAGACGTTCTCGACGAAGGCGGTGGCTTCCTGGATGCGGGCGCGGATGAAGTTCAGCCGCTCCATGTTCAGCGGCGCGCCCGACGACCCGGTGCCGTCCATGTTGATGGCGCAGGGAACGCCGCCGACCATGTAGTTCGGGTGCGGGTTCTTGCCGCCCAGGATGGTGTGGATCTTGACGATGTCCTTCTGGAGGTCGAGGGCCTCCAGGTAATGGGTCACCGCCATCAGGTCGGCTTCCGGCGACAGCTTGTAGGCCGGGTTGTCCCAATAGCCGTTCTTGAAGATGCCGAGCTGGCCGCTCTCCACGAACTTCTTCAGGCGGGTCTGGACGTCGCGGAAATAGCCGGGGCTGGACTTGGCATGGCGCGGCGACACCGCTTGCTGGAGCGCCGAGGTCGCCTGCGGGTCGGCCTTCAGCGCGTTGACCGGGTTGACCCAGTCCAGCGCGTGCAGGTGATAGAAATGGACGATGTGGTCATGGACCTGCAGCGTCTTCGCCATGATCTCGCGGATCAGGTGGGCGTTCTTCGGGATGCGGATCTGGAGCGCATCCTCCACCGCGCGGACCGAGGTCAGTGCGTGGCAGCCGGTGCAGACGCCGCAGATGCGCTCGACGAAGGCCCAGGCGTCGCGCGGGTCGCGGCCCTTCAGGATCACCTCGAGCCCGCGCCACATGGTGCCGGTGGAGACGGCGTTGCGGATGATGTTGTCGCTGTCGACATTCACCTCGCAGCGCATGTGACCTTCGATGCGGGTAACCGGATCGACGACGATGCGCTTGCCGCCGGTGTCGAGCGAGAAGCCGTTCGGGGTCTGGACGATGCCCATGGTCAGACGTCTCCCTTGTGCTGTGCGCGCTTCAGGGCGCTGACCGCCGCATGGGCGGCGATGATGCTGCCGACGCCGATGGCGGCGGTGGTGCCGATCTGGTCGGCGTTGGCCTCGATCCCGAACTGGAGGATGTCGGATTGGCGGGCGTACCAGGACCCCTTGTCCCAGAAGCCGTCCTCCGAGCAGCCGATGCAGCCGTGGCCGGACTGGATGGGGAAGCTGGTGCCTTCGTTCCAACGCACGGTGGAGCAGGCGTTGTAGGTGGTCGGGCCCTTGCAGCCGACCTTGTAGAGGCAATAGCCCTTGCGAGCGCCCTCGTCGTCGAAGGATTCGACGAACTGGCCGGCGTCGAAATGCGGCCGGCGATAGCATTTGTCGTGGATGCGCTGGCTGTAGAACATCTTCGGCCGGCCCTGGCGGTCCAGCTCCGGGATGCGGTCGAAGGTCAGCATGTAGGTGATGACCCCTGTCATCACTTCGGCGATCGGCGGGCAGCCGGGAACCTTGATGATCGGCTTGTCGGTGATGACTTCATGCACCGGGGTGGCGCGGGTCGGGTTCGGGCGCGCCGCCTGGACGCAGCCGAAGGACGCGCAGGAGCCCCAGGAGATGATCGCCTTGGCGTCCTTGGCGACCTTGCGCAGCTGGTCGGTGAAGGGCTTGCCGCCGATGATGCAGGACATGCCATCCTGGTTCAGTGGCGGGTTGCCTTCCACCGCCAGGATGTAGTTGCCCTTGTAGTTCTCCATCACCTCGTCGAGGATCGCCTCGGCATGGTGGCCGGCCGACGCCATCAGCGTGTCGTCATAGTCCAGCGAGATCATCGACAGCACCACGTCCTTCACCAGCGGGTGCGCCGAGCGGATGAAGGATTCGGAGCAGCAGGTGCACTCAAGCCCGTGCAACCACAGCACCGGGGTGCGCGGCTTGGTTTCCATGGCGTGGACGATCTGCGGCACCAGTTCCGGCCCCAGCCCCAGGGCCGCGGCGGTCAGCGAGCAGTATTTCAGGAACGAACGGCGTGTGATCCCCTGCCGCCGCATCACCTCGTAGAAGGTTTCCAGCGTTGCCATCGGTTTGTTTTCTCCCGTCGGGCAGCACCGGCGTGCGAGGGTCCGGTGTGCTTCTCCCGCGGGCATAGGCAACAATCGTGCCGTGGTACGAACATTTGGCAAACCAACGGTCACAAGGCTGTAAGGGCTGGTGCCGCTGGCAACTCCCCGGCCGAAACGACGGCCGGGGTGGAAAGTCCCTTGCCGGTGGCGATCAGGCCGTCCGGCCACCCTCTTCCGGCCGGCCGATCAGGCGGTGGAGCGCCCAGCCGATGGCCACGCCGGCCGCATGCAGCCCGGCGGTGCTGGCGAGGAAGCCGGCGGCATAGCCGAGTGCTGCGGCGTCGGCCGGCATCTCGGCACCATGGGCGAAGCCGTGGAACAGGCCGAAGCCGGCGGCGAAGACGATGCCGGTCAGGCTGTTGCGCGACATCGGCATGACGCACAACAGCGCCAGCACGACGGTGGAGGCATAGATGGCCGGCTCGACCAGCGGCAGCTCGCCGCCAACCAGCGCGAACAGGCCGCCGGCCAGCATCGCGGCCAGGAACGCCCCCGGCACCGCCAGAACGGCACGTCCGCCGATGGTGGCGCCATAGACACCGACCGTGACCATCGCGATCAGATGGTCGAGCCCGCCCAGCGGATGCGCGGCACCGTCGAGGAAGCCGGCCCCGGCGAGATGGCCGGGATGGGCAAGGGCAGGGGTGGCGGCAAGCACAATGGCCGCGGAGACCGCGGCGAGGCGGGTGATTTTCGACATATCGAACGGCTCCTCGGGGATTCTTGTGGTTTTGGTGATTTGGGCGGGAAAGGATGACTAATGCCGCTGCGCAGGCCCACGCTCGATGCCGTAGCGTTCCAGCTTGGCGCGCAGTCCCATGCGCGACAGCCCCAGCTCGTCGGCGGCCTTGCTCTTGTTCCAGCGGCAGCGGACCAGCGTTTCCATCAGGATGCCGGCTTCCACCCGCTCGATCCGCGACTTCAGCGGCCCGCCCTGGCCGATCAGGTCGAGCGGCGGCAGCGGCCCATCCTCCGGCGAGGCCGGGCGGGCATTCAGCGCCGCACCGCGCAGCACAGGATCGGACAGCAGGTCGGCGCTTAACGTGTCGCCTTCGCACAGAACCAACATGCGCATGATCTCGTTCTGCAACTCGCGCACGTTTCCCGGCCAGCCATAGGATTCCAGGCAGGCCAGCGTGTCGGGGGCGAAGCCGCTCACCGGCTTGCCATGGGCGGCCGACAGCCGGTCGAGGATGTGGCGGGCCAGCACCGGGATGTCGTCCGGCCGGTCGCGCAGGGGCGGCATGGTCAGCGTCATGGTGCTGAGCCGGTAATCGAGATCCTCGCGGAAGCGGCCGGCCTTCACCTCGGCGGTCAGGTCGCGGTGGGTGGCGGCGACGACGCGGACATCGACCCGCCGCGTCTCGTTGGACCCGACGGGCCGGATTTCACCCTCCTGCAGGAAGCGCAGAAGCCGGACCTGGAAGGCCGGGCTGATGTCGCCGATCTCGTCCAGGAAGATGGTGCCGCCGTCCGCCTGCTCCAGCAGGCCGACGCGGTTGCTGTGGGCGCCGGTGAAGGCGCCCTTCTTGTGGCCGAACAGTTCGCTTTCCAGCAGCTCGTCCGGGATGGCGCCGCAATTCTCGCAATAAAACGGCTGGTCGGAGCGCGGGCTGCCGTAATGGATGGCGCGGGCCAGCAGCTCCTTGCCGGTGCCCGTCTCACCCAGCACCAGAACCGGGACGTTGAAGCCTGAAACCCGTTCGGCCTGCCGGCAGACCTCGTCGACCGGGCTGCCCTCGGCACGGATCAATCCGTCGAAGCAGTAGGACTGCCGGACCCGCTCGCGTCTGGTCGCCACCCGCGTCTCTGCCAGCGGTGGCAGCAGCTTCAACTCGCTGGTCAAGCGGTCGTGCTCGCGCTGGAGCCGGTAGAGCCTCGCGGCGTTGCGGGCGGTCAGCAGCAGATGGTCGGGGTGCCAGGGCTTGGTGATGAACTGGTGGATGCCGGCGGTGTTGATGGCGCCGATGATGTCCTCGGGGTCGATGTAGCCGGTGATGACGATGCGCACCACGTCGGGCCAGCGCTCGCGGACCTGGGTCAGGAATTCCACCCCGCTGACCTCCGGCATGCGCTGGTCGGAGAAGACCACCTGAATCCATTCCGTTTCCAGCAGGCGCAGCCCCTCTTCCGCCGAAAGGGCGGTGAAGACCTCGAACTCCTCGTCCAGCAGGCGGGCGATGACCTCGACGGAGCGCGGCTCGTCATCCACCACCAGGATGCCGGGGCGGGCGGGATCGGTCATCGCGCGGAGTCCTTCTTCATCGGGCCTGCCTCTTTCGAGCTCGCCTCATTCAACCTCGAGATCCTTGATCGTCATTTCGGTGCCGCCGTTGGGATGCAGCCGGCTGCCGCCGCAGTGTGGGCAGGACGACAGCCGGTCGTCCAGATCCACCGTGTCGTTGCAATCGAAGCACCAGCCGCGGCCCGGCACCTCCAGCACCACCAGGTCCGCCCCGTCGGCCAGCGATCCCCGCGTCACCACGTCGAAGCCGAAGCGCAGAGCCTCCACCTCCACCCCGGCGAAGCGGCCGATCTCCAGGCGGACCTTGGTCACGCGGCTGAAGCCATTCGCCCGCCCGGCCTCCTCCATCGCCTGGAGCAGGCTTTCGCAGAGCGCCATCTCATGCATCCGCCAAGTCTCCGGTCCCGATATTTCCGGTCCCCATTCCCAGCAGTGCCCGGCGCGACGGGTGCGCCGGCTCGGCCGGGGCCGGTGCGGCGTCAGGGGGCGGCGCCAGTTCCTCCTCGCGCCGGCGGCGGATCTCGGCGGTCTGGGCGCCGTCTTCGCGGATGGAGGAATCAAAGAGGGAGACCAGAGCCGCCGAGGCCGTTTCCGTCGCCTGGAGCATTGAGGCGAACTCGAACATCGGCGAGAAGAGCGAACAGGCCTTGTAGGCGCCGACGCCCTTGCGGTTGGCATGGACGAATTCATACCAGCCGGACGGAAACTCGATCAGTTCCTTCGCCCCCGGCACCAGCCTCGACCACTCGTCGCCCTCGCCCGGCAGCAGGACGAGGTTGAGAAACCAGGGGGTCACCAGGGCGCCGAGCCAACGCTCGCCATGGCGGCGGAAGCCGACGGCCTTCACTGCAAGCGCGTCGTTGACGATGGGCATGCCGCGCATCTGCGCCGTGTGGATTTCCCGGAAAGCCGCTTCCAGCCGAGCGATGGCCTCGGCCGGCAGGGCCGGGCCGGTCACCGGCGCAACGGCAACCGGCAGGGATGCGGTTTCCGTGGCCATCGGCTCGCCGTCCAGCGCCATGAACTGGTCGCGGGCACCGTCGCAGACCGGGCATCGCCAATGGTCGGGCAGGGCGGCAAAGGCCGTGCCGGGCGGCACCTGCCACTGCTCGCATCCCTCCGCCGGGTCATAGACATGCCAGCAGATCTTGCATTCCATCCGCGTCGCAGCGCCGATGCGGCTGGCGTCGCCGAGATAGGAGCCCTCGAAGCGGGAGGCAACGGCGCTCATCGCACCCGCTCCAGGTCTGTCGCCAGCGCGTCTAGGATCTCGGCCAGCCGTTCCGCGCTGTCGGCGATGTCCTCCACAGCGGCGCAAACCACCGCCGGCACGTCGACGATCTCAACCGTGTCGAGGATCAGTGTGTCAACCGAATTGTAATAGCGCACCCACCAGACATTCGGCGTCGCCGTGGCGGTGACGCGGCAATTGCCGTACCCGCGCGACAGGATGGTGGTGGCGCCGACACCCAAACGCTGCTCGACGAAGGCCAGATCCTCCGGCGTGTGGGGCAGCAGGCTGAAATTCACCGCATGGGGGCCGTCGCCGCGGCGCCAGGCGGCGCTGCGGTCCAGAAGCTCGGTCAGGATCGGCTGGCCATTCATAAGGCCGGCGGGCGCCGGGCCCGTTGCAGCCGGGGTGCCGGCAGTAAAGGCGCGGTTCAGCGCCACTTTTGGGAAGCTGCCGACCAGCAGGCTTTCCCGCGACGGCCCATCGCCGAAGGCGCGCACGCGCCAGACGCCGGCGAGGGACGCCTCCTGAATCTCCAGCCGGTCGCCGGCCCGCTCCACCTTGACCGCGACCTCGCCCTCGCCCAGCGCCTCGTCGACCAGGGCCAGGACGGGAGAGTCGAGATCATCGACCGGAATGCGGATTTCCTCGCCGGGCGACCAGTCGGCAAGCGCCCTTTGGATGCGGACGAGCACCGCGCGGGCTGCTGCCGCACAGGCGGGATCGACGACCTCCGGCAGGTGCGGTTCATAGACGCGCATGCCGGACGGCATCGGCAGATACTCCAACCCTTCCTCGCTGGCGTCGGGCTGGCTGCCGGGGCCGAAGCCGACCGGCGGATGTGTCATGCCGAACAGGGAACTCATGCCGCACCGCCTTCCAAGGAGCCATCCAGGATCTCGCCGATCCTTTGCAGATAATCGTCCCAGTCACGCACGCGCGGGATGCTGCCCAGCAACCGGTCGCCGCGCAGGAAGACCAGCGACGGCAGGCTCATCATGCCGGCCAGCGCCAGGATCGCGCGCTCCGCTGCTTCGCCCGCCACAGCCGGAACCAAGCGCGGGTGCAGCGCGCGGACCAGTTCCGGCAGGATGACGGCCACGTCGGCGGTCTCCGCATTGCCCTTGCCGTGGCCGGGCAGGAAGACCACCCAGCTTTTCTTCGGATCGTCCAGCCACGGCCGGTCGTCGGCATGGTCGAGCCGCAGGTAGCCATGCACGTCGGTCAGCAGATCGACCAGCGGCGGCAAGGGCAGCCGCTGCTTGGCGGGAGGAGGGGCAAGGTCGGTCATAGCGTCAGGCCTCCGTCAGGCCGGCCGCGCGGGCCGCCTCCAGGTGGGGGGAAGGGTCGGCTCTTGGCCGGTCAGGTCAGCGAAGGCGCCGTCGAGGCTTTCCCCATCCAATGCCGCGGCCATGGCCGCCAGCGCGTCGAGAATCTGGTCGGCCTCCTCCGGCTCCAGCATACGGCGAGCCGTGCCGAGGAAGCCGAGCACCCAGTCGCCGGCGCCGGCCTCCGGAACCAGCGACAGGTCGACGGCCGAGCCGTTCTCCGCCCGGCCGACCACGCCGTCGACGCCGGTGAGGCGCAGGGGAATGCCGATGCACATGCTCTGGGCGCTCCCGGTTTCAGGCCTGGTTGGCGGACAGCGCCGCCAGGATGCGGGGATCGCCGATGCGGCAGGCCTCATCGGCGCTCGGGCGTCCGCCTTCATAGGCATCGCGGGCGATGGCCGGGGCGGCGAGGTCGGCGGCGGCATCGCGGCGCGTGCCCTCCACCCCGAATTCGTCGCGCAGAAGCGTGAGGATGATCCCGATGGTCGGAGCGACCTGGGCGGCGACGGTGTCGGTCAGGCCGCCACCGTAATCCTCCAGGCACTCCGGCTGAACGCCGACCAGGATCAGCGTTTGCGGACAGCGGCCCAGCAGCATGGCGCTCGCCAGCACCTCCTGGAAACCGGTCTGATGCAGGCTCATCTTCTTGGCGCCGAGGAACGCAGGCACGTCATCGCCCTGGAAGACGCGGCTGGTGCCGGGCGGCAGCCCATAGTCGATGGCGTCGACCACGATCAGCGCGTCCGCGCATTCCAGATGCGGCAGCAGATACAGGCCCTGGGTCCCGCCATCCATCACGGTGACGGTGTCGGGGAAGCGCCAATCGGCGGCCAGGCGCTCGACTGTGCGGACACCGAATCCCTCGTCGGCCCACAGGATGTTGCCGATGCCCAGCACCAGGATTCGCGCCGTTCTCCGACCGCCCTCGTTTCCAGCCAACTCCATTTGTGCCCCGGCATCCGTCCAATGATGCGGCGTCCTGCCGCCGGACCATCGTTCGTACAAGTTCCATGCCAGGATCGGCGGCCGGGTCAGGCCATTGATCAGATTGAATATTTCCGCAGCCATCGCTCGACATAGCAGCGATTGTGGATATCAACATTACAGCATGCGTGGAAGCTGGCAACCAGCTTGCCAGTATGGCTGGAAGCTTGCCGGTCAGTGGTGACGGGTGGTCTTGGCGGATTTCTGGATCAGTTCCCGTTCGGTCATGCGCTTCATATGGCCGGGCACGTCGGTGTCCTGGCCGATCAGCGGTCCCGCCACATAGGACGCCCCGGCGTCCTCGGCGATTCGCAGCATGGCCGCCGACCGGATGCCATCGACGAAGAAGATCATGCCATGGCGCTGCACGTGGATGCCAAAGTTATGGAGGCGATTGGTTGCCCGTGCATCCGGTTCTCCGGCATGAACCGTTATGCCCATGCCGCGAACGCCCGCCTGGGCGAAGGCCGCGAGATTTGGCGCTCCGTCGTCGAGCAGGACAAGGACGGCCCGCGAATATGGCTTCAGGATCGTCGTGATTTCGGAGATTCGGCTGTAGGGGACGCCGGAGGGAACCCCTTCTATGACGAATACGATGAAGGGTATGAGATGCGACGGGATCGAATGGCAGCGAGCGAGGTATTCCCGCCGGTGCCGGCCAATCGAGAGGGTCGAAAGGCTCACCGTAAGATTCTGGATATAGCGGAAGCTGTTTTTGTACAACTCCTCATAAATTTCTATCGACTGGCTCAGGAGCTCCATATCGATTCTGAAATCTGTAATCCTCGCTTCGCGCATCATCCGCCGACAAGGTATTCAGGATACGTTTCGTTTCCTCATCGGCGTGGCACACATAGGTGGACAGCACCTTGTGGGATGTGTCGAACACCGGGCGATAGCAGATGGTTGGGTGGAAACTGCCGCCCTCGTGCGCATTGGCGGCTGGAGCCGTCCGAACATCGCCGGCATCGGGCGCCTCGTTTTGCAAAGAAGCGGCGCCCTGCAGGGCGGCTCTCGCAATCAACTGATCGAGCTGCATCGCTTCGACGGCGATGTTGCCATCGAGTTCGGTCACGATGCTGCGCACGGTTATCTGGCTCGTGTCGCTGTTTCCCAGCATCAACCGATGCAGTTCCGACACGATCCTGCCGCAGATCAGTTCGGCAGCCTGCCGGTCGAGCGTCGCGAAGACCACCAGATAGTTCGCCTCGTCGGCCCGCAGCCAGACGTCGGTGGGAGGCAGATGGCGGTCGAACAGTCGTTCGGTCTGCTCATAGATGCGCTCCTTGACGATGTCCCAGCGCTTGCCCAGCCGGTCGCGCAGGGTGCCCAGTCCGATCAATTGGACCGCACCCGCCGAATGACGCTGTCCTCCAGCCAGAATGTGCCGCAGGCGTTCCTTCGTCTTTTCCGGGATTGCCGGCGTCTCTTCAACCGATGGGGCGGGATCGGCGAATGTCTGGTCAGTCATGGCAGCATCCCCTTTTATCGACGCACGGGAACGGGGCTTCCGATCAATGCAAAACTTTAAATCAGATTCTTAAAAAACAAGGATTTATAATGACAATTATCGTCGATCATTTAGAATAATATAAGTGTGGAGAGGAGGTTTTGTTTCTGATCTAAGTCCGCTTCATCCGTCATCTGATTTAGTGTTCCAACAAATGTTGAAGGAAATCCTCTAAAAATCTGACGCGGTCAGCATAGGTGAAAACCTGTACCTTCCAGGGACGCCGTCGCCGTGATGCAGAATTCGCTCTTTTCCCGTTTTTTGGGCATCGGCGAGCGGGAGGCACAGCGGGCGATGGATCGTCGGCGCGCTGTCGACAGGGGCGGGCGGCAAGCACCGTTCATTGTTCCAAAACTCCGAACGGTGAATCCGGGAACTGGGCGTTTATCCCGATGCGGACGAGGCGTAGATCCTTTGGAAAGGAATGAACCCCCGGTCCCAAGGAGATTGAAAATGGCCCCGATGGTCTCTCTGCTGATGTTCGTCAGTGTAATGTCCTATGCTGCCTTCATCATCTCATAAGAAAAACCTCAATGCGGATTTCTAGTATTCTTGGCACCTATAGTATAATTAAGTAAAAATAATCAATGAACTGTACATGCCATGCAAGGATCGAAAGATCTTACGATGTGCTGAACAGAAAGCGGCGTGCGTTCTCCTTCCCTAACTGGGGCTCCGACAAGGGCCTTCTCCAAAGGACCGGGTACTCCGTCCAGATCACGCGGTGAAAAGTTCCAGGTGGTCGGGGCGATGATCTGGTAGGAGGCGATCTTCCCGCGTTCAACCCGCAGCCAATGGCCCAATGCGCCGCGCGCGGCCTCCGTCAGCCCAATCGCCTGCGCGCTGTCCGGCATTTCCGAAGCCGCACACCATGAGGCGGACGGATCGATGGCACGCAGCCAGCCTTCCATCGCGTCGGTGGTGCGGGCCAGTTCCAGCAAACGAGCGATCACGCGGCTGCGCACCGAACCGCCATCCTGTGCAGTCAGCGCCCGGATCAACGGATGGCCATCCACCAGTTGCCGGGCAATGGCACCGGTTTCATAGGGCATGCCATCCAGCCGCGGCGCCTTGCACCAGCTGTAGCCGGTCTCGTCCATGCCATCCGGAACGGTCGAACCGGAGAAAGGCGGATGCGGGCGGTCCTGCCCGGCCATGCAGCTGAAGCGGTGATGCTCCGCCACCCGATCCGGATCGAAGGGGCCGGCGTGACCGTCGGCGAAGATGCCGCGGCGATAGAGATGTCCGCCCTCCGGCTCGGCATAGGCGCCGTGGCTGAGGAACCGGCCATAGGCCCGGCCGAGGCCCGCAAGCTCCAGATCGTCGGCGATCTCCAGGAACAGACGGAAGTCGCCGGCCGGACCGGAGATGCGCCAACGTTCCAGATCCTCCGGCCCTGCGAGGGCCAGCACCCGGTCGAGCGGCGCGCCGAACAGGCTGTCCTCCAGGAAGCGGCGGAAGCTGCGGACGGTGGCGAGCAGCCGCACCCGGTCACGCGCATCCACTGCACGGGTGACGCCGCCGGGCTGGAGCGTCAGGGTGTGCGGCCATTTGCCGCCCAGGATGCCCAGCACATGGAACAGCTCCGCCCGCGCCGCAGTGGCACTGCGCACCGCAATGCCGTGGGCGGCCTTGAACCGCGCCTCCGCCCTCTCGAACCAAGGTCGGCCCTGGTAGGCGGGGCGGGCGAAGTCGGGCATGAAGAACAGGTGGAAATGGGTCAGATGGTCGGCGATATTCTCGGTCGCCGTCATCAGGTTGGTCGCGAGCAGTCCGTTGCGCGGCACCTCCAGCCCCATGACGCCGGCCAGCGCCAGCGCCGCCGCATGGCTCTGGGAGACGGAGCAGATGCCGCAGATCCGCGGGGCGACCACCAGCGCATCCATTGGGTCGCGCCCTTCCAGAATGCGCTCGAACCCGCGGAACAGCGGCGAATTTACGTAAGCGGCAGAGACACTTGTGCCGTTTATCTCAAGCCGGACTTCAAGATCGCCTTCCACTCTGTTGAAAGGACCGACGATCAGACGGCGGTTTGGGGCTTCACTCACCCGATCAGCCTTTCCGGGTGGGACGGATGGTGGGAGCGACGAGGATGCGGTCGGCGGCGGCGTTCCGGCGCACCCGCTCCGGCGTCGCTGCCTTCGCCAGGGAGGCCAGCGCGACGAACCACGCCTTCGGCATATCGGTGGGCAGGCCGATGGGAATGCCTGCGAATTTTGGCGTCTGCTGGAACGGATGTCCGGGCTCCTCGAACCCCGGTGCCGTGCAATTGATGCAGGCGTACCCGCCACGGGTGCAGGAGCCTTCGCCATTCCACAGGCGGGTGTTGCAGTCGGCATGCGCCTGTGTGCCAAGGCAGCCCATATGTTCCATCAGGCAGCCGAGATCGGATGGCTTCTCCGCACTCGCCTTGTACTCATAATACTCGTTGCGCGGACAGCCATGGTGGACCAGATGGTCGGCATAGAAGCGCGGGCGCTGGTAGAGATCGAGGTCGGAAGCGGCGAGGGCGTTTTCGGCCAGCAGCATCAGCGTTTCGGTCACCCAGTTCGGATGGGTCGGGCACCCCGCGACATTGACCACCGGCAAGCCGCCACGCGCGCGGAACTCCGTCCCCAAGGCGCCACCGCGCTGCGTGCCATCATACTGCAGGCCGCAGGCGTCGGCGATGTTCTCGCCGCCTGCCGTGATGCCGCCGAAGGCCGCGCAGGTGCCGACGGCGACGACGGTGCCAGCGACGGCGGCCAGATCGCGTACCCAGTCGATGGTCGGCCGGCCGGTCCCCGCCAGAACATGGAAGCGCCCGGTGCCGTTGGGGCCGCGCAGCAGCGATCCCTCGACACACAGCACATCGAGCGGCTCCGCCCCCGACAGGACGCGCTCGAACAGCTCGACTGCCTCCGCCCCCGTTTCTTCCGACAGGCTGGGATGCCAGAGCAGGCGGATGCCGGCGGTCTCCAGCAGCAGCAGCAAATCCGGGGATTCGGCGCAGAGCAGCGACATGGTGCAGCCGCCGCAGCCGCCCGATTGGAGCCACAGCACCGACAGCGGGCGTTCTCTCATCGTCCGGCTCCTTCGCGCTGACCGGCGGCCGGCAGGGTCAGGGTGAACAGCGCCCCGCCTTCCGGATGATTGGCGGCGGACAGTGCGCCGCCATGGTCGTGCACCAGCTGGTAGCTGATCGACAGGCCGAGGCCGGTGCCCTTGCCGACAGGCTTGGTGGTGAAGAAGGGATCGAAGATGCGGGCCAGGATGGCATCGGGAACGCCGTGGCCGGTGTCGCGGATGGTGACGACGATTTTTCCGGCCTCCTCCCGGCCATGCAGTTCCAGCCGCTTGACCGCAGCGCCGGCCATGGCGTCGATGGCGTTCTGGACCAGATTCATCGCGACCTGATGCAGATGGCCGGGATGGCCGGCGATATCCAGCGTGTCGGGCAGGTCGAAAACGACGGTCAAGTCGGGCATCTGCGCCTTGGCGACCCAGGTGACCGCGGAGCGCAAAAGTCCCGTCAGATCAAAGCGTTCCGAGGCGTGCTTCTGTTCCGACGAGAAGCGGCGAAGCTCCGCCACGATGTCGCGCACCCGCTCCGTCCCTTCCAGCATGCCGTCCAGCGTCGCAGCGGCATCGGCACGGGCGCGGTCGATGCGCAATTCCTTGCGCAAGCCAGCGAGTTCCGGCGCCGCGGCACCGTCATGCACGCGGTCGAGATACGCGGTCATCCGGTCGACATAGCGGCGCATAGCATGGGCGTTGCCGTAGACGAAGGAGATCGGGTTGTTCAGCTCATGCGCCACGCCCGCCACCAGCCGGCCGAGAGAGGCCATCTTCTCCGAATGGACGAGCTGCTGCTGGGTCTGCTTCAGCCCTTCATGGGCGGCGGCAAGGTCGCGGTAGGCGCGGCGCAATTCCCCGACGGGCCGGCCGACCAGAACCAGCCCGATGGCATGGCCGCGCTGGTCGTAGCGAACCGTGCTGTTGACCGCGACCGGGAAGGGGCCGGTGGGGCCGCGCAGCGACAGCTCCACATCACTGACCTCCTCGCGCTGGAGGGCGGCGCTGCACAGCCGGGCGAAGGCGGGATGGAAAGCCGGGTCGAGGAAATCGCGCAACGGCCGTCCCGTCAGGTCACGCCCGGCGCAACCGAGCGCCCGTTCGGCCGCCGGGTTGGTCTGCTCGATCCGGCCATCGCGGTCGCAGGCGATCAGGACGTCGGTCATGGAGCCGAGGACGCTGGCGATGAAGGCCTGCGCCTCCTCCAGCTCCGCGTTCTTGCGCTCCAGCTCCACCTGTTGCGTCACAAGATTGGCGTAGGTCTCGTCCATCTTCCGGATCACGTCGATCCAGGCGCTCTCGGCGTCGGCATCGGACGTGATGCCGGGGATGGAGAAGGGCTGCGACAGCGGGGCGGTCATGGCAGGAAGACTAGCATGCCGGATGGCCCGCAGTGTGGACGATTTCAGCCGGAACGGGTCAGGCCGACCAGACCGACCACAGGCCGGCAAGGCCGCTCAGCACCAGCACATAGAGCGCGAAGTCGAACAGCGGTGCATGCCACACCCAGCCATAGGCGCCGATGGCGCGCAGTCCCCGCCGCAACAGCGCCGACACCGCCCAGGCGACCACGGCCATGATCAGCAGCGGCGGCAGGAACAGGCCGTAGACATCGATTTCGCCGATCATGCGCGTGCCCTTTCCTGATGCATCGTCGGAGGGACCTCCTCGTTGGCCAGAGGCGGCGGCAGCAAGGCTGCGCCTGGGAACAGGCTGCGCCGCAGCGAGGCGAGCGCCACCACGGCCCGGTCGCGCTCGGGGCAGGGCGGGGCGATGCGGATGGCGGACAGAAGCTCGTTCATGCTGCCCAGCAGCTCGGCCGGGGCCGGGTCGGGCCGCTTGGCCGACAGGGCGCGGAAATGGACGGCGACGCCGCGCAGAAGCCGGTCCAGCGCCGCTCCGCCTGCACGGCCCAGCACCGGGCGCGCCCGCTGAAGCTCGACGATGTTCAGCCCGACCCGCAGGTCGCGCACCGCATCGATGGCGTCGACATCGACGGACCCACCGGCCTGCGCCAGCCGGGCGGACAAGAGGCCGACGCGGTCCAGCATGCGGCTCTCGAAGCCGTCATTGGCCGGCACCCCGCGTGTCCGCGCCATATCGGCGATCTCGCGCCAGCCGATGTGCAGCAGGCGCCGGGCACTCCACGCCGCACCGACCGACCGGCACATGCGGGTGACCAGCATGGCGCCGACGATGCCGACGATCTGTCCGATGCTGCTGTTCAGGAAGGAGGCGAAATCGCCGTTGCCGGTGTCGAGCAGGCTGAGCGAGCCGCCGACGCCGAAGATCAGCGCCATCGCCTTGCCCATCGTCGCCGGGCGCGCAACGAAGATGCCCAGCGTCACCAGCGTCGGCGCCAGACAGAGCACCAGCATCGGGAAGCTGTCGAAGGATGGCAGCACCACCAGCAGATAGAAGGCGGACAGCGGCAGCGAGGCCATCGTATAGACCAGGAACAGGCGGATGCCCGGCACCGGATCGTCGAAGGACGCGAAGAAGCAGGTGAAGACCGCCACCATCATCGCCGCCGCCGATCCGGACGACCAGCCGGTCAGGATCCAGAAGGCGCAGACGCTGGTGATGCCCAGCAGGGCCGCCGCCGCCGACCATGCCGCCATCCCCTGATCCAGATGGAAGACGCCGCGCGACCGCTTGCGGGCCAGCGGATCGAGATGGTCGGGCAGGGCCTGGTCGCCCGTGGCCAGATGTGCCCGCAGATCCCGGCAATCGCGGTGGATTTCCACGAGCGACCGCAGGCGGCGGATGAAGCTGAAGCGGGTCGCGGCCTCCCAGCCGTCCGCCGACTGAGAGGATTCCGCCGCTTCCAGCCTGTCGAGCCGCTCGATCAGCCGGGCGGCGTCCGCCGGATCGGCGGCGGCACCGGCGGCGATCCAGTCGCGGACCGCGGCCACCACCGGCGCCAGATCCGGCGGCATCGCTCCATCCGGGCGGCGCAACGCGCCCAGCCGGTCATGCACGGCGGTCAGCACCGGCAGCAGGTAGACCATGCGGTCCTGCAAGGCCCGCATCGGCCGGGTCATCCAGCGCAGGTCGGAGGTGTCGTAGGGCAGGTGGGTGGTCATCACCCGCAATTCGGTCAGGTCGGTGGCCATCTTGTGGCGGTCGCGCAACCGTGCGTCGGTAGCGACCTGCTCCAGCGCGTCGAGCGTCCAGCGCTCCGCATCGCGCAGCGAAGCATCGAGCTTGCCGAGCAGGACCGGCCCCATGCCGCGTGGCAGGATGACGCTGTGGATGACGGTGGCGCAGACGATGCCGAGGATGATCTCTTCGACCCGGGCCAGCCCGGTGTCGAAGATCGCCTCCGGATTGGCGACGCCGGGAAAGACGATCAGGCCGGCGGTGTAGCCGGCCAGCATGAAGGCATAGCTGCGCGGCGTGCGGTCCAGCAGCGAGATGAACAGGCAGCCGCCGACCCACAGCCCGACCGCCAGCGACAGCAGTTCCGGCGCGTTGACCAGCTCGACCGTCAGGACGATGGCGGCGATGCAGCCGACGACCGTGCCCGCGACGCGATACACCGCCTTCGACCGCACGGTTCCCGACAGCGGGCTCGACACCACATAGGCGGTCAGCATCGCCCAGAAGGGCCGCGGCAATCCCATGCCGAAGGCGATGTAGAGCGCCAGCATGGAGGCGGCGAAGGACTTCAGCGAGAAGACCAGCTCGTTCAGGGTCGGGACCCAGGAAGATGCTTTTGGCATGGCCGTGCGCTCACTGCCCGGCCGGCAGCTGGGCAACCTTGGGCGTGCTGTCGGGAGACCCGATCACCGACACGGTCGCGGTGCGGCCGGCGACCAGCTGCAGGCCGTCCGGCACCTCGTCCAGCGCGATGCGCACGGGGATGCGCTGGGCCAGCCGGACCCAGTTGAAGGTCGGGTTGACGTTGGCGACCAGCCCGGTGCCCTCCGCCCGGTCGCGGTCGACGATGGCGCGGGTGATGCTGTCGACCCGGCCGCGCAGGTCGGCAGCGGCCCCCATGATGCGGACGGAAACGGGAGCGCCGACATGGATGCGCGGCAGCTTGGTTTCCTCGAAATAGCCCATGACATAGAAGGAATGGCTGTCGATCAGAGCCACCACCGCCTGACCGGCGGCGACATAGTTGCCGGTCTTCATCTGGAGGTTGGTGACATAGCCGTCGACCGTCGCCTTGACCTCCGTCCGCTCCAGGTTGAAGCGGGCGAGATCCAGCGCCGCCTCGCTCTGCTTGGCGGCGGCGGCGGCCTTGGACATGGCGGACGCCACCTCCTGCTTCTGGGCGGTCGAGACGACGTTGGTGCCCAGCTGCTCGTACCGGCGCGCCTCTGCGGTGCGATAGGCCAGTTCCGCCTTGGCGCTGTCGAGGTTGGCCTGGGCCTGTTCCACCGCCAGCTTGTAGCGGCCGGGATCCACGACGAACAGCAGGTCGCCCTTGTGGACCAGCTGGTTGTCGGTCACGCGGACGTCGGTCACCAGACCGGCGACGTCGGAGGACACCTGGACGATGTCGGCACGCACGCGGCCGTCACGGGTCCAGGGCTCGTTCATGTAGTAATCCCACAGCCACAGTCCGCCGCCGGCCGCCGCCACGGTCACCAACAGGGTCACGGCGATCCGGACCACCGTCCGGAAGGAAGGAAAGAGTGTCACGGTCTTGGTTCCTCAATCACCGCACCGATGCGACCGGAGGTCGCCGCGGCCGGAACCGGCCATGGCGCGCATCCCCGGAGAACACGGCACGATCAGGTCTGTTCACGCTTGGCGTTGGTTTCGATGATGGACAGCACGCGGTAGCAGGCCTCGACGTCGGTCTCCGCCGCGTCTGCCATCAGGCGCTGTCGGACATCGTTCAGCGCCTCGTTCACCTGCACCAGCAGGTGCCGGCCGGCATCGGTCATGTGCAGGGTCTTCGCACGGCGGTCGCAGGGATCCTCGCGCCGCTCCAGCAATCCAGCACCTTCCAGCCCGTCGAGAACCCGCACGAGGGAGGGGCCCTCGACGCCCATCTCCTCCGCCAGCTCGCGCTGGCGCAAGCCGTCGCCAAGTTCGGCCAGCAGCATCAGCGGCGTGATGGCCGATGCGGAAAAGCCGCTGTCCGCCAGCACCTTGTTCGCCGCCCGTCGCCACAGATGGGAGGCGCGGAACAGGTGCAGGCCAAAATTCGGGGGAAGGCGCAGCGCCTTATCTTGTAGCATCCCTATTTAATAGGTTTGCTATCTAAATCCGGCAAGAGGCCGATGCGGTCCCGAGGCCCCGTTCGCCGCATGGCTGGATTGCCGCAGTGCAAAAACACAAAGGCCCGCCGGTCGCCTGCATGGCGACCGGCGGGCCGGGAGACAGTTCCCTTCCGGGCTTATCGGTTGGGGACGCGATGTTCAGGCGGTCTCGACCGTCCGCGTGCGGACGCCGAGCAGGATGGTCAGGACGGCGATCAGCAGCACCGCTCCGGCCATGGTGAAGACCCCGGTCACGCCGCTGACACCGAAGATGGCTCCCCCGGCTGCGGCTCCCGTGGCGATGGCGAGTTGCACAGCGGCGACGATCAGGCCGCCGGCGCTCTCCGCCTCGTCGGGCACGGCACGGGTGATCCATGTCGACCATGCTACCGGAACCGCCCCGAAGGCGAGCCCCCACAGCGTCACCAGAACCGTGTCGATGGCCGGCGAACCGCCTGCACTTGCCAGCCCCAGTCCGAGCAGCGCCATCAGCAACGGCATGGCGACCAGCGTCAGGCGCATGTTGCGCTCCAGAAGCATGCCGCCCAGCGCGGTTCCGACGAAGTTGGCGAGTCCGAAGCCCAGGAGAATGCCGGAAACGCCGTCGAGCCCGACGCTGGTCACCGTTTCCAAGAACGGCCTGATGTAGGTGAAGAAGGCGAAATGCCCGGTGAAGACCAGCACCACGGCCAGCATGCCGATGCCGACGCCCGGCCGCGTCAGCACGTCGAGCAGGGTACGCAGCCGCGCATGTCCGGTCGGCGCCATGCGCGGCAGCGTCGCCGCCTGTGCCGCCAGGGCAAGGAGCCCGAGGACGGCGCCAAGCAGGAAGACGGGCCGCCAGCCGATCAACCCGCCGACATAGCTGCCGAGCGGAGCCGCGAACACCGTTGCCGCCGACACGCCGCTGAAGATGATCGACAGGGCGCGGGGCACCAGGTCGGGTGGAACGAGCCGCATCGCGGTCGCCGCGGCCATGGTCCAGAATCCGCCGATCGCTATGCCCAGCAGCACGCGCCCGACCAGGAGGACCGGCAGATTAGGCGCGAAGGCGACTGCGAGATTGGAGGCGATCAGCAGCATGGAAAATGCCATCAGCACGATCCGCCGGTCGACCCTGCGGGTCGCAGTGGCGATCAGCAGGCTGGTCACCAGCGCAACGGCCGCGGTGGCCGTAACCGCCTGTCCCGCCAGCCCTTCCGAAACGCCGAGATCGGCCGCCATCGGCGTCAGCAGGCTGGCGGGCAGGAACTCCGCTCCGACCAGCGCGAACACGCCCATGGACATCGCGAAAACCGCGCCCCAGGCCGGCTTCGTCACATCACTCATGTCTCTTTCCCCTCGTTTGAAGGTGTTTTTGCTGCGTTGCAGGGTAGGCTTGAAGCGCCGGACGATCCATGCCATACCGTCCGGAGTTTTTGATCGAAAGTCTGGACATGTCCCTACCCGTCCCCAGACAATCCTCGGCACCTCCGCTGCGCGATGCTGTCAGCGAGCTGTTGCTCGGCATGCGGCTTTACGGGGTCAGGTACCGCCGGATGCAGTTCGCTCCGCCGTTCGGCATCAGCTTCGGCCGGGACGAGGGGAGGGCGCAGTTCCATTTCGTGGCCTGCGGAACCGCCATCCTGCGCGGCAGGACGGGGATGTTGCATGAACTGCATGCCGGCGACGCGGTCCTGCTGCCGCGGGGCGGTGCCCATGATCTGGTCTCCGATGCAGACGGGCAGGGTCTGGATCTGGGCGGCTTCGACGAAGCGGCGCTGTGTGAAACGGTCGGCAGCATCAAATCCTGCCCGGCGGACACCTGCCGCAGCAAGGACACGGTGATCTTCAGCGGCTGCATGGAATTCGACCTCGGCGCCATGCATCCGCTGATCGGCCTCATGCCGGAGGTGATGCTGGTCGGCACCCTGCTCGACCGCTATCCGGAAATCCTTCCGATGCTGGAGGCGATGGAACGGGAGGCGCGGACCGAACGTGCCGGCTTTGCCGGAATCCTGGCGCGGCTGGCCGACGTCGTGTCGGCCTTCATCGTGCGCGGCTGGGTCGAATGCGGCTGCGGCGACGCCCGCGGCTGGGTGGAAGCGCTGCGCGATCCCAGGCTGGGGCGTGTCATCGCAGCGCTTCACCGCGATCCCGGCCGCGATTGGACCGTCGCCCAGTTGGCCGCCGAAATGGGCAGCTCGCGGTCCGTCTTCGCCGAACGCTTTCTGGCGGTCACCGGCATGACGCCGCTCCAGTATGTCACCGAACTGCGGATGCGGCTTGCCGCGCAATGGATCGGGCGCGAGAACATGCCAATAGAGACCGCGGCATACCGCTTGGGCTACGGCTCGCAGGCCGCTTTCAGCCGCGCCTTCAAACGGGTGACGGGACAACCGCCGGGGGCGGCACGCAACAGATCGCCCGGCTCACCGACATAATTTCCATAATGTAAATTATGTGTTTTATTCGTGAAGAGCTAAACGATGCACTTTATCGCAACTCAAAGATGCCAATGATCGGCCGGGGCTCGACAGCATGGCCGGGTTGCGAGAAGTATGAGCAGATTTAACAAGAAGAACTGGCATTTTTGAAATCCCGAAGGCATACGGTCTCTCCAACCGGCACTATGGATGGTTCCGGTGCGTCCCTTCGGAACGCGGACGCTTCAGCGCAACTGTAACTCCAGTCTCTTTGCTCAACCGCTTACCTGTGGTGTTTTGAACCTGCGTCATCGAGATACTCCTGCCGTTCTGGAACTGACATGTTCATTGGGTCTATAAGAAAATCCATAATGAATATCTGGGGCGGTATGGGTCTGCGTGTCCGACTCGAAATTTTCATCATAACCGCATTCTTGCCATTGGTTGGTCTTGTTCTGTCGCTCTACCTGCAGCAATGGAACGCCGACATCGAGCATGCCCGTCAACGTGTTCTGACGCTCGCCGAACAAGGCGCATCCCAGCAGGCCGATGCCATCGCGCGGGTTCGCGAGACCTTGCAGACGCTGGCTTTGATCCCCGAGGTCCGTGGGGACAGGTCCGAGGATTGCGGCCCGCCCCTGCGCAGGGCCATGTCGTTCCAGACCTGGAGCACCGGCTTTGCCGTAGCCGCCCCCGACGGCCGGATCCTCTGCCGGACGGGACTTGGCGGCAGCCCGGTGACGACCGTGGCGGATCAGGATTACTTCACGCTGGCGCTGGCCACGAAGTCATTTAGCACCAGCAATTTCCGCATTGGGCGAGGCTCCGGCAAGCCTCTTCTGGCCGCCGCCCTGCCCCTTCTCGATAAGGACGGTGCCGTCAAGGCGGTTTTGTTGACCGGACTGGATTTGAAATGGCTGGGCGACCTGACGAGAGAGGCCGCGGAGGCTCCCGGCACCACGGTGACCTTGTTCGACGGCGAGGGAACGATCCTGGCGCGCGAACCGGGGCCCCGCGCCCTGATTGGCCAGCCCATGGCCGACCATCCCGTCACACGCGCGATCTTCCGGGCCGACCGCGGCATCATCGAGCGTCCCGGTTTCGAAAATCAGCCGCTGATCATCGGCTTCGCGACTCTGGAGGACACCGGCGGGCGGATCGCTGTCGGGGTGCCACGCGATCTCGTCCTCGACGAAGTGAACGGCAAGATCATGTGGGGAATCGCGATCCTGGCCGGCGTCGTCGCGACGATCGTTGCCGGTGTCTGGTTCCTGCTTGACATCCTTGTCCTGCGCGGGCTGCGTGATCTCCAGCGCTCCGCCACCGACCTGTCGGCGGGGCGGATCGATTCCGTCGCGAAGAGTGCCGCAGCCGGATTCCAGACACGGGAGATGGGCAACGCCGCGCAGGCGATCCACGACATGGGCGCCACCCTGCACGGCTTCGCTTACAAGGACCAGCTCACCGCACTGGGAAATCGCCGCTACCTCGAAGCCAGGGTTCGGGAACTGGCCGACCTGCCGCCCGGCAGGCGCCCGACGGTGGCGGCGCTCTGCATCGACCTGGATGGCTTCAAGCCGGTGAACGACCGCCACGGGCACCATGTCGGCGATGCCGTGCTGGCGGAGGTCGGGCGCCGGCTGCTCAACTGCGTGCGTGACGGCGACGAGGTCATCCGGCTCGGTGGCGACGAGTTCCTGGTCTGTCTGGCGCTTCCACAGGCCGACTGGCTGACGCCACAGGAGGTCGCGGCCCGCATCATCGCCTCGCTGTCGGCGCCGATGAGGATGGAGGAAGCGGAAATCGGCATCGGGTGCAGCATCGGGATGGCGCTGTGGCCGGTCGACGACACGGATTTCGACACGGTCCTGCGCTATGCCGACCAGGCATTGTATGCCGCCAAGCGCAATGGACGCGGGCAGGTCGGCCTGCACGGGCGTCCGGTTCCGGCGTCAGTCGATGCAGCCGGCGCTGGCTCCGCCTAGGGGTTGCCCGGTCTTACACTCATGGCGTCCCCCCACGCCGCTTCCACCGCCCGCTCCGCTCGGTTATCGTCGCGGACCTTTACCTTCCGGCAATCGGAGACGGCACGACATGACCCGCAACATCGACCGGCTGCTCGACGTGATGGCGCGGCTGCGGAATCCGGACGGCGGATGCCCGTGGGATCTGGAACAGACCTATCGCACCATCGCGCCGCACACGATCGAGGAAGCCTATGAGGTCGCCGACGCCATCGAGAAGGACGACAAGGCCGCCCTGCGCGAGGAACTGGGCGATCTGCTGTTCCAGGTCGTCTATTACAGCCAGATGGCGCGCGAAGAGGGGCTGTTCGATTTCGACGAGGTCGCCGGCGTCATCACCGACAAGATGATCCGCCGCCATCCCCACGTCTTCGGGCCGGAGGAGGTGAAGTCGTCGGACCAGCAGACCTCGCGCTGGGAGGACCACAAGGCGGCCGAGCGGGCGGCCAAGGCCGCCGAGGAAGGACGGGCGCCGTCGGCGCTGGAGGGCGTCATCGCCGGGCTGCCGGCGCTGACCAGGGCGTTGAAGCTGCAGAACCGCGCCGCGCGGGTCGGTTTCGATTGGACCGACGCCCGCGACATCCTCGACAAGATCGAGGAGGAGGTGCGGGAATTGCGGGCCGAGATGGACGCCGGTTCTGCACAGGAGCGGGTGGCGGACGAGCTGGGCGACCTGCTGTTCGCGCTGGTCAACCTCGCCCGCCGGATGAAGGTGGAGCCGGAAACGGCGCTCCGCGGCACCAACGCCAAGTTCGAACGCCGCTTCCACCGGATCGAAGCGCTGCTGTCCGCCCAGGGGCGCAAGCCGCAGGATGCCACGCTGGACGAGATGGAAGCCATGTGGCAGCAGGCCAAGCGCGAGGAGCGCGGCGGAGCCTGACGCGTCAGTAGCCCCAGCGGTCGAAGGCGAAGGCCCACCGGCGGCGCACCGCGCGGCGGGCCGGGTCCTCCAGATCGTGACGGGCCCGGCGATACCCACGCACGCTTGCCAGATAGCGTTCCATGTTCGGCTGAACCGGTGCGAGGGGGCCGAGATCGAGCCCGTCATAGATCTCGGCCAGCGCCCCCAGCGGATCGGCGACGAAGCGTTCGTAGCGGATCTCCACCAGCCGGCCGGGCGGCAACAGCGCCTGGTCGCGGTCGAATTTCGCCATCATCGCCGGGTAGAGATCCAGCACCAGATCGTCCACCGCCTGCGGATCGTAGGATTGCAGCGAGAACTCCCGCAGCAGGGTCAGCAGCATGCGACGGGTGGAGCTGAAGACCTCGTAAGGGTCGCGGTGGATGTGGACAAAAACGGCATCGGGCCGCAGCGCCAGCAGTTCCGCCAGCTTCGATGTGTGTGCAGGATTCTTGATCAGCAGCCGCCGGCCGCCGCAAAAGATCTGCATCTTGCTCAGGTAATGGTCCATCCGGCGCCGCCACAGCGCGACGGCCTGTGGCCGGCATCCCTCGAACAGCACGCCCTGGCGGAAGGCACGGTGCAGGTGCCTGGGGAAGAAGATGCCGTGGTAGTAGGACAGCGGCTGCATCAGGGCCAGCGCCAGTTCGTCCTCCTGCGGAGAGGTCGGATCGACCGGCATGGCGTCGATGATGCGGTCAGGCGGCAGCCACTCCTCCAGCCGCGCGCGCCAGAAGGAATTCAGGCCGAGGAAGCCCCAGGGCAGGCCCACCGCCAGCGGATCGGGGGCGGCGAACCGCGCATCCTGCGCCAGCAGGTTCAGCAGATGGGTGGTGCCGCTGCGCCAGTGGCCGAGGATGAACAGCGGCGGCGGCCCGGCAGCCCTGCCCTGCCCGACCAGCCCCGCCACCCGCCGCCGCTCCAGCAGGTCGAGCGGTGCGCGGATCGCGGCGGCGCCCAGAGCGGTCGCGACGCGATGCAGGTGCAGCGGCCCGACACCGCCGCCATCGCGCAGCACTGTCGCCAGCGTGGCGGCATCGGCTCCGGCCAGCGGGTGGAAAATGCGGTGGCCGTGGCGGCGCAGCCAGGGTGTCATGGAGCACCGTTTCCCGGCCCCAGCCCACTCCCCGTCGCAGCCGGATAGGCCCTGCCGCGCCATTCCGACGGCTTGCCATGGCGGGCGCGCAGCAGGGCGGTCCATTGGATCGCCAGCATGATCAGCACGCCGACCGGATGCAGCAGGGCACCGACGACGCTCTGGCGGAAGCGGACGGCCAGCAGAAGGCGGAAGGCCAGCCCGGCACCCGCCGCCAGCCCTGCCAGCACGAGTGCCGGAACGGGCAGCGGATGGAGCGCCGCCCAGCCGAGCAGAATCCAGGGCAGCACATGGCCGCCGAACAGCAGCAGCGTCCAGACCGGCAGGGCGGCCGGGGTCGCCATTCCCTCCGTCGCGTTCTTGGAGAAGCCGGACCAGACCTCGCGCCAGCCGCGGTACATGCGGCAGCGAGCAAAGCCGGTGGCGTCGAACAGGTCGGTTCCCTGCCCCGCCCGGCGGAAGGCGCGCGGCAGCGTCACCCCGTCGTGCAGAGACGTCGCGATGGCCGCATGGCCGCCGGCCTTCAGATAGGCATCCCGCCGCACCGCGATCAGCTGGCCGCAGGCGGCAGCGAAGCGCGGGTCGGTCGAGCGCCGCATCGCCGCCATCGGCAGGTAGCCCAACAGCAGGAAATGGATCAGCGGGATCACCAGGGCTTCCGCCAGCGTCCCGGTCTCCTCGCGGGGGAAGCCGCTGACCAAGCCGCATTCACCCGCCAGCAGGGCGCCGCCGACCCGGCGGGCGGCCGTCGGCGACAACCGCACATCGGCGTCCTGGAACAGCAGCACCGGGTAGCGCGCCAGCCCGGCGAGCATCTGGCAGGCATGCTGCTTGCCCGACCAGCCCGGCGGCAGCGGCGGCGCGCTCTCCAGACGGACACGCGGATCGCGGGCGGCGATGGCCTGGACGATCTCCGCCGTGCGGTCGGTGGAGTGGTCATCCAGCACAACCACCTCGACATCGACGCCACGGCTGAGCAGGGCGGCATCGACGGCTGCGGCGATGCCGCCCTCCTCGTTGCGGGCGGGGATCAGGATGCTGACGGCGGTGCCCGGCGGCGGTTCGGCGGTCGGGCGGCGATAGAGGAACAGGTTCACGATCCCCTGCCCCAGCGGCAACAGGGCCAGGATCAGAGACAGCGCGGCGATCAGGACGATGACGCTCATGGCCCCTTGATCTCCTGCTGCATCTCCTGCTGCATCTCTTGGCGGGCCGGACCTTGCCGGCCGTCCTCCTCCCGGCTGCCATGGGCCGGAGAGAAGCCCTGTCCACCGGCCAGGGCGCGCAGCCGGCGCCAGAGGTCGTAGATGCCGCCGACCCCGACCGTTCCCTCGATCAGCGTCAGGAAACGGGCTGGATCGCGGCTCTGCGCATCGAGCGCCAACTGGTCCATCTCCGTCTCCAGCCGCCCTTCCAATTCCGCCGCGATGTCCTGCACCGGAAGAGCGGAAAGAGCGGCGGCTTCAAAGGGTTGGCCGAACCGCATCAGCGCCTCCGGCGTTCGCTCGTCCCAGAACGGGTATTCGACCGCCAGCGGCACCACCAGTGCGGTGGGCATGCGGCGGACCAGATGGGCGATTCCCGGCCGCAATGTCACCGGGCGGCGGCGCGGGTCGGTGAAGGCACCCTCCGCCGTGATCCACAGCATGGCGCGCGGGTTGCCCAGGATCCGTTCGGCGTTGCGCAGGAAGGAGACGGCGCCCGCGCGGCCGGGCTCCAGCCCGAACAGGCCGATGCGGCGCATGAAGCGGTAGCGGCGCAGCATCTCCCCATCGATCGGCCCGTAGCCAGGCCGGCCGCGGAAACGGGTGGTGCCCATCACGATCAGCAGCGCCGGATCCCACCAGGATGGGTGGTTCAGATAGACGATGACCGGACGATCCGGCGGCAGGGCGGGCCAGCCCGGCCGCGCCAGCCGCACCGCGTGGAAGCCGCGCCGCAGCCGTCGGGCCATGACCCCGCCGAAAAACCAGCAGAGCAGCCGGGACCGTAACGCAACCGGATCGTCCGTCATCCTCCCGCCGCCTTCCGTCAGGCCACGGCGCGCGCGGAGCCTGCACCGGCACCGTCATGGGCGCCGTCGCGCATGTCCTGGTCGAGGCTGTCGGCGGCGATCCAACCCGACATCAGCACCATCGGCATGCCCGGTCCGGGATGAGCGGCGCCACCGGCCAGATACAGCCCCTCCACATCGCGGGAGCGGTTGCCGGGCTTGAAGGCGCCCATGAAGCGGCCATGGCTCGCCAAGCCATAGATGGCGCCGTTCAGCACATTGTAGCGGTCGTTGATGTCCTTCGGCGTCAACACATGCTCGACGCGGATACGGTCCTCCAGATCGGGCATGCCGGCGGTGCGCTTCAGCTTGTCGAACACCACGCGGCGATAGGCCGGCAGCATGCGGTTCCAGTCATGGCGCTCGCGCAGATAGGGGGTGTGGACCAGCACATACAGCGCCTCGCCACCCGCCGGTGCGACGCCCGGCTCGGTGCGGGCCGGAGCGGCGATGTAGCAGGTCGGGTCGGGCGCGGGTTCCCCCTGACGATAGATCCAGTCGAATTCCTCCTCCGGATCGCGCGAGAAGACGAAGTCGTGATGCAGCAGGTGATCGTAGGCGCGGTCCAGGCCCAGATAGAACACCACCCCGGAACAGGCCGGCTCGTAGCTGCGGCGCTTGGCGAAGCGCTTTGCCGGCGGGCCGCCGATCAGTTCCTGATATGTGCGGACCGAATCCATGTTCGACACGGCGGCCGAAACCGGGATGCGCTCGCCGCCGTCCGTCTCGACCGCCACCACGCGGCCACGTTCCACCTGAAGACGGCGGACGCCGGTGTTGGTGCGGATTTCCACGCCGAGCCGCCGTGCCACCCGCTCCAGCGCCGCCGGCACGGCACGGGTGCCGCCCATCGGATACCAGACGCCGTCGTTGGTCTGCATGTGGGCGATGGCGCACAGCACCGCCGGAGAGCCGTAGGGCGAGGAGCCGACATACTGGGTGAAATGGTCCAGCATCTGCGCCGCCCGCGCATCCGGCACATGGCCGCGGATGGTGCCGGCCACCGTGCTGCCCATGCGGAGCGCCAGCACGTCCGACAGGGTGCTGGCGTTGAAGCTGTTGCGGAAGTTCAGCGTGTCGCCGAGATCCTCCACCGACTTCCAGAAGAAAAAGCGTTCGGAAATGCCGTGCAGCCGTTCCGACATCGCCTGGAAGCGGCGGTAGCCCTCCCCCGCCCCGCTGCCGGGCGCCAGCTTGTCCAGCTCCGCCGCCATGGTGCCGACATTCTCCGACAGGTCCAGCACCGTGCCGTCGTCGAAGAAGCAGCGCCATTGCGGCTCCAACCGGACCATCTCCAACTCCCGGTCCAGATCGCAGCCGGCCTCCTCCAGGATGCGGCGCAGGACGCGCGGCACCGTCAGGATGGTCGGCCCCATGTCGAAGCGGAAGCCGCCTTCCTCCAGAACGGCCGCCTTGCCGCCGACCCAGGCGTTCTTTTCCAGCAGGGTCACCTTATGCCCGCGCGCCGCCAGCACCACCGCCGCCGCCAGTCCGCCCAGGCCCCCGCCGATCACCGCAATCCGATCCGTCATGCCATTCCCCCTGCAACGGCTTGCCGCAGCATGCCGGACAAACCAATGGTTTTTGTGCGCCAGGGCGTCGGCAGGCCCAGTTCCTGGGCCAGCAGCCGCGCCGTGATGCGTGCGCCTTCAAAAATGACCGGCAGGCCGCTGCCGGGATGGGTGCCGCCACCCACCAGATAGACGCCGTCCAGATCCTCGAACCGGTTGCGCGGCCGGCGGTGAAGCATCTGGTCCAGACTGTGCGCCAGATTGAAGGTAGCACCACGGTGCACGGCGAACTGGCTGTCCCAGTCGGCCGGAGTCACCACCCGCTCCACCCGGATCCGGCGTTCCAGATCGGTCAGGCCGAAGGCGGCCAGCCGGTCGAGCACCAGACGGCGATATTGCGGCGCCTCCGCTTTCCAGTCGATGTGGCCGCGCTGGTGGCCGACCGGTACCAGGATGTAGAGCGTGCTGCCGCCCGGCGGCGCCAGATCCGGATCGGTGACGCAGGCGTTCTGCACATAGATCGACGGCCGGCGCGGCAACTCCCGGCATTCCTCGATCTCTGCGAGGTTGCGGGCGTAATCCTCCGCCAGATAGACGGTGTGGTGGTCCAGCCCGTCCACTTTGCCTTCGATGCCGAGATACATCATGAAGGTGGAGCAGGAGAATTTCTTGGTGGCGAGGCGGGCGTCGCTCCAGCGCCGGCGCAGATCGTCGGGCACCAGCGTGGTCATGGCGCGGGCGAAGTCGGCGTTGATGACCAAGGCATCGGCCGGATAATCGCCGGCGTCCGTGCGCACACCGACGGCGCGGCGGCCCTGGAACTTGATGTGGCGCACCGTCTCGTTCAGCCGGACGGTGACGCCCAGGCTTTCCGCCACCCGGCGCATCGCCTCCATCACCGATTCCGTGCCGCCGCGGGGATGGAAGATGCCGTGTTCATGCTCCAGGAAGGACAGGATGGTGAACAGGCTGGGGCAGCGGAAGGGCGACATGCCCAGATATTTGCTCTGGAACGAGAAGGCGAGGCGGATGCGCGGATCCTGGAAATAGCGGGACAGGTCGCGGTCCACCGAGCGGTGCGGCGCCAGCCTGCCCAGGGCCTTCAGCATCGGCAGCGAGGCGAGCGCCCAGGGGCTGGAGAAATCGGATTCCAGAACCGGGCGGAAGCGCTCCATCTTCGCCCTGTTGTCGGCCAGGAAGCGCGGAAGCCCGTCGGCATCGCCCGGGCTGAGCTTGGCGATCTCCGCCATCAGCGCCTTCAACTGGGCATGGACCCGCAACTCCCCGCCGCCCTCGAACACCAGCCGGTAGAGCGGGTCGAGGCGGATCAGGTCGACCTCGTCCGACAGGCGCTGTCCGCAGGCCTCGAAGATTTCCTCCAAGATGCGGGGATAGAGGAAGAAGGTCGGGCCGCTGTCGAACCGGTAGCCGTCGAGCGAAAAGCCCGCCGACCTGCCGCCGATGCGGTCCTGCCGTTCCAGCACCGTCACCTTCGCTCCGGTGAGCGCCAGGAGCATCGCGGATGCCAATCCGCCCGGTCCCGCGCCGATGATCACGACTTGTCGTTCCATCCGCTTGCCAAACGCTCCTGCGCTGCCGAATTCAGTCGTGATCTCTACGAAGCTGGGTCGGAAATGGATCGCAACAACAGCCCTCCTCCTGACGTCCTATCTCCATGGATAAGAAAAGCGATCCTTCGGGAGGCGGTCGGCTCTACGTCCTGGTCCGAACGGGATATTTCCATACGCCTTTCCTCTATTCGTGGACTCCGCCATCGGATCGCCGTCGGTGCGGAAGACCTCGTCGAAGCATTGCAAACGCGCCCGGCACGGACCGCCACCGAGAGCGTCAGCGCCGAAATCCTGCCACTGGCGGAGGCCTGTCGGTTTCTGGAACGGGAAGCGTCCAGGCTGCTGGCGCCGAGGAGGCTGGGCCGGCGCGGCCGTCCGGTCTGGCTGTTCGGGGTGGAGGCGGAGGTGCGGCGGGAGCCGGTCGGTACTGTGTTGATCGTCGGTCCGTCCAATTACCCATTGCTGCTGCCGGGCGTTCAGGCGATCCAGGCTCTCGCGGCCGGAAACAGGGTGCTGGTCAAGCCGGCACCGGGATGCAGCGCGCCGATGATCCTGCTTGGAACCTGGCTGGAAGAGGCCGGACTGCCGCCGGGGCTGTACCGGGTGCTGGACGAATCCGCCGCCGCGGTGGATGAGGCCATCGAGGAGGGCATCGACAAGCTGGTGCTGACCGGATCGGCCGGTACGGGACGGGTGGTGGCGGAAAAACTGGCCCGGCATCTGGTGCCCTCGACGATGGAGCTGTCGGGCAACGACGCCGTCTTCGTCCTGCAGGGTGCGGATCTGGAGCGGGTCGCCCGCGCGCTGGCCTTCGGACTTCGGCTCAACGGCTCCGCCACCTGCATCGCGCCGCGGCGGGTGTTCGTCCCACAGGGCATGGCGGCGGGGCTGGAGGCCGCTCTCCTCCGCCATGCCGGCAAGATTCCGGCCGTGCCGGTGTCCCCGCCGACCGGACGCCGGCTCGCCGCCCTTGCCCGGGACGCGGTTGCCGGCGGAGCCCGTGCGCTGGGCGCTTTGCCGGAGGTGGACAGCCCGGCGATGGCGCCGCTGATCCTTGCCGATGCGACGCCCTCCATGGCGCTGCTGCGCGAGGAGATCTTCGCCCCGGTGCTGTCGCTGGTGCCGGTGCGGGACATGGAGGAGGCGCTGACGGTTGCGTCCGGCAGTCCCTATGCGCTGGGGGCGTCCGTGTTCGGGCCGGAGGCGCAGGCCTGGGAATTGGCCGGACGGATCGACGCCGGAACCGTGACGATCAACGACCTCATCGTGCCGACCGCCGACCCGCGCCTGCCCTTCGGCGGGCGGCACGCCAGCGGCTGGGGCGTCACCCGTGGCGCCGAGGGGCTGCTGGAGATGACGCAGGTGAAGACCGTCTCGGTCCGCAAGGGACGGCTCCGCCCCCATTTCGACCAGCCGCGCGCCGGTGACGAGGCGCTGATGCTGGCCGCACTGCGCCTGTTCCATGGCGGGCCCGGCACCCGCGGAGGGGCGCTGCGGCGGCTGGTACAGGCGGTGCGCGGACGTTCCGCCGGATGACTGTAAACTTCAGCCGATCGTTAGCCCACCGCTGACTTTGACCCCAACGAAACACGGATGACCGGATGCTTGCCCTGGCCCTTGCCTTTCTGATCGGCGCCGTCGCCGGCTCGCGCACCCTGCTCGCCCCGGCGGCCGTCAGTTGGGCCGCCTACGGCGGTTGGCTCGACGTATCGGGAAGCTGGCTGTTCTTCCTCGGGCACCCGGTGTCGCCCTGGGTCTTCACCGCCATGGCGGTGGTGGAGCTGGTCGTCGACAAGCTGCCGACCACTCCCAGCCGCAAGCTGCCCTTCCCCTTCGCCAGCCGCATTGCCGGCGGCGTTATCGCCGGAGCGGCCATCGGGGCGAATGCCGGATTCTGGATCGGCGGTCTGGTGGCCGGCGGCATCGGCGCCGTGGTGGGCACACTGGTCGGTTATGCCGCCCGCATGCGCATGGCCGCCGCCTTCGGCCGCGACCGCCCCGCCGCTCTGCTGGAGGATGCGGTGGCGCTGATCGCGGCCCTGCTGATCGTCTCCGCCGCGTGAGGGACCGCTGCTTTCCTCTCGGGCGTATCCGGCGTTTTTTTACTGCATGGAACCAAAGTTACTTCACAGTAGAACGGTAAGCCGGTTTGCTGCGCCAGCCGACCGTCTGCCGGCCTGGGCATGGGCACAGCCAAATGGGAAAGCGATTGGCCGGAAGAATGAGCGAAGGGAGCCAGCACCGCATGTCGGATTCGCCATGGAAGACCGCCGCCGACCGCCGCAGCGAACGGGAGGAAAAGCGGATCGCCGTGCTGCGGACCGCGGCGCAGGCCTTCAACGAGCTTGGCTATCACGCCACCTCGCTGGACGACATCGCCCGGCGGCTGAACGTGACCAAGCCGACGATCTATTACTATGTGAAGAACAAGGAGGAGATTCTGTTCGAGTGCGTGCGGATCGGGCTGGAGATGCTCGACACCGCGTCGAATGAGGTGACGGGTCATGGCGGCAGCGCCTATGAGGAACTGGTGGCGGTGATGACCACCTATGTCGGCATTGTCACCATGGACTTCGGCATGTGCGTGATCCGGGTCGGCGAGGAGCCGCTGACCGAGGACAGCCGCCGTACCCTGCGCAGCCTGAAGCGCCGCATCGACCTGAAGTTCCGCATTCTGATCGAACGCGGCATCGCCGAGGGCAGCATCGTTTCCTGCGATCCGAAGATCGCCGCCTTCACGCTGTCGGGAGCGCTCAGCTGGGTCGCCCGCTGGTACCGCCCGGATGGGGAGATGGACCCGGCGGAGATCGCCCGACAATCCATAGCCCTGCTGCTGAACGGCCTGCGCCCGCGTCCCGACATGGGGTGACTCCACCGCCGATCCCCGGTCGACCTTAGGCCGAAAGTATTATAGTTGGTCAGCCGTCCGCATTGCATGACCTGCCACTGCTCTCCTTATTATACATATGTGGGTATGATAAAAATGCGGTGGTGAGTTGCCATCGAGAGGCGATCCGGACGAGCATCGTTAGCGTAGAACGATCCATGCGAGGCCCCCGGAACTGAGGATCGTCCAGAAGATGACCGTCGAGCTGACAGATATGCAGGCGAAGAGACTTTCCACCTTTTCCATCACCCAGGACGATCTGGACCGGCTCAGGGGCAACCGGGAGTTCGCGGAGCAGCGCCTTCCCCTATTGCTGACCGAATGGCATCGGCATTTCGATGCCTGGCCGGAAATCCAGGCGGCGCTGCAACTGCCGGACGTGCATGCCGCCCGTCTGGATCATTGGATGCGGGCCGTGTCCGGTCGGATCGATGCCGGCTTCTCCGAGTCCGCCACACGGCTCGCGACCCTGTTCTACAAGAACGGCGTCCCGGCTTATGCGGTGTCGATCTGCCATTACATCGTCAGTTCCAACATTGCCCGCGAACTCGGGCTCACCGCCGGCGACGAGGGGCTGAGGGCCGGCCTGTTCGGCGCCGCGGCCCGCCGCAGCCGGCTGGCACAGCTGGAAACGCTGAACAAGATCGCCTGGTTCGACATCGAACTGCTGCTTGAGACCTACAAGCTGGCGGAAGAGGAGAGCAAGCGCGCCACCCTCGACCGGCTCGCCGGGAATTTCGAAGACAGCGTGAAGAGCATCGTGGAGGGCACGGTCGCCGCCTCCAACCAGATGCAGGCCAACGCCCAGCGCATGTCGCAGATCGCCAGCGGGACCAGCCGCCGCTCCGCCGATGTGGCGACGGAGACGGAATTCGCCTCGTCCAGCATGCAGACGGTGGCCGCGGCGACCGAGCAGCTCGCCAGTTCCATCTCCGACATCAGCCGGCATGTCAACGAATCCTCCCGCATCTCCACCTCCGCCGTCGATGAGGCCGAACGGACCAAGGGAACCGTCAGCGGTCTGGTGGAGGCGGCCCAGCGCATCGGCGACGTGGTCAACCTGATCAACAACATCGCCAGCCAGAACCAACTTGCTGGCGCTGAACGCCACCATCGAGGCGGCGCGGGCGGGCGAGGCGGGCAAGGGCTTCGCGGTCGTCGCCAACGAGGTGAAGAGCCTCGCCAACCAGACCGCCAAGGCGACGGAGGACATCTCCAGCCAGATCGCCGGCATGCAGAATGCCGCCGGCCAAGCCGCCGAAGCGATCCATGGAGTGGGCCGCACCATCACCCACATCAACGAGATCGTCACCACCGTCGCCGCGACGGTCGAGCAGCAGACCGCCGCGACGCAGGAGATCACCCGGAACGTGCAGGAGGTCGCGGTCGGCGCCCGCCGGGTCACCGCCTCCATCGGCGAAGTGACGCAATCCTCGTCGGAGACCGGTGGCATCGCGCAGGAGGTGCTGGCCGCTGCAGGACTTCTGCACCGGCAGGCGGACGATCTCAACCGGGGCGTCGACGATTTCCTGACCCGGATCCGCATGGCCCGCTGAACCGCTGGTCGGCCGCGCATGGCTGCCGCGCCCCCTCGCCTGCTGGACGGACGGAGGGGCGGCGGGCAGCATGGGGCGGTCGAGATTCATTCGTGCAGGTATGGTTTCGTGGTCAGCGCAAAGGATGGTGGCGGAAACGGCGACCGTTGGGGGCTCCGCCTGCGGAAAATTGCGCAATGGGCGGGACTGCTCGCCCTGTCCGCGGCGGCGACGCTGGGGCTCGATGCGGCCGGGCTGCCGGCGGCTTGGCTGATCGGGCCGATGATCGCCGCCATCGCGCTGGGCGTCGGCGGCGCCACCATCCGCGTTCCGGCCTCGGGCTTCACCATGGCGCAGGCGATCATCGGCTGTCTCGTCGCCCATGCCGTCACCTCGTCGATCCTGCTGTCCATCGCAGAAAACTGGCCGCTGATGCTGGGAACCGTCGGGCTGACGGTGCTGGTCAGCGGCATCGTCGGCTGGCTGTTCGTCCGCTACGGCAGCCTGCCCGGCACCACCGCGGCCTGGGGCGTGTCGCCGGGTGCGGCCTCCGCCATGGTCGCCATGGCCGGCGACTATGGCGCTGACGTCCGGCTGGTCGCGGTGATGCAGTATCTGCGCGTCGTGCTGGTGGTGCTCAGCGCCTCGCTGGTGACGCATGCGCTGACCGCCGGTTCGCAGGGCTCCGCCATCCCGGTGGCCCCGGTGGAGGCGCTGGACCTGCGCGGGCTGGCGGCGACGCTTCTGGTCGCCGCGGCGGGCGGCTGGATCGGCCACCGCTTCCGCATTCCCTCCGGTGCCCTTCTGGTGCCGATGGTGCTGGGCGCACTGGTCCAGACCGGTGCGGGCGTGACCCTGCAACTGCCGCACGCGCTGCTGACCATCACCTACACCGTCATCGGCTGGAGCATCGGCCTGCGCTTCACCCGCGAGGTGCTGAGCCACGCCCTGCGTGCCGTGCCGCAGATGCTGCTGTCGACCGGGCTCATGATCGCCCTGTGCAGCCTGTCGGCCTGGGTGCTGGTCACGCTGCTGCCGACCGACCCGCTGACCGCCTTCCTCGCCACCAGCCCTGGAGGACTCGATTCGGTGGTGGTGATCGCGCTGGGCAGCGGGGTTGATTTGCCACTCGTGCTGGCCCTGCAAACCCTGCGGCTTTTCGTGGTGGTGCTGTCCGGGCCGCCGCTCGCCCGCCTGATCGCACGCTACGCCTGACGGTTGCGCGGCGCCATTGCGTCCCGGTGTCGGGCAGACGTATCCTTGATACCCCCCCTTTCATGACCGATCCCGGAGTGCCCCGGCAATGACCGACCGTCCCCACCGTCCCGAAACCATCGCCGCCGGCGCCCTGGGCTTTGAGGATGCGGCCAGTGGCGCGGTCATCCCGCCGATCCACCCGTCCACCACCTATGTCCGGGATGCCGACAACGGCTATGGCCGCGGCCGGGTCTATGCCCGTGCCGACAACCCCACCTTCGATATTCCGGCAAGGACCATCACCGAGCTGGAAAAGGGCGTCGACACGCTGCTGTTCGCCTCCGGCATGGCGGCTGCGACCGCCGTGTTCCAGGCGCTGGACCCCGGCGACCATGTGATTGTGCCCGACGTGATGTACTGGGCCTTCCGCAACTGGGTGCACGGTCCGGCCACCCGCTGGGGGCTGAAGGTCGAGGGCGTCGACACCAGCGACACCGACGCAGTGCGCGCCGCACTCCGCCCCGGCCAGACGCGGCTGGTGTGGGTGGAAACCCCGGCCAACCCGCTGTGGACCGTCACCGACATCGCCGCCGTCGCCGAACTGGCGCACGAGGCGGGGGCCTGGCTGGCGGTGGACAGCACGGTCGCCACCCCGGTGCTGACCCGTCCGCTGGAACTGGGCGCCGACATCGTCATGCATTCGGCGACCAAGTATCTCAACGGCCATTCCGACGTCGTCGCCGGCACCCTGACCGCCGCCCGCAAGGACGAGTTCTGGGCCCGGATCAAGGCGGTGCAGACCCAGCAGGGCGGCATCCTCGGCAGCTTCGAGGCTTGGCTGCTGCAGCGCGGCCTGCGCACCCTGTTCGCCCGCGTCCGCTGGCAGAGCGACGCCGCCATGGCCCTGGCCGAGCGGCTGTCCGCCCATCCGCGGGTGGCCGAGGTGCTCTATCCCGGCCTGCCGGGCTTCCCCGGCCACGGCATCGCATCGCGCCAGATGAGCGGCGGCTATGGCGGCATGCTGTCCGTCCGCGTGAAGGGCGGCACCCAGGCGGCCATCGACACCGCCGCCCGTGTCGAGATCTGGCGCCGCGCCACCTCGCTCGGCGGGGTGGAAAGCCTGATCGAACATCGGGCCAGCATCGAAGGGCCAAGCTCTCCGGTGCCGGGCGACCTGCTGCGCCTGTCGGTCGGGCTGGAGTCGCCGGACGACCTTTATGAGGATCTGTCGCAGGCGCTCGGACAGGGCTGAGGACCGTCCACCTCCCGCCGCCCGTGGGACGGGTCGGCGGGACATATCGACGCGGCATGGCGGAGCCTGCGCATTTCCGAGTACCCCCAACGCGGATAGGGCTTGACAGTGAGAATGATTCGCGACGTTATTCGCTGAGAATAAGTCGCACTTGCTGTCATTACCGACCACCGACGTTCGAGGAGACCTCCATGTCGAAGCGCGCTGCCGGCTTCGCCGCCGTAGCCGTCGTTGCCCTGCTGCCGTACGGTGCCCAGGCTGCCGGTCCGGCCTACAAGGACGTGGCGAAGAACTACGCCGACATCGCCCATGCCGCCTATGAGGACGCCACCAACGGCGCCAAGGCGCTGAAGAAGGCGGTGGACGCCCTGGTCGCCAACCCGACCGAGGACAATCTGGCGAAGGCGCGCGACGCCTGGAAGGCCGCCCGCGTTCCGTACATGCAGACGGAAGCCTTCCGCTTCGGCAATCCGATCGTCGACGAATGGGAAGGCAAGGTGAATGCCTGGCCGCTGGACGAGGGCCTGATCGACTATGTCGACGACGGCTATGCCGGCGGCGAGAGCAACCCCTACGCCAAGGCGAACGTCATCGCCAACCCGAAGATCACGGCCGGCGGCAAGACCATCAACGCCTCCAAGATCACCAAGGACCTGCTGACCGACAAGCTGCACGGCGCCGGCAAGGTCGAGGCGAACGTCGCCACCGGCTACCACGCCATCGAATTCCTGCTGTGGGGCCAGGATCTGCACGGCACCGGTCCGGGGGCCGGTGAGCGCAAGGCCACCGACTATGGCAAGGGCAAGGACTGCACCAACGGCCATTGCGACCGCCGGGTCCAGTATCTGAAGGTCGCCACCCAGATGCTGGTCGACGACCTGTCGGAAATGACTGCCGATTGGGCCGCCAAGGGCAAGGCGCGCGCCTCCATTGCCAAGGCTCCGGAGAGCGAAGGCGTCGGCCGCATGCTGACCGGCCTGGGTTCGCTGAGCTATGGCGAACTGGCGGGCGAGCGCATGAAGCTCGGCCTCATGCTGCACGATCCGGAAGAGGAGCATGACTGCTTCTCCGACAACACCCACAACTCGCACTATTACGACGAAGTCGGCATGGTGAACGTCTACAACGGCAGCTACAAGCGCACCGACGGCAAGACCGTCTCGGGCGCCTCGCTGTCGCAGCTGGTCGCCGCCAAGTCCGCCGACGCCGACGCTGCGGTCAAGACCGCCCTGGCCAACACCATGAAGGCGATGCAGGCGATCAAGGACACCGCCGACAGCGGCAAGATGGCCTACGACCAGATGATCGCCGCCGACAACGACGAGGGCAACAAGCTGGTGTCCGCCGGCATCGACGGCCTCGTCGCCCAGAAGAAGGCGCTGGAAGGCGCCGTCGCCGCGTTGGGCGTCTCGGTCGATGTCAAGGGCTCCGACAGCCTCGACGACCCGTCGAAGGTCGGTAAGTAAGCACGGCCTGCCCGGCTCCGGTCCCGCGCCCTCCCGCGCAGGACAGTTTCCCCCGAGCTTCCCTTCCGGGCCGACCCGGCGGGGGATGGCAAAGGGACCGGAGCCGGTCTTTATCCTGCCTGAAGTTTTTTGGACCGCCGTCATGCCGCATCGCCCCGCCCCCACCCTGTCCCGTCGCACCCTCCTGCGCGCCGGGGGCGCCGCCGTCGCGGCGACGGCGCTGGGCGGAACCGGCCTTGCCGCCCCCGATGCCGGCGCGCTGAAGGCCAGTCTCGCCGGCCCGACACCTGTCACCGCCGCCGGCGAGCTGGTCGAGGTCGAGTTGGTCGCCCGGCAGCGGATGCTGCGCATCCTGCCGGAACCGGCCGGGCTGTCGCCGCTGATCACCTATGCCGACAGCTTTCCCGGCCCGATCATCCGCATGCGCAAGGGCCAGCGGTTGCGCGCCACCCTGGTGAACGGGCTGGACGAGCACACCTCGGTCCACTGGCACGGCATCCGCCTGCCGAACCTGGAAGACGGCGTGCCCTATCTGACCCAGCCGCCGACCAAACCGGGCGAGCGCCACGTCTATGAATTCACCCCGCCCGATTCCGGGTCCTTCTTCTTCCATCCCCATTGCAACACGGTGGAACTGCTGGGCCGCGGCCTTGCCGGCGTCCTGATCGTCGAGGAGCCGGACGCGCCGAAGGTCGATGCCGACGTCGTCTGCCTGGTCAAGGACTGGCAGTTGGACAAGACCGGCACGTTCGGCACGTTCATGACCGACCGCGGCGCCTCGCGCGCCGGCACCTTCGGCAGCGTCTCGACCGTCAACGGCGCCATCGAGCCGGTGATCGAGGTTCCCGCCAATGGCGACATCCGCGCCCGTCTCTACAACATCGACAGCACCCGCGTGGTCGATCTGCGGGTTGAGGGGGCCGAGGCCTGGATCATCGCGGTCGACGGCAATCCGCTGCCGCCCCGCCCGCTGGATGGCTGGCCGATGGGGCCGGCAATGCGCATCGACGTGCTGTTCCGTGCACCCGCCAAGGCCGGCCAGACCCTGCGGCTGACCAATGTCTATTCGGCCGAACCCCGGCCGCTCGCCACCTTCCGCGCCGTCGGACCCGCCCGGCCCAACAAGCGGTTCAAGCCGCGCGCCCTGCCCGCCTCAGCCATTCCGGAGCCGGATTTGAAGGACGCGCCGATCATCCCGATGGCCTTCTCCGCCACTGCGGTGGCGCAGAGCTTCGACGCGGCGGCTCTGCCCGGCCTGCCCTATGCCGACGCGCTGTGCCTGTCGGCGAAGACCTTCTGGGCGATCAACCAGCAGAGCTGGCCGGAGGGCGGGCATGAACGCCTGCCGCCGCCGCTGATCACGCTGGAGAAGGGCCGGAGCTACATCTTCGAGCTGGCCAACCTGACGCCGCACCTTCACCCGATCCACATCCACGGCTACACCTTCAAGGTGCTGTCCTCCGATGCCCGCAAGGTGGTGCCCCACCATGCCGACACGGTGCTGCTGGAGCCGAAGGAGCGGCTGCGCGTCGCCATCAAGGCCGACAATCCCGGCGACTGGATGTTCCACTGCCACATCATCGAACATCAGGACACCGGCATGATGGGATACATCCGCGTTGCCTGATTTTATCAATTTCCGCAGCGTTTTCACCGCTGCGCTGCTTCTCGCAGCTCAGGCCACCCCTGTCACCGCCCAGGCCGCCGACAGCCTCGACAACCGCATCGGCGAGGCGCTGTTCCGCCGCATGTGGGTGGCGGCGCCCACCGCGACGCAGGCGGCGGACGGGCTCGGTCCGCTCTACAACGCCCGCTCCTGCGCCACCTGCCATCCGCGTGGCGCCGGCGGCCGGCCGCCCGATCCGGCGGTGAAGGACGACCAGGGCGTCGGCTATGCGATCAAGCTGAACGCCGATCCGGTCTATGGCCGGCAGATCCAGTCCAACGCCATTCCGGGCCAACTGGTCGAAGGCCGTCCCCGCGTCACCTACCGCGAGGAGACGGTCCGCTTCCCCGACGGCGAAACCGTCCGGCTGCGCCACCCGACGCCGGTGGTCGAGGATCTCGGCTATGGCCCGCTGGCCGAAACGACGGTGATGTCCGCCCGCGTGCCGCCGCGCGTTCACGGCATGGGCCTGCTCGACCGCATTCCGGCCGAGGCCATCGAAGCCGAAGCCGCCAAGCAGGCCGCCTCCGGCGGTCCGGTCGCCGGGCGGGTGAATTATGTGACGGTGGACGGCAAGCGGCAGGTCGGCCGCTTCGGCTGGAAGGCGATGCACCCCACCCTGGACCATCAGGATGCGGAGGCCTTCAGCCTGGATATTGGCATGTCGACCCCGGCCTTCCCGGAGCCCTGGGGCGACTGTACCCCGGCACAGACCGCCTGCCGCAACGCTCCCCACGGCGATTCCAAGCAGTTCGAGGGGCTCGAGATCCCCAGCACCGTCATCGGCCTGATCGACGGCTACCTGCGTGACCTGCCGCCCGACGGCAGCCTGGAGATGCCGAAGGACAAGGCCGGCACCGCGCTGTTCGCCGACACCGGCTGTGCCGCCTGCCACCGCCCGACCTGGCGCACGGGAGAGGATGCCGAGCATCCGTCGCTGTCCAACCGCGACATCTTCCCGCACAGCGACATGCTTCTCCACGACCTGGGCCCCGGGCTGGGCGACCGGCTGCCGATGGGCGAGGCTAACGGGTCGGACTGGCGCACCACGCCGCTGTGGGGCTTGAACCGGCTCGCGGCCAAGGATGGGCAGCTGTCGCTTCTGCATGACGGGCGCGCCCGCAGCGTCACCGAAGCGATCCTGTGGCATGGCGGCGAGGCGGAAACGGCGAAGGACCGCTTCAAGTCTCTGCCGGGCGAGGACCGGAAACGTCTGGTGCGTTACGTGCTGGGTTTGTAAAGGAAGGGCGGGGGGTTCGCTCCACGTTAAAGGCAGAAGGGATTGATCGTATGCGACGCCGCATAGTGCTGGGACTGATGTCGGCCGCCGCTGCCGTGGCGGCCCTGCTGCCGCGGACGCCGGCCTTCGCCGCCCGCCAGTCGGACAAGGATGCCGCCTTCCTGGGCGGCATGGTCCGCACCCATGCCCTGCCCCGCTTCGATGCGCTGGTGACGGCAGCCACCGCCTATGCCGATACGCTCGACCGTTTTGCCGCCGGCCCCACCGCCGCCGGGCTCGATGAGGCGCGCGCCGCCCATTTCAAGGTCACCGACGGTTGGGCCGCCGTGCAGCATCTGCGCCCCGGCCCGCTGACCATGAATCTGCGGGCCGACCGCATGTCGTTCTGGCCGGAGCGGCCGGGCGTGGTCCAGCGCCAGATCGGCCAGATCCTGCGCGACCATGATCCCAAGCTGCTGGAGCCCGGCGCGCTCGCCCGCCAGAGTGCCGCCGTCCAGGGGCTGACCGTGCTGGAGCGGCTGCTGTTCGACGAGGGCGTCACCGCCGACGGCTTCACCGGCAGCGATGCCAAGCAGTACCGCGCCAGGCTCGCCGCGGCCGCCGCCCGCAACATCGCCGCCATCGCCACCGATGCGCGCGACGGGTGGAAGGAGCTGGAGGCGCCCCTCGCCGCCGGACAGTCGACCGTTCTCGGCCCCAATGCTTCGGAAGCGGTGAACACGCTCTACGCCTCAGCCATCACCGCGATGCAGGTGGTGATCGACCAGAAACTGATCGCCCCGCTCGGCACGAGCATCGAGGATGCCAAGCCGACGGTGGTGGAGGCGCTGCGCAGCGGCCGGTCGCTGCGCAATGTCGTGCTGAACCTGGAGGGGCTGCGCGCCCTGCTGATGGGCGAGCATGGTGGTCCGGGTTTCGTCTCGCTGCTGCCCGCCAACGACGACGGCGCCACCGCCAAGCAAGCCATCGATGAAAGTTTCGCCTCCGCCATCAGCGCTGTCGAGGCGGTCCCCGGCCCGCTTAACAAGGCGGTCACCGATCCCGCCGCCCGCAAGAAGACCGAGAGCGCGCTGCGGTTGGTCAAGGCGGCGCGGGTGGAGATGCTGGGCACGCTGGCGCCGCTGCTGGACATCACTCTCGGCTTCAACGAATTGGACGGAGACTGACGATGGCGGTCGACCGCAGGAACATCCTGAGTCTGCTGGCCGGGAGGGTTTTCGGTGGGCGCGTGCTGTCAGGCGCCGGCCTGTCGGGTGGGCTGCTGGCGGTGCTGACGGGCAAGGCCCATGCCGCCGACGCCGACACGCTCTACCTCAACGCCTATGCCACCGCCGGGGCGGAGCCGAGCTTCGGCGTCGCCGCACTCGACCGCACCGGCAAGGTGCTGTTCACCACCGCCACCCCCGGCCGCGCCCATGGCATCATGCCCCGGCCCGGCATGGCGGAGGCCGCCGTCTTCGCCCGCCGGCCCGGCCGCTGGTTCCAGACGCTGTCGCTGGCGGACGGCACCCCCGGCCCGGTGGTGCGGGCGCCGGACGACCGCCGCTTCACCGGCCATGGCGACTATTCGGCCGACGGTCGCACCCTCTTCGTTGCCGAGGACGATGTGCCGCGCGAAGAGGGCGCCATCGGCATCTATGACGCCACCGACAATTACCGCCGCATCGGCGCCATCCCCACCCATGGGCTGGGGCCGCACGAGTTGATCCTGATGCGCGACGGCACGACGCTGGCGGTCGCCAACGGCGGCGTCATCACCCACCCCGATACCGGCCGGGCCAAGCTGAACCTCGACAGCATGGACAGCTCGCTGACCTATGTCGACGCAACCACCGGCAAGCTGCTCGACAAGGTCCGGCTGCCGGAAGAGCACGCCAACCTCGGTATGCGCCACATCGCCCTGCTCGAGGATGGCGGGATCGCCTTCGGCGTGCAGGACGAGCGGCCCATCGGCATGCTCCAGCCGCTGACCGGCGCCCACCGTCCCGGTGGCGGCGCCATCCGCCTGTTCGACACCCCGGAGGATGTGCTGTCGCGCATGCAGGGCTATATCGGCAGCGTGGCGTCGGACGGCAGAACCGTGGCGGCCAGCTCGCCGATGGGCGGGATCATCGGGCTGTGGGATGCGGCGAGCGGGGCTTGGCTGGGCTCCACCGCGCTGGCCGACGGTTGCGGTCTGGCGCCGAACGGCGACGGTTATCTGGCAACCAGCGGGCTCGGCGTGATCGAGCCGGTCTCGGTGAGCGCCGAGGCGGGACCGGAGCGCAAGGCGCCGGCCTTCCGCTGGGACAACCACCTGACGCGGCGCGTGGCCTGACGGAAGGCCTCGAGGCAGGGGGCGAGTTTTGCCCCCTGCCCGTTCGGCATCTCATGCCAGCAGCGCCGCCGCATGGTGGCGCAGATGGTCCTCGATGAAGGTGCTGATGAAGAAGTAGCTGTGGTCGTAGCCCGGCTGCATCCGCAGCGTCACCAAGTGACCGACCGCCTCCGCCGCGGCGACCAGCGTCTCCGGCTTCAGCTGCGCCTCTAGAAAGCCGTCGCGGTCACCCTGGTCGATCAGGATCGGCAGCCGCTCGGCGGCAGTCTCGATCAGCGCACAGGCGTCCCACTCCAGCCAGCGGTCGCGGTCGGGGCCGAGATAACGGCCAAAGGCCTTCTCGCCCCAGGGCACCGCGGCCGGGTTGACGATGGGGGCGAAGGCCGACACCGCCTTGTAGAAGCCCGGATGTTTCAGCGCGCAGACCAGCGCGCCATGCCCGCCCATCGAATGGCCTGCGACCGACCGCTTGTCGGTGACCGGATAATTTGCCTCGACCAGCGCCGGCAATTCCCGCGTCACATAGTCGTGCATCCGGTAATGGCGCGCCCAGGGCTGTTCGGTCGCATCGACATAGAACCCGGCGCCGAGCCCGAAATCCCAGGAATTGTCGGGGTCGCCGGGCACCCCCTCGCCGCGCGGGCTGGTGTCGGGAGCGACGATGGCGAGACCAAGCTCCGCCGCGACGCGGAAGGCACCGGCCTTCTGGGTGAAGTTCTCGTCGGTGCAGGTCAGTCCCGACAGCCAGTAGAAGACCGGCACCGTGGCGCCGGATTCCACTTGCGGCGGCAGAAAGATCGCGAAGGTCATCTCGCAATCCACCGCCGCGGACTGGTGCCGCACCCGCTTCAACCGGCCGCCGAAGACGCGGGTTTCCGACAGGGTGGTCAGGGGATCGGTCATGGAAGCGCCTTTTGAAAAACGATGGCCGGAAGGCTCCCTCCCCCGGTCCAGATAGAGGGAGCGAGGGAAAGAGCCAGCGTCACCTCACTGGTTGTACAGGATGACCGAGCGGATGCTCTTGCCCTCATGCATCAGGTCGAAGGCATGGTTGATGTCCTCCAGGCCCATGGTGTGGGTGATGAAGGTGTCCAGCTCGAATTCGCCGCGCAGATAACGCTCCACATACTCCGGTAGCTCCGACCGGCCCTTGACGCCACCGAAGGCGGAGCCGCGCCAGACGCGGCCGGTGACCAGCTGGAACGGACGGGTGGCGATCTCCTCGCCAGCGCCGGCGACGCCGATGATGACCGACTTGCCCCATCCCTTGTGGCAGCATTCCAGGGCGGCCCGCATCACCTTGACGTTGCCGATGCACTCGAAGCTGTAATCGACGCCGCCGTCGGTCATCTCGACCAGGACTTCCTGGATCGGGCGGTCGAAGTCCATCGGGTTGACGACGTCGGTGGCGCCGAGCTGCTTGGCGATCTCGAACTTCGACGGGTTGACGTCGATGCCGATGATGCGGCTGGCCTTCGCCATGGTGGCGCCGATGATGGCCGACAGGCCGATGCCGCCCAGCCCAAAGATGGCGACGGTCGAGCCCGGCTCCACCTTCGCGGTGTTCATCACCGCACCCATGCCGGTGGTGACGCCGCAGCCCAGCAGGCAGACCTTCTCAAGCGGCGCCGCCTTGTTGATCTTGGCGAGCGCGATCTCCGGCAGGACCGTGTATTCGGAGAAGGTCGAGGTGCCCATATAGTGGGCGATCTCCTTGCCCTTCAGTGAGAAACGGCTGGTGCCATCGGGCATCAGGCCCTTGCCTTGGGTGGCGCGGATCGCCTGGCACAGGTTGGTCTTGCCGGACAGGCAGAATTTGCACTTGCCGCATTCCGGCGTGTAGAGCGGGATGACGTGGTCGCCCACCGCCACCGACGTGACGCCCGGGCCGACCTCCACCACCACGCCGCCGCCCTCATGGCCGAGGATGCAGGGGAAGACGCCTTCGGAATCCTTGCCGGACAGGGTGTAGGCATCGGTGTGGCAGACACCGGTGGCGACGATGCGAACCATCACCTCGCCGGCCTTGGGGGCCGCGACCTCGACCTCTTCGATCTCCAGCGGACGGTTGGCTTCCCAGGCGACGGCGGCGCGCGACAGAACCATGTGGGTTTCCTTCCCCAAGTCGGATTGGTCCCGAGAACGGGTTTGCCCCGAAAGCGGGTTTGCCAATGAGGATTGGCATTTGATTTCCGCAGTGTAGACCGCGACCGGTCATTGCCAGAACGGCGATTTCGGGAATAGATTTTTGCCGTATGGGGATAATGGCCCGATGGCCCTGGGAGAATGTCCATGAGCGGCTGGGACGGCATCGACGAATTCATGGCGGTGGCCGAAACCGGCAGCTTCTCCCGGGCAGCGGAGCGGCTGCGCGTCTCCTCCTCCCATGTCAGCCGCAGCGTGGCGCGGCTGGAGGACCGGCTCCAGGCCCGGCTGTTCTACCGCACCACCCGCAAGGTCAGCCTGACCGAGAGCGGGCGCGCCTTCCTCGCCCGCTGCCGGCGGCTGGCGGAGCAGCGCGACGACGCCTTCCTGGCGGTGGGCGCCTTGCAGGGCGGCAGCGACAGCGATGTGAAGGGGGTGCTGCGCATGACCTGCGCCACCGCCTATGGCGAGCAGTTCGTCATGCCGCTGATCAACGACCTCATGGAGCGCCACCCGCAGCTGAGCATCGAGGTGGAACTGACCAACCGGCAGCTCGATCTGGTGCAGGAAGGCTACGATCTGGCGATCCGGCTTGGCCGCCTCAGCGAATCGAGCCTCGTGGCGACGCGCATCGCCCCGCGCGTGATGCATCTGTGCGCCGCCCCGTCCTATCTGGAACGCCACGGCAGCCCGGACAACCTGACCAGCCTCGGCTCCCACCAGTGTTTGGTCGGCACCTCCGACCACTGGCTGTTCGACGACAACGGCCAGGACTGGCTGTTCCGGCCGCGGGGCCGCTGGCGCTGCAACAGCGGCTTCTCGGTGCTGGACGCGGCTTTGCGCGGGTTTGGGCTCTGTCAGCTGCCGGATTATTATGTGCGCGGCCCGGTGGCCGAGGGACGGCTGGTTTCCCTGCTGGACCGCCACCGGCCGCCCAATACGGCGGTGTGGGCGGTCTATCCGCAGAAGCGGCATGTTCCGGCGAAAGTGCATGCGGCGATCCGGCACCTGAAGGACGGGCTGGCGCGGCGGCAGGAGTACCGGTGACGATAACGGGTCCGCTCAGCCGTGATGGCGCAGATAAGCGCGCGGGTTGCACTCCTCCCCCAGCGCCATGGCGCGGGCGCGGTGGATGTGCTGCATCAGCACGTCGCGGAATTCCTGCGCCGTCAGGTCGCTCCATTCCGGCGTCTCGTTGGCGAAGGTCATCTGCGCGGCGGTCGCCTCGAACAGGCGCAGCCATTCATCCGCCTTGCCGGCCGGATTCTCGTCCTTGCGGAACATCTCCGCCATCATCTTGGTCATCAGCGTGCCAAGGGCCAACAGGTTTACATGCAGAAGCATGTTGCCCAGCATCACATCAGGCTTTTCGTCGAGCATGGATCGGTCACTCCGGGCGATGTCATGACCGATCCCACGGGCGGAGCCGCAAAAGCTGGCGCGGATTCTTCGGGTGGAGAGAAAAAGAAAGCCCCTCCCCACGGAAGCGGAGAGGGGCCAGTTTCGGGAGGACGCCCGAGAGGAAAGGAATAGGGATCAGGCGTGCGCGCCGGCCTGCTGGACCACCGGCTTCGGCGCTGCGGCGGCGGCGACCGGCTTCTTCAGGATGCGCAGGGCGACGGCAGTCACCACCGTGCCGACCACCAGAGCCACCACATAGCCGAGCAGATGCGTCACTGCATTGGGGATCGGCAGGACGAAGACGCCGCCATGCGGCACCTTCAGCTCGGCACCAACGGCCATCGACATCGCACCGGTCAGCGCGCCGCCGATCATCAGCGCCGGGATGACGCGCAGCGGATCGCGGGCGGCGAAGGGAATGGCGCCCTCTGTGATGAAGGCGATGCCCAGGACCGCGGCGGCGTTGCCGGCCTCGCGCTCCTCTGCGGTGAAGCGGTCGGCGAACAGCTTGGTGGCGAGCGCCAGACCCAGCGGCGGCACCATGCCGGCGGCCATGGCGGCGGCCATCGGGGTGTAGACCTGGGAGGCGATCAGGCCGGTGGAGAAGGCGTAGGCCGCCTTGTTGACTGGACCGCCCATGTCGAAGGCCATCATCGCCCCGATCAGCAGGCCGAGCAGGATGGCGCTGCTGCCCTGCATGCCTTTCAGCCAGGCGCTCATCCAGGCCAGTGCCTCGGCGACCGGGGTGCCGACGACATAGATCATCAGCAGGCCGGTCAGCAGCGAGCCCAGCAGCGGCAGGATCAGGACCGGCTTCAGCCCTTCCAAATTGCGGTGCAGCTTGATGTGACGGTTGAGGAAGGCGGTGCCGTAGCCGGCGATGAATCCGGCGACGATGCCGCCCAGAAAGCCGGCACCGATGCTGCCGGCCAGCATGCCGCCGACCATGCCGGGGGCGATGCCGGGACGGTCGGCGATGGAGTAGGCGATGTAGCCGGCCAGCGCCGGCACCATCAGGGCGAAGGCACCCTTGGCGCCGATCTGGAACAGGGCATAGCCCAGCGTGCCGGCGTTGGATTCCTCGTAGACGTAGATGCCGCCCAGCGCGAAGGCCAGCGCGATCAGCAAGCCGCCCGTCACCACGAAGGGCAGCATGAAGGACACGCCGGTCATCAGGTGCTTGTAGGGGCCGGTGCGCTGGGCCGAGCGCTCGGCCTTGCCGGCGGCGACGGCATCGGCCAGCGGGACCGCGCCGCCAGCGGCGCCATGGGTCTTGGCCTCGGCAAGGGCACGGTTGACCAGGGCCTTGCCGTCGTTGATGGCGGGCTTGGTGCCGCTGAGGAACACGCGCTTGCCGGCAAAGCGAGACAGGTCGATCTGGGTGTCGGCGGCGATCAGAACGACGTCCGCCTCGCGGATCTCGTCGTCGGTCAGGGTGTCGCGCGCACCGACGGAGCCCTGGGTTTCCACCCGGACCTTGTGGCCGAGCGCGGTCGCCGCCTGCTGGATGCCCTCGGCCGCCATGAAGGTGTGGGCGATGCCCGTCGGGCAGGAGGTGATGGCGACGATCCGGCGTGGACCGGCTGCCGCATTTGCAGACGCGGAGGATGTGGACAACGCCTTTTCCAGCACGGCGGCGGGATTGCCCAGCACCTCGTCGAGCGAGGCGGTGCTGCGCTTCAGCGCGGCGAAGCGTCCGTCGTCGAAGTCGCCGCTGCCGACCAGCATCAGCCCGTCAGCCGCGGACAGTGCGGCGGCGTCGAGCGGAGACTGGATGCCGAGGCTGGTGCGAGTCTCCACCTGGATGCGGTGGCCGGCCTTTGCCGCCGCCTTGCGCAGGGCCTCGGCCGCCAGAACGGCCTGGGTGGTAAGATCGCCCGCTGCGATCACGGCCAACAGGGTCGCCATTGTTTCCTCCTGGCGGGTTCGAGCCCGCGCCTGTCACTGCGTTGATTTCAGTCCGATGGTGCCGGAAATCTCAATCGATCGGGGTCAGGGACACCTGGGCGGCCAGCGACCGCACCGTCGACGGATCGGGCAGGTTGGGGCCGAAACAGCCGAGCTTGGCGGCGGCGAAGGCCACCGAGAGCCGGGCGACATCCTCCAGTCCACCATCCTGCTGGAAGGCCGCGATCAGTCCGGCGACCATCGCGTCGCCTGCGCCGACGGTGCTGAGCGCCTGGACCGGCGGCAGCCGGCCGTGCAGGGCGCGGGCGCCATCCCCATCGCTACCGACGAACAGCGCACCGTCCGCCCCCAGCGACACCACCACCACCGACACGCCGCGGCGATGCAGATCGCGGGCCGCATCGAGCAGGTCGGCGTTCGTCGGCAGCGGCCGGCCGGCCCAATCCTCCAGCTCGTGCCGGTTTGGTTTGATGCAGTGGGGCAGCGCACCGGTGGAAGCCAGCGCCGCCGCCAACGGCGCCCCGCTGCTGTCCAGCACGACGCGGGCGCCGGCTGCCGCCAGATCGGCGGTTAGGGCGGCGTAGGTTTTGGCGGGCAAGCCTTCCGGCAGGCTGCCGGCAAGAAGCACCGGCGTGCCCGGCTCCACCAGCCCCAGCACGGTCTCGCGGACGCGGTCGACGGCGGCCGCATCGGCACTCAGGCCCGGCAGGTTGATGTCGGTCGTATCGTTGGCCGCGAGGTCGGCGATCTTGATGTTGACGCGCGTCTCTCCCGGCAACCGCAGGAAAGCGTCGGCGATGCCCTTGGCCTGGAACAGCGCCTCGAAAGGCGCGGCATTGCCGGTGCCGAGCAGGCCCGTCGCGGCCACCGGCGTACCCCAATCGGCGAGGCAGCTGGCGACGTTCACGCCCTTGCCGCCGGCATTGTGGCGAACCGCCTTGGCGCGATGGACACTGCCGGGCTTCAGCGCCTCGACCATGATGGTCTGGTCGATGGCCGGATTCAGCGTGACGGTGACGACTGACTTCAAGCCGGATTTCGTCATGACGCTTCCCCTTCCAGCGCCCGCACCTCATCTGACGATTCGCAATCCAGCGCCCGCTGGGCCAGCGCCCGCAGGCCGGCGAGGTCGCTGTCGCGCAGCTTGTCCTTGACGCCGGGGATGTCGCGCGGGGTCATCGACAGCTCGCGCACACCCAGCCCGGCCAACAAGGCGGCACCGAACGGATCGCCGGCGATGCCGCCGCAGACGCCGACCCAACGGCCGTGCTTCTCCGCCCCTTCCACCGTCAGGCGGATCAGGCGCAGCACCGACGGGTGCAAGCTGTCGGCCTCCGCCGCCAGTTCGGGGTGCTGGCGGTCGATGGCCAGCGCGTATTGCGTCAGGTCGTTGGTGCCGATGGAGAAGAAATCGACATGGCGGGCCAGCACGTCGGCCTGGATGGCGGCGGCCGGCACCTCGACCATGATGCCCAGCGGCACCGCCGGGGCGTCCAGTTCGGCCCGTATGCGGTCGCAGACGGCGCGCAGCGTCTCGATCTCGCGCAGCGTGGTGATCATCGGGAACATGATCAGCAGGGCGCCCGGCTTCGCTCCCTTGGCGGCGCGGTAGAGCGCGCGCAGCTGCGGCTCCAGCAGTTCGGGATGGCGCAGCAGCAGGCGGGCGCCGCGCACGCCGAGGAAGGGATTCTCCTCATGCGGCAATTGCAGATGCGGCACCTGCTTGTCGCCGCCGATGTCGAGCGCGCGCACGATCAGCGGGCGGCCGTCCAGCGCCTCCAGCATGGCGCGGTAGGTCTCATACTGCTCCTCTTCGCTGGGCGCATCGCCGCGCTCGAGGAACAGGAACTCGGTGCGCATCAGGCCGACGCCCTCGCCGCCCTGCGACAGGGCCATCGCCACCTGATCGGGACGGTTGACGTTGGCGCCGATCTCCACCGTGTGGCCGTCGCGGGTGCGGGCAGGCAGGCTGCGCCGCTCCTCCTGCTGGGCCTTTTTGACACGCTGCTCGTCGATCCAGCCATGGGCGGCGGCGATGTCGGTGTCGGAGGGGTCCAGATAGAGGCGGCCGGACTGGCCGTCGAGGATGGCGGTGGTGCCGTTGGCGAGCCCGGTCAGTGCCGCACCGCCTGCGACCATCGCCGGCAGGCCCAGCGTGCGCGCCAGGATGGCGGTGTGGGAGGTCGGGCCGCCCTGCGCCGTCGCCAGACCGATGACGCGGCCCATGTCGAGGGCTGCGGTGTCGGATGGCGACAGGTCGTCGGCGACCAGGATGCAGGGGGTGTCCGGCAGGTCGCGGATGGAGCCGCCCCGGAGGTCCGGATCGATGCGGGTCAGCACCCGGCGGCCAACATCGCGCAGGTCGGCAGCGCGGCCGGCCAGCACCGGGTTCGGGTTGGCGGCGAGCTTGGCGGCACTGCGCTCCACCGCCTCGTTCCACGACCAGCCGGGACCGTGCCCTTCGACCATCAACTGGCAGGCCAGCGTGATGACGTCGGTGTCGTTCAGAAGCTCCGCCTGGGCAGCGAAGATGCCGGCCTCGGCCGGTCCAAGCCGGCGGGCGGTGTCGTCGGCCAGCGCCTTCAGCTGCTGGCGCGTCAGGTTCAGCGCCTCATGCAGGCGGTTGCCGCCCTCCAGCAGCGGGGCCGGACGGTCGGGAACGGTCAGGTCGGCCTTCGGCATCACGTGGACCGGGCCGATGGTCAGGCCCGGGCTGGCGCCGATGCCGACAACCACGGGCATCTCGCGGCCGCCATTCGTGCCGCCGGCGGCCGGCGGGGTCCAGCCTTGCACCACGGCCTTCGCCTTGCGCGCCGCGGCGGCGGCGTCCGCCTTTTCCCGTGCGCTGAGGCCGGTGATGGTGGCGCGCAGCCGGTTCAGCACCGCGCGGGCGTCGGGCCCGTCAGTGGACACGGTGATGCGGTCGCCCGGACGCAGGCCCAGCTGCAGCAGCGCCACCAGCGTCTTGCCGTCGGCGCTCTCCCCGCCATGGCGGACGCGGACCCGGCCGGACGCGGCCCGGGCGCTCTCGACCCAGGCGGCAGCGGGGCGGGCATGCAGGCCGGTCGGATAATCGACCACCCACTCGAAGCTCTCGGCAAGGTCGCCGGCATCGGCGGTGGAGGGGGCCGGCGATGCGGTCTCGTCGGACAGCGCGGCGACGAGATCGGCGGGGTTGCCGGTGGTGAACAGGGCGGTCAGCCGCGCCTCGTCCTGCATCAGGCGGGTCAGGCGGCGCAGGATGGCGATGTGGGCGTCCGACTGGGCGGCGATGGCGACGACGAGACGGGCGGTCTGCCCGTCGTTCCACACCACGCCGTCCGGCACCTGCAGAATCGCGATGCCGTTGCGGCGGACCAGATTGCGGTCGTCCACCATGCCGTGTGGGATGGCGACGCCATGTCCGAGGAAGGTGTTCGCCACCGTTTCGCGCCGGATCATGCTGTCGGCATAGGCGGGGTCGATGCAGCCCGCGGCGATCAGCAGCTGCGCCGCCTCGCGGATCGCCGCCTCCTTGCCCGCCGGAGCGGCGCCGAGGCGGATCAGATCGGGGGGAAGGCTCAAGGGGTGCGTGTCGGTGAGCATGGCGACCGTCTCCTCCGCGGGCTTTTGTTTGTGCTGTTGAACCAAGTGAAAACGATTACAGTTCGGTTGTCAACGCTTGTTGCGTTGCAACATATGGGTTTTCCTGGATGAATGGCTTGTCAGTCGGACAAAAATGAAGGATGGTTTGCCGAGGCTACTGGAAACGTTTTCAGAAAATACCCCGCCCTGGTCATCTTCGGCCCATGCGGCTAAGGTCGCCTCCCCAATCGGGCACCCTTCCACACGATCGGTCTGGACATGAGCGTCTCGGGAAAAACCGTCGGCATCAAGGACGTGGCCCTGGCCGCCGGCGTGTCGGTCGCCACCGTGTCACGCGTGCTGAGCAACGGTCCGGTCAGCGACGCCCTGCGCAGGCGGGTGGAAGATGCGGTGCGCGCCACCGGCTACCGCCCCAACCTGTCGGCGCGGCGGCTGCGCTCGCAGCATTCGCAGACCATCGGGCTGGTGGTGTCCGACATCCGCAACCCCTTCTTCACCGCCGTCAGCCGCGCGGTGGAGGATGCGGCCTACCGCGCCGGGATGCGCGTTATCCTGTGCAACAGCGATGAGAATCCCGAACGGGAGGAGTTGTACCTGCGCCTGATGCAGGAGGAGCGGATCACCGGCCTGATCTTCGCCCCCACCCGGGCGACGCTCGACCGGCTGGACGGGCTGGATCTCGATTTCCCCGTCGTGCTGATCGACCGCAATGCGCCGACCGGCCGTCACGATGCCGTGGTCCTCGACAACCCGCGTGCCGCGGCGATGCTGGTGGAGCATCTGCATGGCCAGGGCTATCGCCGCATCGCCGGGCTGTTCGGCAACACCAGCACCACCGGCCAGGAGCGCCATGAGGGCTACCGCGCCGCCATGACCGCCCGCGGCCTCGCCCCGGCGGCCCGCTTTCTCGCCCCCCATGCCGATGCGGCGGAAGAGGCGGTGGTGGCGTGGATGTCGGAGCGCGAGCGGCCGGAGGCCTTCATTGTCAGCAACAGCCTGTTCCTGATGGGCGTGGTCAAGGCAGCCCGCCGGCTCCATCTGCCGATTCCCGACGGTCTGGCGGTCGCCGGCTTCGACAATGAACCCTGGACGGAGCTGGTCGGTCCCGGCCTGACCGTCATCGAACAGCCGGTGCAGGACATTGGCCAGTCCGCAATGGCCCTTCTGTTCGAACGGCTGGAGGCGCCGGACCGTCCCAGCCGCCGCCTCATTCTCGGCGGCACCTGCATCGTGCGCGGCTCCACCGCCGCACGGATGGCCGCGGCCGACTGAAGACGCCCATCAATGGCGTCAGGCGGCGATCCGACGACGCCATGCGGCGGGGCGCAACGGCGCCTCCCCCTCCCCTCCCGTGTGCGACCGGCCCAGCAACGGGCTAATCCCGATGCCGGAAAATGGGCGTCGCCGATAACCGCTGCCCGAAAGATACGCTAGGTCAGACAGTCCTCGCCAACGGATGTTCAAAGAAAAATACTCCCCTGGTGTGTGGGAAGAACAGTTCCGAAAGCGGCGTTGACCCTGGACCAACACCCCACTACCGTCCTGTTTGCAACGCACAACAAAAATGCGCGTCGGATCAAATAACGGCCGCATTTTACGATTGTTCCTCTTCCCGATAACTTTTGAATTTGTCGAACAATGTTGGTGATGCGAACTATTTTTCGCCGGCAAAAGTAGGCAAGTGAAAGCCGCTTCAAATCGGGAGTGGGGCTGCAATCAAAACAGGAGTTCCAGAACGACAGGTTACGCAGTGCGCGGGATTCAGGGCCATCAACGGGGGTGACGGCGCGATGCTGAAGGATTTGACCGGACGGAAGGCGGCGGCAAAGCAGAACAGCTTCGCCCGGCATGGCGTGGCGACGGTGCTCGTCACCGCCACGACGATGGCGCTGGGGCTGCTGACCGGGATCCTGGTCGCCCGCACCATCGGTCCGGACGGCCGGGGAGCGCTGACCGCGGTGCTGACCACCGTGCAACTGCTGGGCTGGCTGTTCGGCATGGGCTGCGGCAAGGCGGTCACCTATGCGCTGTCGCGTGACCATGCCGCCGGCGGCCGCCTGCTTAGCACCTGGACCCTGATCCTGCTGCCGGTTGCGGCGGTGGCGATCGGCGTCGGCTATCTGCTGCTGCCGACGCTGCTGGCGGCACAGCCGGCGGAAACGCTGGCGCTGGCGCGGCTCTACCTGCCGATGATCGCCATGGCCCTGCTGTCCGAACTGATGCTGGGCCTGATCCTCGGCGATCAGGATTTCCGCAGCTTCAACGCACTGAATTTCCTTCAACCGGCCGGCGTTGCCATCGTCTATGCCGCGCTGTGGGCCACCGGCCGATTCACGGTGGAGGCCGCCGTCATCGTCCAGGCGGCGATGAGCACGCTGGTGCTGGTGGTGGCGACCGGGCTGCTGGTCCGCCGCCACGGCATCGGCCGCCCCGACCCGGCGCTCGGCCGGCAGACCGTCTGGTATGCCCTGCGCACCCACGGCGACGTGGTGGGCGGCGTCATCACGCAACGGCTGGACCTGCTGATCATCCCGGCCTTCCTGTCGGCGACGCAGGTCGGGCTCTATGCGCTGGCGACCAGCCTGTCCTGGCTGATCGTCAGCCTGTCCGGCGCGCTCGCCACCGTCGTCATGCCTGCCGCCACCCGGCGGGGACAGTCGGGGCGCGAGTTGGTGCTGAACAGCCTTCAGGCGACCTTCGCCATCGGCGGTCTCCTGGGCGGCGGGCTCTTCGTCTTCGCCGACATCGCCATCGGGCTGGTCTATGGCCCGTCCTTCGCCGACAGCGCGCTGCCGCTGCGGCTGCTGCTGCCGGGCGCCATCCTCTATGCCGCCGCGTCGATCCTGCTGAACGGGCTCTATGCGGAGAACCGGCCCTTCACCGCCACCCTGGCCAATCTGCTGGGAATGGTGGTCACGCTGGCCGGGCTGCTGCTGTTCCTGCGCGGCGGCGGAATCCTGGCGGCGGCCATCGTTTCCACCGTCGCCTACACGCTGGTGTTCGCTACCGCGGCGACGCTCTACCGCCGTGCGACCGGACTGCCCTGGCGCGTCTTCCTTCCCGACCCGGCGATGCTTGCAGCCTTGCCGCGGCGCCTGTTCGACAAGCCGGCCCCGGTGACAGCCGCTCCGGCCCTTACTCCGGATGCCACCCCGGCCGGCCGCGTGGCCAAGTGACCGAACCCACCGGACATTCTTTAGGAATTGAGGAAACCGCAATGCGACTGTCGCTCTTGACGCCCGAATACCCACCCGGCGAAAAGCTCGGCGGTATCGCCACGCACACCCATACGATGGCCCGCGCACTGGCGCGGCTGGGCCATACCGTCCAGGTGGTGACTCCATGGAAGGCCGGCGGCCTGCCGGCCGGCACCTCCATCGAGGACGGCGTGACGGTGCAGCGCGTCGATCCGGGTCCGCACAGGCATGCGGTGGTCGACCGCTTCCGGACCAACCGCCGGCTGGCCGATGCCGTCCGCGCCTTCCGTCCCGACGTGGTCCATGCGGCGGAGTTCGACGCCGACGCCTGGTGGCTGACCCGCTTCAGCACCATCCCGGTGGTGACGCGGCTGGCGACCCCGACCGGGCTGGTGATGGACACCAACAGCCAACCCTGGGTTCCGCACACCCATCTGCTGAACGCACTGGAGCGCGACCAGACCCGGCGCAGCACCGCGATCTACGCCTCCACCCGCGCCATTGCCCGGCGGGTGGCCGATTACTGGCGCATCGCGCCGGAGCTGATCCAGGTCATCCCCAACAGCATCGACATCGCCGCGGTGGCGGCGAACCGGACGGCCGAACCGCCGATCCCGCTGCCGAAACGCTTCATCGCCTTCTTCGGCCGGCTGGAGGGACGCAAGGGCATCGCCACGCTGGGCCGCGCTATCCCGGGCGTCCTGGCCGCCAACCCCGACCTGCACCTGATGATGATCGGCGGCGAAGATTCGGCGAGCGCCGCCGTCATCGACCAGTTCCGCCGCGACGTCGCCCCAGTCGCCGACCGAGTCCATTTCACCGGCGCCCTGCCGCGCAACGACGCGCTGGCCGTGGTAGCGCGGGCCGAGATGGCGGTCGTCCCTTCCCTGTGGGAAAGCTTCGGCTTCGTGGTGGTGGAGGCGATGGCGCTGGGCGTGCCGGTGGTCGCCAGCGACTGCGGCGGCTTCCCCGAAATCATCGAGCACGGCCGCACCGGCTGGCTGGTACCACCGGGGGAAGCCGAACCGCTGCGCGACATGCTGATCGCCCGGCTGGCCGACCGCGAGGGGCTGAAGGCGGTCGCCGCGGCCGGTCTGGAGCATGCGAAGACGTTCGACGTCGACACGGTCGCCGCCCAGGTCGCCGTCCTGCTGGAGAATGCCAAGGCGGAACGCACCCAGGCCGCCGGCTCCGGCATCTACAACAACGGTTACCGCCGCCATTTCCGCCCCGACCACCCCACCACCCCCTTCTACCGCATCTATGACGAGAAGCGGCGCGCGGTGGCGGCGGAGCTGGAACGACTGCCGCGGATGCGCATCCTCGACGTCGGCGGCGGCTATGGCCGCATCACCGGCCCCTTCGCCGGCCGTCACGACGTGACGCTGGTCGACATCTCGCACGAGATGCTGGCGGAGGCAAAGGAGCGCTTCCCCGCCCTGACCGTCCAGCAGGCCGACGCCCGCAAGCTTCCCTTCCCCGACGACAGCTTCGACCTCGTCATCGCCATGGACCTGCTCTGCCACCTGCCGGATCTGGAAGCCGGCGTGCGCGAGTTGCAGCGGGTGGTCAAGCCCGGCGGCCGGATCGTCTGCGACACCACCAACGCCAACCCTCTGTGGGTGATCGCCTATCCCCGCTACTACCGCTGGCGGCCCGACCGGCTGCTGGCGACCATGCGCTGCCATGGCGTGCTGCCGGAATGGAAGGCGCTGGTCCGCCACCATTGGGCACCAGAGATGCGCAAGGCCATCGCCGCCACCGGCCTGACCCTGCAGAAGACCGATCACTTCGGCCCGCCGGGGGTGGCGAAATGGCACCTGTGGTGGTGCCGGCGCGGCGGCGGGACGGAGGGCCGCGCATCGTGACCAAACCGCCCCTTCTCCTCTTCCTCGCCCATGGCGGCGATCCGCACCGCGTCGCCATGGCGCCGGTGCTGGCCGCCGCGGCGGAACGCGCCGGATGGACCTTCGACCTCTATTATGACGGACGCCGCAGCGGCCGGCATTTCGGCGGTTGGGAGGACGGCAACCGCACCGAGGCGACCGGCACCGGCAGCCTGATGGCCGGCGGCCGGCATCTGGACCATGCGCTGTGGCTGACGACCTGCTTCCGCGTCGTGGCGCTGGGCGACCCGGCCTCTCCGCTTTGGCCGGTGGTGGAGGCGGGCGGCGAATGCGCCCTGCGCAGCACCGATCCGGCCGCCCTGTATGACGCCGCCTTCCGCCTGCTGGGGCAGCCGCTCCCGCAGGAGGTCGCGGTGCTGGACATGGCGCCGCAGACCCTGCTCGGCATCGTCGCGGCACCGTTCCTCTATCCGCAGCTGATGGCGGAGCCCTGCCTGGGCATCGACGCCAGTGCCGATGCCGGGCTGCGGGAACGGCTGGAGACGCTGGGCGCCCGGCGCTTCACCGGCCACTGCGTCGACCCGGTGCGCGCCCGCACCTTTCCCGGCGGTCTGGACACCGTCGAGGGCAAGGTGGCGGGGGAGAGCTATGCCAGCTTCAGCGTGGCATTGGCCCGCCGTCACGCCGCATGGGGACGCGGCACCTTGCTGGGCGACCCTGACCTGATCGCGGCGCAACTGCCGCTGGCTGCGAGCAAAAGGCTTCTGCCGCTCTATGGGCGGCCGCAGACCGACGTGATCGAGCGAGCCGCCGACCTGATCCAGGCCGGGGCGGACCCGGTCTATGGCCGGCAGTTCGACGATCACGACTTCTTCGCGCTCGGCCGTCTGGGCCGCGGCTTGCAGATCGTCGATCCCGATCCGCCCTTCGCCAGCACCGCCGCGGTGCCGCTGCGCATCGCCGCGCCGCCGCGCCCCTTCACCGACTTCGAGCCCGACGACGCCACCCTGCGCCGCTGGGCGGCGGAGGGACGGGTGCTGACCACGCTGGTCCTGTGGTCCGGCATGATCCGCGAGCTGCACTGCATCCCGCGCATTCTCGATCTGGTGGCGGCGACCGGCCTGCGCTGCGGGCTGGTGGTCACCGTCGACAGCCTGACCCAGTCCAGCCCCGCCGACCTCGCCCTGCTGGCGGTGCCGGAGGAGCGCGGCGGCGTGCTGGGCCGGGTGGAGCTTCTGCTGGGCAGCACCGGCCGCGGCGTCTGCGCCGAGGGAGAGATGCCGGGCCTCGAAAATCAGGGCGGTGAGCTGACCCGCCTGCTGGCCGATGCCCGTGCGGAGATCGCCACCATGCTGCCGCCAGGGCTGATGCCGCGCGGCTGGTGGCCGCTGGTCGACTCCCCTCTGGTGCCCGGACACACCCCGCGCCTGCATTGGGAGGAGGGCCGCCCCGTCCTGCGCATCTCCCCGCGCGCGCGCCCATCGGAAATTCCGGCAGCCAGCGTCGAGGCGGCCCCGAAAGACACGCCGCGCACGGCAAAGCGGAGCGGCGCGCCGGCGATGGACGCCCGGCGCCTGATCGGGAACGCGCTGCGCCGCTACCGGCTCGACCGCTTCTACGAGGCGTGGCGGCCCTACGACAGCGCCCGCCCCGGTCCGCTGCGGCCGGAGGTCGCCGCCGCCGTCCGCTCCGCAGGCTTCGATTACATGTGGACCAAGTCTGGTTTCGGTGCCGCCGAGGCGGTGGTGACGGACGGCGGATTTGTCGCGCTCCCCTTCACCGCCGGCGATTGGGACGGCTGGTCGCCCTTCTACACCATCCGCAACACCGCGCAGGTCCGGTCGGCGGAACGCCGCCTGACGCGCAGCGGGAAGCCGGGATGGCTGGCCTCCAACATCGATTCCATCCTGTGGATGCTGCCCGGAGAGGTTTTGGAAAAGGGACGCGCGCTGTTCCAGGTCGCCCAACTCGTCGCCAATGGCGGCGGGACTGGGACGCTGGTCAACGTCACCCCCAACACCGTTGCCCGCTATGCCCGCATCCTGGCCGAGGCCAAGGCCGGACACGGCGCCACCGCGCCTCCCGCGCGCCCGCCGGAGGTCGGCGGCAAACGGGCACCGGAGGCAGCGCCGGAAACCCGCCAGCCCACCCGCGACCCGGCAGAGGTCGCCTGAGCCGCCCAGCCGCATCAGCAAAACCCTGCACCGTTCGCCCGCTATGAAGGAGTTGAGCCCATGGACGCACCGGAACACCGATTGCCGTCAGGCACGGCCGGTCTCGCCGCCGGCTTTGTCGCGCCGCCGGTCGGAACGGGCGCCGACAAGGTCGACGTCAGCCGGCTGGTGCAGATGCTGTGGCGCCAGAAATGGCTGATCCTCGGGTTGACCGCGGTGCTGTGGCTGCCGGCGGTGTTGCTGATCAACGCCATGACCCCGCTCTACAGCTCCTCCACCGTCGTGGTGATCGACCCGCATCCGAACCGCGTCATCAACATCCCCTCCGTTTCCGAGCCGATGGGGATCTATCTCGACACCGTCAACACCGAGGTCGAAATCCTGCGCTCCCGCGATCTCGCCGCCCGCGTGGTCGAGGCGCTGAACCTGGGGCAGGAACCCGAATACGCCGCCCCCACCAACAAGCCGGGCCTGTTCAGCCCGCTGATGGAGGAAGGCCGCACCCTGGTGACCGAGGTGGCGGCGATGCTGCCTGAAGTCTCTGGCCGCCCTGCTGACGCCGCCGCCGCGCCCGGCCGCCCCGACCGGCAACGCACAGGACAGGGAAGCCGACCGCCTGACCGAGGCGTTCCAGAAGAATCTGCGCATCAGCCCGGGCGTGCAGTCCCGCGCGATCCGCATCACGGTGGAGGCGAAGGACCCGCAGCTTGCGGCCCGCGCCGCCACCGCCGTCGCCGACGCCTATCTCGCCATCCAGGTGGAAGCGAAGCGCAAGGCCACCCAGAACGCCAGCGAATGGCTGCAAAGCCGCCTGGACGAGCTGCGCCAGGACATGACGACCACCGGCCGCGCCGCGGTCGAGGCGATGCGGTCCGAGACCGGCATGGTGAAGGGCCGCGACGCCCCGCTGGTGAACGAGGAGATGTCGGCCCTGAACGGGCAGCTGGCGGAGGCGCGCACCGCCCATGCCAATGCCCAGGCCCGGCTGCGCCAGTTGCAGTCGGTCAGGCCCGGCAACCCGGAATCGCTGACCGGCACCGACATCGGCGGCGATCCGCTGATCACCACCCTGCGCCAGCGCCAGGCGGCGCTGAACGCCCAGCTGGCGGAATTGCGGGCCCAGTACGGCGACCGCCACCCGGCGCTGAACCGGCCGACCGCGGAACTGCGCGAGCTGAACGCCACCCTCGCCACCGAAATCGACCGCGTGGTCCGCAGCCTGCGGGGCGAGGTGGAACAGCAGGTCGCCAAGATCCAGGATCTGTCCCGCAGGCTGGAGGGCCTGAGGGCGGAATCCTTCGACACGCTTCAGGCCGACGTGCGGCTGCGCGATCTTCAGCGGCAGGCAGATGCGTCGGACGACAACTACCGCCGCGCCGTCACCCGCCTGAAGGAGACGCAGGTGCTCCAGGCGTTGGAGATGACGCCGGACGTGCGCATCGTCTCGGCAGCCGCCGTTCCGGGCGGCCCGGTCGGGCCGGGCAAGGCGGTGCTCGCCGGGCTGGCCGCGGTCGTCTGCGGTGCCATCGCCACCGGCGTCGCCCTGGTGCGGACCATGCGGCAGCGCGGCGTCTACAGCTCCCATCAGGTCGAAGCGCTGCTGGGCCTGCCTGCCGTCGGCATCGTGCCGCTGCTGGGCCGGGCCAAGCGGTCCACCCAGCGGAGGGGCGGTGCCGACGACGATCCTTATTCCAACACCGGCGGCGGCGATTTCGCCGAGGCGGTCTGGCGGCTCTGCGCCCGGCTGCATCTCGTGCGCACCGGGGCCGAGCCCGCCAGCGTCAAGGGCGGCGAGGTGGTGATGCTGACCTCGTCGGTGGCGGGAGAGGGCAAGACGACGCTGGCCGTGGCACTCTCTGCCTTCCTTTCCGACACCGGCCGGCGCGTCGTCATCGTCGATTGCGACACCCGCCGTCCGGCCGTTCACCGGCTTCTCGGCGGCGTCCGCCCGCCCAAGGGGCTGACCGACCTGCTGGAAGGCGACGCGACGCTCGATCAGGTTCTGCACATCGACGACCGCCGCCGGGTGTCGGTGATCGCTGCCGGCCGGCCGGTCGACCGCCCGCAGATCCTGCTCGGCTCCAAGGCCATGCTGTCGCTGCTGGTCGAGCTGGCCGAACGCTACGACGTCGTCGTCCTCGACACGCCGCCGGTGCTGTCGGTGTCGGACGCGCTGATCCTGGCGCCGCTGGCCGACCGTGTCCTCTACGTCGTGCGCTGGGCGCGCACCGCCTCCAGCCTCGCCAGTGCCGGCATCAAGCAGGTGCGGCAGGTCGGCGGGCGGATCGGCGGGGCGGTGCTGTCGATGGTCAACGCCCGCGAACACGCGAATCTCGAATATGGCGCCCGCCCGCCCAGCGGCCGCTCCTATCGCCTGCGCCGCATCGCCTGAGACCGAACCCTTGGCCTCAGGCAAGCGCCGGTCCCTTTCTGGAGAACCCACCATGAAAGTCGCGATCGTCCATTACTGGCTCGTTGGGATGCGCGGGGGCGAGAAGGTCGTCGAAGCCCTGTGCGAGCTGTATCCGGAGGCGGACATCTTCACCCATGTCTACCGGCCGGAACGCATGTCGCCGATCATCCGCAGCCATCGGGTAACCACGACCTTCATCGACCGGCTGCCGATGGCCCACCGGATGTACCAGAAATACCTGCCGCTGATGCCGCTGGCGCTGGAGCAACTGGACCTCAGCGCCTACGATCTGGTCATCAGCAGCGAATCCGGACCGGCCAAGGGTGTGCTGACGCGGCCCGACGCGCTGCATGTCTGCTACTGCCACACGCCGATGCGCTATGTGTGGAGCGGCTATCACGATTACCTGCACTCGGCCGGCCCGATCGTCCGGCCGCTGATGCCCTATGCCATCCACCGCCTGCGGCAATGGGATCTGGCGACGGCGGCACGGGTCGACCGCTTCATCGCCAATTCGCACACGGTGGCGCAGCGCATCTGGCGGGTCTATCGCCGCGACGCCACCGTCATCCATCCGCCGGTGGAAACACAGCGCTTCGCCACCGTCACCTGCCCCGGCGGCGGCGGCGGGAGCGACCATTACCTGTTCGTCAGCCAGCTCGTCTCCTACAAGCGCGCCGACATCGCCATCGAAGCGTTCAACCGCATGGGCCGCAAGCTGGTGGTCGTCGGCGAGGGAGAGGAGTTCCGGCGCCTGAAGCAGATGGCCGGACCGACAGTGGAGCTGGTCGGCCATTGTTCCCCGGCCGACCTCGACCGCCACTATGCGTCCTGCCGGGCGCTGATCTTCACCGCCAACGAGGATTTCGGCATCGTTCCGGTGGAGGCGATGGCCGCCGGGCGGCCGGTGATCGCTCTGAACCGCGGCGGCGCCACCGAGACGGTGCGCGACGGCCTGTCCGGCCTGTTCTTCGACCAGCAGACGCCAGAGGGGCTGATCGAGGCGGTGGAGCGGTTCGAAGCGCAGGAGTCACGCTTCAACCCTGCCGCCATCCGCGCCCATGCCGCCCGCTTCGACCGCGACGTGTTCAAGGCGCGCCTGCGCGAGACCATCGACAGCTGGATGAACGGCGAGGAGGCTTCCCTGGCGCCCGAACGCTCCACGGCGATCAGCCACCGCGGACGGGAGCTGGCACCGGCATGAGCGGCGGCACCACTCCTTCCATGGCGGCCCGTCCGATCTCGCTGGTGCCGGTGGATCCCGCCGCCACGGAGCGGCTGGGCGTCACCGTGATCGTCCCCACCTACCGCCGGCCGGACCAGCTGGCCGGTTGCCTGGACGGGCTGGTTCGCCAGACCCTGGCGCCGGTCCAGGTGGTCGTCACCGTGCGCGACAGCGATCCGGAGTCCGCCGAGGTCGCCCGCCGCTACCGCCCCGCCCTTCCCGTCGAGGTCGTCGGCATCGACGTGCCGGGACAGGTCGCCGCCATCAACCGTGGCATGGACCATGCCGTCGGGGACATCGTCGCCATCACCGACGACGACGCCGTTCCGCATCCCGACTGGGTGGAGCGGATCGAAGCCTGGTATCGCACCGACACCCGCATCGGCGGGGTCGGCGGACGCGACCATGTCTTTCACGGCACCGTGCCGGAAACCGGGGAGGCGGAGATCGTCGGCCGGCTGCAATGGTTCGGCCGCGTCATCGGCAACCACCATCTGGGCGTCGGTCCGGCGCAGGACGTCGACGTTCTGAAAGGGGCCAACTGGAGCTTCCGCCGAACGGCCATCGCCGGCCAGCGGCTGAACACGAGGTTGCGCGGCAGCGGCGCCCAGGTCCGCAACGAGGTGGATTTCTGCCTGCGCCTGTCCCGTCAGGGCTGGCGGCTGGTCTACGATCCGCTGGTCGCGGTCGACCATTTTCCGGCCGTCCGTTTCGACATCGACCAGCGTGGCAGCGACCATTTCCATCCGTTGGCGCAGGAGAACGCGACCTTCAACGACACGCTGGCGCTGATGGCCCATTTCGGCCCGGCCAACCGCGCCGCCTTCGCCGCCTGGGCGATGCTGGTGGGAACCTGCGAGTTTCCCGGGCTGGCGCAATGGGCGAGGCTGCGGCTGCGCGGTGACCGGCATGCCGGGGCGAAGCTGCGCGCCACGCTGCGCGGCCGGCTGGCGGGAATGCGGGACTGGCGGGAGACGGTGGCATGACCTTCGCCACAGCCGGCCAGGACCAGAGTCAACTGTCCCATACCCATCACGGCGCTGGCGGCCTGCCGTCCCTGGGCAAGCTGGCAGCCCCGGTCTTCTGGTTCCTGGTCCTGATGCCGGTGCTGGTCGGCAAGGCTGGCCTGCTGGAGATCATCTTCCCGGTGGGGGCGCTGGCCGTCGGCGCGCTGCTGGTGACGCGCGACCCGGCCCGTTTCGCCGCCTTCACCTGGTGGCTGTGGTTCCTGACACCGGAGGTGCGCCGGCTGGTCGACTACCAGGCTGGCTGGAGCGTCATCAGCCCGGTCATGGTGACGCCCTTCGCCGTCGGCGCCATGACTTGGGCCGTGATCGCGCAATATCTGCCGATGCTGCGCTACCGCGCCTATTTCGGCTTCGTGCCGGTGATGCTGGGCATCTTCTACGCCTACCTCAACGGCATCACCCAGGCCGGTGTGGCGGCGGCGACCTTCGCGCTTCTCAACTGGCTGGTGCCGGTGACGCTGGGGCTCTATGTCGCCCTGCATTGGCCGCTCTACCCGCAGATCCGCGACGCGGTGCTGCGCGCCTTCGTTCTGGGGCTGGCGCTGGTCGGCGGTTATGGACTGATCCAGTATTTCTTCATGCCGGCCTGGGATGCCCGCTGGCTGATCAATGTCGGCATGACCAACCAGGGCATGCCGCTGCCGATGCAGGTGCGGGTGTTCAGCACGTTGAACTCCTCCGGCCCGCTGGCTTTCCTGCTGGTGACCGGGCTGGCGGTGCTGCCGGCGGCACGCGGCATCCTCGTGCCGATCGCCGGCGCGCTGGCGCTGGGGTCGCTGCTGCTCAGTCTGGTGCGGGCGGCGTGGCTGGCCGGGCTGTTCACCTTCGCCTGGCTGCTGCTGACCATGCCCGGCCGGCACCGGCTGAGGCTGGTCGCGGTCGGCGTCGGTCTGGTGCTCTGCTCCCTGCCGCTCCTCAGCGTGCCGTTGGTCAACCAGGCCATCGTCTGCCGCTTCGACACGCTGAATTCGATGGAGAACGACCGCAGCTATCAGGAGCGGCAGGAATTCTACGGCCGCTTCCTCATCCAGGCGCTGACCGAAGTGCGCGGCGCCGGTCTCGGCACCATCGACACCGCGACCAAGCTGACCAACGAGGACGGCCAGCTGGGTGCCATGGCCTTCTTCGACAGCGGCATCCTGCGCGTGCCTTACGAGCTGGGCTGGCCTGGCACGTTGGGCTATGTCGCCGGGATCATCGCGCTGACGGTGGGCATGCTGCGCCGCGGCGGGGCGCCGCCCGACCCCTTTGCCCGCTGTGCCGAAACGGCGGCGCTGACGATCCTCATCTGCATGGTGTTCGAGCACACGCTGGTGAAGGTCACGGGCGTCGGATTCTGGTTCTTCCTGGGCATGGCGATGGCCGCCAAGAACCATGGGCTCGCCACCCAGCAAGCCGCCGTCCAGCAACCCGCGGCAAGCCAATTCCAAGAGGACAAGCAATGGACGGAAGCCTGATCCTGCCCGGCACCCTGCCGGAAGAGATGCGGGAGGCCAGTGTGCTCCAGCTTGGGCTGGGCTGGTTTCCGGAAACCCATGGCGGGGCGGAGAATATGTTCTACCACCTCGCCCGCCATCTGCCGCAGCAGGGCATCGCCGTCTCCGGGCTGGTGCTGGGCACCGTCTCCGAAACGCTGGACAATGGCGCCCGCATCGCCAGCTTTGCGCCTCCCTCGGCCTCGCTGCCGCGCCGGATGGTGGCGGCCCGGGCCGCCATCGCGGAGGCGCTGCGCCGGCAGGCGCCGGACCTCGTCGCCTCGCATTTCGCGCTGAACACGGTGGGGGCCCTGCCGGCTCTGCGCAATCGCCCGATGGTCGTCCATTTCCATGGCCCCTGGGCGCTGGAAAGTGCGGCGGAGGGGGCCAGCCCGCTGGCGGTCCGACTGAAATTCATGGTGGAGCGGCTGGTCTATCACCGCGCCACCCGCTTCGTCGTGCTGTCCCGGTCCTTCGCCACCATCCTGGCCGAGCGTTATGGCGTGCCGCCGGAGCGCATCCACCGGGTGCCGGGCGGCGTCGATGCCGACCGCCACGACCTTCCCGACAGCCGGCAGCGGGCGCGCGCCCGGCTCGGCTGGCCTCTGGGGCGCCCCACGGTGCTGACGGTGCGGCGGCTGGTGAAGCGCATGGGGCTGACGGCGCTGGTCGATTCCATGGTGGAGCTGCGCCGCCGGGTGCCGGACGTGCTGCTGGTCGTCGCCGGACGCGGGCCGGAGGCAGCAGCCCTTCAGGATCGCATCGGCGCGCTGGGGCTGGAGGAGCATGTGCGGCTGCTGGGCTTCGTACCCGATGCGCATCTTCCGCTGGCCTACCGCGCCGCCGATTTGTGCGTGATGCCGTCCCAGGCGCTGGAGGGGTTCGGCCTGACCGCGCTGGAATCGCTGGCGGCCGGCACCCCGGTGATGGTCACTCCGGTCGGTGGCCTGCCGGAGGTGGTGGAGGGGCTGGACGGCGACCTCGTGCTCGCCGGGACCGACGCACGCTCCATCGGCATCGGCCTTGCGGAGGCGCTGACCGGCGTCCGCCGCCTGCCGGATGCGGACGCTTGCCGAGCCCTGGTCCGCAGCCGCTTCGACTGGCCGGTGATCGCCGCCCGCACAGCCGCGGTCTACCGCGGCGCCCTGCAATGAGCAGCCCGCGATGAGCACGGTTGTCATCCTCTGCGATCATGCCCACCCCAGCGGCGGGCTGGCGAAGGTCGCCATAGCGAGTGCGGTCGGGTTGGCCGGGCGCGGCCATCGGGTCCATTTCTTCACCGCCGTGCCGCCGATCGATCCGGCCCTGCTGACCGACGGCATCTCCGTCCATTGCCTGGAACAGGCCGACCTGAAGGGCAATGCCGACCGTGTGCAGGCAGCTCTGCGGGGTCTCTGGAACCGCGAAGCGGCGCGTGCCCTGGAAAGCCTGCTTGCCCGCTGCCCGGCCAACGACACGGTGATCCACGTCCATGGCTGGGCCAAGGCACTGTCGCCCAGCGTCTTCCCGGTCTGCCGCAAATCTGGCCTACCGGTGCTTCTGACCCTTCACGATTATTTCCCGCTCTGCCCCAACGGCGCCTTCTTCGTCTTTCCGGAAGGCATCAACTGTCCGCACCGGGCGCTGTCCGCCGGCTGCCTCGCCACCGACTGCGACGCCCGCGCCCTGCATCACAAATGGTGGCGGGCGGCCCGCCATGCGGCGGGGGCGCTGGCAGGCGGCTTCACCGGGGGCATGGCGTTGGTGACGCTCAGCGACCGGCAACGCGCGGTGATCGCCCCCCACCTTCCGCCCGGCACCATGACCTTGCCAATCCCGAACCCGGTGGAAGTGGAAGACCTCGGTCCGGCTCCGGTCGCCGACAACCGCCACATGCTGTTCGTCGGTCGCCTGTCGCGCGAGAAGGGCGCTGCCCTGCTGGCGGAAGCGGCGGCCGAGGCCGATTGCCCGGTGCGCTTCGTCGGCGACGGCGACGAGAGGGAGACCATCCGCCGGCTGAACCCGGAGGCGGAGCTTGCCGGCTGGCTCCCATCCGACGGAGTGCTGGAGGAGGTGCGGCGGGCGCGTGCCCTGGTGGTCCCGTCGCTGTGGTATGAGACCTTCGGCCTCGCCGCCTATGAAGCGCTGGCAAATGGCGTCCCTGTCATCGTCAGCGACAATTGCGCGGCGGCGGAGGCGGTCCTGTCCGGCGAGAACGGCTTCCTGTTCCGCAGCGGCGACGCCGCCGACCTCGCCCGCTGCCTGAAGCTGTTCTCCCACGATGCGGAGGTGAAGCGGACGGGCCGCAACGCCTATGACCGCTATTGGCAAGCCCCCTTTACCCTGGACCGCCATCTCGACCGGGTGGAGGAGGTCTATCGCACCGCCCTCAGCGGCGGGCTCCAGCGACCGGCACGGGTTCGCGCACCATGAATGGCCGAACCGGCAACCGCATCGGCAGGCGTAAGCTGCTGGCCGCGGCCCTGGCACTGCCGGTAGCCGGATCCGCCACCGTCACCGCCGAGGCGGCCCCAGACAAGCCATCGCGCCCGTCCCCCAGCCCATCGCCAAGCCCCCAGCCCACCCCGTCGCCGCGGAACGGCCCGGCCCTGTCGATCCGCGACCGCGGCGCCGTCGGTGACGGGCGCAGCCACCCCCTGTCGGAACGCTACAAGACCCTGGAGGCGGCGCGGCGCGTCCATCCGCATGCCCGCTCCCTGGACCAGGAATGCGATTGGGCAGCCCTGCAAGGCGCTGTCCTGGAGCTGTCGCGCAGCGGCCAGGGCGGGACGGTGCTGGTGCCGCCGGGCCAGTACCGGCTGGACGGCGAGATCGTCCTGCCCAACCTCGACCGCTACGACGATGCCTTCAACGAGGTCGAGATCGTCGGCGCCGGCATGCGGGCCTCGCTGCTGTCCTGGCCGGAGGATCTTGGGCCGGGCCGCTTCGCCATCCGGGCCGCCAGCCGGCAGGCCGCCCGCGACGACAACAAGGGCTATCAGCGCAGCCGCATCGCCCATCTCAGCCTGCGCGGACCGAAGCCCGGCAACCGGCCGGGCGATGCGCCGCCGGGCATGGGCGGGGTGGCCCTGACCTCCCGCTTTCTGCTGGAGCGGGTCGGGGTCTACGGTTTCCGCGCCGGGGTGGATGTCTGGCGCGATCACTCCTCGCTGATCTCATGCCAATTGACCAAGAACCACATCGGTGCCTACTGGTCGGCGGGAACCGACAGCTTCGGCGATCATCTGTTCCTCGACACCGACCTCGCCGGCAACACGCTGGCCTCCATCGCCGTGGCGCCGGAGAACGGCATCGACCATGCCAGCTTCATCTCCTGCCATCTCGGTTTCTCGCCCTACGCCATCCTCGCGGAAGACGGGGCACCGAAGCGGACCTTCCTGTCCAACAACAAGTTCCTCGACTGCGCCTTCGAGGCTTGCGGCAACGGCTGGATCCAGGGGCCGATGGCGGAGATGTACGGCAATGTCCTGATCGGCTGCAGCGGCTCGCTGCTGCCCGACTATCGTCTGGCCGGGCGTCCGGTCACCGGCTTGATCGTGGTGCGGTCTCTGGAGCGCAACAGCTTCACCGGCGGCAGCGCCAGCTTCGGCGACGGCACCAACGACCGCGCCGCCGACATCGAGACCGCGGCCGTGGTCGCATCCTCGGCCGTCGGCAACCGTTTCGAGGATGCGGAACGGCTGATCCGCCTCGGCCGTGACGGGTTCGTGGCGGCGCTTAGCATCTCCGGCGCCTGCCGCGCCAACCGGTTCGAGGCGGTGGACTGCGCCGGCGAATTCCGCAAGGTGGGCTCCGGCGGCGTCGATGCCGGCAATCTGGTGCAGCGCGATTATGACCGGGTGCGGCGGTTGGAGCAGGACCGCCCGGCCGACGGCGTCGCCCTGACCTCCGCCCCTGCCGGCGGCGTCGTGCCGGTCGCCACCAGCGGCACCGCGCCGGTCGGCAAAACCCGTGCGGCCATCCGCATGGGCAGCCTCCTGCGCCCCGCCGTCGGCGTTCCCCAGAGGGTCGATTCCACTGCCGGCGCCGCAGCTGCGGTGGGCGTGGCGGTGGCGGACGCCCCGGCGGGAAGCGACAGCGTGACGATGGATTTGCGGCTGGGAGTGCGCTGACGGCACCCGGTCAGGAAGCCGATCCGGCCAACAGCCCCCGCCTCTCGACTGCCCGACCCGAGGATTCCGGTTCCTCCAGCAGGTCGGCATACCGCCCGGCCGTCACCGACCAGTCCTGGCTCTCGGCGATGCGTCGGCCGGCTTCGCCCATGCGGCGGCGGAGCGCCGGGTCGGCCGCCAGACTGCGCATCGCCTGCATCAGTTCGGCATGGGCGTCCGGGCGATCCAGCACGATGGCCGCGCCGTCTTCCAGCAGCCGGCCGGCACCGGCCAAGCGCGTGGTGACGACCGGCAGGCCGCTCGCCGCCGCTTCGAGCAGGACAAGGCCGAAGGGCTCGTAACGGGTCGGGAACACGAACAGGTCGGCCGCCCGCATCAGAGCCGCCACGTCGCGGCGGTGGCCGAGGAAGCGGACCCGTTCCTCCACCCCCAACGCCCGCGCCATCGCCGGGAATGGGCCGCCCCGCTCGTCGCCGGCCACCGCCAACGACAAATCCGGCACTTCGGCCAGCGCGCGCAGCACGCCGTCCAGATTCTTGCGGTCGCTGCGGGCATCGCCGACGAACAGCGCCACCGGCCGACCGGGCGGCAGGCCGAACAGCGCCGGGTCCGGCGTTCCCGGGCGGAACTCTTCGACGTCGACGCCATTGTCGATCACGCTCAGCCGCCCAGGCGCGATGCCGTCCCGGTGCAACTCGTCCGCCACGGTGCGCGAGACCGCCACCAGCCGGCCGGCACGGCGGAAGCTCCAGCGCTCGAACCCGACATTCAGCAACGTGTAGAGCGCCCGGTAGAGCGACAGGGGCGAGACGCCCTTGCGGATCGGGTGGGTGGGGGAGCGCATCCAGGCGGAATGGACGAAATGCACCGCATTCACGTCCGACCGCGCCCAGCTGACGAAGCCGTTCACCACCACCCTGTCCAGTCCCGGTCGGTCTCTCCCCCGGCGCTTTTCCCGTGCCAGCGCCTGGCTGGCCCGCCATGCGAATAGCTGGTCCTTCGCCAATTGCGTCGGCACCCCTCCCCCGTCGATGCGGACCCAGCGCAGGCGCGGATGACACGCCAGCTCGTCCGCCAGGTCCGAGGCGATGGCGACGACCTCGTGCCCGCGGCGGAGCAGTTCGTCGACCACGACCGCGTTCACGCGGCCCTGGCCGTCATGGCGGACGATCTTCTGCGTAACGACGGCGATGCGCAGGGATTCGGTGCGCATGTGGAGGCCTCCTGCCCTGCCTGATCTGCGGTACCGGCGGCGGTTCGTGCCGCAGTGGACCATGGAGGTGGAGCGAACGCCAAACAAACGAAAGATACGATCTCCACACAACAGGCTTAAGACTGCCGATGTCGGATTCAGTCTTTCAGCGTCTAAAGCATTCACGGACTCGAAATCGATTTTTTTGGAAGAGTCAAAGATGAGTCAGAGTCATGTCCCAAGATTGACTCTCTCAATTACATAAACTTTCGTGCGACTACTCCCAACGAGAAGGGTAATCCGACCGATACGGGTAATCCCGTTTTGGAAGATCTTAATATCCGATTAATAGGAGTCGTGCCGATGTCGTCCACCGGGTCCAATCTCATCGATGTCACCTTTGCGATAGATGCTTGGGGACAGGCTGCCGGCGGCATCTGGCCGCATCTGGCGCTCAAGCTCGATGGTGCGACCATCGGTCAGGCGACGGTGAACAGCAGCACCGCCGGCCGTTACACGATCACCGCCAAGGTCGCCGCCGGCAGTGCGCACAACCTTCAGCTTGTCTATGACAATGACGGAGTGGTCGGCGGCGCCGACCGCAACCTGTTCGTCCGCGCCGTGGCGGTGAACGGCACCTCGATTGCCGTCACCGACCCGTCGGTCACCTATGACAAGGGCGCGGTCGACGGAAAGGACGTGGTGAAGGGGCAGGAGGGGCTCTATTGGGGCGGCGCCCTGAACATGCCACTGCCCGCCTCGCTGTTCCCCGTCCCCACCTCGACCGATGCCGCCGAGGCGGTGGTCGCGACCCCGGCGGCGACCAAGTCCTTCAGCGTGGTCGTCAATGCCTGGGGCACCAGTGCCGGCGGCGTGCCGCCGCATTTCAAGCTTCTGGTCGACGGCAAGATGGTGGGCGATGCCAAGGTGGCCGCCACCAGCCAGACCGCCTACAAGTTCACGGTCGATCTCGATCCGGCCCTGGCGCACAAGGTCCAGGTCCAGTACGACAACGACGCCGTCGTCAACGGCCAGGACCGCAGCCTCTATGTCGGCTCCGTCGTGGTGAACGGCCACAGCGTCGCCTCGACCGCCGCCGGCGTCACCTATGACCGCGGCGCGCTGGACGGCAAGGATGTGGTTGCCGGCCAGCAGGGCCTGTGGTGGAACGGCACGCTCAGCATTCCCGTCAGCAAGGACATGCTGGCCAGCGGCACGACGACCACCCCCACGGCGCCGACCACGCCCACCACACCGACGGCGCCCGTCGCCACCCTGCCGAAGAACGACCACAGCGCGAGCGCCGGGGTCAGCAGCGAGCGTCCGCCGCTGATGTCGGACGTGTCGACCATCTCGTGGGGTGCCGACCGCGGGCTGGCGCCGCAGCACCTGTTCTGGGAATCGGTGCCCGATTACGCCAACGCCGCCCATCTGAAGGAAACCCGCGACGTTGCAGCCGGCCATCTGGCCGACGGGGTGATGCCGCTGATCGGCTTGCAGCTGTGGGAGGACACATTCGAGTTCTCGCAGAACGGCGGCGAGTTCGCCACTCTGGGCGGCCACAAGGCGTGGGTGTCGTGGGTCAAGGCCCATCCGCAGTATCTGGGACGTGACGGCGACGGCAATGTCCTGAACTCCGACAGCAGCAATCCCTATGGCTGGGGCTATGTCAGCCCGCTGATGCCGCTGGACGCCAAGGATGCACCGGCCGGCTGGACCGGCGGCACCGCCCATTATGCCGACTGGATGGCCGACAAGCTCGGGCGCCTGTCCGCCCTGACCGGCACACGCGGGTACGAGCTGGCCGATTTCTTCGACGGCAGCCCGCATTCCGGCGTGATGGACTTCTTCAACTCCCGCATGATCGCGGAGTTCAGCAGCAAGACCGGCATCAAGGTGGCCGGCAGCACGCTGGCGCAGCAGGCGCAGGACATCGTCGACAACCACCCGACCCAGTGGCTGGACTATTTCGTCGACGGCTGGGCCTATGGCTGGAAGGCGCTGGACGACGCCATCGTGAAGAACACCGGCAAGGCCGCCTGGCTGACCACCCAGGTGTCCTTCACCCCGGCGGCGATGCGCGAATTCGCCGGCGTCGATGCCCGCGTGATCGCCGACAAAATGAACGAGAAGGACATCCTGTTCAACGTGCAGACACTCGAACGCTTCGAGATGCAGCACAAGCAGGCCCCGGCCTCCTACGAGCAGGCGATGCTGGGCATCCATGCCGCCCGCGCGCCGGATGCCCATTTCGGCCACATGATGTCCTCGTCGGAGGACGATTACTGGGGCGCGGTGAACAGCCTCTACTCCGGCGTCACCGGCACGGTCCGCGACGAGCTGGGCTGGGGCCGGCTGGAACAGACCTGGCTGCAGAGCGGCTGGACCATGATCGCCGACGACCAGGGCGGCGTCCGCCGCGCGGCGGAACAGTGGTCGCGCAGCTATCACGACTGGGGCGAGGTGAAGCAGCCCTGGCTGGACATGCTGCGCGACATCGTGCCGACCCGTCCCTTCGGCCCGGCGCTCTATTACAGCGCCAACGCCGAAAAGGCGATGAATGCGCTGGAGCCGGCCGGCAACTCCATCGGCAATGCCTATCTCGGCGAATTGCTGGAGCCGATCACCAAGCTGCACGACGCCGGTGTGCCCTTCGGCTATTACGTCAGCGACGCCGCCCTGCAATCGATGACCAAGGCCAGCGCGCCCAGCGCCTTCATCATCCCGCAGGCCACATACGAGGGACACAACCTGTTCAGCGATGCCGAGATCGCCGCCCTGAAGGCCAAGGCCCCGGTCCTGATCGGCGACGAGGCGCTGAACTACCACCACCCCTTGACCTTCACCGACAAGGATCCGGATGCCCAGATCACCGGATACGGCTTCTACGATCAGAAGGACCGGCTGATCGTCGTCGCCTCCGACCGCGTCGATTTCAACGACACCGCGGCGCGCAAGGCGGTGGCCACCCACGTGGAATTGCAGCTCGCCAACGGCCACTACACGGTCCAGGACCTGATGCACAACACCACCCAGGGTTTCGACGTGGTGAACGGCGTCGGCGGCTTCGACACCACCATCGCCCGCTGGGACACCGGCGTCTATGCCATCACCCACGACGTGGCGGCATAAGGCGGCGGCCAAGACGCAGCTAGCCGGAACGAAAATGGAGCCCCGTCCAGGCGGGGCTCCATTTTCGTTTCCATGGTCAACGAAGATTCTCCTGGCAACCGCTGTTTAAGAGTCTATATTATCGATGGTGAACTGGCGCAGATCGGACAGATCACAAGTCATTCCATCTAACATAAGTTGCTTTATCCCGACGTTTCTCTTCTTAGTATGGAAAAATCGTTTGGATCCCTTCCCTTCGGACCCGCCACGATTGGCGATATACCTTGGAGCCCCTACTGTCTTTGTCGGGTAATCATCTCTATCCCGGTACACGAGGATGGTTTATTATTGCTGTCCGTCTGACAAGGGACTCCGCCCTGACAGGGTGAGTCTCTCCCCCACTGAGCCTGGAACAATTCCAAAAGTGCAGCAGACAATGCCGTGAGTGCCGGATCATAGTTTGATCTAAATTCGAACGGGCGAGCACGACACCAGCGATACAACGTGCATCGTCCATCGGAATTGCGGCATTGCGCGGCCAAGCGCGGCGGCATCGGAGACTGCGGAGGCAACGGTCCGAACGGGGGGCCGAAGGTCGGACGCCGGGCATAAGAATCCGGCTAACCTGAATTGCCACGCACCGGTAACGCCGACGTCCAAGCACAGCGTCCAGGGGGGAAAAGCCTGCCTTCCGGCCGCGCAATGCCGTCCACCAATTCGTCTATTCCTGGGGGAGACGGACATGTCCGATCGCATTCGTGTGATTGTTCACAACCAAAGCCGATTGCTGCGCGAATCCATCCTGAACATTCTGGATGACTGCTTCGAGGTCATCGACCCACAAAGCCGGCTTGCAACTGGACTTTCACCCAAGACGATGTGGAACGGCAGAACCAACGGCGCCGCCGACCGCTATTCCGACGGGTTCTCCGCCAGGGGGGCTGTGGCCACGCTGGAGGCGCCGCCTGGAAACGGCTCTGGAAACGGCAATCCCGACCGATCCGCCGACATCGTGCTGTTCGACCTCGCCTCGCTGAAGACCGACGCCTGGAACTTCCGCAGCTGGTACGGCGAGCAGGCCAAGCTTGCGATGATCGCCGACGAATTTTCCGCCCACCACATGCGGATGGCCCTGCGGTTCGGCGTGCGCGGCTATCTCCTGAACCGGATGGCGCCGGCCGCCTTCGTGCTGTCCCTGCGTCTGATCCATGCCGGCGAGCCGGTGGTGCCGGAGGAATGCTTCGATTACTTCTCTCCCACCGCACTGCGCCGCGGTGGCGAGGATGGGGCGATGGCCCAGCATGAAACCGAATTGCTGGGTTATCCCGGGCTCTATCCGCGTCATGCCCGCATCCTGAAACTGATCATGGACGGATGCAGCAACAAGGAAATCGCGCGCGAGATGCTGATGACCGAAGATCTCGTGAAGCTTCATGTCCGCCACATCATGCAGACCATCAACGTCCGCAACCGCACCCAGGCCGCCCTCTGGGCCGCCCAGAGCGGCATCATCCAGGAGATGGAATATTTCCTGGAACGGACGGCGCCGTAAGCTGGGGTGTCCCCTCTCCCGGCGGGAGAGGGGGACAGCGGTCAGGCCGGAACCACGCTGTTGCCGAGGAAGGCTTCAAACTGGTCGATCGGCAGCGGCCGGCTGATCAGATAGCCCTGGATGCGGGTGCAGCGCTGCTGGCGCAGCATGTCGGCCTGCTCCTGCGTCTCCACCCCCTCGGCGATGGTGTCGAAGCCCAGGCTCTCGGCAAGATTGACGATGGTGCCGACGATGGCCGGGTCGGTGGTCGACTTCACGATGTCGCGGACGAAGCTGCGGTCGATCTTCAGCGTGTCGATGGGGAAGCGCTTCAGATAGGCCAGCGAGGAATAGCCGGTGCCGAAATCGTCGATGGACAGGCGGACGCCGATGTCCTTCAGTCCGTTGAGGATCGTCACCGCCTTCTCGATGTCGCCGATCATCGCACCTTCGGTCAGTTCCAGTTCCAGCCGGTCGGCCGGTATGCCGGCCGATTCCACAACGCTGCGCACAAAACCGACGAGGCGGGCATCCTGGAACTGGCGCGGCGACAGGTTCACCGACACCGAGGGGATCGGCAGGTCGCGCCGGATCCAGTCGGCCAGCCGTCGGCAGGATTCGATCAGGGTCCAGGCGCCGATTTCCCAGATCAGGCCGGTTTCCTCGGCAAGCGGGATGAACTCCGCCGGGCTGACCACGCCGCGGACCGGGTGACGCCAGCGGATCAACGCTTCCGCCCCGATGGTGCGGTTGCCGACCAGATCGATCTTGGGCTGGAAGTGCAGTTCGAACTCATCGCCGCCGCTGGCGCGGCGCAGGTCGCTCTCCAGCCCCAGCGTGAAGCCCGACCGCTCGCGCATCCCGCTGTCATAGAAGACATATTTGTGCTCGGGATTGCGCTTGGCATGGTACATCGCCAGATCGGCGTTGCGCAGAAGCTGGTCCGCCGTCTCGCCGTCGTCGGGATAGAAGGCGATGCCGATGGATGCGCCGCAGAAAAGCTCCTGATTGTGGACGCTGAAAGGCTCCGACATCGAATAGAGCACCTTCTCGACCAGCCGGGCTCCGGCGGAGCGGTCGGCGGCGTCGGGTGCAACGATCAGGAACTCGTCCCCGCCCAGCCGGCCGACGGTGTCGGTCATGCGGGTGCAGTTGCGCAGACGCCGGGCAACCAGCTTCAGCAGCTCGTCGCCGGCATGGTGGCCCAGCGTGTCGTTCACCTGCTTGAAGCGGTTGAGGTCGAGGAAGGCGACGGCCACCTTGCTCTTGGTCCGCTGGGCGCGGACGATGGCCTCCTCCAGCCTTTCGCAGACCAGCCAGCGGTTGGGCAGGTCGGTCAGCCGGTCAAAGCTGGCCTGATAGCGGATCTGGTGTTCCTGCGACTTGCGCTGGCTGATGTCGGCGATCGTCAGGACGTAATGTTCAAGCACGCCGTTCGGCGCACGGACCGACGTCACCGACAGGGCGGCGGCGAAGGCGTCGCCGGAATGGCGGAAGCTGGTGACCTCCCCCTGCCAGCGGCCGGCCTGCCGCGCCGTGGTCCAGATGGCGTCGACGAATTCCCGCTCGTGAGAGCCGGGGGCGAAGAGCACCAAAGGCTTGCGGAGCAGTTCCTCCCGCTGGAAGCCGGTCATGATTTCGTAGGCCGGGTTGATCGCCTGGACGGTCAGTTCGGGATCGACGATCAGGATGCCGTCGGCCACGCTGTCGAACACGGTGGCGAGCAGCCGGATCTTCTCCTCATGCTGCTTGCGCTCGGTGATGTCCTGGACGGTGCCTTCGTAATAGCGGATGCGGCCGGCGGCGTCGCGCACGCAACGTGCACTTTCCGAAATCCAGATGATGGTGCCGTCGCGGCGGAAGACGCGCGCCTCGAAGCTGAGGACGCGGTCCTGGCGGGCCATCAGGTCGGCGAAGGCCTCGCGCTTGCCGGGATCGACATAGAGCTGGCAGGCGATGTCGGTGAGGTTGGCGATCAGGTCTTCGGGCGAAGCATAGCCGTAGATGTCGGCAAGCGCCGGATTGACCCGCAGGTAACGGCCGTCGACGGTGGTCTGATAGATGCCTTCGACAGCATTCTCGAAGATGCTGCGATACTGTTCTTCAGTGTCGTGAACTCATAGTACGCGCCTCATCCGACGCCGATCCCGAACCGCCTGGAAACAACATAGGCCTGCAACTCAAACAACGATTGTGGAACTGCCATCTTTCCGCAATGCGGCAAAGTAGACGCCGGTTCGATGAGGCCCGTCAAGCACCATCGCCTGTACTGTCTCATAGTACGAAGGGAAAATATAACAAAAAGGTAACCGTTCCTGACCATTACCGGCACATACGATCCGAAACATTGATCAGAGCATTGATTCACAACGATAGTCTGATGAGTTACGGTTAAAATTCTGAAAGATTTCTCCGTCATGGCCCGCTCTGTAACGGCTGCTCCCTTATCCGGTCCCACAAACGCTCTTGTACAAATGACTGATTTTTATCCAGCACTGCCCGCTCTTTGAGCAACGGCGGTTCCTCTTTGCGTTGCAAACTCGTCGCGACAGTCGAAATGTCGCTGCTTTGCTGTATTCCGGCGTTTGGCACATCCTGTGCAAAGTGCCTCCTGTTCAAGCCAACGGCGGTTTGACCAGCGCGGACCCAAAGACTGCGGCCCGCACCCAAATCACACGCAACGCGTCCTCCCCCCGCCCCGCCCCGCACCGGACCGGTGCCGCGCGGATCTCACCGGACGCTGCCGTGCCGTTTCTTCAGCGCTTGTTCCAAGGGGACTTGTCATGTCGTATCTCGTGCCCTCCGAGTTCGTCACCAAAATGGTGGACGCCGGCGAATCCAAGATTTTCATGTCCACCCGCGACACGGTCATCCGCGCCTTCATGGCCGGGGCGATCCTGGCGCTGGCGGCGGTCTTCGCCGTCACGGTCACGGTTCAGACAGGGTTCCCGATCATCGGTGCCATCCTGTTCCCCGTCGGCTTCTGCATGCTGTATCTGCTGGGCTTCGACCTGCTGACAGGCGTGTTCGTGCTCACCCCGCTGGCGCTGATCGACAAGCGGCCGGGCGTCACCATCAGTGGCGTGCTGCGCAACTGGGGGCTGGTGTTCATCGGCAATTTCCTAGGCGCGCTGACTGTGGCGGTGATGATGGCCGTGGTCTTCACCTATGGCTTCTCCACCCCACCGGACAAGGTCGGCACCGTCATATCCCACATCGGCGAGAACCGGACGCTGGGCTACGCCCAGTATGGCGCGGCAGGAATGCTGACCATCTTCCTGCGCGGCATGCTGTGCAACTGGATGGTCTCCACCGGGGTCGTCGGCGCCATGATCTCCACCTCGGTCAGCGGCAAGGTGATCGCGATGTGGATGCCGATTATGCTGTTCTTCGGCATGACCTTCGAGCATTCGGTGGTGAACATGTTCCTGTTCCCGTCGGCGATGCTGATGGGCGGCAACTTCTCGGTCATGGACTACATGATCTGGAACGAGCTGCCGACGGTGCTGGGCAACCTGATCGGCGGCCTCGCCTTCACCGGCCTGACGCTCTATGCCACCCATGTCCGCACGGCACCCAAGCGCCGCTTGCCGCAGCCCCACCTGCAGCCGGCCGAATAAAGCCACCCTGCCCGTCCGTCCGCTCTCCCCGGTCCGCCCTGGACCCGGGGAGAGCGGAGTTTTCCTTGAGCGGGGCCGGCATCGTGAAAGAGCTGCGGATTTCCATCGGCCAGTGGTCCGACAAGGGGCGTAAGGAGACCAATCAGGATTTCCATGGAGCGCTGATCCCGATCGCACCGTTGCTGGCCATGAAAGGCATCGCGGTGGCGCTGGCCGACGGCATCAGCACCAGCCGGGTCAGCCACATCGCCAGCGAATCCGTGGTGAAGAGCTTCCTGACCGACTATTATTGCACACCGGAAAGCTGGTCGGTCAGGATGTCGGCGCAGCGGGTTCTGGCGGCGACCAATTCCTGGCTACACGCCCAGAACCGGCGCAGCGAATACCGCTACGACCAGGACCGCGGCTATGCCTGCACGCTGAGCGCGCTGGTGTTGAAATCGGCCACCGCGCATTTGTTCCATGTCGGCGATTCCCGAATCTACCGCCTCGCCGGCCGGTCGCTGGAGCAGCTGACCGACGACCACCGCGTGGTGGTATCGTCCGAGGTCAGCTATCTCGGCCGCGCGATGGGCGTGGTGCCGCATGTCGAGATCGACTGCCGTGAGCTGCCGGTGGAACCCGGAGACGTCTTTCTGCTGGCGACCGACGGCGTCTATGAGCATGTCGATGCCGAATTTTTAATCAACACAATCGACAGGCATCCGGACGACCTCGACCGCGCAGCCCGATGCGCGGTCGAAGAGGCGCTGCGACGCGGCAGCGCCGACAACCTGACTCTCCAGATCGTCCGAATCGATGCGGTTCCTGACGCCGATGCCGGGGACCTGTTCCACCGGCTGTCCGATCTGCCCGTGCCGCCCCTGCTGGAGCCGAGGATGGAGTTCGAGGGCTACCGCATCCTCCGGGAATTGCACGCCAGCAGCCGCAGCCATGTCTATCTGGCCCAGGACGGTGCAGGCGGTTCAGCGGTAGCCCCGGCGGTGGCGCTGAAGGTGCCGGCCATCGACCGCCGTGACGACCGCGCCCACCTCCGCCGCTTCCTGATGGAGGAGTGGATCGCCCGCCGGCTCAACAGCCCCCATGTGCTGAAGCCGCCGCCGCAATGCCGGCCGCGCCGCCACCTCTATGTCGTCACCGAGTATATCGAGGGGCAGACGCTGACCCAGTGGATGCGCGACCACCCCGACCCCGACCTGCCGACGGTGCGCACCATCGTCGAGCAGATCGGCAAGGGATTGCAGGCCTTCCACCGGCTGGAGATGCTGCACCAGGATCTGCGGCCCGACAATGTGATGATCGACGGCACCGGAACGGTGAAGATCGTCGATTTCGGATCGGTTCTGGTCCCCGGCATCCTGGAAACCATGCCTGACGCCGACCGCGGCGAGATTCTGGGCACCCTTCAATACACCGCGCCCGAATATCTGTTGGGGGAGGGCGGAACGCCGGCGTCGGATCTCTATGCGCTGGGGGTCATCGCCTATCAGATGCTCACCGGCCGCCTGCCCTACGGCGCCGATGCGGCGACGGCCACCACGCGGGCGCGCCAGCGCAAGCTGGCCTACCGCACCGCCCTGGACGACCGGCGGGCGGTTCCCGCCTGGATCGACGGGGTGCTGCGCAAGGCGGTCCACCCGGACCCGGCCAAGCGCTATCGGGAAATGTCGGAGTTCCTGTACGACCTGCGCCATCCGCGCAAGCAGGCGACCGGCATGCGGCGCCGGCCGCTGATCGACCGCAACCCGCTGGCCTTCTGGCAGGGGCTGTCGGCACTGCTGGCATTGGCCGTGCTGATCCTGCTGGCCGGCCGGGTCTGACCGGCCCGCCAGCAGGAGGACCGGGCGGTCAGTGCCCGTGGGCGACCTTCGCACCTTCCTTCAGCTTGAACAGGCGCGAGCAGTAGGGGCATTCGACTTGGCCCTCGCGATCCAGCGTCAGGTAGACCAGCGGATGGCCCAGCGCGCCGCCGCCGCCGTCGCACCCGACGGTCGAGGTTTCAACAAGGATCGTCTCGGTCGGCTGCATAGCAGTCATCCTCTGTTTTGACAGGCGCGCCGGTTCACGCCATCGTGGACACGCCCGCTGTCCGGGCCCCCGATCAGGGTTCCGCGCGCGCGGGCCGGATGATACCCATCGCGCGCCGCGGATCAACGGGGGAAACCACCGGACACCGGGGCTTTTTCGCAAACCGCAAACATCATGGTTCAGGATCAATGGCCGCGCCAACCGATACCCCCACGCCCGTCTCGCTCCCGGCCAACGCGGTGGAGCTGCGCGGCCTGACCAAGATCTACCAGCCGACCGGAAAAGCCGGGCCGAAGCACGCGCTGAAGGGCATCGACCTCGCCATTCCGCGCGGATCGCTGTTCGGGCTGCTCGGACCCAACGGCGCCGGCAAATCGACGATGATCAACATCCTCGCCGGGCTGGTGAACAAGACCGGCGGCACTGCCACCATCTGGGGGCATGAGGTGGCCGACCATCCGCGCCGCGCCCGCGCCTCCATCGGCGTGGTGCCGCAGGAACTCAACATGGACCCCTTCTTCACCCCGCGCGAGATGCTGGAGCTTCAGGCCGGCCTCTACGGCGTGCCGAAGAAGGAGCGCCGGACGGACGAACTGCTCGACGCCGTCGGGCTGGCCGACAAGGCCGATGCCCACGCCCGCTCGCTGTCGGGCGGCATGAAGCGCCGGCTGATGGTGGCAAAGGCGATGGTCCATACGCCGCCGGTGCTGATCCTGGACGAGCCGACCGCCGGCGTCGATGTCGAGCTGCGCCGCCAGCTGTGGGACTATGTGCGCACGCTGAACAAGTCCGGCACCACCGTCCTGCTGACCACCCATTACCTGCAGGAGGCGGAGGAGCTGTGCGACACCATCGCCATCATCAACCACGGGCAGGTGGTGGCGTGCGAGCCGAAGACGACGCTGCTGCGCCGGGTCGACAACAAGGCGCTGTGCCTGACCCTGGAGCGTGACCTGACCGCCGCCCCGCCCGCGCTGGATGGCTACACGGTGGAGATGCCGGAACCGCGGCGGATGGTCGTCCGCTACCACCCGAGCCGCCAGCGTGCCGGCGCCATCCTGTCCGCTCTGGCGGCTTCCGGAATTGGGATCGTCGATGTCACGACCGAAGAGTCGGATCTTGAAGATATATTCCTCCAACTGACGGGTGGTGCTCACAGCGACACAGGGGTAATCCATGCGGCATAGCGGAATGGCGGCTGTTCTCGGGTTAGGGCTTCTGCTTGGCGGCTGTGCCGCGGATTTCCAACCGATGGGGATGGCCGTCGTCCAGCCGCAGCTGAACGACAAGGTGCTGATCGCCGCCGACGGTTTCGAGCTGCCCATGCGCTCCTGGCTGCCGGCCGACGGCAAGGTGCGGGCCGCGGTGGTGGCCCTGCACGGCTACAACGACTATTCCAACGCCTTCGACGGCGCTGGCCGCGACTTCGCCACGGCCGGCATCGCCACCTACGCCTATGACCAGCGCGGTTTCGGCGCCACTCGCGAACGTGGCGTGTGGGCCGGTACCCCCACGCTGGTCAGCGACGCCCGCACCGCGGTGGAGATGGTGCACAAGCGCCATCCCGGCGTGCCGGTCTATCTGATGGGCGAAAGCATGGGCGGCGCCGTCGTGCTGAGCGCGATGACCGGCCCCAACCCGCCCAAGGTCGACGGCACCATCCTGGTCGCCCCCGCCGTCTGGGGGCGGCAGGCGATGGGGTTCTTCCCGCGTGCCGCGCTGTGGATCACCTACAATCTGGTTCCCGGGATGGTGGTGCATCCGCCGAAGGATCTGGACATCCGCCCGTCCGACAACATCGAGATGCTGCGGGCTCTCGGCCGCGATCCCCTGGTCATCAAGGGCTCCCGCGTCGATGCGCTGGAAGGGCTGACCGACCTGATGGGGTCGGCACTCGACGCCTGCCAGCATCTCCAGACGCCATCGCTGGTGCTTTACGGCGCCCATGAGGAGGTTCTGCCGCCGCTGCCGGTCGAGCGTGCCCTGAAGGATTTTGAATCCGGCGGGCGGCATGTCGTCGCCGTCTATCCCGACGGCTATCACATGCTGCTGCGCGACCTGAAGGGCAAGCTGGTGGTCAACGACGTCATCGCCTGGATCGGGAATCCCAAGGTGCCGCTGGCCAGCGGGGCCGACCGGGCACCACGGGCATTGCTGGCCGCCAAGTAAAGACCGGCCATTTTTTGTCACAAACGCCTGCGCGATTGCCGGTCCGACGGATTGTTCTTCATCCATCGTAACCTTTGGCAATGGTGGAGGACTGCCCGGTGAGCAACAATCCCGCTTCCGATTTGCGTCTGTCGCCGGAGGAAGTCCGGGAGATGGCCGCCGAATACAAGCTTTCACCCCTGTGGGTGCGGCTGGCCCTGATGCTGCGCCCGGCCAACCGCGCGGCGCTGGTTGCTTTCCTGGGATGGGCCAGCGGATTGCCGCAGCCACCTGCCTGAAAGGAGCGGCCTAGGGCATGGGACCTTTGCAGCCAAAGGTATAGTACCCGTTAGCACCAAAGCCACTCTGCCCCTTCCAGCGGTTGAGAGCTAAGGTACCGCATAAGCGGACACCTTATGTCCCCGTTGGGAGGAACCATGCACAGCGTCGAATCTCAGGTTACCCCGTCCAGCGCCACCCGCGCCGCGGCGACCGCCCAGACGACCATGTCCTCTACCATGGATGTTCAGACCATTGCCGACCGCTACGGTTGGACCACCCCGATGGCCCGCTGGTGGATGTCGTTCGCCGCCTCGTCGGTCGGGCCGAAGCCTGACACCATGATCGATTTTCTGGATAAGACCGTCGGCGGCGTGACGATGATCCGCCGGCGCTGATCGGCGCATAGACGGAATTTAAAAAGCGGCCCTCAAGGGCCGCTTTTTTATTGGGGAGTTTCTTCGGCGGCAGGGTTCTTCGGCGGCAGAGTGTATCTGCCGCCGACGTCACGTACTCACACCCCGGGCGGCACGATCCGCCAGATTGCGGCCGGGTTGCGGTGCGGATCCAGCCAGACATGCTGGAACTTGCCGATCCAGGTGAAGCGGTGGCCGCTGAACAGGTCCTCCACCTGGACATGGGCACCGTCGGGCAGGCCCAGCTCCCACAGCGGCACCTCGATGGTCCCGCCATGACCGTTGTGCGGATCCAGGTTCACCGCGATCAGGATCACGTTGTCCTTCGCCGCCGTCATCTTTCCATACAGCAGGATGTTGTCGTCGAAGGCGTTGTAGAATTTCAGGTTGGTGAACTGCTGCAGTGCCGGATTCTCGGCACGGATGCGGTTGATGGCGGTCACATAGTCGCGGATGTTGCCAGGCCTGTTCCAGTCCCAGTGCCGGACCTCGTACTTCTCCGAGTGGTTGAATTCCTGCTTGCCGGGATAGGCCTCCGCCTCGCACAGCAGATACGGACCATAAAGCCCATAGACGCCGGCCAGCGTCGCCGACAGAACCGCCCGCATCATGTGCGCCGGCCGGCCGCCATTTGTCAGGATCGGCGGCAGGATGTCAGGCGTGCTGGCGAAGAAGTTCGGCCGCATATACTCCCGCGATTCACTCTGAGTCAGTTCCGTCAGATATTCGGTCAGTTCCGCCTTGGTGTTGCGCCAAGTGAAATAGCTGTAGGACTGGGTGAAGCCGACCTTGGCCAGACGCTTCATCAGCTTCGGACGGGTGAAGGCCTCGGCCAGGAACAGGGCGTCGGGGTAGCGGTCCTGCACCTCGCGGATCATCCATTCCCAGAAGGGGAAAGGCTTGGTGTGCGGGTTGTCGACGCGGAAGATGCGCACCCCCTCTTTGCACCACATCAGCACCACGTCGCGCAGCGCGTACCACAGGTCCGGATAGGACTGGCGGTAGAAGCTGACATTGACGATGTCCTGGTATTTCTTCGGCGGATTCTCGGCATAGCGGATGGTGCCGTCGGGCCGCCAGTAGAACCAGTGCGGATGTTCCTTCACCCAGGGATGATCGGGCGAGCACTGAACGGCGAAGTCCAGCGCGATCTCGATTCCATGACGCTTGGCCTCGCGCACCAGCCGGCGGAAGCTGTCGAAATCGCCGATCATCGGGTCGATGGCGTCGTGCCCGCCCTCCTCCGCACCGATGGCATAGGGCACGCCGGGGTCGTCCGGCCCAGGATTGAGCGTGTTGTTCTTACCCTTGCGGAAGGCGCGGCCGATAGGATGGATCGGCGGGAAATACAGCACGTCGAAGCCCATGTCGCGCACCATGGGCAGCAGATTGACCACGTCGTCGAAAGTACCGGGACGCGATGGATCGGGCGAGGCGGAACGCGGGAAGATCTCGAACCATGCCGAATAGGCGCCGGCGGTGCGGTCGACATAGACCTCCAACTCACGCACGTAACGTGACTTGTACTGCCGCTCGCCATACTGCGTCATGACGCGGCGCGGCTCGTCCGACAGGGCATAGTCGATGGCTTCGCGACCCGACAGCGCCTGCATCCGCTCGATCACCGCCTGGAGCGCCCCGCGCCCGTCCCCATGGTTCAGTTCCAGCGCCTGCTCGACGAAGCGGCGCCCTTCCACCAGTTCCAGATCGACGACCATGCCGGCATCGACCTTCTTCTTGAAGTCGGCGCGCCAGCTTTCCCAAACGTCGCGCCAGGCTTCGATGCTGTAGGTGTAACGGGCGTTGCGGGTCAGTGGCACGCGGCCGACCCAACGGTCATTCTCGTGGAAGCGCATCGGCGCTTCGCTCCACGCCTCGTCGCCGTCCGCCCTGTACATGACGGATGCCGCGAGCACGAAGGTGCCGTCGGTGTAGATGTCGGCCCACACCTCCATCACATCGCCGACCGCCCGCTTGATCGCGAACCGTCCGCCGTCCAGTTCCGGATAGACATTCTCGATGGTCATGCGGCCAGCGGCGATGGAGTCCATCCATTCCCGCTCTTCCACATCGTGCAGTTCGATGGCGTGGCTGCGGGCGGCGCGGGCGCGGAAGACGCGCAGTTCCATCGGGCGCAACGTCATCGGCGCGCCAGGCTCCATCGGCAGCGGCTCGGCCTCCGGCGTCACATCCTCGAACGCCTCGTAGGTGCCGCCGGTGGCCGCCAGGATCGGGCCGACATCCAGCGTGTGCGTCCGGTTCTCGTCCGGGTTCAGCACCAGGATGGCGCAGCCGTCGGGCTGGTCGAGCGCGGCGCCGTCCACCTGCCGGATCAGTCCCAGCACCGGGCTATGCGGAGAGGTCACGCGGCGCTGCGGCCCTTCGACATTCAGGGCCGGGGTGGCCGCCTTCATGGCGTTGACGGCGCCGATGAAGCCGGTCAGGTCCAGCTTCGGCTCTTCCCAGTCGGCAGGGCCGGTGCGCACGACGTCCAGCTTGCGGGTGAAGCCATACTCGTAGCCGACCGGCATCATCACGCCGGTGGAGAAGCTGGCCGCGAACAGGTAGTGCATCTTCAGCTGCGCGGCGAGCCGCACGGCGTCCTGGCTGCCGACCTCCGCGGCCAGCCGGTCGGTGTCGTGGCTTTCCGGGAAGGCGATGGACGGCGCGATCCAGCGGAATTCCTCATATTGGTCGAGCAGCCAGTCGGCCTTGAAGTCCCACCATTTGGCGCTGTTGAACAGGAAGTCGAAGCCGGCGCCGCACAGCTCGCGCACCTGCTCAACGGAGCAGCCCAGCGTCTCGGCAAAGAACTTCACCTCCGGATTTACGGCGTGGGCGGCGTCGATCAGGCTCTTCCACACCTCCGCCGGCACCTGATAGGCGGCGTCGCAGCGGAAGCCCTTTACGCCAAGACCGATGTAATGGCGCAGATAGTCGGACCAGTAGCCGACCAGCCCGGCGCGCGAGTCCGCCCGGTCATAGTCGAGGGAGGCGAGGTCGCCCCAAACCGTGACATGGGTGGTGTTGTTGGGATCGACGGCGCCCGGACGGTGCAGGTCGCCGTCGGCGCCGCGCTTGTACCAGTCGGGGTGGCGCTCGACCAGCAGCGCATCGCGCGAGGTGTGGTTGATGACGAAGTCCATCATCACCGACTGGCCGTGAGCGGCGGCCTCCGCCGTGAAGCGGCGCAGAAGCTCGTCGTCGCTGTCGTGCGACCCGCTGCGGAGCGCATCGTGAAGCCGGTAGGGGTCCTTGACGGCATAGAGGCTGCCGGAGAATCCGGGCTGGTGGATCGGGTTCAGGAATATCCAGTCGAAACCCATCCCCTGGATCCGCGGCAGGTGCCCGGCCCAATCGCGCACGGGACCGACCAGGGTCGGAAACAGGTTGTAGATGCGCGGTCCGACGATGCTCATGGAACCCCCTTCCTTGGCCCTGCTTCTCCGTTGACAGCCTGCCGCTCCCCGTTGTGGGATCGACCAGACGGCATCGGTGCTTTTCCCCTCACGGGTGTGCCGGCGCCGACGCAGATGCCGACACCGTGCCCCCGCCGGACAACCCGCAGGGGCGGTGAAGGTTCCGCCCGCCCTGTCGGCAAGCCGCAACCGACCCCACCAGCACAGGATACAACGCATGGCCGAGAAGCCCGGCAAGGTCTCGAAAATCCGCCTCGGTAAACTGGACCAGGAGCAGGCGCGGATCGACACGGCGGAGGAATACGACCGCCGACTCGGCAAGCTGCAGAAGGAGCTTCTGCACATCCAGCAGACCTACTGGCATGAGAAACGCCGCGCCATCGTGGTGTTCGAAGGCTGGGATGCGGCCGGCAAGGGCGGGGCCATTCGTCGCATGACCGAGCCGCTCGACCCCCGCGGCTTCCATGTCTGGCCGATCTCCGCCCCCACCGCGGATGAGCAGGGAAAGCATTACCTGTACCGCTTCTGGACCAAGCTGCCGGCGCCCGGCACCTTCGCAATCTTCGACCGGTCCTGGTACGGCCGCGTCATGGTGGAGCGGGTTGAGAAGTTCGCCACCAAGGACCAGTGGAAGCGCGCCTATGACGAGATCAACGAGTTCGAACGGCTGCTGACCGACGACGGCGTGCGCATCGTCAAGCTGTTCCTGCACATCACCCCGGAAGAGCAGCTGGAGCGCTTCCGCGAGCGGATGAAGAACCCCTACAAGCGCTGGAAGCTGACCGAGGAGGACCTGCGCAACCGCGCCAAATGGGACGATTACGTCAAGGCGGCGGAGACGATGTTCGACCGCACCTCCACCGCCAACGCGCCCTGGCATGCGGTGGAGGCGAACTCCAAATGGCATGCCCGCACCAAGGTGCTGGAGATCGTCACCGCCGCGCTGAAGGAGGGTGTCAACATCGCCCCGCCCCCCATCAACGGCAACGTCGCGAGAATCGCCGCCGAGGTTCTGGGGATAGAGGCGGAGTAGGTTACCCCCTGCCCGGCACCACCCAGGGCCGCCGCTCCGCATCCGTCCGGTCGAAGGCGTCGATGGCGTCCTGGTGGCGCAGGGTCAGGGCCACGTCGTCCAACCCTTCGACCAGACAGTCCTTCTTGAAGGGATCGATGGCGAAGGACAGCGCCCGGCCGTCCGGACCGGTCAGGCTCTGGGCCGGCAGGTCCACGGTGACGGTGGCACCGGGCGTCGCCTGCAACTGGCGGCGCAGCGATGCCACCACATCCTCCGGCAGGGTGACGGTCAGCAGGCCGTTCTTGGCGGCGTTGGCGGCGAAGATGTCGCCGAAGCTGGGGGCGACGACGCAGCGGAAGCCACCGTCCACCAGCGCATAGACCGCGCCCTCGCGCGAGGATCCGCAGCCGAAATTGCGGTCGCTCACCAGAATGCGGGCGCCGGCATAGGCCGGGTCGTCCAGCGGGAAACCCGGCTTTCGCTCGTCATGGAACAGGAAGTTGCCGTAGCCGGCGCTGCGCGGCTTCTTCAGGAAACGGGCGGGCAGAAGCTGGTCGGTGTCGATGTTGGCGATGTCGAGCGGCACCGCCGGCGCGGTCAGCGTGACGAAGGGCTCCATCCTCAGGAAACTCCCAGCTTGCGGACATCGGTGAGTTTGCCAGTCGCAGCGGCGGCGGCGGCCATCGCCGGGCTCATCAGGTGGGTGCGGGCGTTCGGCCCTTGGCGGCCGGGGAAATTGCGGTTGGTGGTGGAGGCACAGCGCTCCCCCGCCGGAACGAGGTCGCCGTTGATGCCGACGCACATCGAGCAGCCGGGCTCGCCCCATTCCAGCCCGGCGTCGATGAAGACGCGGTGCAGCCCTTCCGCCTCCGCCAGCATGCGCACCGGGACCGAGCCCGGAACCACCAGCCCCGGCACCACGGCGCGACGGCCGCGCAGCACCGCGGCGGCGGCGCGCAGATCCTCCAGACGGGCATTGGTGCAGGAGCCGATGAAGACGCGGTCGATGGCCACCTCTTTCAGCGCCATGCCGGGGGCAAGGCCCATATAGTCCAGCATCTTGCGCATCTGGCCGGCGCGCACCGGGTCGGCCTCCGCACCGGGGTCGGGAACAGCCGCCGTCACCGGAACCGCAGTTTCCGGGCTGGTGCCCCAGGTCACCGCCGGGGCGATGTCGGCGGCATCCAGCGTCACCTCGCGGTCGAAGACGGCACCCGCTTCGCTGGGCAGGGTGCGCCAATGCTCGACAGCGCGGTCGAACATACCCCCCTTCGGGGCGAAGGGCCGGCCCTCGATCCAGGAGAAGGCGGTGTCGTCGGGGGCGATCATGCCGGCCCGCGCCCCGGCCTCGATCGACATGTTGCAGACGGTCAGGCGGCCCTCCATCGACAGGGCGCGGATGGCGCTGCCCGCATATTCGATGACATGGCCGGCGGCCCCGTCGGCACCGATGGCGGCGATCACCGCCAGGATCAGGTCCTTGGCCGTCACATGCGGCCCCAGCACCCCGTCCACCGTGATGCGCATCGTCTTGGGACGACGCTGCCACAGGGTCTGGGTCGCCAGCACATGCGACACCTCGGTGGCGCCGATGCCGAAGGCCAGCGCGCCGAAAGCCCCGTGGGTCGAGGTGTGGCTGTCGCCGCAGACGATGGTCAGGCCGGGCAGCGTCAGCCCCTGTTCCGGCGCCAGCACATGGACGATGCCCTGTGCCGGATCGTGAAGGCCGAAATGGCGCAGGCCGTGGCGGCCGGCATTCGCCTCCAGCATCGTCACCATGTTGGCGATCTCGGGATCGGCAATCGGCCTGGACCGGCTGTGCGAGGGAACGTAATGGTCGGCGACGGCGAAGGTCAGCTCCGGCCGGCGCACTTCGCGGCCGGCATGGTCGATCATGCCGAAGGCGTGGAAGGACCCCTCGTGCAGGAAATGACGGTCGATGGCGAGCAGGGCCTGACCGTCCGGCCGGGTCGCCACGACATGGGCGTCCCAGACCTTCTCGAACAGGCTGCGTGGCTGCGAGGTCATCGGTTGGTTTCCTCCTTTACGGCGCCCGCGGCGGCCACCCCGGCGATGCGCCCCAGCGCCACCGCGGTCAGCAGGCCGTTGCCGGACAAATAGCCCGACGCCTTGGACCCCGATACGCCGCAGGCGGCCCCGCCGGCGGCGTAGAGGTTGGGCAGCGGCGTCCCCCGCCCGTCCAGAACGCGGGCCTCGTCATCGACGACCAGCCCGCCCTGGGTGTGGAACAGGGCGCCGGTGACCCGGACGGCGCGGTAGGGAGCACCCAGCGGGGCCGAGCCGGCGAAATCGCGGCCGAACCCGTCGGCTCCACCCTCCGCCTTCAGCCGATCGATGTCGGCCAGCGTGGCGGCGAGGGCATCCGCGTCGATCTTCATCAGCCGGGCCAGTTCGGCCGGCGTGTCGGCGCTCAGCACCGCACCCATCGCCTCGGCCTGCCGGAAATCCTCGAACTGGCGGGCGATGCCGGCGATGCGCTCGTCGAAGACGGTCCAGGCGATGCCGCCCGGCTGGCGCAGCACCACCGCCGCCTGCTCCGAATAGCCCTGCGCCTCGTTGGAGAAGCGCCGGCCCTCCGTGTTCACCTGCACGCCGCCCTCGGTGATCGTCGCCCAGGTGACGAGGATGCCCGCGGGGTGTGCCACGGAGCCATGGCCCTGATGACCCGACAAGTGCCGGGTTGCCGCCCCCAGCACCTCGCCCCACAGCAGCGCATCTCCCTGGTTGCCGGGATGGCCGAAATAGAGCGCGTCGGCCAGTTCCGGCACATGCTGCCCGACCAGCGCCCTGTTGCCGCCATAGCCGTTGCAGGCCAGGACCAGCGCACCGCAGCCGACCCGCTCGACGCTGCCGTCGGGACGTGTGATCTCGACACCGCGAATCCGTGCGCCATCGGCATGGAGCGCGGTGACATGCGCCTCGCACAGCACGTCGATGCCGGCTGTTTCCACGGCGCCGCGCAGCCGGTCGATCAGCTCCGCTCCCGACCGGCTGGGCAGTCCATGCATGCGCCGGGCGCTGTGACCCGGATAGCTGAAATTGTCCACCACCGAAAACGGCAGGCCGTAACGGTCGGCCAGCCACTCCAGGGCAGGCCCAACCGCCTGGGCGACGCGGTCGACCTCGGCCCGGTCGGGTTCGCCCTTCGCCTTGGCGAGGATGTCGGCGGCGAATTGCTCCGGGCTGTCCTCGATCCCGGCGTCGCGCTGCCAACGGGTGCCCGGCGCCGGGATCAGCCCGGCCGAGAGGGCGGTGGACCCTTGCGGCAGGGCATCGCGCTCCAGCACCAGCACGCCGGCACCCTGCTCATGGGCGGACAGCGCCGCGACCATTCCGGCCGCTCCGCCGCCGATCACGACGACGGGGACGGTGAACTCGAACTCGACGCCATCGGCAGGCAGGATACGGCTCATGAATTCGCCACCTCCTCCAGCATGGTCCCGACCGTTGCCACCCGGCAGACCGGACGCAGTGCTGCGACGGAAACCTCATGCACCTCCGGGCTGAAGGCGGCGCAACCGTCCTCCAGCAGGATCGTCTCGAAATCGCGGACATGGGCGTCGCGCACGGTCGACGCGACGCCGCCATTGGTGACGATGCCGCAGACCAGCAGCCGTTCCACCCCGCATTTCGCCAGCACCCATTCCAACCGCGACATGTAGAAGGCGGAATAGGCGACCTTCTCCACCTCGACATCGACGGGCTGGAGCACATCCACCGTGCGATGTCCCCAGCCTCCGGGCTGAAAATCGCCCTTGGCCAGGAAAGGACGCAGCGATTTCAGATGCGGCGAGATCATCGGCTCGCCGCCGCGGCCCGGCACCAGGGTGAAGTTGGTGGAGATCACCCAGCCGCCGCGCGAGCGCAGCAGGTCGGCCAGCGGCTTCACCCGCTCCGGCAGCGCTACGATCTCGGGCGCCGTCTGTCCGGCGCGGCCATAGGCGCCATCGGGATGGAGGAAGTCATTTTGCAGATCGCAGACCAGCAGGGCGGTGCGCTCGATGGGAATGGCGGTGCCGCTCATCGGGTGCTCCTTTCCACGATGACGTTGCCGAAGCCGTCGACACGGGCGCTGAGGTCGGGGTCGATGACGGTGGTGGCGTCCGGCTGCTCCAGGATCGCCGGCCCCTGGATCATCGCGCCGGCCGGCAGATCGAGGCGGTTGTAGACGGCGGTCTCGTGCCAGGCCCCATCGAACCACACCGGCCGCGACCCGGCATGGGCGCCCTCCACCGTCGTTCCGGCGGCCGGAGCCAAAGCGGAGAGGTCGAAATGCGGACGGCGGCCGATGGCGGCGGTGCGCAGATTGACGATCTTGGCGCCGACACCCGGCAGCAGGCGGCTGAAGGAGGCCTGATAGGCACGCTCGAAGGCGGAGCGGATGGTCGCCTCGTCGATCCCCGTGCTGCCGTTCTCGACCGACACCGGCAACGGCACGGCGACCGTGTGGGTCTGGCCGATGTAATGCATATCGAGTTCGAAGACGAGGTCGATGCGCTCGACGCTGAGACCGGCGGACTCCACCACGGCGCGGGCGGCGGTCGCCTCCTCCACCATGCGGCGGTCGAGCGAGCGAGCGTCGATGCCCGCCAGCGGCAGATTGACCGTCTGCACCTGATCGTGGCGGATATCGGCGATGACACAGCCGAGAGCCGAGGTCACACCGGGGAAGCGCGGCACCAGCGCCGCCTTCAGCCCGACCTCCTTGATCAGCGCGCCGACATGCAGCGCCCCGCCGCCGCCGAAGGGCACGGCGGCGAACTTGGCCGGGTCATGGCCGCGCTCGATGGAGACGAGGCGGATGGCGCCGGCCATCTTGCTGTTGGCGATGCGCACCACGGCTTCCGCCGCCGCCATGACTTCAAGGCCGAGCGGCTCGGCGACATGGGTGGCGATGGCGGTGCGGGCGGCATCGACGTCCAGCCGCGCCAGCTTGCCGCCGATGGGGCGCTCGGCATTGATGCGGCCGAGCAGGACATTGGCGTCGGTCAGGGTCGGACGGGTGTTGCCCTGGCCGTAGCAGACCGGCCCCGGCCTGGAACCGGCACTCTCAGGCCCGACCTGGAGCATGCCGCCGGGATCGACCCCGGCGATGGAGCCGCCGCCGGCGCCGATGGTGGTGATCTCGATCATCGGGGTGCGGACGACCAGACCGAAATCGATGGTGGTCTGGGCGGCGAGCATGGTCTGCCCCTCCACCACCAGCGACACGTCGAAGCTGGTGCCGCCAAGGTCGCCGGTGATGACGTTGGGGAAGCCCGCCGCCTTGGAGATCGCCGCCGCGGCGATGACGCCGGCCGCCGGCCCCGACAGGGCGGTGCGCACCGGCAGCCGCCGCGCCGTGTCGGTGGACATCACGCCGCCGTTCGACTGCACGATATGGAAGCGTCCGCCGAACCCTTCGCCGGCCAGCGCGTTGTCGAGCTTGGCGAGATAGCTGCCGACCACCGGCTGGAGATAGGCGTTGAGCGCGGTGGTCGAGGTGCGCTCGAACTCGCGGATTTCCGGCAGGATGCGGGACGAGCATTCGAGGTTGGCATTCGGCCACACCTCGCGCGCCGCCTCCAGCGCCGCCAGCTCGTTGGCCGGGTTGGCGTAGGCGTTGATGAAGACGATGGCGAGCGCCTCCGCCCCCTGGTCGGCGAGTTTGCGGGCGGCGGTGCGCACCTCCTCCGGGTCGATGGCGCTGCGGATGGTGCCGTCGGCCAGCGTGCGCTCCGCCACCTCCAGCCGCATGTCGCGGTCGACGACGGGAACGAAATCGCCCCACAGGCCCCAGGTTTGGCGGCGGTCGCGGCGGCGCATCTCCAACACGTCGCGGAAGCCGGCGGTGGTGATCAGCCCGACCTTGGCGCCCTTGCGCTCCAGCAGGGCATTGGTACCGACGGTGGTGCCGTGGACGATGGAGCCCAGTTCGGCGACGGGGCCGAAGCTCTGCAGGCCGGCGAGAAAGCCGACCGCCTCGTCGCCGCGGTTGGAGGGAACCTTGGCGGTGCGGAAGCTGCCGCGCGCCTCGTCGTAATGGAACAGGTCGGTGAAGGTGCCGCCGACATCGACGCCGACGATGGCGCCCTTGGAAATACCGTTGCTCATGGTCTTGGATCCCGGAATCGTCAGGCGACGGAGGATTCGCGCAAGGTCGCGGTGGCGGCGATGTCGAGCGCGCCGTCGTCGGTCAGCGCCACGCCATAGGCGCTGTGCGCCGCGTCACGGCCGAGATAGCCGAGCCGCACGTCGCGGGCGACAGCCTCGGCATCGCGCCGCTTCGGGTCGCCCCAGCCGCCGCCGCCCGGCGTCTCCAGCCGCACGCGCTGACCGTCGCGGATCTTCACGTCGGTGACCTTGGAGGCGAGCGGCGGCGACTTCTCGCCCTCGTCGCTCTGCCAGCTGAAACGGTTCAGCGCCGCAGGAGTGCCGCCCGCCACGCCGAAGGGCGAGAAGACGCCGCGCTCGCCCAGCAGGAAGACATCGGCGTCGGTCAGCGCCTCGATCTCATAGACCGCACCCAGCCCGCCGCGATGCAGGCCGGCACCGGCGGAGTCCGGCCGCAGAGCCCATTGGGTGAACATCACCGGATAGGCGGCCTCCAGGATTTCCACCGGCGGGATGGTGGCGGTGGAGATCGGGTTGTTGGCGTGGTTCAGCCCGTCCGTCTCCGGATTGCCGCCCAGGCCCCCGCCGAAGAAGGAGAACATGACCCAGCGCGAGCCGTCCTTGCGGTGGCCGGCCAGCGACAGCGCGTTGATGGTGCCGAAGGGGGCGGCGGTGGCGCGGGTCGGATCGGCGAGCGCCAGCGCACCGAACACCACGCCGATCACGCGCAGGATCGTCTCGGTATAGCCGCCGACCGGCTTGGGCGGCTTGACCGCCAGCAGGGTGCTTTCCGGGATGACGAAGGTGATCGGGTTGAGGCAGCCGGCATTGGCGGGCACGTCGGTGAAGACATGCTTCAGCGCGACATAGCAGCAGGCCACCGCGGTGGAATAGGCGATGTTCAGCGGCCCGGCGCAGGGAGCCGATGAGCGCGAGAAATCCAGCGTCATCCGCTCGCCGTCGATGGTCAGGTCCAACGCGATGAGCAGCCGGTCCGCCGTGATGCCGTCATTGTCGAGATAATCCTCGAAGCTGTAGGTGCCGTCCGGCAGCTTCGACACGGCGCTGCGCATCAGCGCGTCGGCCCGCGCGGTGAAGGCATCGAAGGCGGCGGAGACCGTCTCCTCGCCATGCTCGTCCAGCAGTTCGGTCAGGCGGCGCACCCCCAGGTCCAGCGCGTTAAGCTGCCCGTTCAAATCGCCGTAGTTCGACACCGGCACACGGGAATTGGCGGCGAGGATCGCCAGCAAATCGTGGTTCATCACGCCCGCCTTGACCAACTTCACCGGCGGGAAGCGCACGCCCTCCTGGAAGCTGTCGGTGGCGCGGGCGTTGAAATTGCCCGGCACGTTGCCACCGATGTCGAGCCAGTGGCCGACCGACGCCATCCAGCAGAACAGCCGCCCCTGACGGAAGATCGGCCGCACCAGACGGAAATCGTTCAGGTGGGTGCCGCCGTCATAGGGGTCGTTGAACAGGAAGATGTCTTCCGCATGAAGGTCGCCCTCCTTCGCCACCTTGTCGATCACCGCCTTGACCGCGAAGGCCATGGCGCCGACGAAGATCGGCAGGCCGTTGGTGCCCTGCACCAGCGTTGCCCCGGTCTCGGCATGGTAGAGGCCGTGGCAGGCGTCGCGCGCCTCGGCGATGATCGGGTTGAAGGCGGAGCGGTAGAGCGTCGCGTCCATCTCGTCGGCGATCTGCTCCAGCCGGCCCTTCAGGACGGCCAGCGTGACGGGGTCGATGGCGGTGGTTCTGGTGGTCATGCTGCGTCCTCCCGCTTGGCGGGGCCAAAGTCCTTATAAGTCTCGCCGAGCGCCAACATCTCCGGCGTGCCGATCAGGTCGTTCAACGCGTTGAAGTCGAACATGCGGTCGCGGAAGGGCTGGGTGGTGCCGTGCTGCGCCAGCGAGCCGTAATAGTCCTGCGCTTGCCGAGCGAGCGCTCGCACGATTCCGCCGGGGAAGATCACCAGCCGGTAACCCAGCTCGCCCAGCTCGGCGGCGGAACTGATCGGCGTCTGCCCACCCTCGACCATGTTGGCGAGCAGCGGGCGGATGCCGCCCAGGTCGGTGGCGATGGCGGACAGCTGCTCGCGGCTTTTCGGTGCCTCGACGAACAGCACGTCGGCCCCTGCCTCGACATAGAGGCGGGCGCGGTCAAGGGCTGCCGAAACGCCTTCCACCGCCACCGCATCGGTACGGGCGACGATCAGCGTGCCGTCGCTAGCGCGGGCATCGACCGCCGCCTTGATCTTGCCGGCCATCTCACCGGCCGGGATCACCGCCTTGTCGGTCAGGTGGCCGCAGCGCTTGGGAAAGCTCTGGTCCTCCAGCTGCAAGGCGGTGGCGCCGGCCCGCTCGAACATGCGCACGGTGCGCTGCACGTTCAGTGCATTGCCATAGCCGGTGTCGGCATCGACGATCAGCGGCGTCGGCACGCGGTCGCGCACCAGGGCGATGGTGTCGGCCACCTCGCTGACCGAGACCAGCCCGATGTCGGGCCGGCCCAGCCGGGTGTAGGCGATGGCGGCGCCCGACAGGTACAGCGCCTCGAACCCGGCGGCGGTGGCCACCGAAGCGGTGAAGGCGTCATAGACGCCGGGCGCCAGGACGACGTGGTCCTGAGCCAGTCGGTCCCGGAAACTCATGCTGGGGACGGTCATGTCAAGCGCTCCCCCCGGTGTCGGTCCACAAAGCGGTCGCGGCGGCACCGGGTCAGGGTTGGGAAATGTCGGGAGAGGGCCGGAGCGCGCATCGCTCACAACCCGAGATAGGTGCGTTTCAGTTCGGGGTCGCGCGCCATCTCGTCGGACGGTCCCGACAGCGCGAACACGCCGTTCTCGAGGATGTAGGCCCGGCGGGCGACCTCCAGCGACTGGACGACGTTCTGCTCCACCAGCAGGATCGCCAGCCCGTCCTCATTAAGCTTGCGGATCAGCCCGAACATCTCCTCCACCACCAGCGGCGAGAGGCCGAGCGACGGCTCGTCGAGGATCAGCAGCAGCGGTTCCGCCATCATGCCGCGGCCGATGGCCAGCATCTGCTGTTCGCCGCCGGAGAGCGTGCCGGCGAACTGGCCCTCGCGCTCCTTCAGACGGGGAAAGGTCGCGAAGATGCGCTCCAGGTTCCGTGCCCGGTTCGGCTTGCCGCGCCGGTAGCTGCCGAGTTCCAGATTCTCGCGGATCGACAGGTTGGGGAAAATCTTGCGGCCCTCCGGCACCTGGATCAGCCCCTCCTCGACGATGCGGGCGGCGGATTTGCCGTCGATGCGGGTGCCGCCGAAGCGGATCTCACCGGTCCAGGCCGGCAGTACGCCCGACATCACCTTGTTCAGCGTCGTCTTGCCGACGCCGTTGGAGCCCAGCACCGTGACGATCTCGCCGGCATGGACGGCCATGTCGATGCCGCGCAGCACCTCGGTGGCGCCATAGCCGGTCTTCAGCCCGCGGATTTCCAAAAGCTGTTCAGCCATGTACCGCCCCCTCCGCCTTCAGCCGGGCGGCGGCGCCGTGGCCGAGATAGGCCTCGATCACGCGGGTATCGGCGCAGACGACGGCGGGAGGCCCCTCGGCAATCATGCGGCCCTGGGCCAGCACATAGACGCGCTCGCACAGGTTCATCACCGCCTGCATGACGTGTTCGATCATCAGGATCGTCACCCCTTCGTCGCGGATGCCCCGGATCACCGGGATGATGTCGCGGATCTCCGACGGGTTGAGCCCGGCCAGCACCTCGTCCAGCAGCAGCAGCTTCGGTTCGGTGGCGAGCGCGCGGGCCAGTTCGAGCCGCTTGCGCCCAGCCACCGTCAGTCCGCCCGCCGGCCGGTCCAGCTCGCTCCCCAGCCCGACGCGGCGCGCCACGTCGCGCGCCTTGGCGGTGGCGTCGGCGCGCTTGGCATGGCGCAGATAGGCGCCGACCGCGATGTTCTCGCACACCGTCAGCCCGGCGAAGGGCTGGACGATCTGGAAGGTGCGGCCGATGCCGCGTTCCGCCCGGCGGTGCGGTTCCTCTGCGGTGATGTCGGTGCCCTCGAAGCGGATGCGCCCGTCGGTGGGGGCGACGAAGCCGGAGATCATCGAGAACAGCGTGGTCTTGCCGGCGCCGTTCGGGCCGATCAACCCGACGATGCCGCCGGGTTGCAGCGCCAGCGTCGCGCCGTCCACCGCCATCAGCCCGCCGAACCGCTTGGAAACGCCGTCAACGGCCAGCATGGGAAACCTCCTTGGGTCCGCGCGTGACCATCCCGCGGCCGCGGTCGCGCAGCCGTTCCAGCAGGCCGAGGATGCCGCCGCGGGCAAAGGCGACGGCCAGCACCAGCACGCCGCCGAAGACGATCAGGTCGATGCCGGGGATGCGGCCGGCGAACTGCTTGGCGACCTCGCCCAGCCCGTGCAGGGTCAGCGCCCCGACCACCGGGCCAAAGACGGTGCCGACGCCGCCGATGATCGGGGCCAGCAGAAGCTCAACCGAAATCCAGCTGCCATAGGCGATGTTGGCGTCAATGTAGAGGAAGTACTGGGCATAAAGGCAGCCGGACAGCGCCGTCACCCCGCCCGACAGGGCGATGGCACGCAGCTTCACCGTCAGTGCATTGACGCCCAACGCCTTGGCGGCGTCCTCGTTCTCCCGCACCGCCACCAGCTGCGCCCCGAAGCGGGAGCGCTGGATCCAGCGCGTCAGCAGCAGAACCGAGACGACGAAGGCCAGCACCAGCCAGTAGAAGACGGCGCGGTCGTCGAATTGCAGGTTGGCGGCGCGGACATCCAGCTTGATCAGCAAGCCCGCCGCACCGCCGGTGAACGACGCGGCGTTGGCGAGGATGCGGAACACCTCGGCGAAGGCCAGCGTCACCAGCGCGAAGTAGGAGCCGCGCAGTCCCGACCGGAAGCTGAGGAAGCCGATGACCCAGCCGACCGCCGCACCGGCCGCCACCGCCAGCATCAGACCAGCCCAGGCGTTGACGCCGTAGCGCAGTTGCAGGATCGCCGTCACATAGGCGCCGGTGCCGAAGAAGGCGGCATGGCCGAAGCTGAACTGGCCGCCGAAGCCGCCCAGGATGTTCCAGCCCTGCGCGCCCAGCGCCACGATCAGCATGAAGACCAGGAAATTCAGCACCGGGCTGGAGGTCACCACCAGCGGCAGCAGCGCCGCCAGGACGGTGAGGACGGCGATCGGGATCAGGTCGCGCGCGGTCATGCCTTGGCTCCGAACAGTCCGGTCGGCCGCACCAGCAGCACGGCGATGAAGATCAGGAAGATGCCGATCTGGCCCAGGCTGTCGCCCAGGAACAGGCCGCACAGGCTCTCCACCACCCCGATGAACAGCCCGCCCAGCAGCGCGCCGGGCAGCGAGCCCATGCCGCCCAGCACCACCACGGTGAAGGCGACCAGCACGAAGGCGCCGCCGATGCGCGGGTTGACGTAGAAGGTTGGCATCAGCAGCCCCGCCGCGACGGCAAGACAGGCGCAGCCCAGGCCGAAGGTGACGGCATAGACATGCGGCACGTCGATGCCGACCAGATTGGCGCCGAGCTTTTCCTTGGCGACCGCGCGGATCGCCTTGCCGGTGTCGGTGCGGTTCAGCACCAGCCACAACAGGCCGGTCACCACCACGGCGACGCCCAGCCCGATCAGCCGCGGGTAGCTGAGCAGCAGCGGCCCCAAGGCCACGACCTGGAAGGAATAATCGGTGTCGAGTGTGCGGGTGTCGGACTGGAACACGGCCAGCAGCACATTCTCCAACACGATGGACAGGCCGAGCGTGACCAGCAGGATGTTGCCGTCGTCGCCATGGCTGGCCGGCCCGATGACGAAGCGCTGCAGGCCGTAGCCGAGCACGAACATCAGCGGCACCAGCGGCAGGATGGCGAGATAGGGGTCCATGCCCAACCATGCCCAGGCGACCCAGACCGCGAACATCGCGCAGGTCAGGAGCGCGCCGTGGGCGAAGTTGATGATGTGGAGCACGCCGTAGATCAGCGTCAGGCCAAGTGCAATCAGGGCATAGACCGCACCGGTCATCAGACCGTTCAGCGCCGCTTCCAGAATGATCTGAGGTGAATACATGGCAGCCCGCGCATGAGGGGAACGGTCCCTTCATCCGTCCGCGAAGCCGGCTCTCGGCGACCCGGACGGATGGGGGAATGCGGAGGTGCGACGGCGAAAAACGGATCAGGCCGCCGGGAAGTTGGCCTTCGCCTCGGCGAATGCGTCGGGGAAGATCACCTTGATGTCCTCACCCTGGATCTGGGTGTTGATCGGGCTGGCGCCCTCGTTCTGGCCGTTGACGAACTTGGTCGGGCCATAGGGCATGATGTGGCCGGCGAAGGTGGAGGCGTTCAGCGCCTCGATGATCTTCTTACGGTCGGTAGAGGCCGCGCGCTCGATGGCGTCGGCCAGCAGCAGGACGTTCGAATAGTTCAGCGAGACATTGTAGGCGAAGGACTTGCCCTGCCCTTCCACCGCCTTGCGGAGCGCCAGCGCCTTCGGGTTCTTCGGATCGTGCCAGTGGTTGCAGTCGATGACGTTCTGGGCCGCCTGGGGGAATTCCTTGACGAAGCGGCCATTCGACGCCGCACCGCCCAGGATCGCATAGATGCCCTTCGGCTTGATGCGCTGCTGCTGCATGGTGCGGGCGAGCAGCACGAACTCGCCATAATAATTGGACGGGATCACCAGATCGGGGTTCAGCGAACGGATGCGGAGCGCCACGTTGGACATGTCGCGCGCCGGCGTCGGATGGGCGATGGTTTCCAGAATCTCGAAGCCGCGCTTGGGCAGTTCGGTTTGCAGAAGCTTGGCGAGGCCGGAGCCGAACAGCCCGTCCTCATGCACCAGCACCACGGTCTTTGCCGGCTTGCCCGCCTTGTCGTTGATGGCGGTCAAATTGTCGAGCGCCACCTGCGTGACCTTGCCGAAGCCGGGGCTGAAGCGGAAGGTGTTGGTCAGGCCGCGCGCCATGATCTGGTCCGACACGCCGACATCGACCAGGTAAGGCAGGTCGTAGCGCGCCGCCGCCTGCGACGCGGCGAGGCAGATCGGGCTGGCGAAGCCACCGACGATGGCGGACACGCCTTCGGCCTGCATCCGCTCAACCTCCTGCGTGCCGGCTTCGGGGGTCGAGCGAGCGTCGCCGAACAGCATGTCCAGCTTGGCGCCACCCAGCGACTTGATGCCGCCGGCCGCGTTGATCTCGTTGATCGCCATCTCCGCACCGGCCCGGCCGAGGTCGCCGTCATGGGCCAGCGCGCCGGTCACTGGCTGAAGGATGCCGATCTTCACCACCGGAGTTTGTGCCCGCAGGACCGAGGGGGCGGCAAACGGCAGCGCGGTGACGGCGGCCGCCGCCGCACCGGCCTTCAGAACCGTGCGGCGGGAAATGCCGATGAGGGTGGAGTCCTGAACCGAACGTCCCATAACGCTCAACTCCTCTGTTTGATGACCCGCGGGGTGCGGGTGGGCTTTTCGCCCGCTTTGCTTTTCTCTGATTTGCTTTTGTCCGTGGTGCGCGGCCAGCCGAGCGCGGGGCTCCACCGCCTCTCGCCGTCGTTGCCGGTGCGCACCAGATCCATGTGGAAGCTGTAGCGGTCAGGGCGGTAGAGCGCGTGGAGATGTTCCACGCCGCGGCCCGACGGCTCGTAGACGATGCGGGTCAGGGTCAGCAGCGGCGAGCCGATCTCCAGATCGAGCGCCGCCGCCGCCTCCGGTCCGGCCAGCGTGGCGTTGATCGCCTGGGTGGCGCGCTCCGTCGTCACGCCCGACCGTTCGATCAGTTCCAGCAGCGGGCGCGCCGCCAGTTCCGCCTCCGAATAGGTCAGGCCGATCCATTCCGGCACATGGGTGGTCAGGTAGGAGAAGGGTTCTCCGTCGATCAGGCGCACGCGCACCGACCGCTGCGCCCGCTCGCCGGGCTTCAGGCCCAGGCTTTCAGCAATCGATTCAGGCGGCACGCCATAGCCAAAGGACAGCAGCCTCACGTCGGTGCTGCGGCCCATGTCGATCAGGTGCGACAGCACATTCGACAGATCGGCGACGATCGGCCGGACGGCGCGCGTGTCGTGGACGAAAGTGCCGGAGCCGGCCTTGCGCTGCACCAGCCCTTCCTTGTCCAGAAGGTCAAGCGCCCGGCGCACGGTGACGCGCGACACGGCGTGTTCGGCGGCCAGAGCTGGTTCGCCCGGCAGGCGTGCGCCCGGCGGCAGCTCGCCGGCGACGATGCGGTCGCGCAGTAGCAAATAGATCCTGCGGGCCTTCAGGGGTTCGACCGCCGACTTCACAGCACTCCGCCTCCCCTTCCGTCGGAAACCGTAGCTGTCTATTCACCAGACAGGAACCTGTATGATGGATAATACAGCTTTGGTCAACAGCGTTGTTGGCGCCGCGAACCATCACCGCTTGGCCCCAAGCAAAACTTCCTGGGCCCGGTCAGAGGATTCGACAGGAGCATCGCTGCCGTGGCGGTGTCGTCAGCGGCGACTGCGCGACGGCGGCCCCTGCCGCGGCGAGGATCGAAACAGCAGTGGAAAGGAGGCAGAGCAGGAGAATGACGGCATGATGCCCCGTTAGGCGGCGGTCAGCCGGCGTTGGCGCGCTGCGTTCGGCAAAACCCATAGACAAGCGGCTTGGGATCGATGGGATTTGCTTCTGTCTGAAATCGCAACTCCGCATTTCCGATTTCGATTTTCCCGGTCTATCCCTTGGTCACAGGCCGAGGGGCCGGGTTGCCAGCCGCCGTCCCGCGGGCGAGGATCGGTCGGTCTCCGGTTTTGCAAAGTCCAAGCTTGAACTCCGAGTCCCAACCATTCATCAGGGAAAGACCACCATGACCATTCCGCCGAGCGAACAGGTGCAACTCGTCGCCTATCTGGTCGCCAAGCCCGGCCAGGAGCAGGCGCTGGCCGACGCCATCACCGCCATCGTTCCGGACGTGCTGAAGGAGCCGGGCTGCCTCGCCTACTCCGCCCATGTCAGCCGCGAAAAGCCCGGTACCGTCGTGATGTACGAGATCTGGCAGGATCAGGCGGCACTCGACACCCATGCGAAGGCTGCGGCCTTCACCGGCCTTGCCGCGCAGTTCGATACGCTGCTGGGCGAACCGCTGCGGATCGACCTGCTGCGCCGCATCGCCTGACCGGCATAGCCTGATCGACGCAACGGCGCTCAGGCATCGCCGGCTTCCTGTTTGCCGGGAGGCCGGCCGAGGCTCGTGCGCGCCGCCTCCAGGATCTCTTCCGACAAGGCGGGATCGTCGACGGCACGCGCAAGGATCAGGGCGCCGACCATCTCCGAAAGGGTGGTCAGCGCCGCCTTCCGCTTCGCCTCCGCCGAGCGGCCCGGAACGAGGCGGCTCAAGCCGTCGAGGAAGGGCCGCAGTCCGCGGGTGAAGGCACTGCGCGCCACCCCGCCCTGACGGGCCACATCGATGCCGAGTGCCGCAATGGGGCAACCGGCGGCACTGCGGTCGCGGTGGCGCGGAGACAAATAGCTGTCCAGCAGCGCCGCCAGAGCCTCGTCCCCCTTCGTCTCCGCCGACACGCGCCAGCGCTCCGCCGCAACCTCCATCGCATGGGCGCAGGCCTCCGCCGCCAGATCCTCCTTCGAGGCGAACTGGCCGTAGAAGCCGCCATGGGTCAGGCCGGCCTCCTTCATCAGGTCCGCGACGCCGATCCCATTGAACCCGCGCTCGCGGAACAGCGCGCTCGCCACCTCGACGACGCGGCGCCGGTTCTCCGCCGCCTGCTCCTTGCTCACCCGCATGTTCCACCTTCCCTGACCCGACCCTGAGAAGCGTCCCCGCGAAGCGATGGGAGGCCCGTTGACAAATTATATGACGATCATCATCATTTATGCAAACATGATGGCCATAATTTAAATCTCGCCCCAGCCGGGCCACCGATCCGGAGACCGCAACATGCACACCGCTTCACCCAAGGATCCCGTCGTCATCGTGTCCGCCGTCCGCACCCCGGTGGGCCGCTTCCAGGGTGAGTTGGCAGCGCTGCCGGCCCCGGCTCTCGGCGCCCGCGCCATTGCCGCGGCGGTGGAGCGTGCCGGCTTGCCGCCAGCCAGCATCGACGAGCTGCTGTTCGGCTGCGTTCTTCCCGCCGGGCAAGGGCAGGCGCCGGCCCGGCAGGCCGCCCGCGGTGCCGGGCTGCCCGATGCGACCGGAGCGACCACGATCAACAAGGTCTGCGGCTCGGGCATGAAGGCGACCATGCTGGCCCATGACCTGATCCGCGCCGGGTCGGCCGACATCGTCGTTGCCGGCGGCATGGAGTCGATGACCAATGCTCCCTACCTGCTGGCGAAGGCCCGCGGCGGATACCGCATCGGCCATGACCGGCTGCTGGACCACATGATGCTGGACGGGCTGGAGGATGCTTATGAGGGTGGCCGCGCCATGGGCGATTTCGGCGAAGCGACGGCCGAGGCCTACGGCTTCACCCGCGCCGAACAGGACGCCTACGCCGCCCGGACGCTGACCCGCGCCCGTGCGGCGGTCGAAAGCGGCGCCTTCGCGGCGGAGATCGTGCCGGTCACGGTTCCTGCCAAGGGTGGCGAGCGGGTGGTCGCGCAGGACGAGAACCCGCTGAAGGTTTCCCCCGACAGGATCCCTGCGCTGAAGCCCGCCTTCCGCCGCGACGGGACGATCACGGCTGCCAGCTCGTCGGCCAATGCGGACGGCGCTGCGGCGCTGGTGCTGACGCGGCGTTCGGTGGCCGAGGCCGCCGGCCTGCCGATCCTGGCGGAGATCCGCGGCCACGCCACCCACAGCCAGGATCCGGCCTGGTTCACCACCGCTCCGATCCCGGCAATCCGCAAACTGCTGGACAAGGTCGGCTGGTCGGTGGGCGAGGTCGATCTGTTCGAGATCAACGAGGCCTTTGCCGTCGTCGCCATGGCGGCGCAGCGCGACCTGGGGATCGATCCCGAGCGGTTGAACGTCAATGGCGGGGCCTGCGCGCTCGGCCACCCCATCGGCGCAACCGGGGCGCGGCTGATCGTGACGCTGCTGCACGCGCTGGCGGCGCGCGGACTGACGCGGGGCGTGGCCTCCCTGTGCATCGGCGGCGGAGAGGCCACCGCCATCGCCATCGAGCGGGTCGGCTGAGACACCGGAAGCGGCGTTCCTATCACCTTGCCTCCTCCCGGTTCAGCCGGCGCGCCATGGCGTCGAGGAACAGGCGCACGCGCGTCGGCAGCTGCCGTTGCGAGGGGAACAGCGCACAGACCGGTGCGGAGTTGCCATGCCAGTCCGGCAGCACCCGCACCAGTCTGCCGGCGGCAAGGTCGTCCTGAACGTCGATCTGTGACTTCCACATGAGGCCGCAGCCGGCAAGCGCCCAATCCTGGGCGACGTCGCCATTGTTGCAGCGCAGGCGGGATGCGGTGTCCAGTTCGACCACCGCACCGCCGGATCCCAGCAGGCGCCAGCGCCCGCCGGTGCCGCGATACTGGATGCACTCGTGGCTCTCCAAATCCTCTGGCGAGGCGGGCCAGCCTCGACGCTCCAGATAGGCCGGCGCACCGACCAGGATCCGGTGGTTGTCGGCCAGCCTGCGCATGACCAGCGCCGAATCCCTGGGCGCCCCGATCCGTACCGCCACGTCCAGCCCCTCGTCGATCAGATCGACCATGCGATCGGTCAGGCGCAGGTCGACCGAAATCCGCGGATAAGCCTCGACAAGCTCGCGGCAGACCGGGCCGACATGCATGCGGCCCAAGGCCGCCGGCGCTCCCACCCGCAGAATGCCCTGCGGCTCGACGCGGCCATGGCTGAGAGCCTCCTCGGCCTCAGCGACCTCGGCGAGGATGCGCTGGGCATGCCGGTACAGCCGTTGCCCCTCCTCCGTCAGGGCGAGGCGCCGGGTGCTGCGGGCCACCAACCGTGTGTCGGTTCGCCGCTCCAGCGATGCCAGCCGCTTGCTGACCGCACTCAGCGCCAGATTCATCTCCCGGCCGGCGGCGGACAGGCTGCCCGCGGCGACGATGCGGACGAAGGTGCGCAGCTCATCGAGGTCGCCCAGCATACCCGTTCTCATTCTTTCCATTTGGTGGAGAGTATATCGATCAGGTCGAGGATACTGCGCAATTCGGAGAGGTTCTAGACTTCCTTCCAACCCACCCCCTGAAGGAAATGCACCATGTCAGACAGCTTGAAGAACACGCGCGTGCTGGTGGTCGGCGGCAGCTCCGGCATCGGTCTGGCGACTGCGACGGCAGCTGCCGAAGCAGGCGCTTCGGTCACCATCGCCTCGCGGTCGCGCGACAAGCTCGACGCCGCGGTCGCCGCAATCGGCGGCGACGCACGCGCCGTCGTGCTCGACACCCGCGACCGGGAGGCGGTTGAACGCTTCTTCGCGGAAGAGCCGGCCTGGGACCATGTCGTCGTCTCCGCGGCGCAGACGCCCGGCGGGCCGGTGCGCGGTCTTGCCGTCGCCGACGCCCGGACCGCGATGGACAGCAAATTCTGGGGCGCCTACCACGTCGCCCGTGCCGCAAAAATCAGCGAGACCGGATCGCTGACCTTCGTGTCGGGCTTTCTCAGCGTCAGGCCCTCCGCGACCTCCGTTCTGCAGGGCGCCATCAACGCAGCGCTGGAAGCGCTGGCCCGCGGGCTTGCTCTGGAACTCGCCCCTGTCCGCGTCAATGCCGTTTCGCCAGGCCTGATCGCGACACCGCTGTGGTCCGGCCTGCCAGCGGAGAAGCGGGAGGCGATGTTCTCCGGCGCCGCCCAACGCCTGCCCGCCCGCCGGGTCGGCCAAGCCAAGGATATCGCCAACGCCGTGCTGTTCCTCGCCACCACTCCCTTCGCCACTGGCTCCACCGTGCGCGTGGATGGCGGCGGCGCCATCGCCTGACCGGCCGGTGAACGGACATCGAAACCGCGACACGTCACGGGTATTGATGAGGTTCATTCATAAGTCCATGCATCTTTGGGGGACTAATCGCAGACAGTCCCATGGATTAGCTTCTCTGGCACCCCCACCGCCGCACCGCGGCGGGCAACGACCGGAGGATCGAGGCCATGGACATCACACGCGTCGGCTCGCAGCCATCCACCAGGGGACCGGCGGACTGGTTCACGGGTACGGTCCGCATCGACCCGCTGTTCCAGCCGCATCCGCCGGCCCGCACGACCGCCGCCAGCGTCACCTTCGAGCCCGGTGCCCGCACGGCATGGCATACCCATCCGCTGGGGCAGACGCTGATCGTCACCGCCGGCTGCGGCCGAGTCCAGCGCGAGGGCGGCCCCATCGAGGAGATTCGCCCCGGTGACGTGGTGTGGTTCGCGCCGGGCGAACGGCACTGGCACGGCGCCTCGCCCACCATGGCGATGACGCACATCGCCATCCAGGAACAGCTGGACGGCAAGGCGGTCGACTGGATGGACAAGGTGACGGACGAGCAATACGGCGCCTGACGCCGACCGTCCCGGATAAGAAGCCGAGAGAAGCGAGGAGTTTTCCCCATGACTGTGAAAGCCTATGGCGCCCATGCCGCCGACAGGCCGCTGGAGCCGATGGACATCGCCCGCCGGGCTCCCGGTCCGCATGACGTGCAGATCGAGATCGCCTATTGCGGTGTCTGCCATTCGGACCTGCATCAGGTGCGGGCGGAATGGGCCGGCACGCTGTGGCCATGCGTTCCCGGACACGAGATCGTCGGCCGGGTTTCCGCCGTCGGCGGCCATGTGAAAGGTTTCCGCGACGGCGATCTGGTCGGCGTCGGCTGCATGGTCGACAGCTGCCGGAATTGCGACGACTGCGAGGCCGGGCTGGAGAATTACTGCGACGGCATGGTCGGCACCTACAACGGACCGACCGACGATCCGCCCGGCCACACGCTGGGCGGCTATTCACAGCGGATCGTCGTCCACGAACGCTATGTTCTGCGCGTCAGGCACCCGGAGGAGCAGCTTGCGGCGGTGGCGCCGCTGCTTTGCGCCGGCATCACCACCTATTCCCCCCTGCGCCACTGGCAGGCGGGGCCGGGCAAGAAGGTCGGCGTCGTCGGAATCGGCGGCCTCGGCCATATGGGCATCAAGCTGGCTCACGCGATGGGCGCCCATGTGGTGGCCTTCACCACGTCCGAATCCAAGCGCGAGGATGCGAAGGCGCTGGGGGCGGACGAGGTCGTCGTTTCCCGCAACGAGGACGAGATGGCCACCCATGCCAAGAGCTTCGACCTCATCCTGAACACGGTGGCGGCTCCGCACGATCTCGATGCCTTTCTCGTGCTTCTGAAGCGCGACGGAACGATGACGCTTGTCGGTGCGCCGGCCACGCCGCATCCCTCGCCCACCGTGTTCAACCTGATCACCAAGCGGCGGTCCATCGCCGGCTCGATGATCGGCGGTATCCCAGAGACGCAGGAGATGCTGGATTTCTGTGCCGAACACGGTATCACCGCCGACATCGAACTGATCCGCGCCAGGGAGATCAACGCGGCCTATGAACGGATGCTGAAGGGCGACGTCAAATACCGCTTCGTGATCGACAGCGCCTCCCTGTCCGCCTGATCCCGGCCTTCGCCTCCCTATTTAAAATGCGAGCACCCCCGAACCGGCGCGCCCGCCAGCGTCCCGCCGGACGGGGGTTTGCTGCCCTCGATGGCGCCGGAGCGTCGAGCAAGTCATTCCTGAAATCGGCTCCGGCGCTATACTGTGCGGAGCGACATGAAGGGAAGTCATGAATGCCGCGTGAGAGCGTCGACGATCTGCTGGCCTTCATCGCGGTGGCCCGTGAACGGAGCTTCACCAGGGCGGCGGCGCAGTTCGGCCTGTCGCAGTCGGCCCTCAGCCACACCATCCGCCAGCTCGAAGCCCGGCTCGGCATCCGGCTTCTGACCCGCACGACGCGGGCGGTGTCGCTGACCGATGCCGGCGAGCGCCTGTTCAACGGAATCCGTCCGCATTTCGAGGAGATCGGCGCGCAGATCGATGCACTCAGCGAGTTGCGCGAGAAACCGGCCGGCAACATCCGCATTTCGGCTTCCGACCATGCGGTCGCCCATGTGCTCTGGCCCAAGCTGCGCGACATCCTGCCGAAATACCCCGACATTAAGGTCGAGCTGGTTCTCGACAACGCGCTGATCGACATCGTCGCCATGCGGTGCGATGCCGGAGTCAGGATGGGCGAGCTGCTTGCCAAGGACATGATCTCGGCCAGGATCAGCCCCCCGGTTCGCTTCGCCGTGATCGGCACCCCCGCCTATTTCAACGGCAATCCGATCCCCGCCAGCCCGCAGGAGCTCGTTAACCACAGCTGCATCAATCTGCGCCTGCCGACCTACGGCGGCCTGTGGGCATGGGAGTTCGAGCGCGAGGGGCAGACGGTCAACATCCGCGTCGATGGGCAGGTGGCCTTCAACAACATCCACAATGTTCTGGAGGCGGCCCTGGATGGCTTCGGGCTTGCCTATGTTCCGGAGGACATCGCCACCCCCCACATCGCGCAGGGACGGTTGAGACGCGTCCTCGAAGACTGGTCGCCTTACTGGGAAAGCTATCACCTGTATTATCCGAGCCGGCGGCAGTCCTCGCCGGCCTTCATCGCGCTGGTCGAGGCGCTGCGCCATCGCGACTGACGGGACGGGCAATGCCGCAGCGCCGGCTCTTCAGTCAGGCGATACCGGGTCCGGCACCCAGCGATGGACGAAGCCGGCGTCGCGCTCCAACCGGTGGCCCAAACCGATCAGGCGGCGCTCCTCGCCTGGGCGCGCGATCAGTTGGATACCGAAGGGCAGCCCATCGGCATCGCCGGCCGGCAGCGTCAGCACCGGAAAGCCGATCAGCGTCACGATGGCGGTGACGCCGAGATAATCGAGGATCGTCTCCGTCGGACTGCCGTCGATGGCGGTCACCTCGCCATCCGCGTTCGGCCAGGGCATCACGCCGCAAGCCGGGGCCACCAGAACATCGATGTCCCGGAACAGTGCCGTGAAGCGGCGGTACAGCGCGGTTCGTGCCGCCTGCGCCTCCAGATAGGCCTGGGCGGTGATGCCGTTGCCCGCTTCGATGTTCCACCGCACAGTGTCGGTCAACCGGTCGCCATGCCTGTCCAGCAGCGGGCCGTAGGCGTGGCGGATTTGTGCAGCGCGCAGCGTGCGGAAGGTCGGCATGGCGTCGCCGCACTCCGGATGACGGTAGAGAACCGGCCCTGCGACACCCTCCAGCCGGGCAATGGCGGCAGCGAAGCGCTCCCTGACCGCATGCGACACGGTTGCGGCACCGAAATCGGCCGTGGCACCCAGCCGTGAGCCCACCCCTTCGCCGACACCGTCGGGGAACAGAGCCAGAAACGATGTCGGATCGTCGGGATCCATGCCGGCCATCGCCGCGAGCAGCAATGCGCAGTCAGCGGTATCGCGCGCGATCACCCCATGCGTCGCCAGCGTATCCCAGCCCAGTGGCCGCTTCGGTGCCGGGATCAGGCCGGGCGTCGGCCGGATCGAGGCGACGCCGCAGAACCCCGCCGGCACCCGCACCGACCCGCCGAAGTCGGTGCCATGGGCCAGCGGCGCCATGCCGGCGGCGACGGCGGCCGCAGCGCCGCCGCTCGATCCGCCGGACGTCAACCGGGGATCGAACGGGTTGCGCGTCGGCCCCGCCAGACGGTTGCCGCAGATGGCGCCGAAGCCGAATTCCGGCGTGTTGGTCTTGCCGATGACGATACCGCCAGCCGCTTCGATCCGCTCCACCGCGATGTCGTTCGTCGCCGGCACATGGTCGGCGTAAAGCTCCGACCCATAGGTCGTGCGGATGCCGGCGGTGTCGGTCAGGTCCTTGATGGCCACCGGCACGCCGTGCAGCGGACCGGCCGGCCGGCCGGTCTTCGCAAAGGCGGCATCGAGCATCCCGGCCCGCGCCAGCGCCTTGTCCGCGGCGACGGTGAGGAAGGCGCAGAGCGCGGGATCGGCAGCCGCGATCCGGTCCAGATGCACCTCCGTGACCGCGCGGGCTGAAAGTTCCCCATTGGCGAGACGCGCTGCCAGCGCCGCCGCGCTGTCCCGCCACAAGACATCACTCTGCACAGACATCGATCAATCTCCCGGCAATGGCGTCAAAAGCGGCATATGCATCCGGCCTGCGCACAAGATGGCGGCAATTCGGGTTCCGCAAAGACCGCTGGCTATCAGAAAACAATGCTATCATATTGCTAAATAACGCAAAATACAAAAACGGCATGCCGTTTGCTAAAGAGAAAGGCAATCGAACGGCAATGCGAAAGGGTTGGTGCAGCCATGGTCAGCGCTTCGCCCAACGGCCCGGCTTCCCCGCGCGGGCAGACGCTTCTTCTCGACGGGATCACCCAACGCTACGGCACATCGCTCGCCGTGAACGAGGTCACGCTCGACATCCGCGGCGGAGAACTCGTGGCCCTGCTCGGCCCGTCGGGCTGCGGAAAGACCACCCTGCTGCGGATCATCGCCGGTTTCCTTGCCCAGACGAAGGGGCATGTGATGGTCGGCGGCAAAAGCGTGGACGGACTGCCGCCCAACCGCCGCTCGGTCGGCATCGTCTTCCAGAACTACGCGCTGTTCCCGCACATGACGGTGGCGGAGAATGTCGCCTACGGGCTGGATGCCCGCGGCGTCGACCGCGCCACCCAGCGCAGCGAGGCGCAGCGCATGCTCGATCTGGTCAAGCTCGGCCATCTCGGCGACCGCACCCCGCGCCAGCTGTCTGGCGGCCAGCAGCAGCGCGTGGCGCTTGCCCGCGCGCTGGCGGTCAACCCGTCGATCCTGCTGCTGGACGAACCCTTTGCCGCGCTGGACAAGAATCTGCGCCTGGACATGCAGATCGAGGTCAAGCGCATCCAGCGCCTGTCCGGCATCACCACCATCCTCGTCACCCACGACCAGGAGGAGGCGCTGTCGATGGCCGACCGCGTCGCGGTGCTGAGCCAGGGCCGGCTGGAGCAATTCTCCCCGCCGACGGAGATCTACGACGCGCCCGACAGCCTGTTCGTCAACACCTTCGTCGGCTCGGCCAATTTGCTGGGCGGCGTGCTGGTCGACAGCGACCGCAGCGCCGGCCGGGTGCGGCTGGACGCCGGCGGACTGATCGAGACCCGCGCGCCCAAGGGCGATCTGCAGCCCGGCTCCCGCGTCACGGTCTGCCTGCGCCCCGAACATCTGAGCGTCGATCCTGCCGGGGACGATGCCGAGACGCTGAACGGCGTGGTCGAGATGGGGCTGCCGCTGGGCGCCACCGTCGTCCACGAGATCCGCGTCGGCGACGGCACCGCCGTCAAGGTGTCCGAACCGCGCATCCAGCGCACCGACCTGCTGGCGCCCGGCACCCCGGTGCGGCTGGCGCCGGTCGCCCCCCGCCTCGCCTCGGTCTTCGCCGCGGCCTGAATACCCCTCCGATCTCCCCTCTCCTCTCACCTTCTGGAGTGAACGATGCTGCTGACCCGCCGCAATCTGATGCAGACGGCGCTGACGCTGGGTGCCATGCATGCCTTCCCCGGCCTGACCTGGGCGCAGGCGCGCCCGCTGGTCTTCGCGACCTTCACCGGCAGCTGGGAGGAAGCCCACAAGGCCGTGCTCGTCCCCGCCTTCCGCAAGGCGGCGGGCAATGCCAACATCGTGCTGGACCCGATGCTGTCGGTCGACCAGATCGCCAAGGTCAACGCCGCCAAGTCCAACCCGCCCATCGACGTCATGCTGCACGATCCAGGCCCCGCGCTCCAGGCCATCGCGCAGGATCTGGTCGAACCCTATCCGGTCGAACAGAGCGCCTATTACAAGGACCTGATCCCGGCGGCGCAGGTCCCGATGGGGCCGGCACCCTTCTTCCAGGTGGTCGGCATCACCTACAACCCGGAAACGGTGAAGACGCCGCCGACCTCCTGGGCCGACCTGTGGAAGCCGGAATTCAAGGGCCGTGTCGGCATCACCAACCTGAACTCGACGCTCGGCACCGGCTTCATGGTGGAACTCGCCAAAATGCATGGCGGGTCGGAGGCCAACATCGACCCGGCCTTCAAGGCGCTCGAGGCGCTGCGCCCGAGCCTTGCCGCCGTCGCAGCCAATCCCGGCCAACTCGCCACCCTGTTCCAGCAGGGCCAGATCGACATCTCCCCTGGCAACTTCAACGCCATCCAGATCCTGAAGGCGCGCGGCGTACCCGTCGAGTTCGTCATTCCGAAGGAGGGCGCCATCGCCTTCAAGACGACCATCCACATCGTCAAGAACTCCCCCAACAAGGAGCTGGCCTTCAAGCTGATCGAAGCCGCCCTGTCGCCGGAGGTGCAGGCCACGCTGATGGAGGAGCCCTACCTGATCGTGCCGACCAACACGAAGGTCGCGATCAAGGGCGAACTGGCCAAGACGCTGGCCAAGGACCATGCGGAGATCGCCAAGAAGTTCGTGTTCCAGGATTGGGGCAAGATCAACGAGCAGCGTGCCGCCTGGATCGAGCGGTTCAACCGCGAAATCCGCGTCTGACCGCTCAATGGCCCGCCAGCCGGAGGAGGCGCCCCATGGCCGCGACGTTGCGCGACGTCACCACCTACGACCTGAAGCTCGCGGCTCCGCTGGCGGTGGGCTTCGTCCTGTTCTTCGTCACGCCGCTGGTGATCCTGCTGGCGCTGAGTTTCCAGACCGACCCGCAGGGCGGCCATTACGGGCTGACCCAATATGTCAATTTCCTGGGCGACAGCTTCAGCCTGGGGGTTCTGGGTTCCACCCTGTGGCTGGGGGTGAAGGTGACGGTGCTGACCCTGCTGCTGGGCTATCCGGTGGCATGGCTGCACCAGCGCTCCCCCGGCTGGGCCAGGGGCCTGATCATGCTGCTGGTGCTGCTGCCGCTGCTGACCAGCGTGGTGGTGCGCACCTTCGCCTGGGTGGTGATCCTGGGCCGCCAGGGGATCGTCAACGCCACGCTGGCCTGGATCGGGCTGATCGACACACCGCTGAAGCTGCTCTACACCGAGGGCGGGGTGGTCGTGGCGCTGGCGCAGGTACAGATGCCGCTGATGGTGCTGCCGATCATCACGGCGCTGAGCCGCATCGACCCGAATTTCGCCGACGCCTCGTCGGTGCTGGGGGCCGGGCACTGGCGGACCTTCCGCAAGGTGATCCTGCCGCTGTCGCTGCCGGGCATCGTCGCCGGCTGCCTGCTGACCTACGCCGCGGCGATCACCGCCTTCATCACGCAGAGCCTGATCGGCGGCGGCCAGATGCTGTTCATGCCGATGTACATCTACCAGCAGGCCTCGACCCTGCAGAACTGGCCCTTCGCCGCGGCGATCTCCATCGTCTTCCTGGTGTCGGTGCTGGTGGTTGTGTCGATCTTCAACGCTCTCGGCCGCCTGTCGCGCGGCTATGCCAACGCCTGATCCGGGGAGGCAGCGATGTCCGACTATGCAAAACCGGTTTCCGTCAGCAGCCGCATCGATTTCGACGCGCTCAGCTTCCGCATCGCCATGACCGGCATCGCGCTGATGGCGCTGGTCCTGCTGGTCGCCCCGACGGTGGTGGTGATCTGGGTGTCCTTCACCAGCGGCTATTCCCTGAAATTCCCGCCGCCCGGCTATTCGCTGCGCTGGTACGCCGAGCTGTGGAACGCCTGGCAGCTTCAGTTCGCGATGATGAACAGCCTGACGGTTGCGGCCTGGGCGACCGGCCTGTCGATCCTGCTCGGCGTTTCCGCCTCGCTCGGCATCGCGCGCTCACCGACGCTGACGGCGAAGGTGCTGGACAGCCTGTTCCTGTCGCCGCTGGTGCTGCCGGCGCTGGCCTTCGGCCTGTCGTCGCTGATGTTCTTCTCGATGATCGGGGTACCGGTGTCACCGCTGACGCTCATCATCGGCCACACGGTCGTCTCGGTGCCCCTCGTGGTGCGCAACACGGTGGCGTCGCTCGCCCAGATGAACCCGTCGCTGCTGGAGGCATCCTCCAGTCTGGGGGCGGGGCGCTGGTACGGCTTCCGCCGCGTCACCCTGCCGTTGATCCGGCCCGGCATCATGGCGGGCGGCTTCATCGCCTTCATGGCGTCCTTCGACAACGTCCCCGTCTCGCTGTTCCTGCGCGACGCCGCCACCGACATGCTGCCGATCCGCATGTGGCAGGATCTGGAAGGCCGGCTGGACGTCACCGTCGCGGCGCTGTCGGGCGTGCTGATCGTCGTCACCATCGGCCTGATGCTGGTGATGGAACGTGTCGCCGGTCTCTCCAAAAGGTTGACCTGACCCCCGTCACACACCGAGAAAGAGGGAAACCCCGTAGGGGGTGAACTTGAAGGGCAGATGCAGATGGCGGTCGAGGTCGGTGACGACGAAGCGGAACGGAACGATGTCGAGGAAGCGGGCCTGCTCCTCGGCATAGCCCGCCGCCCGCAGCCAGTCGCCAACATGGAACAGCACCTCGTGCGGGCCGGCTTCGATGCCGTCGCCGCGCACGGTCGGGTGGTCGAGCTGGCCGTTGGTGCCAAGCTCGCCCGCCGCCAGCAGCCGGCGTTCCGGGGTCAGCGCGTGAAGCTCCACACGCATGCCCTGGGCGGCGACGCCGCGCGCCACATCCACGCCATGGATCGAAATTCCGCCAACCATGCTGCCTCCGTCCTCGGTTCGCCGAAATGGTAGCCGAGACGGCGGCGGCAACGCCAGCGCCGCTGCTCCCCCCGCTCCTGCCGGCACTGGTCGGCATGACCGGTTTGCAGGCTTTGGTCGCGCTGGCCCTTTTCGCGCCGGGGGTGCTGGCACCGCGATTGGGGATCGACCCGGCGGGGCTGGGCCTGTTCACCACCACCGGCTTCGCGGTCGGAATGGCGGCGTCGCTGTATGGCGGCGTGCTGGCCGGGCGTCTCGGGCCGTTCCGGATCGCCAGCCTCTGCGCGGTGGCGGTCGCCGCCGCCATGCTCTGCGCGATGACGGGTGGGAGCGCCGCCGGGCTGCTGGCAGCAGGAATTGCCATCGGCCTTGCCTGCGGCCCCGAAACGCCGGCCAGCGCCGCGATCCTCGGCCGGCTGGTCCGGGAAGCCGACCGGCCGATGGTGTTTTCCGTCCGCCAGACCGGCAACCAGATCGGCGCCATCGCCGGATCGCTGGCACTGCCGCTCCTGGCCGTCGCCCTGGATCCCCGCGCCGGCTACGCGGTCATCGCCATGCTGGCGCTTGCCTGCATTCCGGTCTTCGAACGGCTGCGGCCCGTCTATGACCCATTGACCCGCAATGCCGCCTCCAGCTTCGGACTGGGTACGGCAGTGCAACTGCTGCGCGGCGACCCGGCGCTGCGGCGGATGGCGCTGGCGGCCTTCCCCTATTCTGCGAGCCAACTGACGCTGAACGGCTTTTTCGTGGTCTTCGCAGTGACCGAGCTGGGACTGGAGCATGTGTCGGCCGGGGTGGCACTGGCCGCCGGGCAGGCGGGCGGGCTGGTGGGACGGCTCGGCTGGGGTGTGGTGGCGTCGCGCTGGATGGCGCCACGCCGGCTGGTCGGGCTGCTGGGGCTGGGCATGGCCGCGGCGTCGATCCTGGTGGGATGGGCCGGCGCCGCCCTGCCCTTCCCGGTGCTGACCCTTGCGACCTTCCTGTTCGGACTGACCGCCAGCGGCTGGAACGGCGTGTTCGTGGCCGAGGTCGCGCGGCTGGCCCCCGCCGGCCGCATCGGCGAGGCGACCGGCGCGGTGATGGTCGGCGGTTTCGCCGGGCTGATCGCCGGACCGATCCTGCTGGTCGCCGCCGCCGCGGTCGGCGACCTCGCCACCGGCTACATCGCCGTCGGCCTGCTGGCGGCGCTTGCCGGCCTCAGCCTTCTGAAGGACAAGCGATGACCAATCCCCTAGGCGCTGCCACCCCACGCGCCACCGCCATTGCCGAAGCCGTGCGCACCGGACGCAGCAGCGCCCGTGCCGCAACGGAAGCGGCGTTGGCCCGCATCGCCGCCGGCAATCCGGCGCTGAATGCCTTCGTCTCCGTCGACGAGGCCGACGCGCTGGCCGAAGCGGATGCGGTCGACCGCAGGCTGGCTGCCGGGGAAACGCCGCTGCTGGCCGGGGTTCCGGTCGCGGTCAAGGACACCATCTGGGTCGCCGGCCGGCGCGTCACCCAGGGATCGCGCCTGTTCGCCGACTTCCGCGCTCCGGCCGACGCAATCGCGGTGGAACGGTTGCGCGCCGCCGGTGCCGTCATCGTCGGCATGACCAACAGCTCCGAATTCGCCTGCAAGGGCGTCACCACCAACCCGCTGTTCGGACCGACGCGCCACCCGCAGGACCCGAGCCTGACCCCCGGCGGGTCGAGCGGCGGACCGGCCGTGGCGGTGGCGGCGGGGCTGGTGCCTCTGGCACTCGGCACCGATGCCGGCGGTTCGAGCCGCCGTCCGCCCGCCCATGTCGGCGCGGTCGGGTTCAAGCCGTCCTTCGGCGCCATCCCCTACGGACCGGGCTTCGCCGAGCCCTTCACCGGCATTGCCGTGATGGCTCCCATCACCGCCGACGTCGCCGATGCGACGCTGATGTTCGAGGCGCTCAGCGGCCCCGATCCGCGCGATCCTGAGTCCATCGCCGTCGCTCCGGCGGACAGCCGGTCACCAAGTAGCCTGACCGTCGCCTACAGCCCCCGCCTCGGCCTGGACGCCCCGATCGACGAGGATGTGCGGCAGGCGGTCGAACATGCGATGGAGGTGCTCGAACGGGCGGGAGTCCGCGTCGTCCGGCGCGATCCGAACTGGCCGGCGGGGGTGACGGAAACGGCGCTGATGCCCTTGCAGCATGCCGGGCTGGCCGCCCTCTACGGCGACGCCTTCCGACGCGATCCTGCCCAATTCGATCCCGACATCGCCGTGCAGATCGAGCGGGGACTGACCCTGACGGGACCGGAGGTCGCGGCGGCGCAGTTGCTTGGCGTCGAGGTCGCACGCGCGCTTGCCGCCTTCTTCACCGACACGGACCTGCTGGTCGGGCCGACGACGCCCTGCGTCGCATGGCCGCTCGACCGGCTGGGTCCGGAGACCATTGGCGGACAGGCGGTGCCGCCACGCGCGCATGCCGTCTTCACCCCGTTGTTCAACCACGCCAAGGTTCCCGCCCTCAGCCTGCCCTGCGGCACCGGCCGTGCCGGTCTGCCGGTCGGGTTGCAAATCGTCGCCCAGCGCGGGCAGGACCGGAGGGTGCTGCGCTTCGCCGCCTTCATCGAAAATCTGCTCGCCGGTGGCGGGCGAGGACTGGCCGGATGACCATGGACAACAACGCTCCGGGCGACGTTTCCGAAGCCGCCCCCCGGCGGCGCCGGATGGTGCCGCCGCCGCCACTGGCAGAAATGGCGGTGGAGCGCCTGCGCTCCATGATCATCTACGGCGAACTGCCACCCTCGGCTCGGCTGATCGAGCCGGAACTGAGCGAAAAGCTCGGCATCTCCCGCACCCCCTTGCGCGAGGCGCTGAAGCTGCTGGCGGCCGACGGGCTGGTGATGCTGCGCCCCAACCGCAACGCCATCGTCGCTCCGCTCGACGCCGACGAGCTGATCCATTTGTTCGAGGCCGAAGGCTGCATCGAGAGCTTCGCGGCGAAGCTCGCCGCCGAACGGATGACCGCCGCCGACCTGCGCCGCCTGCGCGGCTTCCAGGACAGGATCGAGGCTTTGCAGGGAGCCGGCGCGCTGGAGGAGTATTTCTCCATCAACCAGAAGATCCACCGGCTGATCGTGTCGGGCGCCAAGAATCCGGCTCTGGTGGACGCGCATGACCGGCTGCTCGGCCGGCTGGCGCGGGCGCGCTATTTCGCGCTGGGCGCCCAGGGCCGCTGGAAGGAATCGGTGCTGGAGCACCGCGAGATCCTGGCGGCGATGGAGGCCCGCGACGGCGAGACCGCCCAGCGCCTGTTCATGCACCATGTCGGCCGTACCGGCGAGGTGGTGGCTGCAGCCTGCGCGTCGCCCAGAAATCCCCTCTCCCCCGGGGAGAGGGTTAGGTCCTGTCTGACGGCCTACTGACGCGCAGGCATCGCTGGATCATGGCGAGCCTGATGAAGGTCATGTAGTTGACGGCAAGCTTGTCATGTCGCGTGGCAACGGATCGGCATCCTTTGAGCCATCCGATGCCACGCTCGACGACGTTTCGTCGCCGGTATGCCTCCCGATCGAACCGAGGCGGCCTGCCGCGGTGGGTTCGCCTGCGTTCGTCCTTGCGCATGGCAATGACCGGTTCGATGTGGCGGCGTCGCAGGTACTGACGAAAGCGATTGGCGCTGTAGCCCTTGTCGCCAGCCAGCTTTCGAGGCTTGGTGCGTCGGCGCCCTCGGCGGGTGGGCAAGCTGACCGCCTCCAAGGCGGCGACGGCGAAGGAGATTTCCTGAAGCTGACCTGCGCTCAGCACGGCGGCCAGCGGCAGGCCGTTGCCATCGGTCACCAAATGGATTTTGGTCCCGAAGCCCCCGCGGGAGCGGCCGAGTGCGTGGTCGGCCGGCTCGTCCGAGCCCCCCTTTTTCCGCCCCCAGCCGCCGAGCGACTGGCCCGGATGCTGGTGCCGTCGATGCACCAGAGGTCCACATCGATCCGACCATCCGCATCAAGCTGCAAGCGCAGCCGGTCGAGGATCCGCTCGAACAGCCCGTCGCAACGCCATCGCACAAAGCGTTCGTAGATCGTCTGCCAGGGGCCGTAGCGTTCGGGAATGTCCCGCCATTGGGCGCCGGTGTTCAGCTTCCACATCAGCCCATCAACCACTTGACGGTGATCCCGCCACACACCGCCACCTCGCGGATTCGACCGCGGCATCAAATCCGCGATCCGATCCCACTGCGCATCGCTCAGTTCGTAGCGTCGCAGCCCTGTCGCATCGTAAGCCATCAAACTGACCTTGGGCTCTAAACCACAACGTCAATAGGCTCGTCAGACAGGACCTAGGGTGAGGGGGTTTCGCGGCGGCCCTTTACCGGGAATCCATCCCGTGCATCCCCCTCACCCCGCCCCTCTCCCCAGGGGGGAGAGGGAGTAAATCAGAACGGCAGGACCGGCGCCGGGGCGCTCTTGGGACGGGCGGGCGCCGGCAGAGCACAGGGCAGGAACAGGCCGCGGCCAGGCTCGGCCAGAAGCGCGCCGTCGCGGCACACCACCGCCCCGCGCGAGATCGTCGCCACCGGCCAGCCGGTGACCTCCATCCCCTCATAGGGGGTGTAGTCCACATTGTGGTGCAGCATGGCGTTCGTGACCGTGACCCGGCGGTTCGGATCCCACAAGGCGATGTCGGCGTCGGCCCCCACCGCGATGGTGCCCTTGCGCGGATGCAGCCCATACATGCGGGCAGGATTGGTGGCGGTCAGCTCCACGAACTTGGTCAGTTCCATCCGCCCGGTCATCACGCCTGCGGAGAACAGCAGCGGCAGGCGGGTCTCCACCCCCGGGATGCCGTTGGGCACGCAACGGAAGGGCGCCTGTTCGCCATGGACCTTCTTGCCGCCCGGCCCGTCGAAATGGAACGGCGCATGGTCCGACGAAAAGACCTGGAAGGTCCCGCCGGTCAGCCCATCCCAGATGACGGCCTGATTGGCGGCATCGCGCGGCGGCGGGGAACAGATGCACTTCGCCCCCTCGAACCCCTCCCCGCCCAGATCGTCACCGGTCAGGAACAGATATTGCGGACAGGTCTCGGCATAGATCCGCAGGCCGCGCCCCTGTGCCCAGCGGATCTGCTCCACCGCGTCGGCACCCGAGACATGCACGATCAGGATCGGCACATCGACCAGTTCGGCGAGCGAGATGGCCCGGTGGGTGGCCTCGCGCTCCGCCACGCGCGGGCGGGAGACGCCGTGGAAGAAGGGCGCCGTCTGCCCGGCGCGCTCCAGCTTCTCGGTCAGCCAGGCGATGCAGTCGGCGTTCTCCGCATGCATCATCACCATGGCGCCCTCGCTGCGGGCGATGTCCAGAACCTCCAGGATCTGGCGGTCGTTAAGCTTCAGCGCGTCATAGGTCATGTAGATCTTGAAGGACGTGTAGCCCTCGCGGATCAGCGCCGGCAGTTCGTGGCCCAGCACCTGCTCGGTCGGATCGGTGACGATCAGGTGGAAGGCATAGTCGATGACCGGCTTGCCGGCGGCCCGCCGGTGATAATCGTCCACCGCCTCGCGCAGCGACCGGCCCTTTTCCTGGCAGGCGAAGGGCAGCACCGTGGTGGTGCCGCCGAAGGCGGCGGAACGTGTGCCGGTCAGGAAATCGTCGGCCATCACCGACCCGTCGCCGGTCGGCTGGTCGAAATGGACATGCCCGTCGACGCCGCCGGGCAGGACCAGCAGCCCGGCGGCGTCGATCTCCTCGGCTCCGGAGGCGAGACCGGCGCCCAGCGCGGCGATGGTCCCGCCGCGCACGCCGACATCGGCCTTGAACACATCGGACGCAGTGGCGACCGTGCCGTTGCGGATGACCAGATCGAACTCCATGCTCCCCTCCCCCGTTTCAGCCATCAGCCGTGCAATTCCCGGAACAGGCTGCCCCAGCCCTCGACCGGGCGGGTGTCGACGCCGGTCATGCGCAGCGCCTTCCACACCACGGTGGACACGGTGTCGTAGACGGGGATGCCCAGCGCCTTCTCCACCCGTTCCGCCACCGGGGCGCCGCGCATGTTGGTGCAGATGATGGCGATGGCGTCGGGCTTGGCCTCCGCCACCTCGGCGCACATGCGCTCGATCCGCTCCTCGGTGATCTCGGAGAAGGAAAAGTTGCCGCGGTCGTTCAGATGCCGCTCCGCCACCACCTCGAAGCCGGCAGCGTTGTAGTTGGCGACCATCCGCTCCTGGATTTCGTCGAGATAGGGGCTGACGATGGCGAAGCGCTTGCGCCCGGTCGTTTCCAGAATCTCGTTCAGCGCCAGCATGGAGGTGCAGGCCGGGATGCCGGTCTCGGCCGCGATGGTGCTGCATAGCCGGTCGTCGGCATCGAAGCCGAGCCAGCCCGCCGAGGTGCCGTTCCAGCCGATCACGTTCAGCTTGGCGTCGGCCAGCAGCCGGGCGGCGTCGAGGAAGGGCGCATCGGTGAACTGGTCGAGCGCTGCGGCGCGCAGCGAGATCTCCTTGACGGTGAAACGGCCGAAATGGGCCGACACCTCCGGCAGGCCGCTCAGCATGGCGGAGGTCACCGGCTCAAGGACCGTGTTGGACGACGGGGTCAGCATCCCCAGAAGGACGCGCTTGGTCAGATCGGGCGTGCTCATGTTCGGTCCTTATCGCTTCAGGCGTTTCTTGTTTTCGGGGTTTTTGGGGTTCAGGCCCGCGCCCACAGCGCGCGGGCGGCCTCGTCGGCCTCGACGCAGATCCGCTCCAGATCGGTGCGCAGCAGGCGGCCGTCCTCGACCAGGATTTCGCCTTCCACCATCACCATCTCCACGTCGCGACCCTGGCCGGTGTGGACCAGCGTGCCGAGCGGGTTGGTCTGCGGCCGCAGATGCGGACGTCGACTGTCGAACACCACCAGATCGGCGCATTTGCCAACGGTGAGCGTGCCGATGCTGTCAGCCATGCCGACCGCCTCCGCCCCGCCCAGCGTCGCCATCCGGAAGACGTCGGCCGGCTGCCAGTCGGCGGTGACGCCGCCCTGGCCGATGCGGCCGGTGGCGAGCGCCCAGCGCATCGTCTCCACCATGTCGCCATGCTGGGTGTCGGTGCACAGCGCCAGATTGACCCCCGCCGCCTTCAGGGCCGGGGTCGGCGCCAGCCTGCCCGAAGCGGCGTTGCATTTGGGCACATGCACCGCATGAGCACCGGCACGGGCCAGCTGTGCGATGTCGTCGTCATCGACATAGAGGCAGTGGGTGGCGAGAAGCCGGTCGTTCAGCATCCCGGTCTCCTCCAGCAGGGCCGCGGGAGAGAGGCCGGTGGAGGCACGGACGCGCTCCACCTCAACCCGGCTCTGCGCCAGATGGGTGTTCACGCGCATCCCGCGGGCCGATGCCTCGGCCGCCAGCGTCCGCAGGAAGCCGGGGGAACAGGTGTCCGGTGCATGGGCAGCCATCTGCACCGCGATGCGCCCATCCAGCGCCCCGTGCCAGCGGTCGTGCAGGTCGAGCGTCCGGCGCAGCAGATCCTCGCCGATGCCGGCATCGAAGCGCCAGTCCCCCTGCGGCACGCGGGCGAAATCCACGTCGTGCACCCGCCAGCCGGCATGGACCCGCAGCCCCAGCTCGGCCACCGCCTCCAGCGTCGCCTCGGCATGGACGAAATGGTCGCAGACCAGGGTGGAGCCGGACAGCAGCGCCTCCGCCACGCCGAGCCGGGCCAGCGCCCGCGCTTCCTCCGGCGTCGCGTCGGTGCCCTTGGGAACGCCGGGGGTGTAGGACGGGGCGAAGCCGAGATCGGCGGCAACGCCGCGGACCATGACCAGCACTGCATGCAGGTGGGCGTTGACGAAGCCCGGCGTCACCAGCCGGCCGGGACGGTGCAGCGTGCGCTTCGCCGTCGGCAGCCCGGCAGAGACCGGAGCCAGGTGGGCGATCCGGCCGTCGCGGATGCCGATGGCGGCATCTTCGACGATGCCCAGCGCCGGATCGCCGGTAATGGCGGTGACGCCGGTCAGCAGCAGGTCCAAGGGGTGATGGGCCGTGGTCATGCCGCAGCACCCTGTCGGCTCGCCGCTACAAAGTCCGGCTTTGTGTCCTTACGCTGCTGCATCCCTTCCTCGCGGATCAGGTTCAGGATGTGGCGCTTGTGGTCGTTGAACTGCTGGCTGGTGATGTCGCGCGGGCGCGGCAGGTCGAGGTCGATCAGTTCGCGCACCCGTCCAGGCCGGCTGGTAAGGACGGCGACCTGGGTGCCCAGCACCAGCGCCTCATCGACGCTGTGTGTGACGAAGACGATGGTGCAGCGCTGCTTCTGCCAAATGGCGACCAGTTCCTCCTGCATGTCCATTTTGGTCTGGGCATCCAGCGCCGCGAACGGCTCGTCCATCAGGATGACCTGCGGGTTCAGCAGCAGGGCGCGGGCAATGCCGACGCGCTGGCTCATGCCGCCCGACAGTTCGGCCGGGAAATGGTTCTCGAAACCGCGCAAGCCCACCATGTCGATGTATTCCTGCGCCGCGGCCCGGCGGTCGGCCTTGCGCCAGCCCTTCAGCCGCAGGTGGAAGGCGACATTCTCCCACACCGGCAGCCAGGGCATCAGGTTGGCCTGCTGGAAGACCATGCCGCGGTCGGCGCCCGGGCCGTCCACCGGCTTGCCGCCGACCGTCACGCTGCCGCCGGTCGGCTTCTCGAAGCCGGCGATCATGTTGAGCAGCGTGGACTTGCCGCAGCCCGACGAGCCCAGCAGGCACAGGAACTGGTTGGGTTCCACCGACAGGCTGACGTCGTCGATGGCCAGCAGGTCGCGCTTGCGCTTGGCATCGCGGAAGATCTTGGTGATGTTCTTCAGCTCGATGGAGGCCATGGCGTCAGCCCTCCCGGCTTTGCAGGGTGGATCCGTGCTGCCAGTGCAGCGCCACGGACATCAGGAGCTTGATGAGGCCGTCGGTCGCGTAGCCGAGCAGGCCGATGCTGGCCATGGCGGCGAGCACGAGGTCGTAGCGCAGGAAATAGTAACTGTCCCACAGCACGTACCCGAGCCCGCTCTTGACCGCGACCATCTCGGCGGTGACGGTCAGCATCCAGGCGGCGCCGATGCCGATGCGCAGGCCGGCGAAGATGCTGGGCAGGGCCGCCGGGAACACCACATGGCGCAGAAGCTGCTGTTCGGTGGCGCCCATCATCGCGGCGGCGCGGATCAGGTTGCGGTCGGCCGTCTTCACCCCGTGGATGGTGTTCATCAGGATGGGGAAGAAGGCGCCGAGGAAGACCAGGAAGATGGCCGGCTTGTTGGCAATGCCGAACCAGATGATCGCCACCGGAATCCACGACACCGGTGGAACCGGGCGCAGCATCTGGATCGTCGGCTCCACCGTCCGCTCGACCCAGCGCCACCAGCCGATGGCGATGCCCAGCAGGATGCCGCTGGCCGCCGCGATGGCATAGCCGGCGGCAACCCGCATGGCGCTGGACAGCGCATCGGCGAACCAGCGCCCGCTGTTGGCCTGTGCGGTCTCGTCGAAGCCGAAGACCCAGTCGCCCCACGCATGCAGGACCACCGTCGGCGGCGGCAGCAGCGCCGCGGGCAGAAGGCCGGACCGCGACACGGCCTCCCAGACCACGAGGATGACGAGGGGAACGACCGCCCTTTCCCAGGCGAACCGCTCCCAGATTTTTCCTATCGCCGTCATGAACCGGACTCCTGTCCCATGAAATACCTGACCGGGTGCAACCGGCCGCCGATCAGAAGCCCAGCTCGGTCTTCGGCTTGGCCGTGACGGTTTCCAGGAAGCTGTAATCGAGGTTCTTCTCGGCCGCGGCGGAGACGTCGTGGCTGATGTATTTCAGGTCACGCATCATCGCGGCGATGGCGAGCGTGCTGTCCTTGTGCATGGCATAGTCGGGCGAGGCATTCTTCAGCGCCTCCGCGGCGACGGTCTTGTCCATGCCGGTGTATTTGTTGATGGTGTCGACCCAGGCACCCCGGTCCGCCTTCAGCTTGTCGACCAGCGCCACGACGGACGCGACGGTGGCCTCGACCGCCTTGGGATGCTCCTTGATCACGTCGGAGCGGGTGACGATCAGGTTGGTCAGGTTGCCGGCGGCCTGGTCGTAGGGGAGCGTGAAGTGCCGGCCGGTCCCGCTGCTGCGGATCTGCGAGGCGAAGGGCTCCACCGTGCAGATCACGTCGACCTCGCCACGCTGGAGGGCGGCGGCATGGTCGGACGGGTTCGGGATGTTGACGAACTGCACGTCCTTGTTGGCGTCGATCCCGTTCTTCAGGAAGGCGCCGCGCATGTGGATGTCCTGCGCATTCCCGCGCGAGGCGGCGACGCGCAGCGGCTCGCCCTTCGCCTTGCGGTCGGCGATCAGCGCCTTCAGCCCGGCCCAGTCGTCCGGCTTCAGCTCGATCCCCTTGGCGGTCAGGATCTCGAATCCGCCATTCACCTGGCCGGAGATCGCCACCACGTCGAACCCCTTGTCGAGGGCGGTGATGTAGTGGAGGTAGGTGACCTGCGCCACGTCGATGCTCTTGGACACCAAAGCCGTCAGCACGTCGTTGCCGGAATTGAAGTTGATGGCCTCGATCTTCACGCCCTTCGCCAGATCGGGCGTCAGCGCCATCGGCAGGCAATGGGCGCATTTGGCGAAGCCCAGCTTCACCGCGTCGATGTCGGCGGCCTGGGCGGTCGCAGCCGCCGCGGACAGGGCGAGGACCACGCCGGTGACAGCGCCAAGCGTGAAGGATCGAAGCGACATGGGCAGGATTCCCTGATGCGATTGCGATATCCCATCAGTCGCAAGCATCGTGCCAGATTGTATACAATATGGCGATTTCAGATTTATCTATTAATATCAATGATATATGAGTTTTTGTAAATCAGAAGCGCTCCGCGACTCTCTTGCCTTATTTTTAAGCGCATGGCATCGTTTGCGCATACATGCACAATCATTCAGCACCAAGGGCATCGCCGGATCGACCATGGACACCGTGAAAACCGTCAAGCCCTCCGCCGGGCCGATCCGCCGGGAAACGCTGCATCACGGCGCCGTCGCGGAGCTGCGGGCGATGATCCTGTCCGGCGAATTGCGGCCGGGCAGCCGCGTGCCGGAGGTCCAGCTGTGCGAACAGCTCGGGGTCTCCCGAACGCCTTTGCGGGAGGCGTTGCGCGTCCTGGCGGCGGAGGGGCTGGTGGAGCTTCGCCCGCACCGTGGCGCCGTGGTGACGCCGATCGACCCCAAGGAGATTGCCGCCGTTTTCGAGGTGATGGAGGCGCTGGAGGCGCTTGCGGGCGACCTTGCCTGCCGGCGGGGCACGGTCGAGGAATTCGCCGAACTCGACCGGCTCCACAACCAGCTTCACGCCCAGTTCGATGCCGGCGACCGGCTGGCCTATTTCCTGACCAACCGGCAAATCCACGCCCGGATCGTCGCGATGGCGCGCAACCCGTCCTTGGACGCCACCTATGCCGGTTTCGCTTCCAAGATTCTCCGGGCACGGTCGCTGGCCAATTACGATGAGGAGCGCTGGCGAGACTCGCTGAACGAACATGAGGGAGTCATGGCCGCATTCCGGCAGCGCGACGCAGCGGTTGCCGGCAGCCTCCTGGCCGCCCACAGCCGGCAAACCGCAGAGGCCGTCCTCGCCGCACTGAACGGCTGCGACGCAGAACTGCAAACCTGATCAGTGCGATGCGGTCCCCGCAGGCGGCCTCACACAGCCTGCCCGCCATCCGGACCCGACTGGGACTGCGGTGTGCCGGAAGCGCGCGCGTCCTGGCCCGAGGGCGGCGGCGGCACCTCGTCGCTTCCCTCGCTGCGGTCGCGGTAGAGGGCGGCGCGGGCCAACAGCATCAGGGTGATCGGGGTGGTGACCACCATCAGGGCGGTGATCAGCACCTCGTGCAGGATCGCCCTAAATTCCAGGACGGAGAAGACCAGCATCGAGGCCAGAAGGATGCAGCCGATGCCCAGGGTCGAGCCCAGCGTCGGCGCATGGACCCGCTGGTAGAAGCTGCCGAAGCGCAGCAGCCCGACGGTTCCGATCAGGGTCAGTAAGGCGCCGGCCAGCAGCAGCAGCGCGGCGGGAATGGCAGCCCAGGCGGGGAGATCGGCCAGATGGTTGTTCATTCGATGACCTCGCCGCGCATCAGGAACTTCGCCAGCGCCGCCGTCGACACGAAGCCGAGCAGGGCGATGATCAGAGCGGCCTCGAAATAGAGGATGCTGCCGTTGCGGATGCCGAAGGTCAGCAGCAGCATGGTCGCCGTGACGTAGAGGGTGTCCAGACCCAGAACCCGGTCCTGTGCCCGCGGTCCCCGCAGCACCCGGAAGGTCGCAAAGGCCATGGCGACCACCAGCATGATCTGGGTGAGGAAGATCGTTCCCATCAGCAGGGTCAGGATCATTCGAACAGCTCCATCAACCGTGTCTCGTAGCGGCCCTTGATGGTGTCGATCCACTCCTGCTCGTCCACCAGATCGAGGATGTGCAGGAGGATGGTGTTCCGCCGCCGGTCATAGGCGACCCACACCGTGCCGGGGGTGGCGGTGACGATGCAGGCGAGCGTCGCCAGCCCGTAGGGTGCCCTCAGGTCGAGTGGGATGCGCAGGAAGCCGGACACCCGGCCGCCGCCGCCCGGCCGCAGGATGATCTTGGCGACCGCCCAGTTGGAGCGCAGGATATCGACCAGCACGACACCCAGCAGCGACAGCGCGGCCTGCGGACGGCGGAAGCGTCCGCCCGGCAGGTCGAGCACGCACAGCGTCGCGGCCGTCGCCACCGAGAGTACGCCGCCCAGAATGATGGTGCCCGGGGCCACGCTCTCGGTCAGCAGCAGCCACACCCCCAGCAGCGTCGCCGTCATCATGGGATAGGGCAGCAACCGCCTCATCAGCCGTCTCATCGGGCACCTCCGGCCGTCGGGCCTGCCGTTGGAATACCGGACAGCACGGCACCGTTGTAGTTCTGCGGAGCATGGAGCGCGCGCGCGGTGTCCTCCATGTAGCGCATGGCCGGTCCGGCCTGGATGGTCAGCGCCAGATTGAGGGCGAGCAGCAGCAGGACGGGCGCGATCTCGGCCACCCGCACCCGCGGCACCTCGGCGGCCGGCGAGGCCCAGAAGGCATCGATGCCCACCCGGGTCATCGCCACCACCGTCGCCAGTCCCGACAGCACCAGTGCCGCCAGCAGAATCCATGTGGTGACGGGAACCACCGGCCCGGCCGCCAGCAGCGGCGAGAGGATGGCGAACTTGGCGAGGAATCCCGACAGCGGCGGCAGGCCGGCCAGCAAAAGCGCGCTGGACATGAAGCCGATGCCGAGGATCGCCATCGTTGCCGGAATGGGGACGCCGGCCCCGCCGCCACCCGCGCCGTCGTCGGCATCCTCGTCGTCGCCCTCGCCGAAGGCCTCGCGGGTCACCGCCAGCACGTCGGCGCCGACGCCCCGGCCGCGCTCCACCAGTTCGATCAGCAGGAAGAAGCCGGCGACCGCCATCACGGAACTGGTCAGATAGAACAGGACCCCGCCGGTGACCGCCATCTGGCCGGCGCCGATGGCGGCCAGCAGGGTGCCGGACGACACCAGCACGGTGGCGCCGGCAAGCCGCGCCATGTTCTGCGTCGCCAGCACGGCGATGCAGCCGAAGCCGATGGTCAGCAAGCCGCCGATCAGCAGGACCGTGCCGCCGAAGCCGCTCGACGCCCCTGCCCCGTCGCCGAACACCAGCAGCCACAGCCGCAGCACGGCATAGATGCCGACCTTGCTGAGGATCGAGACTATGGCGGCCGACGCCGAGCCCAGGGTGGAATAGGTGTTGGGCAGCCAGAAGCCCAGCGGCCACATCCCCGCCTTGATCAGGAAGGCGAGCCCCAGGATCGCCGCACCGGCTTCCAGCAGCCCGCGGTCCTCGGAGGCCAAGCTGGCGACGCGGCCGGCGAGGTCTGCCATGTTGAGGGTGCCGGAAACGCCGTAGATCATGCTGACGCCGATCAGGAACAGCAGCGACGCCGACAGGTTGATCGCGACGTAATGCAGCCCCGCCCGCACCCGCGCCAGCCCGGAGCCATGCAGGGCAAGGCCGTAGGAGGCTGCCAGCATGATCTCGAAGAAGACGAACAGGTTGAACAGGTCGCCGGTCAGGAAGGCGCCGTTCAGCCCCATCAGCTGGAATTGGAACAGCGGGTGGAAATGCGCCCCCGCCTTCTGCCAGCGCGGCAGCGAGAAGGTCAGGGCGGCGACGCCCAGAATCCCGGTCAGCACCAGCATCAGGGCGGCGAAGCGGTCCAGCACCAGCACGATGCCGAAACTCGCCGGCCAGTCGCCCAGGCGGTAGACGCGGACGACGCCGGTCCCCGAATCGGCGACGGTCAGGGCCAGGATCGCCAGGCCCAGCAGCGTCAACGCCGACGCCATGCCGATCACCGCCTTCAGCGTGCGCTGCCGCTCGTCGATCAGCATCATCACCGCCCCCGCCAGCAGGGGCACGACGATGGGGGCAATCGTCAGATGGTCCATCCAGCCGCTCACCGGCCGCTCTCCTTTCCGTCGACATGGTCGGTGCCGGTCAGGCCGCGGGCGGCGAGCAGCACGACGAGGAACAGGGCGGTGGTGGCGAAGCCGATGACGATGGCGGTCAGCACCAGCGCCTGCGGCACCGGGTCGGCATGCATGGCGAGCGTTCCGGCCCGGCCGCCCTCCAGGATCGGCGCAGCGCCCGTGCGCAGGCCGCCGGTGGAGAAGATGAAGAGGTTGACGGCATAGGAGAGCAGCGACAGGCCGACGATCACCTGGAAGGTTCGGGGCCGCAGCAGCAGCCACACGCCGGAGCCGGTCAGCACGCCGATGCCGAGCGAAAGGATCAGTTCCATCAGTCGTCTCCCACGGCAGTCTGTCCCACGGCGGTGGCAGCCGGTTCGGGCACCGCCGGAACCTCCGGCGGACGGGGGGCGGCGGCGCGGTGGCCGCGCAGCGATTGGCGGGCCAGCGCGATCAGAATCAGGATGGTGGCGCCGACAACCAGGGCGAAGACGCCGATGTCGAACAGCAGGGCGCTCGCCACCGGGACCTTGCCCAGCACCGGAATCTGCGAATAGGCGAAGTAGCTGGTCAGGAACGGCCGGTCGAACATCCAGGCGCCGAACCCGGTGCCGGCGGCCAGCAGCAGGCCGATGCCCATCCAGCGCATCGGCAGCACGCGCAGCCTCGCCTCGACCCACTGGGTGCCGCCGAACATGTATTGCAGGATCATGGCGATGGCGACGGTCAGGCCGGCGGCGAAACCGCCTCCCGGCAGGTCATGGCCGCGCAGCAGCAGGAACAGCGCCACCAGCAGGATCACCGGGAACAGCAGCCGGGCGATCAGCGACGGGATGAACAGCCAGTCGGCCACGGTGTCGCCGTCCTTGCGGTCGGGCCGCGAGGCGTCGAAGGCGCTCTGGTCGCGCTGCTGCTCGGGAACGTCGACGCTGTCCGACGCCGGGCGGAAGCGGCGCAGCAGGGCATAGGCGGTCATCGCCACCACCCCCAGCACGGCGATCTCGCCCATGGTGTCGAAGCCGCGGAAATCGACGAGGATGACGTTGACGACGTTGGTGCCGCCGCCCTCGCTGTAGGCCAGCTCCAGGAAATGGCGGGCCAGCAGTTCGGGAGGGAAGCGCGTCATCACCCCGAAGGCCAGCCCGGCCATGCCGGCCCCGGCGGCGGTGGCGATGCCGAGGTCGCGCAGGCGGCGGGTCAGCGTGACCGCCTCCGACCCGCGGCTGCCGGGGATGTCCATCCGCTTGGGCAGCCAGCGCAGGCCCAACAGAAGCAGGATGGTGGTGACCACCTCCACCAGCAGCTGGGTCAAAGCGAGGTCGGGGGCCGAGAACCAGACGAAGGTGACGCAGACGACCAGCCCGGTGCCGCCGAGCAGGATCAGCGCCGCCAGCCGGTGGAACTTCGCCTGCCAGGCCGCACCCAGGGCGCAGGCGGCCCCCAGCAGCCAGATCAGCGCCAGCACCGGGTCGATGCCCGACGGCACCAGATTGCCCGGCCCCACCCCGCGGGTCCACACGGTCCAGCCGGCGGCAAGCACCGCGGCGATGACCACCAGCCGCAGCTGCGGCTGAAGGCGGCGGGTGCCGAGCACGCCCTCGGCGGTGCGGGCCAGCCGCCAGGACAGGAAGACCATCGTCCGCTCGAACATGCGCCGCCCTTCCAGGCTGCGGATCAGCGGCGGCCCCTCGATCCCCTTGGCGAGATGGCTTTGCAGCAGCCGGTAGAGAATCAGCCCGGCGGCGAAGGCGGCCATGCTCATCACCAGCGGCAGGTTGAAGCCATGCCAAACCGCGAGGCTGTATTCCGGCGTCGCAGCACCCAGGGCGGCGCGGGCGGCCATGTCGAGATAGGGGCCGACGGTGGCGGCCGGCAGGATGCCGATGACGATGCAGGCCAGCACCAGCACCTCGACCGGGAAGCGCATCCAGGCCGGCGGCTCGTGCGGCTTGTGCGGCAGGTCGACCGGGTCCGGCCCGAAGAAGGTGCCGTGGATGAAGCGCAGCGAATAGGCGACGCTGAAGGCGCTGGCCACCATCGCCGCGACCGGCAGCACGTCGAAGAAGATCGGCAGCGGGTCCTTGGCGGACAGCGCCTCGGCGAAGAACATCTCCTTGGACAGGAAGCCGTTCAGCAGCGGCACGCCCGCCATCGCGCCGGCGGCGATCAGGGCGAGGCGGGCGGTGAAGGGCATGAATCGATTCAGCCCCGACAGGCGCCGGATGTCGCGCGTTCCCGTCTCGTGGTCGATGATGCCGGCGGCCATGAACAGCGAGGCCTTGAAGGTCGCGTGGTTGATGACGTGGAAGATCGCCGCCACCATCGCCAGTTCGCTGTTCAGGCCGAGCAGCAGGGTGATCAGGCCGAGATGGCTGATCGTCGAATAGGCCAGCAGTCCCTTCAGGTCATGCTGGAAGATGGCGACATAGGCGCCGAGCAGCAGGGTGGCGAGGCCGGCGGAGCCAACGATCCAGAACCACGCCTCGGTCCCCGCCAGAACCGGCCACAGCCTCGCCATCAGGAAGATGCCCGCCTTCACCAGCGTCGCCGAATGCAGGTAGGCCGACACCGGGGTCGGCGCCGCCATGGCGTGCGGCAGCCAGAAATGGAAGGGGAACTGCGCGCTCTTGGTCAGGGCGCCGAGCAGGATCAGCACCAGGGCCGGCAGGTAGAGCGGATGGGCGCGGATGAGGTCGCCGGCCGCCAGCACGGCATCGAGTTCATAGCTGCCGACGATGTGGCCGAGGATCAGCACGCCCGCGAACAGGCAGAGGCCGCCGGTCGCCGTGACCGTCAGCGCCATGCGCGCGCCGTCGCGCGCCGCGGCGGTGTGATGCCAGTAGCCGATCAGCAGGAAGGAGAAGAGGCTGGTCAGTTCCCAGAAGAAGGCGAGCTGGATCAGGTTGCCCGACAGCACCACCCCCGTCATCGATCCCATGAAGGCGAGCAGGAAGGCGAAGAACCGCGGCACCGGATCCTCGGCCGCCATGTAATAGCGGGCGTAGACCACCACCAGCACGCCGACCCCGAACACCAGCCCGGCGAAAAGCCAGGCGAAGCCGTCCATCCGCAGGGAGAAGTCGAGGCCCAGCGACGGCATCCATCCGGCGGTGAAGCGGAGCACGCCGCCGGCCGAAACCGTCGGGTAGGCCGCCCACACCATCGCCAGCCCAAGCAGCGCCACGCCGCCGGCCAGCCACGCCGCGGCGTTGCGCGCATGGGTGGGCAGCAGTCCGGCGGCAACCGCGCCGGCGAAGGGCAAGGCGATGGCGATCAGGAGCGGAAGTGCGTCGGGCATGAAATCCTACGGCAGACTGGCGGCAGACTGGAGGCACACTGGAGCGGCGGCGATGGATGGAGTCAGAAGCCAGGCGTTCCGTCGTCGCAATCCCGGTCGTCCTCATCCTGGGCAACGGCCTGGATGACGATCTGGGCCGCGTCGTCGGCGGTCTTGGCACCGCGCAGACGGCGCAGCGACTGCGGATCGCGCAGCGCCCCGCAGATTTCCGCCATGGCCGCCAGCAGCCCCTTGCGGTTCGATGCAGGCCAAAGCGCGAGGAAGACCAGATCGACCGGCTCGTCGTCGCGCGCATCGAAATCGACCGCGCGCTGGAGACGGGCGAACAGGACGACCGGGGCCGCGAGATCGGCAAGCTCCGTGTGGGGAAGCGCCACACCCCTGCCGAGCGCGGTGGAGCCGATCTTCTCCCGCGCCTGCAAGGCCTCCAGGATCTCGGGCGCCGGACGCCCGCTGCGGCTGGCAGCCTCCGCCGCCAACTGGTCGAGCAGCGCCGCCTTGTTGCCGGGCGCGGCATCGAGGATCACGCTGGACACGGAAAAATGGTCAGTGATGGTCATCCGGTTCTCCATTCAGGCCCATCAGGGGCAATGTGTGGGTGCGGGCGCCGGGGACCAGCCGGAGCCCGCACCCATATCCACGCCACCGATCAGCACGTCGCAGGGCAGGGCGTCGATCACCTCGGACGCCGTGCTGCCCAACAGGGCACGGGCAACGCCGCTGCGCCGGGCCGAGCCCATTGCAACCAGATCGTACCGCCCCTGCCGGGCCAGACCGACGATCCGCTGTCCGGGAGAGCCGGTCAACAGGATCGTCTCCACCTCCATCCCACCCGGCGGCCCAACCGGCGGCCCTTCCCCCCGGGAGCCGAGCACGGTCCGGAAATCGTGCTCGACCTGTGCCTTGTCCAGTGCCGACGCGTCCGGCAGGTCGGCGACATGCAGCAGGTGGATGCATCCCTCCTCCATCAGCATGCGCACCGACTCCACCGATGAGCGCGACCGTTCGGAAAAATCGACCGGCACCAGCGCCCGCAGATAGGGCTGGAGCGGCTTGTCGCGCACGATCAGCATCGGCGTTCCGTCGGCAATCGCAATGCGCTCGACAGTGGAGGCCAGGAACAGGTCCGCCACACGGTCGCGCTGGTGCAGGCCGACCACCAGAAGGTCGGGTCGCCACAGGCCGGCATAGCCGGCGACCCGGTGCTCCACCGCGTCGCCGCGCACCGCGACCGCCTGTGCCCGGATGCCGGCCCCGCCGCTCGCGGCCAGGATGTGGCGCTGCAACTCCCCTTCAACATGGTGCAGCGGCAGGCAGCCATAACGGCCGCCGCTGCCGTCGACAACATGCAGCGCCGTCAGTTCCGCATCGAACCGCTGGGCGAGCTGAACGGCGCGCTCCAGGGCGCGGTCCGATTTCGGTTCCAGGTCGGTTGCCAGCAGAATGCGCTTGAGGCTTGCCATCGTGACGGTTCCGGTTGCTTGGGGTCTCCGGTCCTTTTGTTCCGGTGCGGTCCGTTGCCTGGCGGAAATCGCTCCGCAGGAAACAACTCAATGATCGGAAGTCGGCGGCAGTCTGTCCATGCCGGGAAATACGGACCCGAAGGGGCCGCACCCGATACTGTAGGATGTCCGTAGTAATACGGGCCCGGCGATTTCGCCTGATGCAGTCGGAGCGGGTTGGCGTTACCATCGCCCTATGTCGCAGATTGCCCGCCGCAAATGGATGCTCGTTCCGGCCTATCTGGCCGCCCACCTGTTCCTGGATTGGATCAGCTTCATCCATGCGGTCTCGTCCATCAACATCACGCCGTGGAACCCGCCGGCCGGGCTGATGATGGGGGTGTCCGTGCTGTTCGGCGTCCGCGCCGTGCCCCTGGTCTGGCTGGCGCTGACCGCCGCCGACCTCGTCGTCCGCGATCTGCCCATAACGCTCATGCCCATGACGCTGTGGGCCCCGTTCTTGGCCAACGGCGTCGTCGCCGCGGGCTATGGGATCGCAGGATGGCTGCTGGGCCGCGCGATCGATCCGGGGCTGTCCCGGCTGCGCGACATCGTCCTGCTGCTGGGCGGCAGCGCCGCGGCGGTGCTGGGCATCGGCCTGTGCTTCATCGCCATCCACACCGCGGCCGGGCTGTTCGAGTGGACGAACTTTCCGGAGGTGCTGCTGCGCTATTGGACGGGCGAAGTCATCGGCATCGCCGTTCTGACACCGCTGGTGCTGATCGGCCGGCGGATGCCGGCCCTGCGCTGGTCCTGGAGCGGGGCGGCGGAGACGCTGGCGCAGGGGACGCTGATCGGCTTCACCCTTTGGCTCGATTTCGGCCCGCTGGCTTCCTCGCAATACGAGCATTTCTATCTGCTGTTCCTGCCCGCCATCGGAATCGCCGTGCGGCATGGGCTGGCCGGCGCTGTGGTCGCCTCGGTCGCCACGCAGGCCGGGCTGATCGCGGCCATCCAGGCGACCGGCGTCGACACCGACCGCATGGCTCATTTCCAGCTGTTGATGCTGACTCTGGCCGTCACCATCCTGCTGCTGGGCGCCGTGGTCAGCGAGCGCCGGCGGGCGGAGGATCGGCTGCGGGTGCGGCAGTCCGACCTCGCCCACGCCTCCCGCCTGATCGAGGCGGGCGAGATGACGGCGGCACTGGCCCATGAGTTGAACCAGCCGCTGGCGGCGACCATGGGCTATGCCCGCGCCGCCCGCAAGGTGGCGCGGATCGAAGGGGCCTCTCCCCGCCTGACCGAGATCCTCGACAAGACCGTCACCCAGGCGGAGCGGGCGGACCGGGTCATCCGCAGCCTGCGCGATTTCGTGCGCAAGGGCGCCAGCGACCGCACCCCGCTGCCGGTCGCCACGCTGATCGCCGACTGCCTGACGCTGGCCGGCCCGCTGGCCAGCCGCCATGCGGTGGAGATCGTCGCTGAGGTCGACCCTGCCCTCCCCGCCATCGGCGGCGACGCGGTCCAATTGCAGCAGGCGATTCTCAACCTCGTCCGCAATGCCGCGGAAGCGATGGGCGATGGTCCGGACGGCGGGCCGTCCGCCCAGGCCTATCCGGCCCGGCGCCGCATCGTGATCTTCGCCTCCCCCGCTGCGCAGCCCGGCTTCGTCGCCATCGGCGTGCGCGACACCGGACCCGGCCTTGCCGAGGTGGTGGAGCGCAACCTGTTCGCCCCCTTCGTCACCACCAAGCCGACCGGCATGGGGCTTGGGCTGTCCATCGTCCGCACCATCGTCGAGAACCATGGCGGCACCCTGACCGCAAGAAGCGGAGCGTATGGCGGCTCCATTGACGGTACCGTGTTCCAGTTCACCATTCCCGCCCATGGCGCGGGCAAAGACGGAGAGCCCGCATGACGACCGAGACGCCCGCCGCCGGAGCCACACCGGTGGCTTTCGTGGTGGACGACGACGAGGCCGTTCGCGATGCCCTGGCACTCCATCTCGATCTGGCCGGCCTGACCGTACGCTGCTGCGCGTCGGCTGCCGAATTCCTGGAGACGGCGTCCCCCGACCAGCCGGGTTGCGCCATTCTCGACATCCGCATGCCGGGCATGGACGGGCTGGATTTGCAGCAGGAGATGATCCGACGCAGGCTGACGCTGCCGGTGATCGTCATCACCGGCCATGGCGACGTCACCGCCGCGGTGCGCGCCTTCCGGGCCGGGGCGGTGGATTTCCTGCAAAAGCCGTTCGACGAGGATCTGCTGATCGAGCGGGTGCAGGAGGCGTTCGCGCGCGACCTCGCCGCGCGCAGCGCCGATGCGGAGGTCGGCGACATCCGCCGCCGCCTCGCCCTGCTCAGCCCGCGCGAATTGGAGGTGATGGAAATGGTCGCCCAGGGCCTGCCCAACAAGACCATCGCCAGCCGCCTCGCCATCGGCATCCGCACGGTCGAAACCCACCGCGCCCGCGTGCTGGAAAAGATGGAGGCCCGCAATGCCCCGGAACTGGCGCTGATGCGGATGAAGCTGGGTGAGCGGTTGGAGTGACGCTTCGCGTTCAAAGAGCGAACAGCACGGCTCCAGGCGTATGATCGAGCAGAGCGGCCAGCCGCCACTCGAAGGCGATCTTACCCCACAAGCGGACCGGACGCTCCACCACCAGAAGGTCGTCTCCGGCGGCGAGGCTGGCGGCGCTCCGCGCATCGGCGGTCGGCCGCACCGTCGAATGCCGGACCGGACACCGGCAGTCCAGCCACCGCAGCCACTCGTCCGTCCGAGCCGGACCGGTGCGCTCGTCGAGGATCAGGTGAATTGACGCGATGGCCGGAAAGAGCCGCCGGACGATGCCAAAGGTTTTCAGCGCGCGTGGCGGCCCGTCCGCCAGGATGGCGATGCTCCGGCCCAGGCGGGACGGTGTCTCGCGCGGCGCCACCAGAACCGCGCCGAACCGCCGCGCATCGGCTGTCCAACAGGATGCTTTGCCGGACTGCGACCTGCCGACAACCAGCAGATCGAACCTCCCGAGCGGCGGATCGTGGCTCAGGTCGAGCGCTCCCTCACCGGGGAACAGGGCCGCAAGGCGGCGTGTCCGGAGAGCGGCGGCCCGCAACAGCGCGTCGCTGCCGTGGTCCTGCCTGAGGACATGAAGATCCATGAAGCCGCGTGCACACAGTCCGGCGCCCGGTCCGCGATCCGGAGGGCCGGCCGTGACGGTCACGCCCCGATTCATCGACAGCAGCCAGCCGCAGGCCAGCACCGGCTCCAACTCGCCATCCAATGCCGCAAATATCCGGATGCCGTTGCCCATGGGATCGACCTCGGCTGAAGGCTGAGAGGCTGGCGGCAAGGGGAAGCGCAGGGCGTCAGCACTCCGGCAGGTTCACAGCGAGCCCGCCCAGGCTGGTCTCCTTGAACTTGGTGCTCATTTCCTCGCCGGTCTGCCGCATCGCCTGGATGCAGTTGTCGAGCGGCATGAAGTGCTGGCCGTCGCCGCGCAGCGCCAGGGACGCCGCGGCCACCGCCTTGGTGGCGCCGATGGCGTTGCGCTCGATGCAGGGCACTTGGACCAGACCGCCAACCGGGTCGCAGGTCATGCCGAGGTGATGCTCCAGCGCGATTTCCGCGGCATTCTCCACCTGCTCCGGTGTTCCACCCAGCACGGCGCACAGCCCCGCCGCAGCCATGGCGGCGGCCGACCCGACCTCGCCCTGGCAGCCGGCCTCCGCCCCGGAGATCGACGCATTGTGCTTGATCAGGCCGCCGATGGCTGCGGCGGTCAGCAGGAAATCGGCGACCTTCGCCGGCTCCGCGCCGGCGCAATGGTCGAGGTAATAGCGGATCACCGCCGGCACGACGCCGGCCGCCCCGTTGGTCGGCGCGGTCACCACCCTGCCGCCGGCCGCATTCTCCTCGTTGACCGCCATCGCATAGATGGCGAGCCAGTCGGACGCGACGTGGGGCAAACTCGAATTGGCTCCGCGCTCGCGCAGAAGCTGCTGGTGGATGGCCTTGGCCCGCCGCTTGACCTTGAGACTGCCGGGCAACTGGCCATCCAGGCTGAGGCCGCGCTCGATGCAGCCGTTCATCGCCGCCCAGACGGCGCCGAGCTTCTCGCCCACCTCGGCGGGGGAGCGGACGACGATCTCGTTGGCGCGCTTCATCTCAGCGATGGACGCACCGCTCTCCCGCGCCATCCGCAGCATCGCCGCCGCGTTGTGGAAGGGATAGGGCCAGCCGACGCACTCGGTCTCGAACGCCGCCGGCGGAGCTTCCCGCTCCGCCGCCGTGACGACGAAGCCGCCGCCGATGGAGTAGAAGATTTCCGACAGCGTCACCTTGCCTGCACCGTCCAACGCCTGGAAAACCAGCCCGTTGGCATGGCCCGGCAGCGGCGGCCCGAAGTCGAAGACCAGATCGGTTTCCGGATCGAAGTCCAGCGCCGGCAGGCCGGCGGGGTGCAGCCTCCGGGTCCGCCACAATTCGGCGATCCGCTCCTCGGCTTCATCGACATCGAGACTGTCCGGCCGGTAATCGAGAAGCCCGAGCAGCACCGCCCGGTCCGTCGCATGGCCCTTGCCGGTGAAGGCGAGCGAACCGTGCAGCCGCACCCTGATCGCCGCGGGTGCGGCATCCGCCGACGCCCGCAGCATGTCGAGGAACCGCACCGCCGCCGTCATCGGCCCCATCGTGTGCGACGAGGACGGGCCGATGCCGATCTTGAACACATCGAAAACGCTGAGAAACATCGCGCGCCTCGTCAGGTCAAACAGTTGGCCTTAAGCAGGATTTCCCAGCGGCACGAGGCCCGGTCAACCGTAGATCGGGAAGCGCTCGCACAACTCGCGGACCTCGCCGTGGACGCGCTTCTCGACCTCGGCATTGCCCTCCGGTCCGGCGGCGGCAAGGGCGTCGACGACGGTCAGGATCAGCTCGCCGATGCGGGCGAACTCCGCCTCGCCGAAGCCGCGGGTGGTGCCCGCCGCGGTGCCGAGCCGGACGCCGGAGGTCACCGCCGGCTTTTCCGGGTCGAACGGGATGGCGTTCTTGTTGCAGGTCAGGCCGGCCCGCTCCAGCGCGCGCTCCGCGTCGCGGCCCTTCACGCCCTTCGGCCGCAGATCGACCAGCACCATGTGGCAGTCGGTGCCGCCGGACACGATGTCCAGCCCGCCCTTGACCAGCGTGTCGGACAGCACCTTGGCGTTGGCGACCACCTGCGCGGCATAGGCCTTGAATTCCGGGGTCAGCGCCTCGCCGAAGGCGACCGCCTTGGCGGCAATGACATGCATCAGCGGACCGCCCTGGTTGCCTGGGAACACCGCGGAGTTGAACTTCTTGGCCAGCGCCTCGTCGTTGGTCAGGATCATGCCGCCGCGAGGGCCTCGCAGGGTCTTGTGCGTGGTGGTGGTCACGACATGGGCATGCGGCAGCGGGTCTGGATACTGGCCGGTGGCGACCAGCCCGGCGTAATGGGCCATGTCCACCATCAGATAGGCGCCGACCTCGTCGGCGATGCGGCGGAACGCGGCGAAATCGATCACCCGTGGATAGGCCGAGGCGCCCGCTACGATCAGCTTCGGCTTCGTCTCCAGCGCCTTGGCGCGCAGGGCGTCATAGTCGATCAACTGGTCGCTCTCGCGCACCTCGTAGCTGACGATGTCGAACCACTTGCCCGACATGGTCACCGGCGAACCGTGGGTCAGATGGCCGCCATGGGCCAGCGACATGCCCATCACCCGGTCGCCCGGCTGGAGAAGCGCCAGGAACACCGCCTGGTTGGCCTGGGCACCGGAATGCGGCTGGACATTGACGAAGCCGGCGCCGAACAGCTGCTTGGCGCGGTCGATGGCGATGGTCTCCACCTCGTCCACGAACTCGCACCCGCCGTAATAGCGGCGGCCCGGATAGCCTTCGGCGTATTTGTTGGTGAGGATCGATCCCTGGGCGGCCAGCACGTCCGCCGAGACGATGTTTTCCGACGCGATCAGCTCGATCTCGTATTTCTGGCGGTTCAGTTCGCGCCCGATGGCCGCCGCAATCGCAGCGTCGGCGAGATCGGATTTCGGCAGGGACTGATGACGGGTCATGTGCGGTTCTCTCGATCAGAGGCCGAGCGCGATTTCGCGGCTGACGGCGTGCAGGATTCCCCAGACATGGTCGGCGAAGGAGCGCCAGACCTCGATCCGGAAACGGTTCTTGTCCTCGCGGATCAGGACGATCTGCGCCTTGTCGAACAGGGTCCGGCAGCCGGTGCCGACCGCCATCGCCTCGACGTCGAAGGCGATGGCCGAGCGCAGGGCGAGTGCTGCGGCCTCGCCCTCCAGCAGGATGCCGACCTCGCGATGGCCGATATCGACGAGGCTATGCGTCTCCCCAAGGGCGGCGAAGGCGTCGGCGATTGCGTCGCTTTCGGCGACCGGCGCCGTCAGCACCCACTCGTCGGGGCCGAGCTGAAGCGCCATCCGGCCGCCGGCCTCCACCACCCCGCCGATGCGGGTGGGGAGCGGCGTACCGAAGGCGGCCCCGGCCGCCTGCACGGCGGCGGGATCGATGCGCAGGCTGAAGCGGGCGACATCCTCGGCGGCACGGATGGTCAGCTTGCTTGCGGTGTCGCCGGTGATCGTCTTGCCCAGCAACGGGTGATTGGCCAGAAGCATGGGGGAGCCTCCTATGCGCTGAGACGGGTGTTCTCGGGATCGACGAACACCATGCCGGTGATGGTCGCGGAATGGACCTTGTCCGGCATCGGCACATGCACGGTCTTGCCCTGCAGGGACCGGCCGCCCTGGATCACCGCAAAGGCGATGGACCGCCCCAGCTCGGCACTCCAGTAGGACGAGGTCACATGACCGACCATGTCCATCGGCACCGGCTGGTTCGGGTCGAGGACGATCTGCGCCCCTTCCTCCAGAACGGTCTTCGGATCGCTGGTCAGCAGGCCGACCAGCTGCTTGCGGTTCGACGCCAGCATGTCCGGCCGGGACAGCGAGCGCTTGCCCACAAAGTCCGGCTTGGTCTTGCCGACGGCCCAGGACAGGCCGGCATCGTCCGGCGTCAGCGTGCCGTCCGTGTCCTGCCCGACGATGATGTAGCCCTTCTCGGCGCGCAGGACGTGCATCGTCTCGGTGCCGTAGGGGGTGATGCCGAAGCGCTGCCCGGCCTCGAACAGTTTCTCCCACACCGCGCGGCCGTAACGGGCCGGGACGTTGATCTCGAAACCGAGTTCGCCGGTGAAGGAGACGCGGAACAGCCGGGTCGGCACGCCGCAGATCTTCCCGGTTGCCACCGCCATGTGCGGGAAGGCGCCTTCCGAAAGGTCGATGCCCTCGACGAACGGTTCGATCAGCTTGCGGGCGTTCGGACCTTGCAGCGCGATCACCGACCATTGTTCGGTGGTGGAGGTCAGCCAAACCTTCAGGTCTGGCCATTCGGTCTGGAGGTAATCCTCCATCATGCCCAGCACGCGCGCCGCACCGCCGGTGGTGGTGGTGACGTGGAAGCGATCCTGGGCCAGACGCCCGATCACGCCGTCGTCGCGGATGAAGCCGTCCTCGCCCAGCAGCAGGCCGTAGCGGCAACGGCCGGGAGCCAGCTTGGTCCAGGCATTGGTGTACATGCGGTTCATGAACTCGGCGGCGTCGGGACCGACGATCTCGATCTTGCCGAGGGTGGAGGCGTCGAACATGCCCACCGAGGTGCGCACCGCCTTGCATTCGCGCGCCACCGCCGCATGCATGTCCTCGCCGACCTGCGGGAAGTACCAGGCGCGGCGCCACAGCGACACCGGCTCGTACACCGCGCCATTCTCCTCGGCCCAACCGTCGATCGGCGTCTTGCGCGTCACCTCGAACAGCGCGCCCTTGTTGTAGCCGGCGAAGGTGCCGAAGCTGGTCGGGGTATAGGGCGGGCGGAAGGTGGTCAGGCCCACGGCGGGGATCGGCCGCTTCAAGGCATCGGACGCGACGGCCAGACCGTTGATGTTGGACAGCTTGCCCTGGTCGGTCGCCATGCCGTTGGTGGTGTAGCGCTTGATGTGCTCGATGGACTTGAAGCCTTCGCGCACCGCCAGCCGGATGTCCTTGGCCATCACGTCGTTCTGGAAATCGACGAACGCCTTGGCATGGCCCGGATCGCGGTCGGTCGGCAGCTCGCGGCCGGTCACGCCGGTGAAGGACAGCTCGCCCTCTACATGGTAGGCGGCCGGCTGGGCGGCGAAGCCGGCATCCGCCGCGGCGGCGGAACCGGCGGCGGCGCCATCCTCGAAGGCGGCCTTCAGCCCGAAGCGGCCCTTGCCGGCGCCGGCCAGACGGCACTCCTCCTTGCCGCGGCCGGGCAGGAACATCTGGCCGTCCTCGTTCCAGGTCAGCGACCCCTGGGTGTGCGAGAACAGATGGATGCTGGGGGTCCAGCCGCCCGACATCAGCAGGGCGTCGCAGGCGATGGTCTCGGCGCCGCCGACCTTGCCGCCGGGGCCGACCGGATTGACCCGGACTGACGAGACGCGCAGCCGGCCCTTGGTGCCGGTGACGGTCCAGCCGATCAGCGTCCTGATGCGCAGCGCATCCGCCGCCGCCACCAGCTGGGTCGGCACGGTCCCGCGGACATCGACGATGGCCGCGACCTCCACCCCCGCCTTGGCCAGATCGAAGGCGGCATGCCAGGCGCTGTCATGGCTGGTGACCGCGACGACCCGGTTGCCGACCTTGACGCCATAGCGATTCAGGTAGGTGCGGGCGGCACCGGCCAGCATCACGCCCGGCCGGTCGTTGCCGGCGAACACCAGCGGCTTCTCGATGGCGCCCTGGGCCAGCACCACCTGCTTGGCCCGCACCTTCCACATCCGCTCGCGCGGGGCGCCGTCCGGCACGATGCGCAGATGGTCGGTCAACCGCTGGCAGAGGCCGACGAAATTCTGGTGGTAATAGCCGATGGCCGTGGTGCGCGGCAGCACGGTGACGTTCGGCATCGCCGCCAGCGCGGCGTTGGTGTCCTCCAGCCAGTCCCAGGCCAGTTGCCCGTTGATCTCGGCCGTCGGCTCCGCCAGCAGCGAGCCGCCGATTTCCGACTGCTCGTCGCACAGGATGACCGACGCGCCGCTGCGACCCGCTTCCAGCGCGGCGGCAAGACCGGCCGCGCCGCCGCCGACGACCAGCACGTCGCAATGGGCGAAGCGGCTGGCATAGGTGTCGGGATCGGGGGCGGTCGGCGCCTTGCCCAGGCCGGCGGCGTTGCGGATGACCGGCTCGTAGACCTTGTCCCAGAAGCTCTTCGGCCACATGAAGGTCTTGTAATAGAAGCCAGCCGAGAACAGCATGTAGAGCGCGTCGTTGACCGTGCCGATGTCGCGGGTCAGCGACGGCCAGCGGTTCTGGCTCTCGGTCTTCAGCCCCTCGAAGACCTCCAGCACCGTCGCCCGCGTGTTCGGTTCGAACCGCCCGTTGCCGCGGTTGCTGCCGACCAGCGCGTTCGGCTCCTCCGACCCGGCGGTCAGGATGCCGCGCGGGCGGTGGTACTTGAAAGACCGCCCGACGAGATGGACGCCGTTCGCGAGAAGAGCGGACGCCAGCGTGTCGCCTTCATATCCGGTATAGTCCACGCCGTCGAAGCTGAAGCGCAGCTGTCGGCTGCGGTTGACCCTGCCCTTGCCGGCAATGCGGAAATTGCTCATGGACGTGCATCCTTGACGCTGGCAGCGGAGTCGGCGGTGGCGCTTGAGGCAAGCGCGATCTCCTCATCGCTCGGGCACGGAGCCCCGGCCTTGTAGGTCATGGAGAATTTGTCGGTCACGGTGTCGCGCACCGCGTTGAAGAAGCGTCCGCAGCCGTGCATGTGGCGCCAGCGCTCGAAATGCCGGCCGCGCGGGTTGGTGCGGATGAACAGAAAGTCGCGCCATTCGTCGTCGGACAGGGCGGAGGGGTCCGCCGGGCGGGCGATGTGCGCCTCGCCGGCATAGGTGAACTCCACCTCCGGGCGCTCTGCTTCGCAATAGGGGCAGCGGATGAGCAGCATGGTCGTCTCCTCAATGCGCGACGGCGGCGGCGGCGGCCTCGTCGATCAGCCGGCCGGTTTTGAAGCGCTCCAGCGTGAAGGGCGCGTTGATCGGGTGCGGCTCGTCGCGGGCGATGGTGTGGGCGAAGACGTTGGCCGACCCCGGCGTCGCCTTGAAGCCGCCGGTCCCCCAACCGCAATTGACATAGAGACCGGGCACCGGCGTCTTGGCGATGATCGGCGAGCGGTCGGGCGTGACGTCGACGATGCCGCCCCATTTGCGCAGCATGCGCATGCGGTTGAAGATCGGGAACACCTCGCAGATGGCGGCGACAGTGTGCTCGATCAGCGGCAGTCCGCCGCGCTGGCTGTAGGAGGTGTATTGGTCGGTGCCGGAGCCGATGACCAGTTCGCCCTTGTCGGACTGGCTGATGTAGGCGTGCACCGTGTTGGACATTACCACGCAGGGGAAGGCCGGCTTGATCGGTTCCGACACCAGCGCCTGCAACGGATAGCTTTCCAGCGGCAGCCGGACGCCGGCGGTGTCCATCACCACCGAGGTGTTGCCGGCGGCCGACACCGCGACCTTCTTGGCCTTGATGAAGCCGCGCGCCGTCTCCACGCCGGTGACGCGGCCGGAGGCGTCGCGGCGGATGGCGGTCACCGGGCAGTTCTGGATGATGTCGACCCCACGCGCCGACGCGGCCCGTGCATAGCCCCAGGCAACCGCATCGTGGCGGGCGGTGCCGCCGCGCCGCTGCAATGCCGCACCCATCACCGGATAGCGGGCGTTGGCGGCGATGTTCAGCGGCGGGCAATAGTCCTTGGCCTGCTCCGGTGTCAGCCACTCGTTGTCGATGCCGTTCAGGCGGTTGGAGTGGATGTGGCGCTTGAAGCTCTGGATGTCATGGACCGTGTGCGCCAGCATCATCACGCCGCGCTGCGAGAACATGACGTTGTAGTTCAGCTCCTGGCTCAGCCCTTCCCACAGCTTGACCGCATGCTCGTAGAGCCGGGCACTTTCGTCATACAGATAATTGGAGCGGATGATGGTGGTGTTGCGGCCGGTGTTGCCGCCGCCGAGCCATCCCTTCTCCACCACCGCAACGTTGGTGATGCCGTGTTCCTTGGCGAGATAATAGGCCGCACCCAGACCATGCCCGCCCGCGCCGACGATCACGACGTCATATTCGGATTTCGGTTCCGCATCGGGCCATTGGGGCTGCCAGTTCTTGTTGCCGGTCAGCGCGTTGGTCAACAGCGAGGAGAATGAGAAGCGGGTCATGGCAGCACCGCGAAGTTCAATGTGCTGACAGTATCGGGAGTCGACCCTTCGTTGGACAGAATGGATGCGTCAGTTTAATGTCACCAATGCGACGGTGCGTCCGCCGGAGGTCACATGACAGTCACTGCCAGGACAAACGCCACCAAGCCGGGCCGGCTTCCGGACCGTCCCGCAGCACCGCGCCTGTCCGTCGGCTTCATCCTCGCCCACCGATTCACGCTGTGCGCATTCGCCAACTTCGTCGACGTGCTGCGGCTGGCTGCCGACGAAGGCGACCGCAGCCGGCCGATCCTCTGCGAATGGTCGGTGCTGTCGGACCAGATGCGGCCGGTCGCATCCAGTTGCGGCATGTTGATGCAGCCGACCGAACGGCTGGGTGATCCGGCCAAGTTCGACTACATCGTCGTGATCGGCGGGCTGATCGACGAGATCTCCAACCTCAGCCCCGACTACATCCGCTATCTGCGTCAGGCGGCAGCGGCGAGGATCCCGCTGGTCGGCGTCTGCACCGGCGCCTTCATCCTGCAGCGGGCCGGACTGATGGACGGATACCGCTGCTGCATCAGCTGGTTCCATCATGCCGACTTCCTGGAACAGTTCGACGGCATCACGCCGGTGTCCGACCAGATCTTCATCGTCGACCGCGACCGGCTGACCTGCTCGGGCGGCACCAGTTCGGCCCATCTCGCAGCCCATCTGGTCGAAAAGCATGTCGGGCGGGCGCAGGCGCGCAAGAGCCTGCACATCATGATCATCGACGATGCCCTGCGCGGGGAGAAGCCGCAGCCGGGGATTCCGCTCGACTTCTCCACCAACGACGAGGTGGTGCGGAAGGCGCTTCTGCTGATGCAGCAGAACATCGACGTACCCTTGTCGGTGGCGGAGATGGCCCGCCGCCTGGGCGCCGCCCGGCGCCAGATGGAGCGACATTTCCAGAATGCGCTGGGCATGACGCCGACCGAGGCCTACCGGATCATGCGGCTGGAGCACGCCGAATTCCTGCTGCGCAACACCGAGCAGTCGGTGACGGAGGTCGCCGCGGCCGTCGGCTTCTGCAATTCCTCGCACTTCGTCCGCGCCTTCAAGGAGCGGCGCGGCATGACGCCGTCCGTTTTCCGCAAGGGCTGAGACTCCGCCAGGGACTTTGCCAAGGCCGTTCCATTCAACGCCGGTGACGCACCCGTACAATCGGCGGGTGGATCCTTTCGCCATGCTGCGTCCAACGGAACGGTCGGGGGCGCAACCATCCACGGTGCCCTCGACCCTCACTGCGGCAATCCGACTTCCGTGGCTTGCCGGGCTCAACAAGGATGGCGACCATGCTCGACGACAATGACACAATGCAGTTGCACTGGCGCGAGGCCGGCATTCCCGAAGAGCTTTGCCGGGAACTCGCCCTGGCATCGACGCCGATGCGCCTGCACGCCCATCCGCCGGTGCGCACCGTCGCCGATGCGGAGGAGCATTGGCGCAGCGTTCCCGGCGTGCACACCAAGAACCTGCTTCTGAAGGACGCCAAGGGCGTGTTGTGGCTGGTGGTGCTGCCGCACGACCAGTCGGTGAACATGAAGGAACTGGCGCCGGTCATCGGCTCTGCCAAGCTGTCCTTCGCCTCGCCGGTCACGCTGGAACAGGTCCTGTCCATCGAGCCGGGCGGTGTCAGCCCGCTGGCCTTGGTGGCGGACAGGGAGCGTCGCGTCCGTCTGGTGCTGGAACGCCGCGTCCTGGCCGGCGACACCGTCAATTTCCACCCGATGACCAATCGCGCGACGCTGTCGATGCATCCCGACGACCTGTCGGCCTTCCTGGGCCGGCTCGGCTATGAGCCGATCATCGTCGACATCGCCTGACCACTCATCCCCCGGCCAAATCCCTAGGCGCGAGTGCTGCGATGCGTCCCAATCACAACCTCTTCTACATGAATGTCAGTTGCCTGAGCCGGCCGGGGATCATCTCCGCCATTTCCACCCACCTGTCCGACCGCGACTGCGACATCATCGAAAGCGCGCAATTCGTCGATCATGACGGCGAGCATTTCTTCCTGCGGATGGCTTTCGACGCTCCGGAATCGATCCGCAGCGATGCCGTCCTGATCGAAGATCTGCAACCCATCGTCAGGCGCTTCGGGATGACCCTGATGCTGCGCGATGCCCGGCGGCGGCCGAAGATCCTGATCATGGTGTCGAAGTTCGGCCATTGCCTGAACGACCTTCTGTACCGCCACAGCATCGGGGCGCTGCCCGTCGACATCGTCGGCGTCGTCTCCAACCACGATGCCTTCCGGTCGCAGGTCGAATCGCACGGCATCCCCTACCACCATCTCCCGGTTTCGTCCGGCACCAAGCAGGAGCAGGAACTCCGCCTGATGGAGATCGTGGAGGCGAGCGATGTGGAACTCGTCGTCCTCGCCCGCTATATGCAGGTTCTGTCGCAGGACCTCTGCACGCGGATGGCCGGGCGGATCATCAACATCCATCACAGCTTCCTGCCCAGCTTCAAGGGGGCCAAGCCATATCATCAGGCCTACAAGCGCGGCGTGAAGCTGATCGGCGCCACGGCACACTACGTCACCGACGATCTCGACGAAGGACCGATCATCGAACAGGAGGTGGCGCGCGTCGATCACTCGATGTCGCCCGACGATCTGGTCGCCATCGGCCGCGATGTCGAAAGCATCGTCCTGGCCCGCGCCATCCGTCTGCACATCGAAGCGCGCGTCATGCTCCACGACCACCGGGCAATCGTCCTGCGGTAACAGAAGGAGTTCACCGATCTTGCAGCTCATCGACGAAAACGCCACCCAGGCGGTTCGCCGCGCTTTCGCATCGGGTGGCCTCGCCGCCGCAGTGCAGGAATTGCGCCGGCATGTCGTGATCGAGGACGAGCGCATGGCGCTCGCCACCGTCGAGACCTTTCTTGCCAGTGTCCACAACGGCGACACCCGGCTATAAGGTCGCCGTTCCCGCCATACCGGGACTGTCGGCCCCGACATGCGGGCGTTTCTCCCCTCCGGCGGATCACGCGATGTCCCTCATCCAACCGATTGTCCCGCTGCTGCTTGCGGTGTTCCTGATGATGGGGGGTACGGGCGCGCTGACAACCATCGTCAGCGTTCGGCTGGATGCCGCAGGCGCACCGCCCATCCTGCTCGGCGCCCTGACCGCCGCCTATTATCTGGGGGTGACGGTCGGATCGACACAGGCGTTCCGTCTGGTCGCGCGGGTCGGCCATATCCGCGCCTTCAGCGCCTCCGCGACGGTTCTGGTCGCGGCGACGCTCGGGCACACGCTGGGGTCCGATCCCGCAGCCTGGATCGCCCTTCGCTTCGTGGAAGGCTGCTGCATGGCCGGCCTGTTCGTCTGCATCGAGAGCTGGCTCAACCAGAGCGCCACCTCGGCCACGCGCGGGCAGATCCTGGCCCTCTACATGATCGCGCTCTACGGCGCGCAAGGGGTCGGCCAGTACCTGATGGTCATCGACGATCCGCACGGCTTCAAGCAGTTCGTCATCGTGTCGATCCTGGTCTCGCTCGCCCTTGTCCCGGTCGCGCTGAGCCGCAAGGCTCCGCCCCTTCTACAGAAGCTGGAGTCCATCAGGATCGGCCATCTCTACCGCGCCAGTCCGCTGGGATTTGCCGGCACGGTGATCAGCGGGCTGGTCGTCGGCGCCTTCTATGGGCTGGGTCCGGTCTATGTCCGGCATCTCGGCTACGATCTGGGCCAATCCGCGACCTTCATCAGCGCCGCCATCATCGGCGGCATGCTCCTTCAATGGCCCTTCGGCAAGCTTTCGGACCTTATCGACCGGCGGCTGGTCCTGGTCGGCCTGTTCGCGGTCCTGGCCGTCATCAGCATCGGCATGACGATGCTGCCGCAGGGCAGGTTCGGCCCGCTGCTGGCCGGCATCTCCCTGTTCGGCGGGATCATCTTCGCGATCTATCCGATCTGCGTCTCGCACACCAACGACTTCCTGACGCCGGCCGAAATGGTGCCGGCCAGCGGCGGCATGGTGCTGGGCTTCTCGATGGGCGCCATCGCCGGTCCCTTCCTGGCCTCCCTGGTGATGGCGGTGTTCGAGCAGGATGGGTTGTTCCTGTTCTCGGCACTGGTCGCCATCGTCGCGCTGGCCTTCGCGCTCTGGCGGATGACGGTCCGCCCCCCGGTCCCGTTGGACCAGCGCCTCCCCTTCCTCCCCCAGGCCCCGATTCCGGGGCCCTTGGACGGCGTGACGCCAGGAGCGGAGGCTTCCGGAACCGGCATCGGAGAGGCAGCGCCCGAAGCAGAGCCTTCACGGTCTTGAAGCCCCCTTGGGTGATGGGGGCCGGCACGACCGTCGATAAGATCCCTTCCCCAACCCAAAGCCGTCGATGTACCACTCACCGGAGACGGGGATGCATGCTTCCTCCATGAAGCATGCATCCCCAAACACTCCGGCATGTTGGCGAGATCGATGGTTCCTGTTTCCAGTATTCCCAATTCCGCGAAGCGGACGGCACCGATCATGAGGGCGCTGGGCACTGTCGTGGGATGCGTCGCGACGTTGCTGGTTGCCGCGCTGATTTTCAAAGCGGTCCCGGCCCGTGCCGAGAACTGGCTCGTCGCTTCCGAGGATTTCTTCCCGCCCTATAATTTCACGTTGCGGGGCAAGCGGACGGGAATGGACACCGAGATCGTCGAAGCGATGCTGAAGGAAATCGGCGTGTATCCGGTTCACCGTCCGATGACCTGGCCGGAGGTGGTGCGCGCCCACGACGAGAACGAGGTGGATGTCGCGTTCCAGTTCTTCACCTCGCCGCGGCGTCTGGAACGCGGTCATCTGATCGGTCCCTACCGGGTCGGGGCGACCGTTCTGATGGTCCGCAGCAATTCGGACATCGGTTACACGGGTATCGAGGATCTGCGGGGGCTGCGGGTCGGTGTCGTCGAAGGCTTCGAATACACGCCCGAGTTCGACAAGTCGCAGCTCTTCGAGAGGGTTCCCAGCAGCAGCAGCGTCGTTCTCGTTCCGGCGCCTGCTTCTCGGCCGTGTCGATGCCATCGCCGGCGATTTGCAGGTGCTCAAATATCTGGCCGACAGCGAAGGCCGTACCGCGTCGGTCAAGATCCTGCCCAAGCCTCTGGCGATGGTGCCGCGCTACATTTCGGTGCCGAAGGCTCGGGCGGATAAGGCTGAACGGCTGCGTGCGGCCTATGAAAAACTCAAGACGGACGGCACCCTCGACGCCATCGTCCGCAACTGGGACCGGTAGCAGAAGCCCCGGCAGCAAAGAGCCCTCGGCTCCTTGGCCGCGTCGGGACCAGTTCTTACTCCTGCGGATCCAGCATGAAGTGGCGAACCTTGTGCCGGTTCTCGATCAGTTCTTCGATGGTGGGTTCGTTGCGCATCGCCCGGCCGATGGCGATCTTGGTCGCCTCGTAATTGGTGCGATAGAGATCGGCACGGTCGAGATTCGCGTCGGTGGCGCAGCGGGGATCGATCCAGACCATCACCAAAATGCACAGGTCGTTGATCCCGTCGCGCGGCAGAAGGCCGTCGATGACACAGTCCAGCACCGCATCGGCGGTGGCGGCCTGGACGACGCCGCCGAACAGGTCGACATAGGCGCTGGACTTCATCGTCACCTTGGACACCATCATGGTGGCCGGGCGGACCATCTGGTTGCAGTCCCGCACCGCGAACATGCGGGTATGGCCGGCGGTCTGCCCCATCATGGTGGCGAATGCATGGCCGGCCGGACCGTCGACCGTGCCGATCACGATTTCCGGCATGGCGTCGGTGAACTGGCCTTCCTTGGCGAAGACGGTGGCCTCGCCGACACGGAACAGCGGATTGCTCATGGGATTTCTGCTCTCTTGAGAAAGGGTGGTGGAACCGGTCACCCGGTGCGGATGCCGTCCAGCAACTGTTCGATGCTGCCGCGCAGCCGTACGGTCTGGCCGGCGAGGTCGGCGGCGGCGGACAGGACGTGACGCGTGGCGCTTTCGGTGTCGCGGGCGCCGCCGGTGACGTGCCGGGCGTTGCGCGCGACCACGCCGGCCCCGGATGCCGCCTGGTCGATGCTGGCATGGATGGTGGCCGACGCGGCGGCCTGCGCCTCCATCGACTTGGCGATGGCCAGCGAGATCGTGCCGATCTCCTCGATCACGGCGGTGATGCTCTGCAAGGCCTGGGCGGCGTTGCCGGTCGCGTCCTGCATCGCCTGGATGCGGAGCGAGACATCCTGCGTCGCCTTGGCGGTCTGGCTTGCCAACTGGCGCACCTCTTGCGCAACCACAGCGAAGCCCTTGCCGGCCTCGCCGGCGCGGGCGGCTTCGATGGTCGCATTCAGCGCCAGTAGATTGGTCTGTCCGGTGATCTCGTCGATGATGCGCACGACGTTGCCGATGCCGTCGGCCGATTGCCGCAGGCTGTGCACCGACTGGTCGGCCTTGCGGGCCTCCTCGACCGCCGCCAGGGCGATGCGGGTGGAATCGTCGATGCGGAGACGGATTTCCCCCAAGGACCGAAAGGTCTCGTCGGCCAATGCGGCAACGGACTGGACGTTGCTTGCGATCTGCTCCGCAGCCACCACGGTCTCGCCCGCCTGCTCGTTGGTGCGGTCGATGATGCCGGTCAGCTGGCGCGCAGTGCCGTCGAGTGCTCCCGCCGACGAATCCACCGTGTCCAACCCCTCCATCGCCGTCCGTTCAAAATGGGAAATCAGTTCCTCCAGCTGGACGGAGCGCTGGCGCTCGCGCCGCCGTGCCGCGATATCCTGGAAGGCGGAGCGGACATGGTCGTTCGCGGGGGTCTCCAGAATCTCATTTAGCGTGCCGACCTGCGCGAAGCGGCCGTTCTCCATGAAGGCGATCCGGTCCGCGATCCGCATCGCCTCGTCCGGGTCCTGCGTGGTGAACAGCACGGCAGGCCGATGCGCCCGCTGCCAGTCGAGGAATTCCGCCTCAAGCTCCAGCCGCAGGACGGGATCGACCCCGGCGAAGGGAGCATCCATCAGCAGCAAGGGCGGATCGCCGATCAGGGACCGCGCCAGTCCGATCCGCAGCCGCGCCTCGGACGGAATTTCAAGCGGACGCCGGTCGGCCAGATGGGCCAGCCCCATACGCGTCAGTACGGCCAGGGCGCGGTCCTGACGCTCACGCCGGCGCAAACCGGCGACCTCCAGCCCGAACGCCAGATTCTCCAGAACGCTGCGGTTGGGCATCAGCGCCACGGCGCCGAAGGTCATCGTCATGCTGTCGCGGCGGGCGGCCACCAGTTCGGCCGGCTTCATCGCCGCCATGTCGCGCCCGTTCAGGCACACCATGCCCGAAGTCGGTTCGACCAGACGGTTCACCATGCGGATCAGGGTGGATTTGCCGGAGTTGGACCGCCCGAGAACCGCAAGGATTTCGCCGGCCGCAAGACCGAACGAAACGTCGGCGACAGCCACCGCCGCACCGGTTTCCCGTTGAATGTCGGCGTGGCCCCTCCCGGCATGCAGCAGGGTCAAGGCGCGGACGGCATTGCCGCCATACAGCTTGCACAGTCCCGTAACCGACACCATCCCGGTGCCGGCCGGCGAGGTGCCCTGCGGGTGAGCTGGCGAGTTCATCGGCGCCCCCGATCGTGGAAGGACTGGGAAGGACTGGAAACGGGAATGGCTGGAGACGGCCGTCCGTCACGCGTTTGCGCGTTGAGAACGGACCGCCTCCATCGACAGTGCCGGGAATGGCGCGGGAAAGGGCACCCGGCTGCGGATCAGAGCTTGCCGGTTACCCAGTAGTCGATCCGGGTCTTGTTGTTCTTGATGTAATTGTCGACCGCCTTCTCATAGCTGGTCTGGCGGGCTTCCTGCATCATCGCTTCCAGATCGCCGATGGGCAGGACCATCCGGTTCAGGAACTCGTAGACTTCCGGATGATCCTGGTAGAAGCCCTTCCGGACGACGGCGTTCACGCTTTCAAGCCCACCGAGCGCGCCCTTCGGATCCTCCAGATAGCGCAGCTTCCAGTTGGCGAACATCCAGTGCGGGCTCCAGCTGGTCACGACGATCCACTCGTTGCGCTTCATGGCGCGCTCCAGAGCGGCGAGCATCGCGGCGTCGCTGGCCGACACCAGCTGCACTCCCTTCAGATCGTAGGTCTTCAGCGCCTTTTCCGACGCCTGCATCAACCCCGATCCCGGATCGATGCCCTGGATCTTGCCACCGAGCTGCTTCTGCACCTCCGGCTTCTTCAAATCCTCAATGGTCTTGACCTGATCGACGGGGATGTAGTCCGGCACCACCCAGCCCAGGCGGGCACGGGTGTAGAGCGGGCCGAGATCGACGATGTCCTTGCCGACCTTGTCGAGATAGGGCTTGTGGGTCAGCGGCTGCCAGGACATCAGCATCGCGTCCAGCTTGCCGCTGGCGATGCCCTGATACTGGATGCCGATGTCGGCCATGGTCAGTTCGACCTTGTAGCCGAACCGCTCCTCAATCACCGCTTTGGCGAGTTTCGTCACCGCCTCGGCATCCGACCAAGCGGTCCAGCCGATGTTGATCGACTTCTCCGCGGCCTGCGCCGGGATGGCGGTCACAGAGGTCCCCAGACCGACCGTCATGGCCGCCGACAGCAGCATGCCCAAGGCTTTACCGAAGATTTTCATCAAGAAGCCTCCTCGTGTTGTTTGTTAGGTCGTTTGTTTGGGCTCTTCCGCCTGGATTTGCCGATCCGCCGTGCCGGGACTTGAACCGGATGCGTGCGCGTGGCCCGGCAGGTCATCTCCGACCTACCGGTTACTGCGGTCGCGTGACGGGTTGGCATCCATGGAAACGGGTGACCGACCGCCTTCCGGCATTGAGCGGAAAGCTGTTTCCAACCGATGCGAACCTTTGCTGGCATCAGTGCTGATTGAGGAAGAATGCCGGCCTTGAAAGCAAAAAACCTTCATCACAGCGGCAGTTCGTATCGCATTTGCGACAACTCCGCACAGCGCCCGCCCGGACGAACCGACTGGCCGGCCCGACCATTCGCAGCCTGTCGCAAACCGATCATTGTCCCCAGCCCGGCATGCGCAAAAAGACAGGATGTCCTGTCGGCCTTTTTAAAGTTGATGTCGCATTCCAGAACGCGACGCGCCGCGGCCGGCGGCAGGCTGTGGGTCGTGGAATCGAGAAAATCACAACCCGTTCAAGGTTGAAGCGGCTCCACGAACGCATTGCCCAACTCCCGCTGGCCCACTCCCGCAGAAGGTCAACCACCATGGCGTCCGAGATTTCCATAGAAGCCCTGCTGAAGCGCCGAAAGAAGGGTCACAGCCTGGAGGCGCCGTTCTACACCAGCGACGAGATCTTCAAGCTGGACATGGAAATCATCTTCGGGCGCCACTGGCTGCATGTGGGTGTGGAACCGGATGTGCCGGAGCCGGGCGACGTGATGGTGGTGGACATCGGCAAGACGTCCGTCATCGTCATGCGCGACGACGACATGGAACTGCGCGCCTTTCACAATGTCTGCCGCCACCGCGGCGCGCGCATCGTCCTGAAGGAGAAGACTTCCGTCGGCAATCTGGTGTGCAGCTATCACCAGTGGACCTACGGCCAGGATGGCGAACTTCTGTTCGCCGAGCATATGGGCAACGATTTCGACCGGAAGTGCCGGAACCTGAAAAAGGTCCACATCCGCTCAGTCGGCGGCCTGATCTTCATCTGCCTGGCGGAAGAGGCGCCGGACGACATCGACCGCATGGCGGCGGCCATCGAGCCCTACATCCTTCCGCACGACCTGAAGAACTGCAAGATCGCCAAGACCGTCGACCTGATCGAGAAGGGCAACTGGAAGCTCACGATGGAGAACAATCGTGAATGCTACCACTGCGTCGGCAATCACCCCGAACTGACCATCCCGCTGTTCGAATACGGCTTCGGCTTCGCCCCCGACGGCACCAATCCGAAGCGGATGGAACATGCCGCCAAATACGATGCTCTGGTCAAATCCTGCCACACCGGCTGGGAGGCCTCGGGCTTCCCCAGCCGCGAGATCGAGCATCTGACCGACACCACCGGCTTCCGCGCCGAGCGGCTGCCGCTGGACGGTGCCGGCGAGGCCCACACCAAGGACACGCGCAGCGCCTCCAAAAAGCTGCTGGGGTCGATCGCCGAGCGCAAGCTGGGTGCCTTGTCCTTCTGGACCCAGCCGAACTCCTGGAACCACTTCATGAGCGACCACATCGTCACCTTCTCGGTGTTCCCGCTCGGTCCCGACCGCAATCTGCTGCGCACCCGCTGGCTGGTCCACAAGGACGCGGTGGAAGGCGTCGATTACGACCTGAACCGCCTGACGGAAGTGTGGGAGGCGACCAACCAGCAGGACGCCGATCTGGTCGAAATCTCGCACAACGGCGCCATCAGCCCCGCCTACGAACCGGGCCCGTATTCGCCCTACACCGAGCCGCTCGTCGAGAAGTTCACGGAATGGTACGTCGGCCGCATGGCCGAGCATCTGCTGGGCAAGCAGGCTGCGGTGAGCGTCGCCGCCGAATGACGCTGCGCAGTTTGTGACCAAGGCGACACGGCTCAGGAAGAGAGATGACGATGCAGCAGGATGCGGCTCTGCCTCCGGTCCGGAACTGGGATCCCGAAACCGACGACACGCTGGTGTGCCGGGCGGTGCGGGACGAAACGCACGATGTGAAGACCTTCATCTTCGCACCGCGGCAACCCTGCCTGTTCCGGTTCAGGCCGGGCCAGTTCATCACGCTGGAACTGCCCATCGGCGGCGAAACCATTCACCGCAGCTACACCGTCTCCTCTTCCGCTGCCCGGCCGCACCGGCTCTCGATCACCGTCAAGCGGGTGCCCGGCGGCCCGGTGTCGAACTGGCTGCACGACACCATGAAGCCGGGCGACACCATCCGCGCGGTCGGGCCGCTCGGCGAGTTCACCCCCGGCGAATCCGAGACGCCGCGCAAGTTCCTGTTCCTGTCCGGCGGCAGCGGCGTCACGCCTCTGATGTCGATGACCCGGACCTTCGACGATCTCGGCGAAGATCACGACATCGTCTTCGTCCACGCCGCCCGCACCCCGGCCGACATCGTCTTCCGCCGTGAACTGGACGCGCTGACCGGCCCCGGACGACGCCTGCGCGTCGCCCATGTCTGCGAGGGCATCGGCACCGAGGCTCATTGGGCCGGCTTCACCGGCCGGTTGTCGCTGCCGATGCTAGGCCTGATCGCGCCGGACTTCTTGGAGCGGGAAGTCTATGTCTGCGGCCCCGGTCCCTTCATGAAGGCGGTGCGCGCCTTCCTGGAAGAGGGCGGCTTCGACATGAGCCGCTACCATCAGGAGAGCTTCAATTTCCAAGAGCTGGTGGCCGACTTGGCCGCCGGGGAACCGCCCCAGGACGCACCGGTGCAAAACGCCCCAATCGAGGACGCGCTGCAAGCGGCTGGATTCCGCATCGAATTCGCCAAGACCGGCAAGGTCTTCACCTGCCTGCCGGACATGGCCGTGGCCGATGCGGCATCGGCGGCCGACATCCGCGTTCCGACATCCTGCTCGCGCGGGCTGTGCGGGACCTGCAAGACAAAGTTGATTTCCGGCACGGTGGAAATGAACCACACCGGCGGCATCCGCAAACGGGAAATCGACCAGGGGTTGATCTTGCTTTGTTGCAGCCGTCCCACCAGCGATCTGGTGGTGGAGCGTTAGAAGCATCGCCAATGAATTGTCTTCCGGGGGCAGGCCGCTGACGCTAGCATTCCGAAGGATGGAAGATGGCCGTCAAGCGGGGGCCGTCGGACTGGGAGGGTGTCCTGGTGGGGAAGACAGTGGAATATCGCCGGTTTGGCGGTAGCGGTCCCGCCCCCCGGCAGGAGGAACGCGCGCTTCTGTCGGTCGGGTTCATCCTGACCAACAATTTCACCCTGACGGCGCTTGCCCCTTTCATCGACGCCCTGCGGCTGGCGGCCGACGAGGGCGACTGGTCACGGCAGATCCGCTGCCGCTGGACCATCATGGGGTCGCGGGCCGAGCCGGTTATGTCCAGCTGCGGCATCGGCGTTGCCCGCTGGGAGCCGCTGACCGACCCCCGCCGCTTCGACTATGTGGTCGTGGTGGGTGGGTTGCTGCATGGCGGACCACAGCTGGACGACGAGACGCTGGCCTATCTGCGCGCCGCGGCATCCTATGGCGTGACCCTGGTCGGCGTCTGCACCGGCAGCTTCGTGCTGAGCCGCATCGGCCTGATGAAGAACCGGCGCTGCTGCGTCAGCTGGTATCATCACCGCGATTTCATCGAGGAATTTCCCGATCTGGTGCCGGTAGCCGACCAGCTTTATGTGGTGGACCGCGACCGCATCACCTGTTCGGGCGGCGCCGGGGTGGCCGATCTGGCCGCTTTCCTGATCGAACGCCATCTGGGCCGCGCCACCGCCCAGAAGACCATGCACATCCTGCTGATCGACAAGGCCCGTCCCGCCAGCCAGTCTCAGCCGCAGCCTCCGACCGTGGTGGAGATCACCAACGACCGGGTCCGCCGTGCCCTGCTGCTGATGGAGCAGCACATCAGCGATCCGCTGTCGGTGGAGGAAATCGTCCACCGGCTGAATGTCAGCACCCGGCAGTTCGAACGGCTGTTCCGGCTGGCGGTGGGCACCAGCCCGGCCACCTATTACCGGGCTCTTCGCCTGCGCTATGGTCATTGGCTGCTGCGCAACACCAAGCGGTCGGTCACCGCCATCGCGAACGAGGCCGGCTTCGCCGACTGCGCCCATTTCTCCCGCCAGTTCCGGGAGCTGTTCGGCGTTTCGCCGTCCGACGTGCGCCGCACCGCCGTGCCGGATGCGGAGGCCGACCCGCATGTCTCGCCTCTCGCCGCCTTCCGGCGCACCAACGCCAACTCCCTTCTGCCCGACCGTCGCCTTTTCGAAGATCCGGAGCCGATGGCGCGGGACACCGCGCAAGTCGACTGACGGGGCAGATACGCGCCAATTTTCGAGAAAATTCATATGCTTGTTCGGCCGGTGCCCTCCCGTTTCCCGCCTGTCGCAAAAAGGTAATTCCCGGTCGCGGGGGGCAACGCGACAATCGCGCCGATGGTGAATTCTTGGCAGGCTCAATACTGGGGATCGTTCCTGCCATGTCCTCACCCGCCGAAGCCCTTCTGAAGCCTCTGCAGATCAAGCATCTGACGATCCGTAACCGCGTGATGAGCACGAGCCACGCGCCGGGCTACGGGTCCGAAGGCAAACCGAAGGAACGCTACCAGCTCTACCACGAGGAAAAGGCCAAGGGCGGCATCGGCCTGACGATGTTCGGCGGCTCCTCCTCCGTCGCGGTGGACAGCCCGGCGGCGCCGTGGAACCAGATTTCAGTCGCCGACGACAGCGTCATCCCCTTTTTCCGTGAATTCTCCGACCGGGTGCACCGCCACGGCGCGGCGCTGATGATCCAGCTGACCCACATGGGCCGGCGCACCCGCTGGGACACCGAGAACTGGCTGCCCACCGTCTCCGCCTCGGCCGCCCGCGAGCCGGCGCACCGCAACACGCCAAAGGAGATGGAGGATTTCGATTTCAAGCGGATCATCGCCGGCTATGCCGCCGCCGCCCGCCGCTGCAAGGAAGGCGGGCTGGACGGTTTCGAGCTGTCAGCAGCCCACGGCCACCTGATCGACCAGTTCTGGAGCCCCTCGGCCAACCGGCGCACCGACAAGTATGGCGGCAGCCTGGAAAACCGCATGCGCTTCGGCATCGAGGTGTTCGAGGCGATCCGTGCCGAGGTCGGCGACGATTACGTCATCGGCATGCGCATGTCGGGCGACGAGCTGATCGACGACGGTCTCAGCCACGAGGACTGCATCGCCATCGCCCGCACCTATGCCGAACGCGGGCTGATCGACTTCGTGAATGTGCTGGGCGGGCAGGCGCGCGACCATCTGGCGCATGCCATCTCGTTGCCCAACATGTCCTTTCCGGTCGCCCCCTTCCTGCATCTGGCCAGCGGCATCAAGCGCGAGGCCGGCATTCCCGTCTTCCATGCCCAGCGCGTGACCGACCTCGCCACCGCCGCCCGCGCGGTGGAGGAAGGCCATGTCGACATGGTCGCCATGACCCGAGCCCACATCGCCGACCCGCATCTGGTGCGCAAGCTGATGGAAGGGCGGCTGGACGATGTGCGCCAGTGCGTCGGCGCCGGCTATTGCATCGACCGCATCTATGTCGGCGGCGACGCGCTGTGCATCCAGAACGCCGCGACGGGCCGCGAGCGCAGCATGCCGCATGTCATCCCGAAGGCGGAGCGCAAGCGCCGCGTGGTGGTGGTCGGCGGCGGCCCCGGCGGACTGGAGGCCGCCCGTGTCTGCGCCGAGCGCGGCCATTCGGTCGTGCTGCTCGAACGCAACGCCGCCCCCGGCGGCCAGATCGGCATCGCCGCCAAGGCGACTTGGCGCGAGGCGATGAGCGGCATCACCCGCTGGCTGTCCCAACAGGTCACCAAGCTGGGCGTCGATGTCCGGCTGGGGGTAGAGGCCGACCGCGCCACCGTGGAGGCCGAGAGCCCCGATGTGGTGATCCTCGCCACCGGCGGCCGTCCCAACCGCGGCGACTTCAAGGGTGCCGATCTGGCGGTGTCGACCTGGGACATCCTGACCGGCGCGGTGGAGCCGACGGGGACCGTCCTGATGTATGACGGCACCGGCCAGCATCACGGCGCCTCCTGCGCCGAGTTCATGGCGAAGCGCGGTGCTCTGGTGGAGATCGCCACCCCCGACCGCATGGTCGCGGAGGAGGTCGGCACCACCAACCAGCCGATCCATCTGCGCGAGCTGTACAAACTGAACGTGGTGATGACCACCAACCACCAGCTCGTGGAAATCTACCCGGAGGGCAACCGCCGTGTCGCCGTCCTGCGCAACGAATACACCCACGAGGAGGAGGAGCGGCTGGTCGATCAGATCGTGGTGGAGCTGGGCACCCTGCCCAACGACGGCCTCTATTTCGATCTGAAGGACCTGTCGCTGAACCGCGGCGAAACCGACCTGGACAGCCTGATCGCCGGCCGGCCGCAACCGGTGCAGGCCAACGGCCATGGCGGCTACACGTTGCATCGCATCGGCGATGCGGTCGCCGGCCGCAACATCCACGCAGCCATCTACGACGCCGCCCGTCTCTGCAAGGACATCTGACACCCCTACCCCGCCCAGCGCCCCCAGCCAAGCGACAGGAGCCGTCCGACGTGATCGCCACCGCTCTCACCACCGTCGTCCTTGCCGTCCTCGTCATCGGCGCGGCATTGGCCGTCTGGCAGTCGCGGCGCTGGCTGGCCGGACGGCCGGCGGCGGTTGGCGTGGTCGCCGGGTTGCGCGCCCTCCCTGGCCGCTATCTGGTCGATGTCCACCATGTCGTGGGGCGGACGCCGTTCAACGCCCGCTTCCATGCGCTGGTCGCCGGCGGTTTCCTCGCGGCGCTGGCGCTGCTGGTGGCGATGGGCGTCGCCTTCGGTGGATCGCGCGCGCTCTGGTTGCTGCTGGCGGTGGTGCTGGCGGTCATGCTGGCCGGCGCCCTGATGGTCCGGTATCGCCGCCGGGTCTTGCGCCCGCGCGAGCTGTCTCAGGGGCGCTTCGCCCGCCTTCCCCTGTCGCTTCTGGGGTTTTCCGGCTGCCTGCTGCTGGTGGCGCTCGACCAGGCGCTGGGCGGTGTGATGCCGGAGGCGCTGGCGCTGGTGTTGATCGCGGCTGCCGGGGTGGCGCTGGCCGATCTGGTGTGGGGCGTGTGGAAGGGGCCGCTGAAGCATGCGGTGCACGGAGCGCTGCATCTCGCCTTCCATCCCCGCCCGGCCCGTTTTCATGATGGCGCAGGCCGTGACACCGGGCTGAAGCCGCTGCCGCTCGCTCCGGCAGAGGAGACTGAGCCGGGCACGCTAGGCGTCGAGCGTCCCGTCGATTTCGCCTGGAATCGCCTGCTCGGTTTCGACGCCTGCGTCCAGTGCGGGCGCTGCGAGACGGCCTGCCCGGCCTACGCCGCCGGCCTGCCGCTGAACCCGAAGAAGCTGGTCCAGGATCTGGTCGCCGCCATGGACGGACAGGCCAGCGACGCCGCCTATGCCGGCAATCCCCATCCCGGCCGCGGCGTCGGCAAGGCCCATGGCGGGGCGGCGCTGCCGCTGGTCGGGTATGACGCGATGATCCATCCCGACACGCTGTGGTCCTGCACCACCTGCCGCGCCTGCGTGCAGGAATGCCCGATGATGATCGAGCATGTGGATGCCGTCGTCGATCTGCGCCGCTTCCAGACGCTGGAGTTGGGGGCCACTCCCGGCAAGGCCGCCGTCATGCTGGAGGAACTGCGCGCCACCGACAATCCAGGCGGCCGTGCGCTCGCCCGGCGCTGGGATTGGGCGGCCGACCTGTCGCTGCCCCGGCTGGCGGCCGGCGGGTCGTGCGACACGCTGCTGTGGGTGGGAGACGGTGCCTTCGACCTGCGGGTCCAGCGCTCGTTGCGGGCGCTGGTTGTTCTGCTGCGCCGCGCCAGGGTGGACTTCGCCGTGCTGGGCGAGGAGGAGCTGGATTGCGGCGACGTGGCCCGCCGGCTGGGCGACGAAGCGACCTTCCAGTCACTGGCGACCCGCAACGTTGCAACGCTGAACGCCCGCCGCCTCAATCGCATCGTCACCGCCGATCCCCACGCTCTGCACACGCTGCGCAACGAATATCCGGCCTTCGGCGGCAGTTGGACCGTCGTCCACCACACCGCCCTTCTGCTGGACCTGATCACCGCCGGCGCGCTGACGGTGACCAAGCCGGTCGGGCGCAGCGTCACCTTCCACGACCCCTGCTATCTCGGCCGCTACAACGGAGAGATCGAGGCGCCGCGCGTCCTGCTCGATGCCATCGGCGTGGAGCGCCGGGAAATGCTGCGCGCTGGCCTGCGGTCGAGCTGCTGTGGCGGCGGCGGCGGCGCCCCGCTGACCGACGTGTCGGGCGAGCGCCGCATCCCCGACGTCCGCATGGAGCATGCCCGCGAAACCGGTGCCTCGCTGGTCGCCGTCGCCTGCCCCAACTGCGCCCTGATGCTGGAAGGCGTCGTCGGTCCCCGGCCGGAGGTGGCGGAGATCGCCGAGCTGGTGCTCGCCGCGACGGAGACCACCCGATGACCACCACCCAAATCCGCCGCCGCGTCGATCCCCGAGCCGAGCGCGCCGCCCGCACGATCCTGACCGGCCAACGTCCGCGCCTGCTGCGCCAACCGGTCGTTGCGGCCGTCAACGAGCGCCGCCGCGATCCGCGCGCCCTTCGCTCTGCCGCATTGGTGCAGAGCCAGCCGCGCCCGCGCTACGACTGGACGCGCGACGCCACTTCGCCCACCACCGCCGCAACTGTCGGCATCGCCATAGCCGCCGCTCCCATGATCCCGCTGAAGGTGATCGCCGAGCCGGCCTATCTGGTTATCGCCATGCTCGACCGCCCCGGCGGCGAGATCGGCGAGCATGACCGGCAGGTGATCGCCGCCGCCCGCCTGCTCGCCGATGCGGGGGGCGGTGCTGTTGTGACCGTCTGCACCGGTTCCGGCGAGGCGCTGGCTGAGGCCGGCTCCGACCGCCATGTCGCCCTGCCCAACCACTGGGCCGACGATTACGTGCCGGAACGGCGCGCCGCTGCCGCTTCGGCACTGATGACCGCATTGTCGCCCCGCCACATCCTGTTCCCGGACAGCCCGGACGGCGCCGACGTGGCGCGGCGCCTCGCCGCGGCGGCGGGAGAGCGGCTGTTCACCGGTGTGCAGAGCCTCGCCCCCGACCGCGCGACCCGCCAGTCCGCCGGCGGCTCGCTGGAGACCGGGCACCGCCCCACCCGGCTGATGACGGTCGCGGCCGACGCCTTCGCCCCACTCGACGGCGTGCGGCACGAGGCCCGGCCGCTCGACCTTGAAACTTCGTCGGTGGTCGCAGAGGAGGTCCTATCCCGCCTGGGCGGCGTCCGCCGGATGTCCGTCGATCCCGACGCCCTGTCCCTGTCGGAGACCGACTTCATCCTCAGCGCCGGCAATGGCGTGACCGACTGGCACAGCTTCGCCGATCTGGGCGAAGCGCTCGGCGCCACCCGTGCCGGCAGCCGCGTGGTCTGCGATGCCGGCCATCTGCCCCGCGAACGGCAGGTCGGCGCTTCCGGCACCGTGGTCAGCGCGCGCTGCTACCTTGCCTTCGGCATTGCCGGCGCGCCGCAGCATCTTCAGGGCATCACCGGCGTCCGCCACGTGATCGCCGTCAACACCGACCTCCATGCCGAGATGATCAAGCGCGCCGACCTGTCCGTCGTCGCCGATGCACAGGCGGTCATGCCCGCCCTGATCCGGCTGATCCGGGAGCGCCGCCATGACTGAAGCCGCCACGACCGATATTGCAGTCCTGCTGTCCATCGGCCGCCACCCCGTCTCCGGCCGTGCCCGCCGCGCCACCACCGACGCGCAGGCGTTGGAGATGGCGCTGGCGCTGCGCCCGAAGCGGCTGACGGCGATTCATGCCGGGCCGGCCGCAGACGGTGAGGCGTTGCGCGCCTATCTCGGCATGGGGCTGGAGCGGCTGACGCTGCTGGTCCTGCCGGAGGGAAGCGATCCGGTCGAGCCGCTGATCGCCCATCTGTGCCGTCTCGCCCCGTCGCTGGTCCTGACCGGTCGGCAGGCGGAAGATGGGGAGGGCAGCGGCATGCTGCCCTATCTGATCGCGCGCGGCCTCGACGCCGCCGTGGTTCCCGATGTGGTTCGGGTCGGCCCGGCCGATACTTCCGACGCCACGCCGGGCAAGTCGGCCATCGTCCAGGCGCTGCCGCGCGGACAGCGGCGGGCGCTGAGCGTCACCGGCCGCTTTGTGGCGACCGTCCATCCATCCGCCGCGTCCGCCCGCGCCTCGGCCTTCGGCCCGGCGCGGCGCGGCGTCATCGAACCGGTGACGGTTGAGGCGACCGCCGATCTCTTCCTGTCGGAGTGCGAGCATCGGCCGTGGCGCCCGAAGCCCAGGCTGATGCGCGTGAAGCGCGGCGGTTCGGCCCTGGACCGGCTGAAGGCGGCGACCGAGAGCAAGAGCGGAAAGGGCCAACTGCTGGTCAACCCGACAGCTGAAGCGGGGGCGCTGGCCATCTACGACAGCCTTGTCGAACAGGGAATGCTTCCATGAAAACCATGCAAAACGACCCTCCCAGTACCACAGGTCACGCTGTCGCCAACCCGGGGGAGGCACGCCGATGAACACGATGATGCGAAGCACGGTTTCGGTCGGCGGTCCCGCCAGCCTGGGCTTTCCCCGCGGAGCGGCCAGGACGGGCATCGGCGAGGATGCGGCGGTCCGGCTGGAGGTGCGGAACGTCTACAAGGTCTTCTCCGCCGATCCGAAGCCCGCCCTGTCGATGCTGCGCCAGGGCGCCAGCAAGGCGGAGGTTCTTGAAAAGCTGAACGTCAACGTCGGTGTCCTCGACGCCAGCTTTCAGGTCCGCGCCGGCGAGATTTTCGTCATCATGGGGCTGTCGGGATCCGGCAAATCCACCATGATCCGCCTGCTGAACCGGCTGATCGAGCCCAGCAGCGGCGAAATCCTGCTCGACGGCAAGGATCTGGTCAGCATGTCGAAGGCCGAGCTGATCCAGGCCCGCCGCCGCAACATGGGCATGGTCTTCCAGTCCTTCGCCTTGATGCCGCACCTGACCGCACTGGACAACGCCGCCTTCGGCCTGGAAATCTCCGGCGCCTCCAAGGCGGAACGCCACAAGGCGGCCCAGCAGGCGCTGGAGCAGGTGGGGCTGGGCACCTACGCCCACCGCTACCCGCGCGAGATGTCGGGCGGCATGCAGCAGCGCGTCGGCCTTGCCCGCGCGCTGGCGAACGACCCGACCATCCTGCTGATGGACGAGGCCTTCTCCGCGCTGGACCCGCTGATCCGCACCGAGATGCAGGACGAGCTTCTGCGTCTGCAGCGCGAACAGCAGCGCACCATCGTCTTCATCTCCCACGACCTCGACGAGGCCATGCGCATCGGCGACCGCATCGCCATCATGGAAGGCGGGCGCATCGTCCAGGTCGGCACGCCCTATGAGATCCTGAGCCGTCCGGCCGACGATTACGTCCGCTCCTTTTTCCGCAACGTCGATGCCTCCAAGGTGCTGCGGGCCGGCGACGTGGCGCGGTTCGAGGCGACCAACACGGTCATCCGCCTGCCCGGCGAACTGGCTCCTGCCTTGCAGCAGCTGCGCGAGAACAACCACAATTTCGGCTATGTCCGCACCCCGGAAGGCCACTTCGAAGGCATCGTCTCGCGGGCGACGCTGGAACGCGAGCTGAACGGACCGCAGCCGCGCTTCGTCAATGCCTTCCTGCCCGGCGTCCGCACGGTCAACGCCGCGGCGCCGATCCATTCCCTGCTCGCCCTGGTCGCCGACAGCGAATGGCCGGTACCGGTCGTCGACGACGACGACAATTTCCTCGGCGCCATCTCGCGCGCCCTCATGCTCCACACCTTGGTTCGGGGGGATTGACCGATGGATTTTGAAATCAGAATCGGCAAATGGGTCGAGGAACTGGTCACCTTCATGCTCGACCATTTCCAGCCGACCTTCGACGCGATCGCGACGGTGGTGAACGGCTTCGGCGCCGCCATCGACTTCGTGCTGGTGGGAGCGCCCGCGTGGCTGCTGATCGGGCTGATCGTCGCGACGTCCCTCTGGCGCGTCGGCACCGGCTTCGCCGTCTTCACGGTCGCCGCCCTGTCGCTGATCGCCGGCATGGGGCTGTGGACGGAGACCGCCTCCACTCTGGGGCTGGTCCTGACCGCCACCCTGCTCAGCCTGCTGATCGGCGTGCCGCTCGGCGTGTGGATGGCGCGCAACCGCGTGGTCGAGAGCATCGTCCGCACCACGCTGGACTTCATGCAGACCATGCCGGCCTTCGTCTATCTGATCCCGGCGGTGATGTTCTTCGGTCTGGGCCGCGTGCCGGGCATCCTCGCCACCGTGATCTTTGCCATGCCGCCGGCCGTGCGCCTGACCTCGCTCGGCATCCAGCAGGTTCCGGCCGAGATCGTGGAGGCCGGCAAGGCCTTCGGCTGCCATGACCGCCAGCTTCTGTTCAAGGTACAGCTGCCGAACGCCCTGCCCTCGATCATGGCCGGGGTGAACCAGACCATGATGATGGCGCTGTCGATGATCGTCATCGCCTCGATGATCGGTGCCGGCGGCCTGGGCAATGTCGTGTTGCAGGGGATCCAGCGGCTGGACATCGCGCTCGGCTTCGAAAGCGGGCTCAGCGTCGTTCTGCTGGCGATCATCCTCGACCGCATCACCCAGAGCTTCGGCCAGACCGCCGCCGCTCCGCGCCCGGTACGCTTCGCGTTCCTGCGCCGGTTCCTGCCGGTGCCGGCACGGTGAGCGCGGGGGCTCTTCCGGAAGGGGGCTCCGCCGCCGCTCTTCCGGCGCGGCCCCTGCCTCCTCACGGGCGGCGGCGGCATGCCGATGCACAGGAGGGTCGCACAGGGCCGAGCGGGATGCAGGTGGAGCGGCTGGCCGGCGTCGCCCTGGCCGACCGGCTGGAGGAGCTGGCCGCCCTGCGGCTGGCGGTGCTGGGCGAATTCCCCTACCTCTATCGCGGATCGGCAGCGTATGAGGAGCTGTATCTTTCCGGGCTCGGCAGCCTGCCGGGCGGGCTCATCCTCGCCGCCTTCGACCGCAACCGCATGGTCGCGGCGGTCACCGGCGCGCCGCTCGACCAGGAACTGGACGCCTTGAGCGATCCCTTCACCCATGCCGGCCGCGACCCGGGCGCGATCTTCTATTTCGGCGAGGTGGTGGTCCTGCCCTCACACCGCGGGCGGGGTGTCGGGACAGCCCTGCTCGAGATCGGCGAATCCCATATCCGCGTCGATGGCCGTTTCGCCTCCGCCGCCTTCGGTGAGATCGTGCGTTCCACCGACCATCCCCGCCGCCCGAAAACCTACCGGACGCCGGATGCCGCATGGCGGCGGCTTGGCTACCGGCTGGAGCCGGACATCGGCGGCACCCTGTCCTGGTGCGACTCCTGCGACCGGGAGGAAACCGCCAAACCCCTTCGCTTCTGGGTCAAATCCCTCCTCCCTGGCACCGGAGCATGACGCATGCCGCATGACGGCCTTGTCTTCGACCTCCCCACGGGGGAGAGCGCGGGCGACGAGTGCCCGTTGCTGATCCGCGACATTCCCTACCACGATCCGGTCGCCGCCTTCGCGCCCTGGTCCGGCCAGCCTTTCGCCACACTTCTGCACAGCGCCGCGGAAGCGGGCGGTCGAGGCCGATGGAGCATCGTCGCCGTCGATCCCTTCCGAACGGTCGAAGCGCGCGGCGGCTTCGTCACGGTGGATGGCGAACCGGTTACTGGCGATCCGTTCACGGTGCTCGAACGGGAACTGGACGCCCATCGCCTGCCCCTTCCCGCCGGCCTGCCCATTCCCTTCGCCGGTGGCGCCGTCGGCTTCCTCGGCTATGAGTTGGGACAGGTGCTGGAACGGCTGCCGGCACGGCATGGCGACGACAGCGGCCTGCCCGACATGGCTTTCGGTTTCTACGACACGGTCATCGTGTTCGATGAACGGGAGCGGCGCGGTTGGATTCTGTCCAATGGCTTCCCCGAACGCAGCCCGGTCCATCGCCGCCTCAGAGCGGCAAACCGCCTTCAGTCCTTTGCCGATGCGCTGGCAGCGGCGCCCGACGATTTGCCGCCGCCCAACCCGGTCACCGCGCCCTGGCGGCCCGAGATCGCGCGCGACGAGTATTGCCGCCGGGTGGAGCGGGTGCTGGAGTACATCTGCGCGGGCGACATCTTCCAGGCCAACTTCACCGGGCGCTTCCTGGCCGACCGGCCGGCGGAGCTGTCGGTGCTCGACCTCTACCGCCGCCTGCTGACGCGTAGCCCCGCCCCCTTCGCGGCGTGCCTGTCGCTGCCCGGCGGCACCGGTCTGGCCAGCGCCTCGCCGGAGCGCTTCATCCGGCTCGACGCCGACGGCCGCATGGAAACCCGTCCGATCAAGGGAACCCGCCCGCGCGGCGCCACGGCGGAGGAAGACGAGGCGTTCGCCCGCGAGCTTGAACACAGCATCAAGGACCGGGCCGAGAACCTGATGATCACTGACCTGCTGCGCAACGACATCGGCCGCGTGGCACGCATCGGCAGCGTCAGGGTGCCGGTCCTGTGCGGGGTGGAGCGCTTCGCCTCCGTCCATCATCTGGTGTCGGTGATCGAAGGACAACTGAAGCCGGGGCTGGGGCCGGTCGATCTGCTGCGCGCCACCTTCCCCGGCGGCTCGATCACCGGCGCGCCCAAGATACGCGCCATGGAGATCATCGATGAGCTGGAAGCCTCTCGGCGCGGCGCCTATTGCGGATCGGTGGCTTGGATCGGCTTCGACGGGGCGATGGACAGCAGCATCGTCATCCGCACCCTGACCGTCACGCCCAACCGCGTCATCGCCCAGGCCGGCGGCGGGATCGTCGCCGATTCCGATCCCGGCGGCGAGCATGACGAGATGATGGTGAAGATCCGCCCGCTGCTGCGCGCGCTGGATGGCGGCTAAGCCGGCGAAGACCGGCGCGGGTGCTGGAAAAAAACCAAGGCCCCGGCCGGTTTCACGGTCGGGGCCTTCCTGTTTTGGACGATGGCGGGCATGGGCCGCCGATGTCACTGGATATCGTTCGGCTGGACAACGACCCAGTTCCGGTCGGCGAGGACCGGCAGGTTCTGGGCCGCTTGGCCCGCGGCGGCGGTTTCCCACATCTGCTTGATCTGCTTCATATACTTGTCCTTGCGGTTGACCCACACCCGCAAGCCGCCATTCGCCGCATCGGTGGAATGCAGCAGCATGTAGCCGTCGCTGGTCGGCGTGTCTCCCGCCACCAGCACCGGCTTCTTCCATTGGTCGATGTAGGTGATGATCGCCGCGTGCTTGCCGGCGAACCAGGTCAGCGGCGCCCACAGATAAGTGCCGAGTTCCAGGTCCATCGTCTTTGCCCAGTCGTATTTCCCCTCGGCGATCAGCTTGCGTGCCGTGGTCACCTCGCCGGTGGAGCGGTTCTTCAGCAGCATGGTGACGCCGATGACGTTCTGCGGCTTGACGTTGTAGCCATACTTGGGATCGGACAGGACCATCCGGACCAGTTCCTCGCTGGCGGCGGTCACCACATAGACGTCGATCCCATTGGCGGCCAGATGGTTCACCAGTTCCTGCTGGCCGGTGTAGAATCTGGGCGGGCTGACCTCGACGGTCTTGACCGCGTCGCCGTCATAGTAGGTAGCGGGGATCGGCTTGCCGTCGGCCAGCATCTCGTCGACGAAGCCCTTCAACTGGGCCAGGGTGAAGCCGGAGAAGATCTGCGCCACCCACGGATAGCACACCTGATCGTCGATCTCGCACAGCCGGTAATAGTAGCTGTTGAGGCTCTCCTTGTGTCCATTCACGTCCTTGAACGGAATGATCTTCAAGGACGGATCCATGCTCTCGCGCGACAGCGCGCCCTTGCGCTCCAGATAGGGCAGCAGGGATTCCTCGAGGTCGTAGCGGTACAGCGTGTTGTCGGCATCGAACACCGCATAGGCGCCCTTGCCGGCATTTGCGGACACCAGCGCCTTGAGGCTCGCCGCCGCCTCCGCCGGCCAATGGGCGAGCGGTTGAGCTGAGCCGGATTGAGCCAAAGCGGTCATAGGAGCCATCGCAACCATGCCCGCGAGCAGCGCGGAGCGGAAAAGCGTCTTCATCTGTGCCCTCTCTTCCCTGTTCAAAGACACGATTCTTCGAGACCGGAACCACTGTATTGAACAGTGCCGGCTGTTCTGGGGATTATCCCGAACTGTCCAAGATTTTTTCAGTTGATGGACACAGTTTATGACAGATTATTTACACTTGTCTACTGAATCTAATTTTCAGGATCAGTCGCGGATTGGCCAGAATTTGTCGCCTATACAGTAGAATTTCTTGAAACATCTGTAACCGCTCAGTTCGGCGAGACCGAACGGATGGTGAGGGACAGGGCTTTACCCCGGCGCGGCCATTCCACCACGTCGCCGACCCGTCCGCCGACCAGCGCCTCGCCCAACGGGGATTGCCAGCTGATGCGGCCGTCAGCGGGGTCGGCCTCTTCCCCGCCGACCAGTGTGAAGGTCCACCGGCGCCCGGTCTCATCCTCGGCGACGACGACGGAGCCGAAGCCGGCTTCCTCAGCCGGGCCGGATGGGCGCACCACCACGGCGGCGGCCAGCCGGGCGCGCAACAGGTCGGCGCGCCGCTTGGCGCTGCTCATCGCCTGCCGGTCCTCCGGTGCATCCGAGCCGCGCAACTGCGCGACCTCGGCGTCGGCCGCGGCAAGTTCCTCCTGCCAAGCGGCGACGGTGGCGGCGGACACATGCAGCGGCCCGTTGACCTGGGGCAGCGGCCCCTCGGTCTCGGCATCGCTTTCCTTGACGAAGGCGCGGCTCATCCCGGTTTCCTCAGCCCAGCAGTGCCATGGCCGCGGCGGGAGCGCAGCTTGCGACCCAACCCTGACCGGGGGCACCCACCACATCGCAGAAATCCACGCAGGGGCGGCCAAGCCGGGAGGCCACCTCCGTCACCACGGCACGCCCGACACCGGCCCCGACCACGGGCGCATCCTGCGGCAGGGGCGGCGCACCGGCGGACAGCACCCGCGAGGCGGCATCATGGATGCAGCGCAGCTGGCGTTCGACCAGATCGCCGGCCATCGCCCGCCAGACCGCCGGATCGTAATCGCCGGCATCATGGCCGACCATGCGGGCCAGACGGCGCAGGCTGGCCTCGACCGTCTTGGCTCCATTGTCAGCCGCCGGGTGTTGGTCCGCAGCCTCGTCCAGCCGGCCCAGCACGCGGTAGAGGTCGGCGCTGGTGGCGAAATACTCGGCCATCATCGGCAACCGCTCGCCAGCGACCAGGGCGGTGCGCTCCATCGCCATCACCGCCGTGCGGGTCAGCCCGGTATAGAGCAGTTCCTCCACCGCCATCCGGTCATGATCGGTGACGCCGCGCGCCACCACCGCGCCGTCGCACACCGGCACGATGTCGGTGGTGGTGCTGCCCATGTCGACCAGCAGCGCCGCCGGCAGGCGCTTGGCGACCACGGCGGCGGTCGCCATCCAGTTGGCCGACGCCACGTCCATCACCTGCCCACGCGCCTCCTGCGGCGACAGCAGCCCGCGCCGCCCGGCATAGACACGCAGCCGTCCCGGCGGCACGGCCGCGGCGATGCGGTCGATCAGCGTGTGCACGCCCTGGGTGCGGTCGTTGAACAGGTCGACCAGTTCGCCCGTCATCGTCACCACATGGTCGGCATCGGCCGGCAAACGTTCCAACACTGTTGACAGCGCCGTGTCCAGCTCGCCCAGCCCTTGCCAGAGCCGGCAGGGCACCTGCACGGCATCGCGCAACCTGCCATCCTCCGCCCAGGCGGCCTTGAGATGGGCACCGCCGATGTCCCAACCGATCACCACTGTTCCACTGGGGGGCACTCCACGGGAGTCCGTTCCACGGGTGTCAAGCATGCGCATCCTCCCGGCCGGCATCGGCCGATCTGGTGTGGAACAGAACCAGGATGTCGCCCGCCGGGTTCCAGCCCAGCACCCGCGACAGGCCGGAATAGCCGACGGACAGCCGCGGATTCACCTCCACCACCACAGGGCCGTTCGAATCCGGGTCATCCGGCCGGTCGATGAGGTCCACGGCGACATAGCCGCGCAAGCCCGGGATCGCGGCGGCAATGGCACGTGCCAGCGGTTCCCAGGCGGCGCGGCGGTGCTCCATTGCCCCGACATCGACGCCATGGAAGGAGAAGCTGCCGCTCCCACGCTCCACCTTCTGGCGGTTGCAGCCGAGCAGCCTGACCCCGCCGGCACCATCGACCAGCATGGACAGGCTGCACGGCTCGCCTTCGATCAGCGGCTGGACGATCCAGCGGCCGGCGTGCGGCGGCCTCCAATTGGCGATGTCGTCGACGATGAAGGTGTCGAGGCAACCGGCGCCGTCGTCCGGCTTCACCACATGGCGGGCGGCGGGCGGCGGTAGGGCGCCGAAGGGAACGGTGGGAACGGTCGCGATGCCGTGGGCGGCCAGCCGGGCCGCCGTCGCCGTCTTCGACGACGCCAAAGCGATGGCGTCGGGAGCACAGGCGACCACCGGCAGGCCGGTGTCGCGGAACAGGGCGGTCACGTGCCCCAGCAGCCCGTCGGTCTCCGGCGCAATGGGCCAGACCACATCGCACAGGGCAGCCGCGGCTCGCCAGCGCGCCTCCGGTTCCTCACCCGGCGCCACCGGGAACAGGGCGACCCGCTCCGGCGGAAAGGATGGTGGGGAAAGGCGGTTGTCCCAGCACAGCGTGACGTGCAGTCCATCCAGAGCGATCAGGTCGCCGACCAGGGCCGCGACCATCGCGTTGGCCTCCGCCATCAGGTCGGTCGGAAGCGGCCCGTTGCACAGCGCGCCGCCGGTGACATATTCGCAGACCAGAACCCGACGAAGGCTGTTTTCCATGGACATCGTTCCCGTCATCGACCTGCTGGGCGGGCAGGTGGTTCATGCCAAGCGGGGGGAGCGCGACCGCTACCGCCCCATCGAAAGCGCGCTGACCGCAGGATCGTCACCGCAGGATATCGTGGCGGCACTGCTGGCGCTGCAACCCTTCCGCGCCTGCTATGTCGCCGACCTCGACGCGATCCGCGGGCAGGGCGACCATCGCTCCACCGTCGCCGCTCTCCAGGCGCGCTGGCCGGAGGTCGCCTTCTGGGTCGATGCAGGGCTGGCGACGGCGGACGATTGCCGCCGCTGGCTGGATGCCGGGCTGCGGCATCTGGTGATCGGCAGCGAAAGCCAGACGGACGGCAAGACGTTGGAGGCGGCGCTTGCGCTGACCGGCGAGGACCGGGTGGCGCTGTCGCTGGATGTCCGGCGGGGCGAGCCGCTGGGTCCGGCGGCTTTGCACGAGGACACCGGCCTCTGGCCCTCCCGGGTGATCGCCATGACGCTGGACCGGGTCGGCTCGGGCGAGGGGCCGGACCTCGACCGCATCGCCACGCTGGCGGCCCGACGCCCGGGGATCCGGGTGTGGGGTGCCGGCGGGGTGCGCGATGCGGCGGACTTGGAGGCGCTGGCGCGGCACGGAACCGATGCCGTTCTGATGGCCAGCGCACTCCACGACCGGCGCCTCGACGCCGGAACGCTCGCCCGCTTCGTCTCCGGTCAGCCGGTTGCCGGTCAGGAGGCGGCGAAGGGGTGAACCGCGGCGGCCATGCCGTCCAGCATCTCCTTGGCGGTCGGGCTGCCGGCGATGGCGCGCTTGAGCGCCAGCTTGGTGGCCTCGTGGTTGTAGTCCTGGATTTTGCGGTCGTCCTCCGCCTGCCAGTGGATGAAGACGCCGACCGAGATGAACAGGTCGTCTGCCTCGTCCGCCGGAATGGTGCCGTCCTCGACGCATTCGGCGACCGCCAGGGCGACGGCGCGCTGGGCCGGGCCGAACATCTGCACAGCCTGCTTGGCGTTCTTGATCGTCACCTTGTTGAACATGACCGTCGAGGGCTTGACCATCAGGTTCGGCGCCAGCACGGCCAACAGGCCGTTCACCCCTTCCTTCTGGTTGGTCAGGGTCTGGCAGAAGGCGGTCTCGGCGGCGCTGCCGCGCGGGCCGACGATGAGATCGATGTGGGCGACCTCGTTGCCGTCGCCGACCAGAGCTTCGCCGACCATAACCTTGTCGATCTTAGACATTGCGCATCCCTTGCGATGGTTGGTTCGATCAGAGTCCGCCGCTTGTCGTCCGGCGGCAACGGTCCGGCCGGCAGCTCGCCGGCCAGCCGAAGCACGAACAGGCAGGCCACCGTCAGATCGGCGGACGTGCCCGGATTGAGGCCGCGGCGCTTCAGCGCACGGTCGAAAGCGAGAAGCCGGTGGGCGGTTGCCGGATGTCCGCCAAAGGCAGGACCGGTGGATAGCCGACGTTCCAACCGGAACGCCTGCTCCCGCACCCGCTCCGCCACTGCCGCGCCATGCTTGCGGGCGATGTGGGTGTCGGGGTGCAGGGCCATGAAGCCCAGATGGATGGCGCTCGCCGCTTCCGCCGGACTGGCGCCGCGACGCAGGGCCGAGCGTCCGCGCGCGACGCCGAAGGTTAAGACGTCGGCGAAGGCGGTGGCGTACTGCCGGGCGATCAGGTCGCGGCCGGCCGCCGCAGTCATCGCGGCCCGCAGGTCGACACGCGGGGCCTCGGCGACGTCATGCTGCCGGGCGTCCCCCAGCCCGGCCGGCAGAGCCAGGCGGATGGCCGCGAAGGCGTCGGCGGCATCGGCGACGCTCAGCCGGTCGAGCACGCGCGCCAGCCTCAGCCGCAGCGGCTCCCCTTTGTCACGGCACAGCGCCGCGGCGGCGAGCGGCGCCAGCAGCAGGACGATGCCGAGATTGGTGTTGCAGCCGGCGACTTCCTGCGTCGCCGCGACCGCATGCAGGATCGCCTCCCCCACCCGGCGGCCCGGTGTGGCGAGGATCGGGGCGATGGCGGCGGCACTGTCGAGGAACTGCGCCACGCTCATCCCATGGCCGTCGGCATGGATGTGGACGTTGCCGGGCTTCAGCGCCATCAACTCCAGCCGGCAGGCGGTTAACACCGCCTCCTCCACCAAGGCCCGGCAATCGTGGAGCGGGGTCGGCAGCAGGGCGCTCATCCCACCCTCCGCGCATCTGCCGGCACCGGTGAGGCCGATGCCAGACGGGCCAGGACGAGATCGGCCAGCGCCTGCGCCACGTCCACCGGCGTCACCGCCTGCAAGCCACGCCATGCCGGCATGCTGTTGACCTCCAGCACCAGGAAGCGGCCGTCGGGCGCACGGATCACATCCACCCCGGCATAATCGGCGCCGACGGCGGCGGCGGCGACCACCGCCAGATCGCCCAGCATGCCGCCCGGACTGGCGGGATGGCAGCGAGCCCCCTGCTTGACGTTGGTGATCCAGTGGTCGCCCTGGCGGACCATGGCGGCCAGCGGGCGCCCATTCACCACGAAGACCCGCCAGTCGAACCAGCCGCCATCGGCCGCACCGACATACTCCTGCAAATGGTAGACACCCGCGACCTCCTCCGGACCGGGCAGAGCCATGCCGGGATCGAGCCGGCGCAGCCCCTTGCCCTGCGACCCGAACAGCGGCTTCAGCACCACAGACCGTCCCTCGCCATGGAGGGCGGCCAGGATCGCGGTGGCCTGGACCGGATCGGCGACGCTCCAGGTGCGCGGGGTCGGCACCCCGGCCGCAACCAGCCGGTAGGCGGTGGCGCTCTTGTCGACGCAGCGTTCGATGGCCGCGGGAGTGTTGGCAACCGGCACCCCGCCATGGGCCAGCGCATGCAGCACGCCAAGCCGCAGCGTCACCTGCTCGAAACTGCCGGCGGAGATGGTGCGGACCAGACAGGCGTCGGGCAGTCCGCCATCGAAGCCCGGAATCGCCGGCCCTTCGGGACTGAAGCCGCAGGCGCTGAGCGACACCGGAACCGCCTTGGCACCCCGGCGGGCGAAGGCGGCGGTCAGCCGCCGGGTGTGCCAGTCGGCGCCGTCCACGAAGATGGCGATGCGGGTCCGCCCCATGCCCCGGCCTCCCCTACCCGCCGATGCCGAAGGAACGGTCGAGCAGCGCCGGAGCCAGCGCCCCAGCGGTGAAGCTCCGTCCGCTCTCGAAGGCGGTGACGATGACGCGGGCCGGGCTGAACAGCATCGGGTCGATCTTGAAGAAGTCGAAGCCGCTCGCCGCAAACAGGTCGGCGAAGGGTCGGCCATAGTCGGCGGAGGCCGAACTGGGCAGGCGGGCCGCCAGATCGGCCGCGTCGTCGTCCGGACCGTCGACCAGCAGATGGACGGTTCCGCCGAACAGGATGGCGTCGTTGGTCCGGCCCATCGCCTGGACGAAATCGCGCCCCGGCGGCGGCAACGGCGCGCAGCCGACGCCGTCGCGCACCCGCTCCAGCGGGAAATGGAGGGCTTGCAGCTTGTGCAACCCGACCTCCAGCACGCGGGCGACGATCTGGACCATGCCGGCCGGGCTGCGGGTCGGCGTCAGGATCAGGGTCACGCGCTCCGCCGGCACGCCGCAGTCGCGCGCCACCTTCTCCACTACCGAGACCGGCGGCCGCTTGTCCGTCTCCAGCACCAGCACGGCGCGGTCGGCCATGTCGCGATAGCCGAGTTCGGCGAACAAAGGCTCCTTCACCGCCAGGGCCCGCCCGGGACCGGAACCCAAGGCCGAGAATTTCTCGCCCGACAGGCTCCAGCCCGCATATTGGCTGCCGAGGCAGGCCAGGACCGGATCGGCGGCCGTCACCGTCACCTGCGCCGGCCAATGGACGAAGGGGGAATCCATGGCGATGCGCACGCTGCCGGCACCGCCCAGGCAAATCTCGGCGATGCGGCGCCCGGCCTCCAGGCTGCCCGGCCGGTCGATGCCGGCATCGATCACGGTGCAGCCGGCGGGATGCTGCTCCACCCCGATCCGCAGCATGGCGGCGTCCGCCACCAGGGCATGGACCAGGGGGGCGGCAAGCCGGTTAACACTGAAGGGAAGCGAGGCCATCGGCGGTTCTCTCCACAAAGCAGGCCCGCCGCGAGCAGTCCGCGACGATGCGTTTGATCCGGCAGGACAGGCGGTGACGCGCCTCCTCCTCGTCCCCGCCCCAGGCGGTTACGCTGCACAACGGTTGTCCACCCCCCACCGCGCTGCTGGCCCGAGGCAGGTCGGCGCACCAGGGGGGCCAGGAGAACACTGTCGGCACCGTCAGGGCAGAGGCGGCATAGGCCACCGCCCCGGCAATGACGCCCGGACGCGCCGCTCCCAACGTCCAACCGCGTCCGGCGGCAGCGTCGAGATGGGCGCGCATCACCCCGCCCAGCCGGTGACGTTCGAGCAGGTCGAGCGTGGCCCCCAGACGCGGGTTGACCTCCAGCACCGTCACCGAATTGCCGTCGACCAGCAGGTCCAGGCTGTTCAGCCCGACCAGCCCGAAGGCGGCGGCGATGCGCCGAGCTGCCTCCGCAAGCCGGTCGGCCAGCGACTGCGGCACCGCGGCCGGAAGCACCGCCCCGCCATAGCGGAAGGGCGCATCGGGCGCCGGATAGGTCCATTGCCGGCTGATCGCCACCGTTTCGCACCGGCCGGTACAGTCGGCGATGAAGGCGACGGAGGTTGGCCATCCCTCTGCCCGCCGTTGCAGGTAATGACCGTCCGGCAAGGGACTGCCGGCCCAGGGCACGATATGCCAGCCCCCGGCCGCTCCCGTCCGTTTGACCAGCCAGTGCCCGGGGATCGCATCGTCTGGCATTGCCAGCTGCGTTTCCGGATGCCCGATGCCCAGGTCTTCCAGGCCCAGCGTCGCCAGCCGCGCGGCGAAGCCAGCCGGATCCTTGACCGCCCGCACGATATCCGGCCCGTTGCCAAGCAGCCGGTACGGACCGGCCTGCATCAGCGCGCCAAGCATGTCGGGCGCCTGCTCGAACCCCGACCCGACGACCAGAGCGCTGCCCGGCGGAGCCAGCGTCCGGGCGGCGGCGATCAACGCCTCCCGGTCGAAGCCGGCGACGGGATCGCCGGCGACGCAACGGGCAGGCATCGGCAGATCGGCATCGCCGAACTGGTCCAGCGTCGCGACAATGGCCCCGGTGCGCGCCACCGCCTGGGCGATGGCCCGGCCCGACAGGGCGGCGACCAGGATCACGCCGCTGTCCGGCATTGGGCGCGGGCCAGGGCAAAGGCGTCGTCGAAGGCCAGATAGACCGGCTTCGCCGCCTCGCGCATCGCCTTGAACAGGCCATGCTGGGTCTTGAACTTCACATTGCCGATGGCGAGCGCGCCGATGCCAACGGCGTCCGTGCCCTCGATGGGGGCGCCGTCGCTGAAGGCGTCCACCCCCTCCACGCCGGCCGGCGGCACGGCATTGACGTCGGCCACCACCCGCACCGACGGGGTGGCGGCGATCTGCGTGCGGCTCAGCACCCGAACGCCGGCGCGGGCAACCGCCAGCACCACGTCGGTCTCCGCCAGAATGGCGGACTTGTGGGCATCGGTCGAGCCGTCGACCGCGCTCAGCGTCACGCCGAACCGCTGACGGTAGGAGGTCGCCCGCTCGGCGACGGACGCCGCACCGTCATGGCCGACCAGTTGAACGGACGCACCGGCACGCGCGGCCAGCACCGCGGCGACGCCGCCAACCGGCCCCTTGCCGCCGAACACCGCGACCCGTGAGCCGGCAAGCGTCAACCCAACTTTCTCCAGCTGGGCCTCGACCTTCGCGATCATCGCCGCGGCGGTGGTGTAGGCGCCGGACGGATCGGCGAAGACCGAGATCTCGAACGGCGGGACCATGGCCCGGCGCGCCGCCTCCAGCATGTCCAGCGCCGTCAGGATGTCGCGGCCGGCGATGAACAGACCGGTCCGCTTGGCGTCGCCCGGAGCGCGGGAAAAAATCATATCCTGGACAAGACCCGGCACTTCGCCAGTCTCGACATGGGTATAAGGCACGAGGACGCCATAGCCGGCGTCACACGCCATGTTGATGTCGAATGGACTGACCGCCTTTACCGGAGTAATGGCGTGCATGACATAGGGCTTTTCCATGAAACGAAGTCCTCGGTTCGCTTCATGTCACTGTCTTTCACCTCACGGGTTCAAGCTGTCTTTTTTGCGACTGTTTTATATCCGGCAGCGACTACTTTCTGACCGGAGAAGGTCTCCACCACCGCCCCGTGATTCCGCCCCCGGCAGACGACGAAACGCAGGTTGGGCCGCGTCCGCCAGCGCGCCTGCGCGCCCTCCGCCGCCCGCTCCGCCGATGCCGCATCGCCGAAGACGGCAAAGCCGGTCGGCCCCCAGGAACTCTGCCCGACTCCCGCGGCGCCGGCCACTGGGAGCCACCGCAGAACCTCAGCCACATCCAGGCTGCTGAAGCGCCCGCCCTGGGCCGGGGCGAAATGGTCGCCGACCACGCTCTGGAGTTCGGTCACGGCGGCGCCGAACCGCATGGCATCCCCTTCCGCCAGCGCCGGCAGCCCGACCATCAACGCCAGCCGGCACAGATAGGCCGCCTTGTCCGCCGGAAAGGGGGGCAGATCGCGGAAGGCGACCGTCTCAGCCGTGCCGGACAGGCCGCGGTTGGCATCGTCGAACACCAGCAGCATGCGCCACGCCTCCGGCAGAGCCATGCGGCTGATGACGGGAGGCGGCTCGTCGAGCGCACCCTTGCCGCCGTCCAGAATGACGCCGCCCTGTTCGAACGCACCGACGCCGATGCCCGACCGCGCCCCCCGGTCCAGCAGGCTGGCGACCCGGCGCGGCGGCAGCGGCCGGCCGGTCATCGCCGACAGGGCCGCCCCGACGGCCAGCGCCAGCTGGGTGCCCGACCCCAGCCCGGAATGGGACGGGATGGTCCGACCCAACCGCAGGGAAAAGCGGTTTTCCACGCCCAGCGCCCCGCACAGCCGGTCGAGATACCCCGCCGCCCGGCAGTCCGGACCGACAGGAACATCGCTTCCGGATTTCCCGCGCATCAACATCAGGTCCGTTCCCAGCCCGTCGAGCGTCAGGCCCAGGCTGCCGAAGCGCCGGCCCAAGCCGCCCTCCATGTCGAGAAACCCAAGATGCAGCCGGGCGGGCACCTCCACCCGCACCGTGTCGACTGTCATGCGCTGTTCGCCGCAAATCATGGCCTACCTGTCGCAAAAGCCAAGGCGACCAGCCGCCTTTCGCACATAATAAAATTGGCGGCGGCAAAATCAATGAGAACAACAACAGAAAACAGATTATATTCTGAAAATCTTTAAATATCGGATCCGATTTATTCATTTCCGTAAAGAATATGAACTGAAATTTCATGCCTAATATTATTTAATATAACCTTCTACACTCGACATCATGCGCGGAGTTTGGGATATGGACTATGGACTCGGCGGGAATGACCTCCCACCGCCCATGAGCGATGTCGTTTGCCCATTCTGCGCAATGGCCTGCGATGACCTTGCAATCGCACGCGATGGCACAGGACAGCTCAGGGTGACCGACAACGGCTGCGCACGGGCGCGCACCCTGTTCGCCCTTCCGACATTGCCGGCCCACTGCTTTATCAAAGGCCGCGCCGTTCCACTCGACGAAGCGCTGGACGCCGCGGCGGCCTTGCTGCGCGATGCGGCCTCGCCGGCCGTCGGGGGGCTCGCCGCCGACACCGAGGGAGTCTCCGCGGCCCTGGCGCTGGCGGAGCGGCTGGGTGCGGTGGTGGACCACGCCGCGTCCGACAGCCTGTTCCACGGCCTGCGCGCGCTCCAGGTGACCGGCGCCATGACCGCCACCTTCGGCGAAATTCGCAACCGTGCCGACCTGTTCGTCCTGTTCGGAACCGAGTTCGAGCGCCATGTCCCCCGCCTGTTCGACCGCATCGTCCGTCCGCCGACAGCCCTGTTCCGCGATGCCGGCGCGGCGCGCGGCTTCCTGATCGGTCCCAACGACGGACCGGTACCGGACGGGTTCGAGCGGCTTAGCGCCGACCTGACGCACGCCTCTGCCATCGCCGCCGCCCTGTCTCAGCTGGTGGCCGGCGAAACACCCCGCGGCGGCCGGGTGGGCTCCATCGCTATGGAGGATCTCGCCCGCGTCGCCGTGGCGCTGCGGGAGGCGCGCTTCGGCGTCGTCGGCTGGGTCGCCGCCACGCTGGACCCGGCGGCAGGCGATGTCGCCATCGAGGCCTTCAACCGATTGGTGGTGACCGCCAACGCCTCCACCCGCTGCGCCGGCTTGCCCCTGGGCGGCAAGGGCAACGCGCTGGGCGCCAACTACGTGTGCGCTTGGCAATATGGCGTGCCGCTGCGCTCCCGCCTGGGGGCCGGCCCGCCGGAACACGATCCGCTGCGCTATCGGCTGAAAAGCCTGCTGGCCGGGGGCGAGGTCGATGCGCTGGTCTGGCTTTCGGCCCTGAACGGCGCGGAACTGCCGGACACCCGCACGCCGATGATCGTGCTGGCCCGCCCCGGACAGCCGTTGCCCCGCGACCCGGAGGTGCTGATCCCGGTCGCCATCCCCGGCCTCGACCATTCCGGCAGCATCCACCGCGGCGACGGCGTCGCCGCCCTGCCGCTGCGCCGCTTGCGAACGACCGCCATGACGCTTCCATCGGCCGCGTCGGTGCTGAGCGCCCTGCTCGACCGCCTCCCCTCCTCCCATCTCCCCATTCGGTTTCGGGAGACAGCGCATGTCTGACGCCTACACCCTGCTGCGCGGCGGTCGCGTCTGCGATCCGACCGAGAGCACCGACGGTGGCAGGTTGCGTGACCTGTACCTGAAGGACGGCCGCATCGCTGCGACGCCTCCGCAGGAAGCCCGCATCGGCGAGGTGATCGATCTGGAAGGTCGCATCGTCATGGCCGGGGCTATCGACATCCACAGCCACATCGGCGGCGGCAAGGTGAACCTCGCCCGCCTGCTTCTCCCGGAGGAGCATCGCGAGCATGCCAGCGGCCCCGACGGGCTGCGCCGCTCCGGCAGCGGCCTGTTCACCCCATCCAGCTTCGTCACCGGCTACCGCTATGCCGAGATGGGCTACACCGCAGCCTTCGAGCCTGCGATGCTGCCCTCCAACGCGCGCCACACCCATCTGGAACTGGCCGACATTCCGATCATCGACAAGGGCTGCTACGCCGTCCTCGGCAACGACGATTTCCTGCTGGAGCGGCTGGCCGCCGGGGCGACGCAGTCGGAGGTCAACGACTATGTCGCCTGGATTCTCCACGCCACCCAGGCGGTCGGCGTCAAGGTGGTGAATCCCGGCGGCATCAGCGCCTTCAAGTTCAACCAGCGCCGCCTGGATCTGGACGAGGCGCATCCCCATTACGGCATCACGCCACGCCGCATCCTGACCACGCTGGCCACATCGCTGTCCGACCTCGGAGTGCCTCATCCGCTGCACATCCACTGCAACAATCTGGGCATCCCCGGCAATGAAGCGGTGACGCGCGAGACCATCGCCGCACTGGACGGGTTGCCCGCCCACCTGACCCACCTGCAATTCCACAGTTACGGGACGGAAGGCGACCGCCGCTTCTCCTCGGCCGCCGCCGAGATTGCTGAGGCGGTGAACCGCAGCCCGAACATCTCTGTCGATGTCGGCCAGATCATCTTCGGTCAGACCATCACTGCCTCGGCCGACATCATGTCGCAGTTCCGCAACAGCGGCCTCGCCAGCCCGCGCAAATGGGTGTGCACCGATATCGAATGCGACGGTGGCTGCGGGCTGGTGCCGTTCCGCTACCGCGACAAGGCATTCGTCAACGCCTTGCAATGGGCGATCGGGCTGGAGCTGTTCCTGCTGATCGAGGACCCCTGGCGGGTCTATCTGACCACCGACCATCCGAACGGCGGCCCCTTCACCAGCTATCCGCATTTGATCCGGTTGCTGATGGACCGCAGCTTCCGCAACGAGCAGTTGGCGCGGATCAATCCCGATGTCGCCGCGCACAGCCGGCTCGGTTCCATCGAGCGCGAATACACGCTCGACGAGATCGCCATCATGACCCGCTCCGGCCCAGCCCGCGTGCTGGGGCTGCGCGACCGCGGCCACCTGCGCCCCGGCGCCGTCGCCGACGTGGTGGTCTATGACGATTTGCCCGACCGCGAGGCTATGTTCGCGGCCCCCGCCTGGGTGTTCAAGAACGGTCGGCCGGTGGCACGGAACGGGGAGCTGACTGCGACCGGCTGGGGCGACACCATCGTTGTCCGGCCGGACTTCGACCCCGCCATCGAACGGCGGCTGAAACCATGGTTCGAAGATCACCAGACCGTGCGGCTCGGCAACTTCCGCATCGCGGACGGCGAGATCCTCGACCATGGCCGCGGCGGCCTGTCCATCGTTCCGATCCTGACGGCGTCCGACCCATGCTTCTGAACGGCATCCACATCGAAAACAGCTATGCCGAGGCCTTCGACATGAAGGCGACCCGGCTGATCGTGACCGCCGACACACCGGCCTGGGCGCGCCATGCCGGCATGGCTGCCACCGGTTTCGCCACCTCGGTCATCGCCTGCGGCTGCGAGGCCGGGATCGAGCGGGAACTGGCGCCGGAGGAAACCCCCGACGGGCGCCCCGGCGTCGCCCTGCTGTTCTTCGCCACCGGGCGCAGCGTGCTGGGAAAGCAGGTGGAGACCCGCGTCGGCCAATGCATCCTGACCTGCCCCGGCACCGCCTGCTTCGCCGGCGTGCCGCGCGGGGTGAAGGAGGATTTGATCCCGCTGGGCCGGAAGCTACGCTATTTCGGCGACGGCCAGCAGATGTCGAAACTGCTCGGCGGCCGGCGCTACTGGCGCATCCCGGTGATGGACGGCGAGTTCCTGTGCGAGGAATCGAGCTGGAGCGTGCCCGCAGTCGGCGGCGGCAACCTGCTGATCCTCGCCGATGCACGGATGGCCGCGCTGGAGGCAGCGGAAGCGGCGGCGGATGCCATGCGCGCCGTGCCCAATGTGGTGCTGCCCTTCCCCGGCGGGGTCGTCCGCTCCGGCTCCAAGATCGGGGCGAAGTACAAGGGGATGCCGGCCTCCACCAACGATGCCTATTGCCCGACGCTGCGCGGCCTGCCGCGCTCACTCCTGCCGGCCGAGGTCGAATCGGTGCTGGAGATCGTCATCGACGGGCTGACCGCCGCCGACGTCGCCGCCGCCACCACGGCCGGGCTGAAATGCCTGATCGAACGCGGCCGCGGCTCAGGCGTCTGGGGCGTCACCGCCGGCAATTACGGCGGCAAGCTGGGCCGCCATCATTTCCATCTTCACGAGCTGCTGCCATGAGCGTGCTGAGCTTCCGTCTGAAAGGCCCGCTGACCGGCCGCATCGACGCCTCCCCCCTGCTGCCGCACCGGCTGGCGGAGCTGAGTTTGGCGGAGATCGCCGCGCTGCCGTTGCGTCTCGGCCGGGGCCATGTCGCGGTGGGCGATGTGTTCGACCTGTCGGGCAGCCCCGGTGACACCGTCGAACTGGAGGGCGACGGGCGGCTCGATTTCGTCGGGGCGGGGCTGGCCGGCGGCACCATCCGGGTCGCCGGACCGGTCGGCCACCGCGCCGGCACCGGCATGAGCGGCGGCTCCCTGCTGGTTGAGGCGTCGGCAGGGCTGGCAGCGGGTGCCTCCATGCGCGGCGGCGAGTTGATCGTCCGGGGCGACGCCGGCAGCGAGCTGGGCGGCGCCCTCCCCGGCGAGCGGGCGGGAATGACCGGCGGGCGGATCCTGGTCCATGGCGCGTGCGGCGACCGCGCCGGCGCGCGCATGCGTCGCGGGCTGATCGCCGTCGGCGGCGATGCCGGCGCCTACGCCGCCCTGCACATGACTGCCGGCAGCCTGGTGATCGGCGGCAGGCCGGGTACCTTCACCGGCCATGGCATGCGAAACGGCACCATCCTGTTCCGCGGCGAGATCGATCCGCTGCCGGGGTTTGCCGATTGCGGCCTCAACCGGCTGCCTTTCCTGTCGCTTCTGGACAATCACCTGTCAGGGCTTAACGAAGCGCCGCCCACCTGCCGGGGCCTGACCGGACAGGTACGTCGCTGGCTCGGCGACCGTGGATTCGGTGGGCGCGGCGAGATTCTGGCCTGCCTGTGAAGGCTCGCTCGTCGACGGTCGGCAAGCGGCGGCAGTCCACGCCAAGAGGGGCTACCTCATAGAGAGTGAGTGGTTGCTCCGCCGGACGGTGCTATTGTTCTTATCACCGGATTATTTGCATGAAAAACAATCCCAACTCGGTCAACGTCGCGCTCCTTCAAGGATTATGTCCGCTTTGTTCAATGTCGCAGGGCCCCGACCTGCGTAGGCTGCTTGTCATAAAAACTTGATGGTGCGCAAAGGGATCGATCCCCGCCCATCCGAACGCGGCCGCCACTGCAAACAAGGCCGCGGGTAAACAGCGTGTTCGCCGACCATTCGCGACCCACGATACGAACAGGAAAGCGGAAGAGGGGCACGGGACAATGAAGTGCAGCGAGCAGCAATCCGGCGTTTCCCAGGCCGACACGGTCGGTTTTCTCCTGGTTCCCGATTTTTCCATGATCGCGTTCACCGCGGCGGTTGAGCCTCTCCGCCTCGCCAATCACATCAGCGGAAAGGAGTTGTATCGCTGGGTGCTGCTCTCGCCGACCGGCGGCGTTCAGCGGGCCAGCAACGGCATCGGCATCTGCGTCGACCATGCCATCGCAGACGCCATCGCCGACTGCCCGCCGTTGTCCACGGTGATGGTGTGCAGCGGCATCGGCGGCCACTGGTACGAGGATCGGGCGATGTTCTCATGGATGCGGCGTTCGGCCGCCCAGGGAATCGCCTTCGGCGCCCTCTGTACCGCCAGCCACATCCTGGCCCGCGCCGGCCTGCTGAACGGCTACCGCTGCACCATCCATTGGGAGAACATGGCCGGCTTCGCCGAAACCTTCCCGGAGATCGAAGCGACGGGCGAGCTGTTCACCATCGACCGCAACCGCTTCACCTGCGCGGGCGGCACCGCCGCCACCGACATGATGCTGCACCTGATCGCCGCCCGCCATGGCGAGAAGCTGGCAATGGACATCGCCGAGCAGCTTCTGCACACCAAGATCCGCGCGGGCAGTATCCGCCAGCAGGAAGAACTGCAAGCCAATCCGGTGCTTGACCACGAGGATCTCCACGCCGCGGTGGCGGTGATGCAGGCCAACATCGAGGAACCGCTCGATCTGCTGACGCTTGCCGCGGAACTCGGCCAATCCCGCCGTAATCTGGAACGGCTGTTCCGCAAATACATGAACTGCTCGCCGGCCAAATACTATCTCGGCCTCCGGATGAAGCGGGCGCGGCAGCTGCTGTGCCAGACCCGCATGTCGGTGATGGAGGTGTCGATTAGCTGCGGCTTCATCTCCGCCACCCATTTCAGCAAATGCTACCGCGACCATTTCGGCATCGCACCGCGCAGCGACCGGCAGAGCCAGCGGCACAGCCCGCTCGCCGCCGCGCATGAGTTCGCCGGACTGAGCTGACACCGCAGCGGGGGCGGACGGTCAAGCGGGACCGGATCGGGGGGAACGGGCATGGGGCGGCGGAAATCGCCAGATTGCTGTCGCTTTCGAGCAGATGCAGCCCTCCGGATGTCGGTAAGGTACAAATGCGGCCCGCCCGACACCAGATCCACGCTCGGCCCCGCCGGACAACAGCCAGGAGGACGGCACCGATGCTAGACGCGATTCTTTCCGCCCAATGCGCGCGTGGCCTGACCGCCGCCGGCTCCGGCCCGTCCACCATCCCCGCCGGCCTCTACGAGCTGTTCCTGGAAAACGTGGTCCTGCCTTGCCGGATCGGCGTCTTCGATTATGAGCGCGACGCGCCACAGCGGGTGCGCATCGACCTTCTGCTGCAGGTGCGCCAGGACGGCGCCCAGTTCTCCGACGACATCGGCGACGTGCTCTCCTACGACGATCTGCTGTCCGGGCTGAAGCGGATCCTGATGGACGAGCACACCAACCTTGTAGAGATGCTGGCGGAAAAGATCGCCCGCATGTGCCTTGCCCACGGACAGGTGCAGTCGGCCCGTGTGTCGGTGGCGAAACTGGACATCTATGACGGCGTCGCGGTGCCGGGCATCCGGCTGGAGCGGACGCGTGACCAGATGCCGGGCCAACCCCTGCCGGCGTCGCGCCGCCCGCTGGCGATGGCGGACCGGCGGATCTGACCCGATGACGGCCAACGCATCGCCAGAGGACGGATCCCCACCCCCCGCGGCGCGGCCCTGGGTGATCAAGATCGGCGGCAGCCTGTCCGACTGGCACCGGCTGGGAACCTGGCTGGACCTGATCGCCCGGCCCGGCCATCTCCATCCCGTGGTCATCGTGCCGGGTGGCGGTCCCTTCGCCGACGCCGTGCGCGATGCCCAGGACAATTGGCGCTTCGACGACCGTCTCGCCCACCGCATGGCCCTGCTGGCGATGGAGCAGTTCGGGCTGATGCTGCACGGCATATGCCCGACCCTGCACACTGCGGCGACGCGCGAGCGTTTGCGCTCGCTGATCCGGGCGCGGATGCCGGCGGTGTGGCTGCCGTCCGCCATGGCGCTCGACCAGCCCGAGATTGCCGAAAGCTGGGAGGTCACCTCCGACAGCCTCGCGGCATGGCTGGCGGTGGAACTGGACGCGGCGGCGCTGGTGCTGGTCAAGTCGGGGCCCTGCCCCTGTGCGGCGACCGATGCGGCGTCGCTCGCCCGCGACGGGCTGGTCGATGCCGCTTTCCCGCTCTGGCGCGCCCGCTTCGCCGGCGAGAGCTGGTGCATCCATCGCGACAACCACCTCCTGATGGAGGAGGCGCTGGCGGGTCGCGCCGCTCCCGGCTGCGCCCTGCTGCGCTGCCCGGAGGTCGAACCCCTGCCAAGCGTGCGGGTATGAACAGCATCGCTCCTCCGCCGGCGCCGCCGCGGCTGGCCTGGGCGCTGACCGGGTCGGGCCATTACATCAAGGAGACGCTGGACCTGATGGCGCGGCTGGCGCCGCTCGACGTCTTCCTCAGCAAGGCGGCCGAGGAGGTCATGCGGATGTACCGCCGCCGCGACGGCAACTTTCCTCCCGGCACCCGCCTGTTCCGCGACCGGGCTGCCAGCGCCCCGCAGATCGGACGGTTCTATTTCGGCGAATACCACACGCTGGTGGTGGGGCCGGCGACCTCCAACACAGTCGCCAAATGCGTGCAGGGGATTTCCGACACGCTGCCGACCAACGCCTTCGCCCAGGCCGGCAAATGCCGGGTGCCCTGCATCGTCTTCGCCTGCGACACCGCGCCGGAAATGATGACCGAGGCGCCGCACGGCATGGTGCCGGTCTATCCCCGGCGCATCGACCTGGAGAATGTCGAACGGCTGCGCGGATTCGAGGCGACCACCGTCGTCGAAACCGTTCCCGACCTCGAATCCGCGCTGAAGGCGCGCCTTGAATGTCTGACCACCTCGTCTTCGTGACCGGAAAGCTGGCGGAGCCGCGCCTGCGGGCGATGCTCGACGGGATGGCGCCCGCCCCCTTCCGCTTCGACGTGGTGCAGATCGGCGTCAGCGTCGCCGCCCTGATGACCGAGGAGCTGATCAGGCGCCGCCTGCCGCCCCCGCCCCCCGGCGCGCGCGTGCTCCTGCCCGGCCGGACGCGCTGCGATCTGGCGGCATTGTCCGCTCATTTCGGCGTCGCCTTCGAACGCGGGCCGGAGGAGCTGCGCGACATTCCCGCCTATCTCGGCGGGAGGGCGGCGCAGGCCGACCTGAGCGCCCATGCGGTGACGATCTTCGCCGAGATCGTCGACGCTCCCCGCCGTTCCGTCGACACTCTGCTGGAGACCGCCGCAAGGCTGCGCCGCGACGGCGCCGACGTCATCGATCTGGGCTGCCAGCCGGGTGAACGGTTCGAGGGGCTGGAGACCGCCGTTTCCGCCCTGGTCGCCGCCGGCCACAGCGTCAGCGTCGACAGCGCCGACCCCGACGAGCTGCTGCGCGGGGCGGCGGCCGGCGCCTCGTACCTGCTCAGCCTCAGCGAGGACACGCTGTGGGTGCTGGACCGGACGGACGCCACCCCGATCCTGGTCCCGGCCAAGCCGCGCGACCTGGAGTCGCTGTGCCGCGCCGTCGACCGCCTGCGGGCCGCCGGCCGGCGTTTCCTGGCCGACCCGGTGCTCGACCCCATCCATTACGGCTTCACGGAGTCGGTGGTGCGCTATCACGAGCTGCGCCGGCGCTACCCCGACATCGGGATGCTGATGGGCATCGGCAACCTGACCGAACTGACCGACGCCGACACCACCGGCACGACGGCGCTGCTGATGGGCATGGTGTCGGAACTGTCGATAAACGCCGTCCTCACCCTTCAGGTCAGCCCGCATGCCCGCACCGCGGTGCGCGAGGCCGACCGGGCGCGGCGGATCATGCATGCTGCATCGGAAAGCGGCAGCCTGCCGAAGGGCATCGACGACGGGCTGATGGCCCTGCGCGACCGCCGCCCCTTCGCCGTCACGCCGGCGGAGATCGCGGAGACCGCCCGCAACATTCGCGACCCCTCCTTCCGGGTCGAGGTGGCGGAGGACGGGGTCCATGTCTACAACCGCGACGGCCACCATGTGGCGACCGACCCTTACCAGCTCTATCCCCTGCTCGGGCTGGCGGACGACGGCGGACATGCCTTCTACATGGGGGTGGAGTTGCAGAAGGCCTTCCTCGCCTGGCAGCTCGGCAAGCGCTACGTCCAGGATGAGGATCTCGCCTGGGGCTGCACGGTGGAGGCAATGCCGGAGGCGGAGGCGGGCAGCGACCCCCACGGCTTCAAGGCGGCGGGCACCACCTTGCAGGAGCGGCGGCGGGCCTGTGGAAAGGCATCATGATACTCGAGACCATCGTCACCACGCTGGGCGCCGACGGGACCCCGCACATCGCCCCCTTCGGGGTAACGCGGACCGCTGACGATCTGGTGATCGCGCCCTTCCGCCCGTCCGTCACGCTCAACGCGCTGGAAGCCACCGGCCGGGCCGTGATCAATTTCACCGACGATGCGCGTCTGTTCGCAGGCTGCCTGACCGGACGGCGGAACTGGCCGCTGGTGCCGGCAACCGCCATCGCCGGCGTGCGTCTGGCCGACAGCCTCGCCCACTGGGAGGTGGAGGTGGTCCGGGTCGAGCCCGACCCTGTGCGCCCGCGCTTCCATTGCCGGACCGTCCTTCGGGAGGCGCATCGCCCCTTCGAGGGCCACAACCGTGCCGCCGCCGCCGTGATCGAGGCGGCGATCCTGTGCAGCCGGTTGCACATGCTTCCCTGGGAGAAGGTGGAGCGGGAGATGGCCTACCTTGCCATCGCCGTCGAGAAGACCGCCGGAGCCCGCGAGCGGGAGGCCTGGGGCTGGCTGTCCGACCGCGTGGCGGCCTTCAGGTCCGAAAGTCTCGCCGCGGCGGAGCCGCCCGCCGCCGGCCCCGCTGCGGACCATATGGCCAAACCACAGGTGCTCTCATGATCCGCATGCTCGCCAGCGTGACCAATCCCGTGGAAGCCGGTATCGCCGTGACGGCCGGCGCCGACCTGATCGATCTGAAGAACCCGGACGACGGCGCGCTGGGTGCGCTGCCAGTCGGCATCATCGAGGCCTGCCTGCGAACGGTCGATGGACGCAGGCCGGTCAGCGCCACCATCGGCGATTTGGCCATGGACCCGGCAACCATAACGGCGGCGGTTTCCCGGACGGCGGCCACCGGTGTCGACATCGTGAAGATGGGCATCGGCGCCGGGGGCGATCCGCTTGCCTGCATCGCCGCGGCAGCACGGGCGCGCGGCGCCGCCGCGCTGGTCGGCGTCATCCTGGCCGACCTGACCGCCCCCACCCCCGATCTGGTCCGTGCCATGGCCGATGCCGGCTTCATCGGGGTGATGCTGGACACCGGCCTGAAGGATGGCCGCACCCTGCGCGATCATCTGTCGGCCGACGCGCTGGCCGCCTTCATCGGACAGGCGCGCGGGGCCGGAGTACTGGCCGGGCTGGCGGGGTCGCTCAGGCTTGCCGACATCGGCCCTCTGGCAGCGCTCCGCCCGTCGATCCTGGGATTCCGCGGCGCGCTTTGCCAGGGCGGCGCGCGGCGCGACGCCATCGACCCGGACAGGATCGCCGAGGTCGTCGGAAGCGTGCGCAATGCGGTTGCACCGAGCGAGTGCCTCTGACCCCAAAACGTCTGCTCCGGATTTGCCGTTTTCTTGCCGCCCGTGACGGGTCCCAACGGTCGCTGGGGTGGGTTGCAGCGTGGGCGGGTTGACCCTGCGGGCAACCAATGGTCGATTGCTTGGCCCCGCCAACAAAGCCGTTCAGGTTGTTCATGACCATCGAAAGCGCCGCCGGCCGATCCGCCGATACTCCCAGCGGCGGCCCGGCGGCCACCCGGCCCGAATCCCATTCGACGGAGAATGCCCGGACTCAACAAGCCCAGGCGGAGACTCCGGCGCTGCATCATCCGCTGCTGATCGCCGTCACCCTCGTGCTGGTGGCGCTGAACCTGCGGCCGGCGCTGTCGAGCCTTGCACCGGTGATGGGCGATGTGGTGCGCGATGCCGGCCTGAGTTCCGGGCAGGCCGGGCTGCTGACGACGTCGCCCGTGCTGTGCCTCGGCCTGTTCGGGGTGATCGCCCCGCGTCTGGCCCAGCGCTTCGGCACGGAGCGGACGATTTTCTTCACCCTGCTGATCCTGGGCTTTGGCGTCGCGCTGCGCGGGGTCGGCAATTTCGCGGCACTGTTCGCCGGGGCGACGCTGGCGGGTGCGGGGATCGGCATCATCGGCGTGCTTCTGCCGGCCGTGGTGAAGCGCGACTTCCCCAGCAAGATCAGCCTGATGATGGGGGTCTACACCATGGCGCTCTGCGCCGGGGCGGCGATTGCCGCAGGGGCGACGGTGCCGCTGGAGCGGGCGCTCGGGCAATGGACCGGCGCCCTGGCCTTCTGGGCAGTCCCGGCGGTGGTGGCGGCGGTGGCTTGGCTGCCGCTGACCCGTGGACGCCAGAGCGCGGCCGGCCCTGCCCGCGCATCGGTGCGCGGCCTGTGGAGCAACCGCCTGGCCTGGCAGATCACCCTGTTCATGGGGCTGCAATCGGCTTTGGCCTACATCGTGCTCGGCTGGATGGCGCCGATGCTGCGCGACCGCGGGTTCGACCCGACGACGGCGGGGCTGATCGTTTCCGGCTCGGTCATGGTCCAGGTGGTGGCGGCGCTGGTCGCCCCCATGCTGGCGACCCGCACCCCGAGCCAGAGCCTCGCCGCCGTCTCCATGCTCGGTTGCAGCCTCGTCGGCATGGTCGGCTGCCTCTACGCTCCGCTCTGGACCATCGCGCTGTGGGCGGCGATCCTCGGCATCGGCCAGGGTGGGGCCTTCGCCGTGGCACTGACCCTGATCGTGCTGCGCTCGCCCGACAGCCGCATCGCATCGCACCTGTCGGGCATGTCGCAGAGCGTCGGCTATACCCTGGCGTCCAGCGGCCCCTTCCTGGTCGGGCTGCTGCATGGCTGGAGCGGCGACTGGCACGCCTCCGCCCTGCTCTTCGTCGCGATCGCGCTGGCGGCGGGGGTCTTCGGTTACCTCGCCGGCCGGCCCCGCCAACTGCGCCTCTGATTACGCGCTCCGCTCAGTCATACTGCGTCGGGCGGCGGCCGCGCGGTGCCGCGAAGGGCGAGATCGACCGGTGCAGGAACCGGCCATCGCCAGACTTGCCGGTCTGGACGCCCTTGTCGATGATGACGGTGCCGCGCAGCAGGACGGTTTCGGGCCAGCCCGTCACCTCCATGCCTTCATAAGGCGTGTAGTCGGCCCCGTGATGCATCAGCTCCTGGGTGATCGTCACCTTGCGGTCGGGATCCCACAGGACGAGGTCAGCATCCGCCCCGATGGCGATGCTGCCCTTGCGGGGGGCAAGGCCGTACATCCGGGCATGGTTGGTGGATGTCAGGGCGACGAACTCCTGCAAGGAAATCCGTCCCTTCCCCACCCCTTCGGAGAACAGGATCGGCAGCCGCACCTCGACGCCGGGGATGCCGTTGGGAACCCATTTGAAGGCCGTCCGCTCGCCCTGCTTCTTCTTGCCGGCGGGGCTGTCGAAGCGGAACGGGCAATGGTCGGAGGAGAAGACCGAGAACAGCCCCGATTGCAGGCCGGTCCAGCAGGCGTCCTGGCTTTCCTTGTCGCGCGGCGGCGGGCTGCAAACGTATTTGGCGCCCTCCATGTTCAGCCCCTTCAGGTCTTCGGCCGTCAGGGTCAGATATTGGGTGCAGGTTTCGGCATAGACCTTCAGGCCGCGGCTCTGCGCCCAGCGGATCTGTTCGATGGCGTCGGCGGACGAGACGTGGACGATCATGATCGGCACGTCGACGATCTCGGCGAAGGAGATGGCACGGTGGGTCGCCTCGCGCTCCACCGGGATCGGACGGGATTCGGCGTGGTAGTAGGGATCGGTGCGGCCGGCCCGCTCCAGCCGCTCGGTCAGGAACTTGATGGCGTCGTAGCCTTCGGCATGGACCATCACCAGCGCCTTCTCGCGCCGGGCGACGTCGAACACCTCCAGCAGCTCGCGGTCGTTCAACTTCAAATCGTCATAGGTCATGAAGACCTTGAACGAGGTGTAGCCGTCCTGCACCAGTGCCGGCAGTTCCTGGCCCAACACCTGCTCGGTGGGGTCGGAGATGATGAGGTGGAAGGAATAGTCGGTCAGGCACTGGCCTTCCGCTCGCGCATGGTAGTTCTGGACAGCAGCGCGCAGCGACTTGCCCTTGGGCTGGAGCGCGAAGGGAATGACCGTCGTGTTGCCGCCGAAGGCCGCGGAGAGCGTGCCGCTGCGGAAATCGTCGGCCATGATCGTGCCGTCGTCGCCGTCCTGCGCGATGTGGACGTGACTGTCGATGCCGCCCGGCATCACCAGCCTGCCGGAGGCGTCGAGGACCTGTCCGGACGTGTCGAGCCGTTCGGCCAGCGCCACGATGCGGCCGTCCTTGATGCCAATGTCGCAGCGGCTGACATCGGCGGCCGTGACCACCGTGCCGTTGCGCACCACCAGATCGAACTCAGCCATGTGCCTGATCCTGTTCCAGATGTGATCGGTCGGTCATCCTTCGGTCGGCCCTAGGCTCACCGCCGCTGCGGCATGGCATTGCCGAGGGCGTCGATGAGGCGGTCGACCTCGTCCAGCGTGTTGTAATGGACCAGCGACACACGGATCACGCCGTTGACCGCGGTCAGCCCCAATGTTCTCGATCAGGCGCTTGGCATAGAAATCGCCGAAGCGGATGCCGATCATCGCCGCATCGACCGCGCCCACCACCTCGTCCGACCGGTATCCGTCCACCACGAAGCTGATGGTCGGCACCCGCAGGGAGCGGTCGGCGGCGGCATGGCCGATGACCCTCACATCGTTGCGTCCGCGCAGATAGGCGAGCAGCCGTTCGGCAAGCGCCTCCTCATGGGCGGCGATGGCGTCGAAGGCTGCCACGATTTTGGCCCGGCGCGGCCCGGCGGCACCGCAGCGCTCGCCGAGCTCGGCAAGGTAATCGACGATGCCGGTGCAGCCGACGGCGAGTTCGTAATTCACGTTGCCGGGCTGGAGCTTGTAGGGGATCACCGAGCGGTCGATGAAATAATGGTTCAGGCTGGGCAGCGCGGCCAAAAGCTCGTGCTTGCCGTAGAGAACGGCGAAATGGGGTCCATAGACCTTGTAGAAGCTGAAGACGTAGTAATCGACGTCCCAGCCGGCGACATCCACCGCGCGGTGCGGGGCGTAGGCGACAGCGTCGACCAGCAGCTTCGCGCCGTGCCGGTGCACCAGCCGGGCGATGTCGGCTACCGGGTTGATGGTGCCGAGGATGTTCGAGGCATGGGTGACGCAGACGAGCCGCGTGCGCCCGTTCAGCAGCGGTTCGAGATCGTCCAGCGCCAGTTCCAGGCTGTCGGGGCGGACGGCCCAGGTCCGGATCACGGCGCCCTTCTCCTCCAGCTTGCGCCAGGGGCCGATGTTGGCCTCGTGATCGGAGTTGGTGACGACGATCTCGTCGCCGGGCCGGATTCTGTTCGGCCATCGCCGCCGACAGGGTGTAGAGCAGGGCCGTGGTGCTTCCGCCCATGACCACCTCGTCCGGCCGCTTGGCGCCGATCAGCTCGGCGATGTCGGCATGGGCGTCGGCGACCCGCGCGCCGGACTGCCGCGACACGGCGTAGCTGGCGCCCAGCTGCACGTTGCTGGTCAGCAGATAATCCCGGATGCGGTCGGCGACACGCGCCAGCGTCTGGGAACCCCCGGCATTGTCCATGAAGATCCAGTCACCGGCGAGCGCCGGGAACTGGGCGCGGACAAAGGACAGATCGAGCGGGGAGGTCGTCACGTTCGACACGGGTTCAATTCCTTCGGTCAGATCGCGGCGGCGTGGTCGGCGACCAGCAGCGGCACGGACAGGGAGACGACGCGGCAGTCGGCGTCGGGATCGGGGGCGCGCCACATCATCATGGCGAAGTCGGCGGTCTCGTCGAGAGCCACAAGCGGACAGTGCCAGACGCCACCGGCATAGGTAATCGCCTGATCGGGACCGGCGACGAAGGCACGGGCGGTCTCCGGATCCGGGTCGCCCCCGTCGTCGGCGAGGGCGGCCACCACCAGGAAGCGCCCGCCGGTCATCGGAACGAATGTCTGGCTGCTGAGCGGGTGCTGTTCCATCGCCGTCACGGCGAAGGGCAGCCGTGACGGGGTGATGCGGTAGAGCGCCAGCACCGGCGGCAGCGGCTCACCGGCAAAGCCCAGCCCATGCTCGGCGTCATAGCGGATGCCGCGCCCGTCATTGACCAGGGACGACCGGCCCATTCCGGCGGAAAGCACCGTGCCGAACGGGGCGAAGGTGTCGCCGGTCAGCGGCACCGCCGGGATGATCCTCGCGGCGCTCAATGGTTCAGGACCGCTTGCAGGAAGGCACGGGCGCGCTCTTCCTTGGGTGCGGAGAAGAAGGCTTCCGGCTTCGCCTCCTCGACGATCTGGCCGCGCTCCATGAAGATGACGCGGTCGGCCACGCGGCGGGCGAAGCCCATCTCATGGGTGACGACCACCATCGTGACGCCGGTGCGGGCCAGCGACTGCATGACGTCCAGCACCTCGCCGACCATCTCCGGATCGAGTGCCGAGGTCGGCTCGTCGAACAACAGGATTTTGGGTTCCATCGCCAGCGCGCGGGCGATGGCGACGCGCTGCTGCTGGCCGCCCGACAGCTGGCCGGGGAACTTGCCGGCCTGTTCGGCGATGCCGACGCGGGTCAGCAGCTCCATGGCCCGTTCCTCGGCGGCCTTCGGCGCCAGCTTGCGCACCCGGATCGGCGCCAGCGCGACATTGCGCAGCACGGTCATGTGGGGGAACAGGTTGAAGCTCTGGAACACCATCCCGACCTCGCTGCGGACGGCAGCCAGATTGGGACCGGGCCGGACGGCGACGTCGTCCACCGTCACCGTTCCGGAATCGTAGGTCTCCAGCAGGTTGATGCAGCGGATCAGGGTCGATTTCCCCGACCCCGACGGGCCGAGCAGAACGACCACCTCGCCTTCCGCGACATCGAGGTTGATGCCGGAAAGGGCGCAGAAGCTGCCATACATCTTGCGCAGGTCGCGGATGGCGATGATCGGCCGGGCGGCCGGGCGCGCGGATGCCGCCCTGCCCGCTTTCCCCGCCTGCATATCGTTGATCTGCATGTCAACGGCGCTCCTTGGCGAAGTGTTTTTCCAGCGTGCCCACGGCGCGCACCATCGGCAGGAGCAGCAGCACATAGAGCGCGGCGGCGCCGATCAGCGGCGTCGGGTTCGCCGCCAGCGCCTGGGCCTGCGTCGCCTGCTTCAGAAGGTCCGGCATCGCGACGACGGAGGCGAGTGCGGTGTCCTTCATCACGTTGATGCAGTTGCTGGTCATCGGCGGAATGACGATGCGGACGGCCTGCGGCAGGACGATGTCCCCCATCATGCTCCAATAGGACAGGCCGAGCGCTTGGCTGGCCTCGAACTGGCCGCGGGGGATCGCCTGGATGCCGGCCCGCAGGATTTCAGCGCTGTAGGCGGCGCTGACCAGCGACAGGGCGGTGGTGGCCGATGCGAAGGGGGAAAGCCGGATGCCGACGAACGGCAGGGCGTAATAGACGATGACCAGAAGCACCAGGATGGGAATGGCGCGGAACAGGTCGATGTAGAGCACCCACAGCCCGCTCAGTGCAGGCGGGCCGTAAAGACGCAGAAGAGCGAGGACCAAACCGCCGACCAGGCCGAGCACGATGCTGAGAATCCCCAGCGACAGCGTGGTTCCCAACCCCATCAGCAGGAGCGGCAGCGAATCCCACAGCACCCTTCCATTGAAGAAGGTGTCGATCAAATCCATGAGAGAATGTCCAGGCATGGGCCGGGCACGCGCAACTCAGGCGCCGTGTGCCCGGCCATGGCATCCGATGACGGAGTTTCCAATGGCGGTAAGTCAGTCCGCGCTCAGGACTTCTTCGGGATGTCGAGAACCTTGGCGGTGCTGCCATCGGCATCCGGCTTCACGCCGAACCACTTCTCATGCAGGACGGCCAGGGTGCCGTCCTTCTTCATCGCGGTGATCTGGTCGTTGACGGCGGGCAGCAGCGGGCTGTCCTTGGCGAACATCACGGAATAGCGCTCGCCGGTCGGGATGCGCTGGACCACTTTGAACTGCGGCTTGTCCTTGGTGTAGTAGAGCAAGGCCGGAATGTCGCTGATGTAGCCGTCCAGGCGCCCGGCCCCGAGGTCGAGCATCGCCGGCTGCAGCCCTTCATAGCGGCGGACATCGCCGAAGCTGTATTTGGCCTGGTTCTGGTTCACCCACATGTCGCCGGTGGAACCGGTATCGACGCCCAGCGACTTGCCCTTCAGATCGTCGACGCTCTTGATCGGGGTGTTCGCCCGCACGGTCAGCGACTGGTCGCTGTCATAGTAGGGCTGGGCGAAGGACACCGAGTCCAGCCGCTTGTCGGTGATGGTGATCGACGAGATCGCCATGGCGATCCGGCCCGACTGGACGGCGGAGAACAGGCCGTTGAAGGGGATGTTGACGATCTCCACGGTCTTACCCAAGCGCTTGGCCGCCTCGTTGACCACATCGATCTCGAAGCCGACGAACTTGCCGGTCGCGTCCTGGAACTCCCACGGGACGTTGCCGATGTTGGCGCCGACGGCGAGGTCGGCGGCGCGGGCCGGTGCGAAGCCGCCCCAGACGGTGGCGGAGGCCGCGGCGAAGAGAGCGAGTTTGAGGATTCTGTCTGCGCATGGCTGTACCTGCGTCTCCCTGCATGGGTGGGTGAATGCCTGACGCGAATCCCTGAAAGCCGGTTTTGTCGTTTTCTTTGGTCTGAGAGGCCATACCGGTCTGACCAGTTGGATTGCACGCCCTTTCTGGGCTATTGTCAAGGCGTCGCGTGGGGCACCCCGGCAAGAGCAACGACAGACAGGGATCGGCAGGATGCGTGGACGGCTGTTGGTGCCACAGGCGGCGGTCGAGAAATCCGCCGGATCATCAACGAACAGGGGCTGCGTCCGGGCGACCAGCTGCCGCCCCAGCGCGAGCTTGCCGAGAGGCTGAGCATCAGCCGGGCATCGCTGCGCGAGGCGCTGTCGGCGCTGGAAACGCTCGGCATGATCCGGATCGAGGTGGGGCGCGGCGTCTTTCTCACCGACGGCAAGCCGCCGGACCCGGTCGCCGCCTGGCGGTTCGCCGACCTCTACTCACCGCGTGAAGTCTACGAGGCGCGTCTGGCGTTGGAGCCCCACGCCGCCCAGCTTGCCGCCATCGCCCTGCCCGCGGCCACGCTTGAAACGCTGGCCAGCACGCTGGTGCGGATGCGCAGCGCCTTCGAGGCGCATGATTTCGCCCAGGCCGGGGTGGAGGACAGCAAGTTCCACCACCTGATCGTCGAAGGCTGCGGCAACCGCATGGTCCTGGACCTGTTCCGGACGGTCGATGCGGTGGTCACCGAGATCCAGACGCTTCCCTTCGCCCAGGAGGACCGCATCTGGGAAACCCTGGAGGAGCACGAGCGGATTTTAAAGGCCTTGCAGACACGCGACAGCGCCCGCGCAGCACAGGCGATGTCCGACCACATCACCGGTGCCGCGGGGCGCCTGGGCATCCTGCTGGGTGCCGGGAGAGCTGCCGAACCCGTGGCCGGCAGCTCCCTGTAGGGGATCGGCTCAGCCCGCGAACCAGCGGGCCGGCACCATCACCAGCGACGGGAACAGCACCAGCAGGGTCAGCACTAGAAGCTGCGCCAGCAGGAAGGGCCAGACGCCGCGCATCAGGCTGCCCATGTTCAGCTTCGCCACGCCGGCCACCACGTTCAGCACGGTGCCGACCGGCGGGGTGATCAGGCCGATGGCGTTGTTGATGATGAACAGCACGCCGAAATAGACGGGGTCGATCCCGGCCTGCTTGATCACCGGCATCAGGACCGGAGTCAGGATCAGGATGGTCGGCGTCATGTCCATCGCCGTCCCGACGATCACCACCAGCACCATGATAGCGGCCATCAGCAAGGTCGGGCTGCCCATGAAGGGCTCCAGCATCTCGCCGACCTGGGCCGGCAGATTGGCGATGGTGATCATCCAGGCCGACACCATGGCGGCGGCGACCAGGAACATCACCACCGCGGTGGTGGTGGCCGCCGAGGCGAACAGGTCGAACAACTGCGACGGCTTCAGTTCGCGATAGACCACCACGGCGACGAACAGCGCATAAACCGCCGCGACCACAGCCGCCTCGGTGGGCGTGAAGATGCCGAACTTCAGGCCGAAGATGATGATGCCCGGCAGCATCAGCGCCCAGAAGCCATCCTTCACCGCCGCCGCGACCTCCCCCTTCGTCGCCCGCGGCGGCGGGGCCAGATCCTCGTGGCGGACCACCAGCCACCAGGCGGCGACCAGACCCAGACCCAGCATCAGGCCCGGGAAGATGCCGGCCAGGAACAGCTTGGTGATCGACACGTTGGCCGCGACGCCGAACAGGATGAAGCCGATGCTGGGCGGGATGATCGGCGCGATGATGCCGCCGGCTGCGATCAGCCCGCAGGAGCGCGCCTTGTCATGGCCGGCCCGCACCATCATCGGCACCAGCAGGGCCGACAGGGCGGCGGCATCGGCCACCGCCGACCCGGACAGGCTGGCGAGGATGCAGGAGGCGAGAATCGCGACGTAGCCGAGCCCGCCGCGGATATGGCCGACCAGCGCCATCGCCACGGCGACAATGCGCCGCGACAGGCCGCCGGCATTCATCACCTCGCCCGCCAGCATGAAGAAGGGCACGGCGACCAGCGGGAAGCTGTCGGCGCCGTTGATGACGTTCTGGGCGACGATCTGGGCGTCGAACAGGTCGAGATGGAACATCAGCGCCACGCCGCACAGCAGCAGCGCGAAGGCGATCGGCGTGCCGATGGCCATGGCCCCCAGCAGCGAGCCGAGGAAGACGGTGACGGTCATGGCAGGAACTCCTTGCCGCTCGGGCTATCTGGGGATCAGGCGGGCCGGCCGGTGGGCGCATGCGTGGCGTCGGCCGTTTCCTCGGACTCCGTCACCGTGATCAGCTCGCCGTCCTTGAGGCGGCCGGTCAGAGCGCGAAGGAGGTTGAAGACCAGGATCACCAGCGCCAGGACGCCGAACACCACGCCGGAACCGTAGAAGAACCCCATCGACAGGCCGGTGGCTGGCGCCGTCACCTGCAGGTTGATCAGCGTCTGGTCCCAACTGCCGCCGAGCAGCAGCCCGGTGGCGTAGATCATCAGCAGATGGCTGAGGCAGAAGCAGAGCAGCCTCCCCGTCCTGGGCAGCAGGGCGACCATGGTGTCCATGCCGAGATGGCCGTGCTTGTGCAGCGCCACCACCGCCCCCATGAAGGTCATCCAGACGAAGAGAAGCCGCGACAGCTCCTCCGACACCGTGATGCCGCTGTTGAAGCCGTAGCGCAGCACCACGTTGCCGAAGACCAGCACCAGCATGCCGGCCAGACAGGCCACGATCGCGACCTTCAGAACGAAGACATACCCGTCGATGAAGCGGCCCATCCGTTCCTCCCCTAAAGCTCTTTTCGTTCAGGACCCCGTCAGGTCATTCGGCCGGCAGCGCCGCGATCTTGGCGCGGAAGGCGTCGGTGCCGGCGACCACCTTGTCGAGCACCGCGTCGAGCGCCCAGAAGCGTTCGCGCACGTCATACTGGATCACGCGGCAGCGGATCGACCCGAAGGTGCCGAGGCGCTGGTGGTACATCTTGGCGAAGGCCGGATAGCCCAGGCTTTCCGACACCGCGGCCACCACCAGGAAGGTCGCCAGCTCGTCCGCCAGTTCGGGATGGCGGTCGCCATGCAGCCGCATCCAACGGTAGAGGTCGGGGTGGATGTTGGTGAAGACGCCGGTGAAGCCCGGCGATCCCGCCCGCATGGCGTCACGGGCGATGGCGGCGTTGGCGTTGATGATGGCGAGGCCGGAGCCCTCGGCGATCTTCAGCCGGCGCTCGACCGTCGGCAGATCGCAGCTGACGTCCTTCAGCAGGACGAAGCGGCCGCTGTCGATGCACAGCCGCAGCTCCTCGTCACTCAGCAGCCGGCGGTAGGGCGCCGGGCATTCGTACAGCCCCAGCGGCATGTCGCTCGGCAGACGCTCCAGCAGATGGGACAGGTGGCGGCGGAATGCCTCGGTTCCCTCGTTCTTCGGGTCGAGGTGGTTGGTCACCAGCACCAGCGCGTCGCCGCCGGTGGCGGCCATCGCCGTCAGTTCCTCGACCTGGGTGTCGAGGTCGTCGCTGATGTGGCCCGACACCACCACCGGCACCCGGCCGGCGACGGCGGCGACGACGAATTTCGCCAGTTCCACCCGCTCGGCCAGCGACAGGAATTGCATCTCGCTGGACTGGCAGACGGCGAACAGGGCGTCGGCGCCGTTGGCCAGATACCACTCGATCAGGCGGGCCAGCCCCGGATAATCGATCTCGCCGGCATCGGTGAAGGGGGTCAGCATCACCGGAATGATGCCGTCAATGCGCTGCGCCATGGGAAGACTTCCAATCGGGAGGGAATGCGAAAGCAAGGAAATGGAGCGCGGAACCGAAGCTCGGGGGCCGGTCAGGCGACCGCCAGCCCGCCGAGAGCCGCGTCGGTTTCCGGCGCCGCCGGCAGGCTGGCCTGACCGCCGGCCCGCGTGCAGGACAGCGAAGCGGCGCAGGCGGCACGGCGGATCGCCGCGGCGAGCGGCCGGCCGCGGTCCAGTTCGGCCGCCAGCACCCCGACGAAGCAATCGCCGGCTCCGGTGGTGTCGCGCACGGCGACGGTGGGAGCCGGCTGACGGCCGCTGCCGTCCACCGCGCTGCCGTCGACAGACGACCATTCGACACCGTCGCCGCCCAGCGTGCGGATCACCGTGCCGCCCAACAAGGAGCGGAGCGACGCCGCGTCGCCGGCACATCCGAGATCGCCGGCCAGCCATTCCGCCTCATCCTCGTTCACCACAAGGATGTCGACGGACTTCAGCACCGGCAGCGGCAGCGGGGCGGCCGGTGCGAGGTTCAGGATCACCCGTGCGCCCAGCCGGCGGGCGCGCAGGATCAGCGCCGCGGTCTCGCCGGGATCGGACTCCATCTGCACGATCAAAGTCGTGCCGGACGACAGAAGCGCGTCCTCGACCTGATCGGCGCGCGCCTGCAGGTTGGCCCCGCCGGCAACGACGATCTGGTTGCGGCCCGCCGCATCGGTGCAGACGGCGGCGGTGCCGGTCGCCCGGTCTGTCACCGCAACGCGGGACAGATCGACACCGGCGCCGCGCAGCCCGCCCAGCGCGGTTTCCTTCAGTCCGTCGCCGCCGACGGCCCCGACCATCGTCACCCTGGCGCCATCGCGGGCGGCGGCGACGGCCTGGTTGGCCCCCTTGCCGCCGGGATGCAAGTCCAGCGACCGCGCCAGCAGGGTCTGCCCGGCAAGGGGCAGATCCTCCATGGCGAAGATCATGTCGAGGTTGATGGATCCGAAGACGACGATCATGGCTCTGCTCCGCTGCCTTACCGCACCGTCACTGGGCGGCGCGCGCCTTGGCGATCTCGGCCTGGGCCTGCGCCATCAGGGCGGGATCAACCTTCTGCGAGAACTTCTCGACCACCGGGCGGATCTTGGCGCGGAACTTCTCGACCTCCGCCGGAGCCAGTTCGGTGACGGTCATGCCCTTCGCCTTCAGCTCGTCCACGGCCTTGCTCGCCTGCTCGCGCGAGACGCGGCGCTCGTAGTCGCGGGCCTCCAGCGTGGCGTCTTGGATCAGCTTGCGCTCGTCCTCGTTCAGCTTGGCCCAGAACTTGGCGCCGACCAGCACGGCCTGCGGGTTGTACATGTGGTTGCTGAGCGTCAGGTACTTCTGCACCTCGTTCAGCTTGGCGGTCAGGATGCTGGGGGCCGGGTTCTCCTGGCCGTCCACCGTCTTGCTCTCAAGCGCGGTGTAGACTTCCGGGAAGGGCAGCGGCACGGCGTTGGCGCCCAGCGTGTTGAACAGGTCGATGTAGATCGGCGACTGCACGACGCGGATCTTCAGGCCGGCGATGTCCTCCACCGTGGCGATCGGACGGCGGCTGTTGGTCAGCTGACGGAATCCCAGTTCCCAATAGCCGAGACCGACCAGCCCCTTGGCCGACAGCTTGTCCAACAGCGTCTTGCCCACCGGGCCGTCCATCACGGCATCGGCCACCTTCGGCGAGTCGAACTGGAACGGCAGGTCGACCATGACGAAATTGTCGTCCAGGCTGGACAGCAGCCCGGCATTCAGCACCGTCATCTCGACGATGCCGCCCTGCAGCGCGGAGATCATCTGCACGTCGCCGCCCAGCACGCCGTTGGTGAAGAGCTGGACCTTGATCTTGCCGCCGCTCTTTTCCTTCACGATCTCGGCGAACTTCGCCATGCCCAGGGCCAGCGGCGAGCCGTCGGCACCGGCGCTCGCCAGCTTCATGGTGTGCGCGCCGATCTCGGCCGCGTTGCCCATGCCGCTGAACAGCAGCATGCCTGCCGTGACGGCGCTCGCCAGAACCGACTGAAGACCGTAGCGCATACCATTCCTCCTGATGTGGCCCGTTCGTCGGCGGGCCTTCGCGGGTTGCCATGGGAAAACGGGCCGGAAAACGTGAGAGCGTCACAGGGCCGGCACCATTGATGTAAGCGCTTACATAGATCGCATCACGGACTGATGCAACAACAAACTTGACGTAACAATGAGGATGTGTAACCGCTTTCAATGAAACGGTTCCGCACAACCTTATGGAGATGCCGGCGATGTCAGAGCGCGATCCGAAGACCGGACCTGCGCCCCGCGCTCCCCGTGCCGTGGATGTTGCCGCGGCGGCGGACGTGTCGATCGCCACCGTATCGCGCGTCTTCAACAATCCGGAAAAGGTCGCCCCGGCGATCCGCGAACGCGTGCTGGCGACCGCCAAGGCGATGGGCTGGATGCCGCATGCCGCCGGCAGCGCGCTGGCCCGCCGCCGCACCTCCATCGTCGGGGCGGTGATCCCCACCCTCGACAACGAGGTGTTCGCCGCCCAGGTCGGGGCGATGCAGAAGGCCTTCGCCGAGCGCGGCATCACTCTGCTGTTGAGCTGCTTCAACTACGACCAGGATCAGGCGGTTCACGACGTGCAGGCGATGCTGGCCCGTGGGGTGGAGGCGCTTGCCATCGTCGGCGAGGCCCACCGGCCCGATCTGTTCGCCGGCATCCAGGCCCGGCACATTCCCTATGTCGTCACCTACAGCCACCGGCCTGACAGTCCACATCCCTGCATCGGCTTCGACAACCGGCAGGCATTCCACAGCATCGCCAGCCACCTGCTCGACCTCGGCCACGAAACCATCGGGGTGATCATCCAGCCGACGGCCGGCAACGACCGCGTCGCCGCACGCCTGGACGGGGTGCGCGCGGCTTTGGCCGAACGCGGCCTCGGCATCCGCCCGCAGCATCTGTGCGAAGGGGAATGGAGCATCGATTTCGGCCGGCAGAGCGTGCGCGCCATGCTGGCGACCGATCCGCCGCCGACCGCGGTGATCTGCGGCAACGACTACCTCGCCCTCGGCGCCCTGCTGGAGGCGCGGGCGATGGGGCTGACGGTGCCGCAAGGCCTTAGCATCACCGGCTTCGACGACATCGCCATCAGCCGCCAGCTCGATCCGCCGCTGACCACCATGCACGTCGACAATCACGAGATCGGCCGGCGCGCCGCCGACTATCTGCTCGCCTGCCTGGAGGGGAGCCGGCCGGCCGCGCTGCCGCCGCTGGTGCCGACCCTGATCCGCCGGGGAACGACGGCGGCTCCGCACACTTAACGCGGCGCCGCTCCTCCTTGCAGGGACGCGAGGTGGCGCTCCTCCCACTGGCGGCAGGCTTCCAACTCGTCGAACAGCCAGTCGCGGAAGAGCCGGACCTTCGGCAGGTCGAAGGACGACTTCAAGGTTACGAAGCCATGCCCCTGCGCCTTGAGCGGCCGGGGCGGGAACGGGATCACCAGCCTGCCCGACTCCAGTTCCCGCCGGGCGAGCAGCAGGCTGTCCAGGCAAACCCCCATCCCGTTCACCGCGGCGTTGATCGCCATGAAGGACCGGTCGAAGCGCAGACCGCGCTCCATGTCCAGCTGCACGCCGCGATGCCGGCGGGCCCAGTCGCGCCAGCCGACAATGTTGATTTCCGAATGGATCAGGATATGGCGGCTCAGATCCTGCGGCCGGCGGATCGGGTTCAGGCCATTGGCCAGTTCCGGAGCGCACATCGGCACGATGGTGTCCTCCGGGAACTGGGCCATCACGCAGCCGGACGGCGGCGGACCGGGTTTGTAGCGGATGTCGATGTCCACCGCCCCCGTCGTCAGGTCGATGGGTGAGACCGAGGCCTGCAACCGGATGTCGATGGCCGGGTGAAGCTCCTTCACGCGGTTCAGCCGCGGCATCAGCCATTGCGTGGCAAAGCTCGGCATCGAGCGCACGGTCAGGATGGTGGTGCCGACGCCTGCGGTGGTGGCGTTGCGCGTGGCGGTGTCGATGCGGGCGAAGGCGGCGATGATTTCCGCGGCATAGGCCCGCCCCGCATCGGTCAGCGTCACCGACCGATGCACCCGGTGGAACAGCGGAAAGCCCAGCTGTTCCTCCAGAATCTTCACCTGATGGCTGATCGCCGACGGCGTCAGGCCGAGATCCTGCGCTGCGGTTGCAAAGGATTGCAGCCTCGCGGCAGCCTCGAACGCTTGCAACGCCTTGATTGAGACCCGCTTCCGCATCGCAGCATTTCAGTGAATTCAATTCATGTGACTGCGATCTTATTCGTTTGTCAGGCTCATCTCAAGAACATAGTATTTCCTCAACGGTCTGCCCAACAAACCATCGGCGGACCACGCTAAACATCCCGATAGCCCGACCAAACTCCCTACAAATCCGATGCTCCGTCGCGGCCCCCGCATGGCCGCCACGGCGGAGCCTGCTTCGAGAAGAGGAAGCGACCATGCTGCTGTCCAACAAGGTCTGCGTGATCACCGGGGCGGCGTCGCGCCGCGGCATCGGCCGGGCGACCGCCAAGCTCTTCGCGCTGCACGGCGGACGCGCGATCATCCTGGACCTCGACGGTGCCCAGGCCGCCGAAGCCTCCGCCGAACTGGGCGAGGCGCACCGCGGCTTCGCCTGCGACGTGACCGACCGCGACGCCTGCTTTGCCGTCGCCAACCGCGTGGTGGAGGAGTTCGGCCGCATCGACGTGCTGGTCAACAATGCCGGCATCACCCAGCCGCTGAAGTTCATGGACATCGGCCCGAAGAATTACGAGGCGGTGACCGACGTCAGCCTGCGCGGCACGCTGTACATGAGCCAGGCGGTCGTCCCCCACATGCGGGAGCGCAAGTCCGGCTCCATCGTCTGCATCTCGTCGGTTTCGGCGCAGCGCGGCGGCGGAATCTTCGGCGGTCCGCATTACAGCGCGGCAAAGGCCGGCGTGCTGGGTCTGGCAAAGGCGATGGCGCGCGAACTGGGGCCGGACAATGTCCGCGTCAACTCGGTCACGCCCGGCCTGATCCAGACCGACATCACCGGCGACAAGCTGACCCCGGAGCTGCGGACGGAAATCCTCAAGGGCATTCCGCTGAACCGCTTGGGCGACGCCGACGATGTGGCCCGCTCCTGCCTGTTCCTGGCGTCCGAGCTGTCCTCCTACGTCACCGGGGCTACGCTCGACGTCAACGGCGGCATGCTGATCCACTGATCCCGAAATGCTGGAGACACCTCCCGTGGACACCGCACTCGACACCACTCCGCTGGGGCACAATGTGCCGCTGGCCGAACGCGCCTACCGCATCCGCCGCAACGCCCTGCTGATGGGCGAGGTGCAGGGCCAGGGCTATATCGGGCAGGCGCTGGACATCGCCGACGTGCTGGCGGTCTCCTACTTCCACGCCATGACCTACCGGCCCGAGGATCCGCACTGGGAGGGGCGCGACCGCTTCCTGCTGTCCAACGGCCATTATGCCATTGCGCTCTACGCCGCCCTGATCGAGGCCGGCATCGTCCCGGCCGAAGAGCTGGAGACCTACGGCAGCGACGACAGCCGCCTGCCGATGTCGGGTATGGCCGCCTACACGCCGGGCATGGAGATGTCGGGCGGTTCGCTCGGCCTCGGCCTCGGCATCGCGGTCGGCATCGGGCTGGGGCTGAAGCGCAAGAACTCCGATGCCCGTGTCTACACCCTGTTCTCCGACGGCGAACTGGACGAGGGCTCCGTCTGGGAAGCCATCATGTCGGCCGCCCATTACAAGCTCGACAATGTGATCGCCATCGTCGACGTCAACAACCAGCAGGCCGACGGCCCGTCGACCCAGGTGATGGCGTTCGAGCCGCTGGTGGACAAGCTGGAGGCCTTCGGCTGGTTCGTCCAGCGGGTCGACGGCAACGACATGGACGCGGTGGTCGCCGCCTTCGACGCCGCCAAGACCCACCCGGAGCCCAAGCCGCGGATGATCGTCTGCGACACCAAGATGGGCAAGGGCGTGCCCTTCCTCGAAGCCCGCGAAAAGAACCACTTCATCCGCGTCGACGCGCACGAATGGCAGCTGGCGCTGGACGCGCTCGACGCCGGGAGGACCGCATGAGCACCGCAACCGCCACTGGCACCGACACTGCCTCCAAGCCGCGCCTGAAGACCTCCGCCATGATCGCCTCCATCGCGGCGGAGGGGCAGCGGACGAAGCCGGCCCCCTTCGGCCATGCGCTGGTCGAGCTGGCGAAGCAGCGGCCGGAGATCGTCGGCATGACCGCCGACCTCGCCAAATACACCGACCTGCACATCTTCGCCCAGGCCTTCCCGGACCGCTTCTATCAGATGGGGATGGCCGAACAGCTGCTGATGGGGGCGGCGTCGGGCATGGCGCACGAGGGCATGATGCCCTTCGTCACCACCTACGCCGTCTTCGCCTCGCGCCGCGCCTACGACTTCGTTCACCAGACGATTGCGGAGGAGAACCGCAACGTCAAGATCGCCTGCGCCCTGCCTGGCCTGACCTCCGGCTATGGCCCCAGCCATCAGGCGGCCGAGGATCTGGCGCTGTTCCGCGCCATGCCGAACATGGTGGTGATCGACCCCTGCGATGCGCACGAGATCGAGCAGGTGGTGCCCGCGATGGCCGCGCACAACGGCCCTGTCTATATGCGCCTGCTGCGCGGCAACGTCCCGCTGGTGCTGGACGAGTACGACTACAAATTCGAACTCGGCAAGGCCAAGCTGCTGCGCGACGGCGCGGACGTGCTGGTCATCTCGTCCGGCATCATGACGATGCGGGCGCTGGAGGTGGCGCAGCGGCTGGAGGCCGACAAGGTCGGCATCGGGGTGCTGCACGTCCCCACCATCAAGCCGCTCGACACCGAAACCATCCTGCGCGAGGCGGCACGCACCGGCCGCATGGTGGTGGTGGCGGAGAATCACACGGTCATCGGCGGGCTGGGCGAGGCGGTGGCCGGCACCCTGCTGCGCGCCGGCGTCGCCCCGGTCTTCCGCCAGATCGGCCTGCCCGACGAGTTCCTGAAGGCCGGCGCCCTGCCGACCCTGCACGACCTCTACGGCATCTCCACCGATGCGATGGCGGCCAGCATCAAGGGCTGGCTGTAAGGGCCTCCGGGACGCGGGGAGTTTGCTTCCCCGCCCCTGCAACCGGCCCCTGCCGCCACCCGCTTGCCGCCCAAAAAGGCCAAACCCCAAAGAAGCCGAACCATAGAATTCCGGAGAGGAAACCATGCTCAAGATGCCGACCTTCCGCGCCACCTCCTTCCGTCCCAGCCGCCGCGCCGTTCTGGCAGCCGCCGGCGCCATGCCGCTGGTCACCATCCTGAAATACCCGGCGGACGCCGCCGAATTCCAGTTCAAGTACGCCACCGGCCAGGACCCGACCCATCCCGTCAACATCCGCGCCCAGGAAGCGATCGACCGCATCCGCGAGGCAACCTCCGGCCGGCTGGACATCAAGCTGTTCCCGGCCAACCAGCTGGGCAGCGACACCGACCTGCTGGGTCAGGTGCGCAACGGCGGGGTCGAGATCTTCAATCTCAGCTCGCTGATCCTCGCCACCTTCGTCCCGGTGTCCGGCATCACCAGCATGGGCTTCGCCTTCAACGACTACAGCGCCGTCTGGCAGGCAATGGACGGCGACCTCGGCAAGCACATCCGCGCCGAGATCGCCAAAACCCCGATCATGACGCTCGGCAAGATCTGGGACAACGGCTTCCGCCACGTCACCTCTTCCACCCGCGTCATCAAGACCGCCGACGATATCAAGGGCTTCAAGATGCGGGTGCCGCCGGCGCCGGCTCTGACCTCGCTGTTCAAGGCCATCGGCGCCGCTCCCGCCCCGATCAATTTCAACGAGCTGTATTCGGCACTCCAGACCGTGGTGGTGGAGGGGCAGGAAAACCCGCTGGCGATCATCGCCACCGCCCGCCTGTACGAGGTGCAGAAGACCTGCAGCCTGACCGGCCATGTCTGGGACGGCTACTGGGTGCTGGGCAACAAGCGCGCCTTCGCCAAGCTGCCGGCCGATGTCCAGGGGATCGTCGGCCGCGAACTGGACCGCTCCGCCGACGACCAGCGCGCCGACATCGCCGCCCTGAACGACAGCCTCCAGAAGGATCTGGCCGCCAAGGGGCTGACCTTCCACACCGTCGATCGCGAGCCGTTCCGCAAGGCGCTGTCCTCGACCAGCTTCTATCAGGAGTGGAAGGACAAGTACGGCGCCACCGCCTGGGAACTGCTGGAGAAGGTGTCCGGCAAGCTCGGCTGAGACCGTCCGGGCTGAGACTGGCGTCCATTGAGACTGCCGTCGATTGCGACCCGGCCGATCCGCACCCCCGCCCTCGACCCGGTCCCAATGGCACCGGCCCCAGGGGCGGCGGGTCCAGGTCGGCCGTCCCGTCCACCGATCGTCCTTCCGAAGGGCTGGCCTCATGAACACTCCCATCAATGCGGCGGCCACGGCCGCTCACGATTCCGGCGCTCACGGTTCCGGGCAGCGGTCCGGCATCCAGGCCCGCTGGCTGGGTCAGCTCGACCGGGGCATCGGCTTCCTCGTCGAACTTCCGGCGGCGCTGCTGGTGCTCGCCGAGGTCGGCGTGCTGCTGGTCGGCGTCATCTGGCGCTATCTCCTCCACAGCCCGATCATCTGGTCGGACGAGTTGGCCTCCATCCTGTTCCTCTGGCTCGCCATGTTCGGCTCGGTCGTCGCGTTGCGCCGGGGCGAGCATATGCGGATGACGGCGCTGGTCGGCATGCTGGGACCGCGTGCCCAGGCCTTCCTCGACGTGCTCGCCATGACGGCGGCGCTGGCCTTCCTGCTGCTGATGGCCGAACCCGCCTATGAATTCGCCTCGGAAGAGGTATGGGTCACCACCCCGGCGCTCGACATCGCCAATTCCTGGCGCGCATCGGCGCTGCCGGTCGGCATCGTCCTGATGATCTCGGTCGCCCTGCTGCGGCTGGCCCGTGTCGGCCGCGCCGCCGACGTGCTGTGGGCGGCGCTGGCGGTGGCCGCGACCATCGGTGCGGCGGTGCTGGCCGGTCCGGTCTTCGCCGGGCTCGGCAACCTCAACCTGCTGCTCTTCTTCGTCGTCGGCGTCGGCGTGATGGTGTTCCTCGGTCTGCCCATCGCCTTCTCTTTCGGGCTCGCCACCTTCGGCTACCTGTCGCTCGCCACCTCGACCCCGGCCATCGTCATGGTCGGCCGCATGGACGAGGGGATGAGCCACCTGATCCTGCTGTCGGTTCCGCTGTTCGTCTTCCTCGGCCAGTTGATCGAGATGACGGGGATGGCCCGCGCCATGGTTGGCTTCCTCGCCAGCCTGCTCGGCCATGTGCGCGGCGGCCTGTCCTATGTGCTGATCGGTGCCATGTATCTCGTGTCCGGAATCTCAGGCTCCAAGGCGGCGGACATGGCGGCGGTGGCGCCGGTGCTGTTCCCCGAGATGAAGGCGCGCGGCGCCAAGCCCGGCGATCTGGTCGCCCTGCTGTCCGCCACCGGCGCCCAGACCGAGACCATTCCGCCGTCGCTGGTCCTGATCACCATCGGCTCCGTCACCGGCGTGTCCATCGCCGCCCTGTTCACCGGCGGACTGCTGCCCGGCATCGTTCTCGGCGTGGCGCTCGCCGCCCTGGTCTGGTGGCGCTACCGCGACGAGGATTTGTCCCATGTCCGCCGCGCCAGCCGGGGCGAGATCGGCAAGGCGTTCCTGATCGCCCTGCCCGCCATCGCCCTGCCCTTCATCATCCGCGCCGCGGTGATCGAAGGCGTGGCGACGGCGACCGAGGTGTCGACCATCGGCATCGTCTATGCCGTGATCGCCGGGCTGCTGGTCTACCGCCAGTTCGACTGGCGCCGCATCTATCCGATGCTGGTCGATACCGCGGCCCTGTCCGGCGCCATCCTGCTGATCATCGGTGCCGCCACCGGCATGGCTTGGGCGCTGACCCAGTCCGGCTTCTCCAACACCCTGGCGACGGCGATGCGCGAGCTGCCCGGCGGCGTGCCGGTGTTCATCGCGGTGTCCATCGTCGCCTTCATCATCCTGGGCAGCGTGCTGGAAGGCATCCCCGCCATCGTGCTGTTCGGACCGCTGCTGTTCCCCATCGCCCGCCAGATCGGTGTGCACGAGGTCCACTATGCGATGATCGTCATCCTGGCGATGGGCATCGGCCTGTTCGCCCCGCCCTTCGGCGTCGGCTACTACGCCGCCTGCGCCATCAGCCGCATCAGCCCGGACGAAGGCATGAAGCCCATCCTGGGATATCTGGCGGCGCTGGCGGTCGGGCTGATCGTCGTCGCGGCGTTCCCCTGGGTGTCGATCGGCTTCCTCGGCTGACCCGCTCCGGCACCGGCCTCTCCCTCCTTCACAGTCTCCGTATCCAAGGAAACCGGACAATGACGACCGTCGGATTCATCGGCCTCGGATCCATGGGAATGCCCATGGCGAACAATTTGCTGGCCAAGGGCTTCGCCGTGCAGGGCTTCGATGTCCGCGCCGACAGTGTCGCCGCCCTGGCGTCGCGCGGCGCCCGGCCGGCGGCCAGCGCCGCGGCGGCAGCGGCCGGTGCCGATGCGCTGGTGCTGATGGTGGTGAATGCCGCCCAGGCCGAGCAGGCGCTGTTCGCCGACGGCGCGCTGGAGGCCTTGCCGGACGGATCGGCGGTGGTCCTGATGGCGACCTGCCCGCCGGGAGCGGTCGCTGCCCTGGCGGCGCGGGTGGAGGCGGCGGGACGCCGCTTCGTCGACGCGCCGGTGTCCGGCGGCGTGGTGGGCGCGGTCGCCGGCACCCTGTCGATCATGGCGGCGGCACCGGCCGCGGTGGTGGAGCGGCTGCGCCCGGTGCTGGCGGCGATGGGGGACAAGGTCTTCCATGTCGGCGAGCGGCCGGGCCAGGGCGCCACGGTGAAGACCGTCAACCAGCTGCTGTGCGGCGTCCACATCGCCGTGGTCGCCGAAGCCTTCGCGCTCGCCGCCAAGGTCGGCGTCGATCTCGACATCCTGCTGGAGATCATGGGCGGCTCCGCGGCGTCCAGCTGGATGCTGAAGGACCGCGGCCCGCGCATGCTTCAGGCCGATCCCGGCATTACCAGCGCCGTCGACATCTTCGTCAAGGATCTCGGCATCGTGCTGGAGGCCGGCCGCGACACCAAGGCGGCCTTGCCGCTGGCTGCCGTCGCCCACCAGATGTTCCTCGCCACCTCCGGCCGCGGAGAGGGGGCGATGGACGACAGCCAGGTGATCCGCAGCTATCACGCGCTCAATGGAACAGGCCAGGCTGCGGGACCGGTTGGAAATCCCGGCCAGACCGGTTGATCCCGGCGGAAAGGAATGCGATCCTGCGCCCTCATCAGCGGGCGGGCAGGATGTCATCGAACACGTCACCGAATGGCGGCAGGCGTCTGACGATCGGGATCGTCGACGACGATCCTGATGTCCTCCAGATGGTCGCCGACCTGCTCGCCGGGGAAGGGTACGAGACGGTCCGCTGCCCCGACGCGGCGACGCTGATGACGGTGCTCGGCGCCGGACGGCTCGACCTGATCGTGCTCGACCTGCGGCTGCCCGACCGCGACGGCATCTCCATCGCCGCCCAGGTGCGGGGCACGATGGATATCCCGATCATCATGCTGACCGGCCGCGGCGACGACATCGACCGCATCATGGGGCTGGAGGTCGGCGCCGACGACTACATCGTGAAGCCGTTCAACAACCGCGAGTTCATCGCGCGCGTTAAGGCTGTCCTGCGCCGCACAGCCCGCGAGAGCGTTCCCGTCCCCGCCCCCTGCAAGCGCGGCTACCGCTTCGCCGGCTTCACCCTGGATGAGGACGGGCGGCGGCTGTTCGACCCGGCCGGCAAGCCGGTGCCGCTAACGGTGGCAGAGTTCGATCTGCTGGTGGCGCTGGTCCGCGCCCATGGCCGGGTGCTCAGCCGCAACCAGATCCTCGACCTGACCCACCATGACCGGGACGACGTCTTCGACCGGACCATCGACGTGCTGATCCTGCGCCTGCGCCGCAAGATCGAACGCAACCCGCAGCAGCCCTGGCTGATCCGCACCGAGCGCGGGCTGGGATATGTCTTCGACTGCGACATCGAGGCGTTCGGCCACTGACCGCCGGTTCCACCGAAACCGGCCTCTGTTAACAAAGTTACAGCCACTCCCTTGAAGCGTGACATTCGCCGTTCACCCTGGCCGCTTACGCTGGCGAAGCGAACAAATGTGCGATCGTCAAAAATCAACCCGAACTCCAAGGGAGGAGTGTTCCGTGACATCCGCTGGCAACTGGATCAAGTCGGTCGGCCTCGGCATCCTGGCGGCCGGCTCCGTGATCGCCCTGACGGCGACCCCGGCCAAGGCGCAAGGCCCCCTCACCGTTCTCTGCGGCGTGCAGGAGGAATGGTGCAAGGCGATTGCGGTCGCCTTCGAGAAGAAGACCGGCACCGCCGTCGCCATGAGCCGCAAGAGCGCCGGCGAGGCGCTGGCGCAGATCCGCGCCGAGTCCGCCAACCCGAAGACCGATGTCTGGTGGGGCGGCCCCGGCGACCCGCATCTGCAGGCGGCCGAGGAAGGGCTGACGCTGGCCTACGAGAGCCCGCAGTTCGCGGACCTCCAACCCTGGGCACAGAGCCAGTACAAGCAGTCGCAGGGGCGCAGCGTCGGCATCTATGCCGGTGCGCTCGGCTTCGTCTACAACACCGAGCTTCTGGCCAAGCGCAAGATCAGCGCGCCGAAATGCTGGGCCGACCTGCTGCGTCCGGAATTCAAGGAAGAGATCCAGATCGCGAACCCCAACGCGTCGGGCACCGCCTACACCGCGCTGGCCACCCTGGTCCAGGTTCTGGGAGAGGACGGGGCGTTCGATTACCTGAAGAAGCTGAACGACAACGTCAACCAGTACACCAAGTCGGGCAGCGCCCCGGCGGCGGCCGTCGCGCGCAGCGAAACTCTGGTCGGCATCATCTTCATGCATGACGGCATCAACCAGAAGGTGAACGGTTTCCCGGTCGATGTCGCCGCCCCCTGCGAGGGCACCGGCTACGAGATCGGCTCGGTCAGCATCATCAAGGGCACGAAGAACCTCGACACCGCCAAGGCCTTCTACGAGTTCGCCCTGTCGCCGGAAGGTCAGGCCACCGGCGCCGAGACCAAGCAATTCCAGATGCCGTCCAACCGCAAGGCGGCGATCCCGCCCGAAGCGCCGAAGCTGGAGGCGATCCGCATGATCGACTACAATTTCCAGAAATTCGGCACCGCCGAAGAGCGCAAGCGCCTGCTGTCGCGCTGGGACGCCGAAATCAAGGCCGTCGCCAAGTAACGGTTGCCGAATGGCGGTTACAGCCTAACCGCCTCCGCGCCTTTCCTCCGATCGGGACATCCGTCGTCCCCCTCCCCCGTCACGGGGGAGGGAAGGGGCGGTCATACCCGGACCGCAAAAATTCGCAGGTGACGTGATGCGTCCTCGTTCAGCAGTCTGGCTGGCGCTGGGGTGGGTGGGCTTCGCCCTGCTGCCCTGGTTCGCCGGCAGCGGCACCCAACCCGCACTTGCACCACCGTCTCCAGGCCCGGCCGGCTCCGCCCTGATCGACGGACTGACCAACGGGCGCTGGTGGCTCCTGCCCGCCGCCCTGCCGCTGATCCTGGCGCTCGTCGCCACCGCCTTGCCCCGCCTTCACGCCCGGCAACCGGCGATCCTGCTGGCGAGCGGAGCCTTCGGGCTGGCCTGGGTCGCCGCACAGGGCTTCGCCATCGGGCTCAACGGCTGGGCTTGGGGTTGGCTCGGCGCCCTGTTCGGCCCGCTGCCGCTGGGTCAGGGCGGCTTCGGCGCTGGCGCGGCACTGACCGCGCTGTCCTTCCTGTTCCTGATGACCAACGGCTTCGCCGGTCTGGGCTTCATGAAGGGCGACCGCTTCACGGCGGGGGCCATCGGTCTGGTGCTGGCCGCCATCGCCGCCTTCGTTTTCCTGCCGGTCGGCTATGTCCTGAGCGGGGCTGGCGACACCGGCAGCGGCGCCTTCTCGGCCGCGGCGCTGTGGTCACGCCTCGCCGCTCCCGACATCTGGCGCCTGTCCTGCCTGACCGAAGCGAAAGCCTGCGGGGTGGTGTGGAACAGCGTCTTCCTGGCGGTGATGACCGGCATCGCGACGACCCTGCTCGGGCTGGCCTTCGCCCTGGTGGCGGTGCGCACCGGCTTCCGCGCCAAGAAGCTGCTGCGCGTTCTGACCGTGCTGCCGATCATCACGCCGCCCTTCGTCATAAGCCTTGCCGTGATCCTGCTGTTCGGGCGCAACGGCACCGTCACCCTGGCGCTGGCCGACTGGTTCGGCATCCCGGTCTCGCGCTGGATCTATGGGCTTCCCGGCGTCCTGCTGACCCAGACGCTGGCATTCACGCCGATCTCCTTCCTGGTGATGATCGGCGTCGTCCAGGGCATCGGCCCTTCGCTGGAGGAAGCCGCGCAGACCCTGCGGGCCAGCCGCTGGGTCACCTTCCGCACCGTCACCTGGCCGCTGATGCGTCCGGGCGTCGCCAACGCCTTCCTGATCAGCTTCATCGAGAGCCTGGCCGACTTCGGCAACCCGCTGATCCTCGGCGGCAATTTCGAGGTGCTGTCAACCAAGATCTATTTCGCGGTCGTCGGCGCCCAGAACGATCCCGGCCGTGCCGCAGCACTCGGCATCATCCTGCTCTGCATGTGCCTCGGCGCCTTCTGGGTGCAGCGGCAATGGCTCGGCAAGAAGTCCTACGCGACGGTCGGCGGCAAGGGCGACAACGGCATCCCGTCGCAGCTTCCGCGCGGCATCAAGATCGCCGCCTATGCCACCGCCCTGCCCTGGGCCGCCTTCACCTTCGTGCTCTACGGCCTGATCCTGTTCGGCGGCTTCACCGAGAACTGGGGCCGCAACAACAGCCTGACCCTGCGCCATTATCTGGCCGCCTTCGACCTCAGCTGGGGGCCGGGCGGGCTGATCTGGTCCGGCCGCGCCTGGGGCTCGCTGTTCACGACCATCGAGGTCGCCGCCCTGTCGGCGCCGCTGACCGCCGCCGTCGGCCTGCTGACCGCCTATCTGCTGGTGCGCCAGCGCTTCAAAGGCCAGGGCGCCTTCGAGTTCCTGACCATGCTGAGCTTCGCCATCCCCGGCACGGTGATCGGCATCAGCTACATCCTCGCCTTCAACCAGCCGCCGATCGAGCTGACCGGCACCGTCACCATCCTGATCGTCTGCTTCGTCTTCCGGAACATGCCGGTCAGCATCCGGGCCGGCGTCGCCGCCATGTCGCAGATCGACCGCAGCCTCGACGAATGCTCCCTGACGCTGGGGGCCGGCAGCGTTCAGACGATCCGCCGGGTGATCCTGCCGCTGCTGCGCCCGGCCATCGTCGCCTCGCTGGTCTACAGCTTCGTCCGGGCCATCACCTCGATCAGCGCGGTGATCTTCCTGGTCAGCCCGAAATACGAGCTGGCCACCGCCTACATCGTCGGCCGCGTCGAGCAGGGCGATTTCGGCCTCGCCATCGCCTACAGCTCGGCCCTGATCGTGCTGATGTCGGTCGTCATCGCCCTCATCCAGCTGCTTGTCGGCGAACGCCGCATCGGCCGCCGCACCGCCACCCCCGTCACGCTTCAGGAGAAGCCGGTATGAGCATCGCCAGCAAGCCCGCGGGCGTCGAATTCCGCAACGTCAGCCGCCGCTACGGCAACACGGCGGCGGTGGACAACGTCAGCTTCACCATCGAATCGGGCACCCTCGTCACCCTGCTGGGGCCGTCCGGCTGCGGCAAGACCACCACGCTCCGCATGATCGCCGGGCTGGAGATGGCGAGCAGCGGGACCATCCTGATCGGCGGCAAGGACGTCACTCGGCTGTCGGCGACCGACCGCAACGTCACCATGGTGTTCCAGTCCTACGCGCTGTTCCCGCACATGAGTGTGGCCGACAACGTCGCCTACGGGCTGGTGGTCAGCGGCGTGCGCAAACGCGACGCCGCAGCCAAGGCGGCCGAGGGGCTGGAACTGGTCGGGCTTGGCGGCTACGGCCAGCGCCTGCCGAGCGAGCTGTCCGGCGGGCAGCAGCAGCGCGTCGCCGTCGCCCGCGCCCTGGTGCTGGAGCCGGAGGTTCTGCTGTTCGACGAGCCGCTGTCCAACCTCGACGCCAAGCTGCGCCGCAAGATGCGCGACGACATCCGCGAGCTTCAGCAGAAGCTCGGCCTGACCTCCGTCTACGTCACCCACGACCAGGAGGAGGCGCTGGCCGTCTCCGACCGGATCATCGTGATGAACAAGTCGGTGATCGCCCAGACCGGCACGCCGGACGAGCTGTACCGCCGGCCGAAGAACCGCTTCGTCGCCGACTTCATCGGCGGCGCCAACCTGATCGACGGCGAACTGGTGGGCCGCAGCGGCGGCATGGCTACGGTGGCGCTCGGGGCTCTGACGCTGTCGGTTCCCGATCCCGGACTGCCGGCCGGCGAGGTGCTGCTGGCTGTCCGGCCCAACGCGATCCGCCTGCGGACCGTATCGGCCGGCGGGAGCGGTGGAGAAAATGGCGACGGCATCCCGGTGACGGTCCGCAAGGCCACATATCTCGGCTCGCACATGGAGTATGGGCTGGTCAGCGAGTTCGGCGACCTGTTCGTGGTCGATCCGAACGTCGCCAGCCCAGTGCCGGCGGGAGCGAGCGCGCTCGCGACCTTCACCGGCGACGGCATCGCTGCCGTCGCGCGCTGACGCCTTCCACCCCGTCTCCTACCGCCCCGTCTTGCGCCGGCCGCCGCTTTTACCGCTGGCGTCGGTGGGGCGGCCGGCGCTAGCCTCCAACCCGATGGTCAGACGCATGCTGTCCCCCGTTAGTGTTCGCGGTCGGCTGCTCGCCGCCTTCGGAGCCATGGTGGTCCTGACGACAGCGGTCGGCGGGGTCGGCTGGTTCGGGCTGGGGGAAACGGAACGCGCCCTGCTCTCTCTCCAGCGCGAGGGGTTGGGCAACATCGCGCTGGCAATGCGGATGGCGGAGCTGAGCACCGGCCTCGCCGCCCGCGCCCCCTTCATCGCCGCCATCGAAGCGACGCCCAGCCTGGACGAGGAGCGCAGCCAGCTCGAACTCAAGCTCGCCGACTTGACCGGGCTGGTCAACCGGCTGCCGGGGCTGGAACGCGCCTCGCTGCATGTCCCGTCCGACGTGCCGTCGCTGGTCCGGCTCGCCGGCCGGCTCGACGGCACGCTGCGCAACCTGATGGACGTCACCGGCGAGTCCATCGCGGTGCGGGCGGAGGCGTCGGCGATCCGGCTCGGGCTGGAACGCCAGCGCATCCTCGGCGAGACGTTGGCCGGGGCTGCAGCCAGGACCTTCGAGCATCCCGGCTTTCCCGGCCTCGAGGGAACCGGTACGCCGCCCTTGCCCTTCTCGGTCCTGCGGCTGGCCGACCGCACGCGCGACGCCGTCTCCGCCGCCCTGACGACCACCAGCCCGCCCGACCTCGTCCGCTGGTACGCCGGCTTCGACGCCGACCGGCAGAGCCTGCGGGCAATCGACACCACCGCCCCGGCGCTGGCGATCATGGCCCCTTCGCTCGACCAGCTTCTGACCGTGCTGGACAGCCAAGCGGCCGTCTTCGACATCCGCACGCGCCAGCTCGGCATCGAGCAGCGCAGCCGCTTCCTGGTCGCCGCCGCCAACACCCTGTCGGTCCAGTTGAACCGCGAGGTCGAGAGCGTCACCAGCACGATGCAGACGGCCGCGCGCAGCCGGGGCGACGCGACCTTCTCCGCCCTGTCCTCGGGCAAGGCCAGCATCCTCGCACTGGGCGCCCTGTGCGCGCTCGCCGCCATCGCCGCGGCGGTCTATGTCATGCGCGACGTTGCCGGCAACCTGCGCGCGGTGACGCGGGCGATGTCGGCGCTGGCAGGCGGCGACAGGCTGGTCAGCGTTCCCGCCACCGGCCGGCCGGACGAGATCGGCGACCTTGCACGCGCCTTCAGCGTCTTCAAGGAGAATGTCGCGGAGCGCGACGCGCTGGCCCGCAAGCTCGGCGAAAACTCGCGGATGCTGGAAGCCGTTTTCGTCAACATGAACGACGGGCTGTCGGTGTTCGACGAGAAGGGCCGGCTGGTCACCTGGAATCCGCGCTTCCTCGACCTCAACGGCTTCACCCCGGCCGAGGTCGCCGGCCGCGAGCTGGCGGAACTGCAACGCAGCCTGCTGCGGCGCGGGGTCGGTATCCGCATGCTCGACGGCAGCAGCGTCGATCTCGACGCGCTGACCCGGCTGCGCACGGAACAGGCGGTCCGCTGCGAGCATCACTTCCCCGACGGACGGGTGGTGGAGCTGCACAGCAGCCCGATGCCGTCCGGCGGCTTCATCACCACCTATTCCGACCTGACCGAGCGCAAGGACATCGAGAAGCAACTGCGCCACGCCCTGAAGATGGAGGCGGTCGGCCAGTTGACCGGCGGCATCGCCCACGACTTCAACAACCTGCTCGCCGCGATCATGGGCAATCTGCAGATGATCCACGACGAGTCGCCGGAGCAGGATCCGGTGCGCGGCAAGGCGCTGCGGGCGCTCGACGCCGCAGAGCGCGGCGCCACGACGATCCAGCGGCTGCTGGCCTTCTCGCGGCAGCAGGCGTTGCAGCCGCAGGCCGTCGACCTGAACGAACTGGTGGAGGGCATGCTCGACCTCCTGGCTTATGGTCTGGGCGGCGGCATCGTCCTGAAGACGGCGCTGACGCCGGGGCTGCCGCCCGCCCTGGTCGATCCCGGCCAGTTGGAGAACGCGCTGCTCAATCTCGTCGTCAATGCCCGCGACGCCCTGCCCGACGGCGGCACCATCGTCATCGCCACGGAAGCCGCCACGCAGGATTCCGGACAGGATGGAAGCGACGCCATCGTCTTGTCTGTCCGCGACGACGGCAGCGGCATGCCGCCCGCCGTGCTGTCGCGCGTCTTCGAGCCCTTCTTCACCACCAAGCGCTTCGGCCGGGGCAGCGGGCTCGGCCTGTCGATGGTCTACGGCTTCGTCCGTCAGTCGGGCGGCAAGGTCGACATCCAGAGCGAGGCCGGCGTCGGCACGCTGGTGGCGATGGCCTTCCCGCGCGCCCGAATGCTGCCGGAAACACTGGTCCTGCCGCGCGACCTCGGCCCGGTCGAAGGCGGCCCCGAGCGCATCCTGGTGGTGGAGGACGATCCCGCCGTCCGCACGACCACCGTCGACATGCTGACGGCGCTGGGCTACCGGGCGGTACCGGCGGCCTCGGCGGAAGAGGCGCTGGTCCTGTTGGAAGGGGCGGCTTTCGATCTCCTGTTCACCGACGTCATCCTGACGGGCGGCATGAACGGCCCCGCCCTGGTCGCCATCGCCAAGGTCCGGCAACCGACGCTCCAGATCCTCTTCTGCTCCGGCTATGCGCGGGACTTCCTGGTGGAAAGCGCCAGCCTGCCGCTCGACATCCACTTCATCCAAAAACCCTACCAGAAGCCCCTGCTCGCTGCCCAGATCCGGAACGTCCTGGCTGGCGCCCCGCCCGCGGCCCGCGGCCGGGTGGAGACTTCGGCCCTGCCGGGACAGGCCTGACGCCGAACGAAATCCCGATTACGGAAAAGCCCGCCTCCCCCGGCATGGGGGAAACGGGCTCATCGAAGCCGGGCCGCCTGCTCAGTTGGCGGCGGACTTGATCTCGGAATCCCAGCGGCCCAGCAGCCGCTTGCGCTCCTCGGCCATGCCGTATTTCTGGAAATTATAGTCGATCAGCCGGACATCCTCGAATTTCGGCGCGTCGGGCGGCAGCACAGACTGCTTGTTGGACGGCGTCATCTGGAAGTTGGTGGCACCGTAGTCCTGTGCTTCCGGCGTTAGGGCGAAGTCGTAAAACTTCTTGGCAGCCTCAAGATTTTTGGCGCCCTTGAGGATGCTCATCGAGCCGATCTCATAGCCGGTCCCCTCGCAAGGAGTGGAAATTTCCACCGGGAATTTGTTCACTTTCTGGATCACGCTGTCGTTGACCCAGGAGATGCCGACCAGCGTCTCGCCCCGCGCCACCGCCGCTGCGGGTGCGGCACCGGACTTGGTGTATTGGTTGATGCTCTCGTTCAGCTTCTTCAGATAGTCGAAGCCGGCATCCTCCCCGAAGATCTGCACCAGGGTCGCCACCGCGGTATAGGCTCCCCCTGACGAATTGGGGTTGGGCATCTGGATCTCGCCCTTGAATTCCGGACGCAGCAGGTCGGCCCAGCATTTCGGCGGCTGGATGCCCCGCTTGGCAAGCATCTCGGTGTTGTAGACGAAACCGAGCGCACCGGCATAGATGCCGACGCTGCGTCCCTGCGACTGCTTGTACTGGCTCTCCGCCCAGGATTGCAGGTCCTTCATCTGCCCGCTCTCGTAAGCAACGCTCAGGCCTTCCTCGGCCGCCTGGAGATGCGGGTCGCCCGAGCTGCCCCACCAGATGTCGATTTTCGGATTGGCCGCCTCGGCACGGATCTGGGCCAGAGCCTCGCCGGCGCTCTTGCGGGTCATGGCGACGCTGATGCCGGTCTTCTTCTCGAAGGCGACGACCATGGCCTTGCACCATTCCTCCTGCACACCGCACATGACGGTGACGCTTCCCTGCGCATAAGCCGGGATCGCGGCAAGCGCAACCAGTGCGCCGATGCCGACACCGACAGACTTCATCTTGGCAACCGCACCAACCATGAGAAGAATCCTCCGAGTGAACTTGTGTTCTTGTTTTCTCTGACGATACCGCGCCGCCCAAAAGCTTTGGCACATCAGGGAAAGGCTGGTATCAATGGCGAGGAGGGGCAAAGGCAACTTCCCGTCTTCCTTCTGCTTCTCCATATTTGCGCATGCCGCATTGTTTGCCGGCACCATTGTTTCCAATTGTTCATACAAGGGCCGGATGAATGGCGGATGTCACCGTTATGGGAAATCGGCGAAACACTGTTAACCGAAGGCTCCCGGAGGCCGGCGACCTTGAGTGACCCCCTCGTCGCCGCCACCAACCGGGCCCGCGGATGCGCTGGCTTCCTGTCGGTCGAGGCGGTGGCAGCGCTCGCCGGCGACGGCGTTCTGGCGCTCGATCCGTTTTCGACCCTGGTCTCGCCGGGCGTCACCCTGGCGGCCGGCGTCACGCTCTGGCCCGGCACGATCATCCAGGCGACGGAGGGAGGCGAGGTGACGGTCGGCAGCGGCACCCGGCTCTTTCCCGGCACGCGCATCGTCGCTGTCGGCGCGCGTGTGACAATCGGTGCCGACACCGAAATCGGCGAAGAGGGTGGCTTCACCATCAAGGCCGATCACACCGACGGCCTGATCGAGATCGGCAGCCGCGTCCGACTGCTCGGCGCCGGTTCGCTCGCACTCGACAACCACATCGGCGATGGAGCCCAGGTCCTCGGCGCGATCCGGATGCAGAATTGCAGGCTCCAGGCCGGCGGCAGTCACCGCGACCCGGATCCGGACCGGCGGGGTGGCGTCCTCAAGGGCAGCGGCGTCGCCCGCGGCCTCACCGTACCGACCGGAATGGTCATCCAGGCTTTCGGCCTATTCAACGAAGCCCCTCTGCGCCCTCAGTCCTTCTTCCATCCGAAACATCGGACATGACGCCACATGAATCGACCCCGGTTTTCCTGACGGCGAGTTGCCGGATTCAGGGGCGGTCCGGCGAAACCGGACCGCTCAATGCGGCACGCATGATTTCGATATATCGCTGTGGATGAAGTTGACGCCACACCCACTCCCCGGCCGTTGCGTCGCCGTATTGGTCGAGCCATCGCTCCAGATTTCCCTGCTCGCGCACCTCGTCCCAGCGGTCCACAACGACCACCGGCAATGAGTCGAACAGAGGATTTATCGAGGACGACAGCGTGATGACGATTGCCCCCAGGTAAAGAGCCTCCCAGGTTCTGTGGCAATCGATCCCGTTTCCTTTCGCGCTCAGCACGAACGGAAATCTCGTGTAATGCCTCCACAGGTCGATTTGGGGCACCCGCGTCTTCAGGCCAAGAACATTCGGGCAGTGCGACAGGCTGCGGTACGCATCCAGCCGCTCCGGCGTGTTCGGGTTGAAATCGCACAACACCTTGAGAGGTTGCGTCCTAGCCGGTGCGCGGGCGGCTCGCAGAGCGACGATGTCACGGAAAAGACCAGCCGCGGATGCCGAGGGGCCGGGGGTATGGAGATCGAGCCCGATTGGAACCGGTCGTATCCGGGGGGACTGCGTTCCGTCGTGGTTCTGGGTATACCAGGCCTTCAACCAGGGACAGGACAGGAGGCTTTTGACCGTTTCCGGCTTGAGATCGAAAGGAACCGTCGCGTCGCCATCCGTCGTCACAAGGACGAATGGCGAGTCGATCGTGGAAAGGACCGAATTTGCGAAGTGATCCAGATCGCAAGGCAGACCGTCGCGTGCCTTTGTGCCCAGCCGGATCCAGACGATCCCTTGTGCATTCCCGTAATGACGGCTGAAGAAATCCTCATTCTGGACGGATTCCGTATCTGCCCTCCAATACCAGTCGGGGCCGCTGACGTCGCAGAACCGGCTGATCCCCTTCGACCAGAACACGGGCAGCTTCTCGGGCTCTCCGGCGCCCGGAGACACGTCTCCAAGGATCGATTGCAGGTCCGGGGACAACATCAATGATGACCTCTGCAAAGCGGAAGAGCGGAACGGACTGCCATCATGCGGGCCCATCCCGTCGGAGGCGCTGTGCGACCAATTGTCCCAATCGGCAGAACGCTTCCGTTTCACCGTCCTCAAGCAACCTCAGGAAGGAAGGCCGCAACGGCTTTCTCCTCCATTCGAAATAGCGGGAATATTCGGCCTCGTCTCTCGCCAGATCGGTGAGATAAGCCGCGAGCGCCTTCGGGCCTGAGAATTTCCTTACATCGATATAGCAATGATCTCCTGGAGAGAATTCATCGATGTTGGGAGCTCCCATATAAATCGGAACAGACCCACAGAGGAGAGGCTGAAAAAACTTTTCGGTCACATAATCATTTTCTATAGTATTTTCAAAAGATATGCTGAATTTGTATCTGGATACCACATCCATTTTTGTAGAAAATCCTCTGTCTTCGACAGATAGATGTTTGTTTCTGAGGAAATTACCAAATGAATCCACAGACATATACTTCATAAATTCCGCAGCATAGGCATTGCGGCCACTCAGGTCACTCGGCGCGGACTGGAACATCACAGCCTCGGCGGTTCCGGTCTTGAAGGGGATCGGCTTCGACACTGCCGCCTCCCACTCTTCCCGCTTGGGCAGGTAGGAGCACCAGACGTCGGCCGAGCGCTCGAAGGTCATCTGGACATCGAAAAAGCGCATGATCGCAGGATCGTTCCGAACAGGCGTATGCCCACGGCTTTCCATCGACCATGCCACCCAGATCTGACCGCGGCGCTTGGGGACCGTCCCAATCTCGTTCCATTGCGGCAGATGGAAGACGACAGCATCCGCGTCGCCCAGGAGCTCCCGGTTGTTGGTGAAACGATACTCCGAAGAGCAGGGGAAGCTGGCCCAGTCCGGATAGGAACCGAAAAAGCTATTATAGAACAATATTATAGCTTTTCGCCCCGCTGCTGCGCCATCCAGCGACATGTCATTCCGCTCCGTTCAAGCCGAGGGAGAGCCATCACAAAACGCTTTCCCTACAGACTCAATATAATATATGGCTATGACATCCTAGAAATACCTATAAGGCACCGCCATAAACCGCAAAAAGCGGAATTGAATTTTGAGAAAGAACATCCAGAGTGGAGTTGCTGGAAACCTTTGACTTCTGGATTATTAGGATTGAAATACAAATTGTCACTTAAAATATCTGCGCAATCCTTGACGCCCGTTAGGCAAGTTTAATATTTTTGGAATCCGTCTTGAGCCCTTTCATCAGACTCCATCGATGTGATTTTTCCTTCTGCTCCGCCTTGACGATATCTGGAAGGACATGAGCGACTTGGACCTCGTCATCCCGTCTGTGATCCACCAGACATGGAAGAGCCAGGAGATTCCGAGCGAGTTCCTGGCCCTTCAACGAAGCTGGATCGACCACAATCCAGGCTTCGCCTATCGGTTCTGGACCGACGATGACATCGAGCGTTTCGTTGAGGCCGAGCATCCGGCGCTGCTCCCGGTCTTCCGCGGCTATGCCGATCCGATCGCGCGGGTCGATCTGGCACGCTATCTGATTCTGCGCCGGTTCGGCGGGGTGTATGCCGATCTCGATTTTGAATGCCTTCGCCCGATCGGCGGGCTGCTGGACGGTCGGAGCTTCGTCGTCGGGCTGGAGCCGGAGGAACATGACGGCTTGACGAAGGCAGTCGAACGCGGGCTCTCCCGCATCCTCTGTCCGTCCTTTCTCGCATCCGTTCCCGGTCACCCGTTCTGGGATCATCTGATTGACCGGCTGGTCGAAGCGCGCCACTGCGCGGATGTGCTCGACGCGACCGGCCCGTTCCTGCTGACACGCGCCCATGCGTCCTACGAAGCCGCCCATCCGGGCGGGACGGAGGCTGCGGCCGCTGTGACGGTGCTGCCGCCGAGCCAGCTCTATCCGGTCACCAAGGACGATTGCTGGAGCGGCAGGCTGTTCGATCTCGTCTTCTGGGAGCAGGCGACGCGAAACGCCTACGCCATCCACTATTGGGAAGGCACCTGGTTCCGCGGCGATGCCGAACGCAAGCCGAAATTGCCGGATCGGGTCACGGCGGTGGTGTCGAACGGTTCTGCCGCCCCGCCGGCCGGCTCCGCGGCGACCGCGGAAGATGCGGGCGGTCCGCCGCTCATCTCATGCCTCATGGTCACCAAGGGCGGGGATGGCGGACGGACGGGCATGCTGGCCCTGGCGATCGACAGCTTCGCGCGGCAGAGCTGGCAGAACAAGGAACTCGTCATCGTCTGCGACGCAGCCACCCGCGATGGAGATGGGCCGGACGCTCCGCTGGACGCGCTGGACGCCATGATCCGGGCCGCCGGCAGGACGGATATCCGCCTTGTCCGGGTCGACGGGCCGGGCCGGGCGCTCGGGGAGCTGCGCAACATCGCGGTCGACAGCGCAAAGGGCCGCTACGTCTGTCAATGGGACGACGACGATCTCTACGACCCGATGCGGCTTGAGGTCCAGCACATGGCCCTCGCCCGGACCGGTGCCCATGCCTGCCTGCTCGGGCGTTGGATGATCTGGTGGCCGGGCCGGCAGAAGCTCGCGGTTTCCTGCGAAAGATACTGGGAAGGATCGCTGCTGTGCGAGAAGGCGGTGATGCCCCGCTATCCGCATCTGCGGCGCGGCGAGGACACCCCGCTCGTCGACCAGCTCCGGCAGACCGTGCGCGTCGTCCGCCTGGACATGCCCCGGCTCTACACCTACGTCGTGCATGGCGCCAACACCTTCGCCACCGACCATTTCGACGAGCATTGGCAAGTCGCCACCAGCCGTTTCACCGGCGACCGCTACGAGTCGGTCCTGCGGGAGATGGCCAAACGGCTGCCGATCGACGCAGTCCGGCGACAAGCCGCGGAGATATCCGGGCCGGGCCCTGCCTCCCAGCCCCCTCCCCCATCGGATCGGACGGGACACGCTCCCGCGGCCCCCATAGGGTCCACAGGGGCGTTCCGGACCGCCAAGGTCCTGGTGTTGACACCGGTCAAGGATGCGCGCAGCCATCTGCCGCGCTATATGCAGCTGCTCGACCAGCTCGACCATGACCCCGGCTGCCTGTCTCTCGGTTTCCTGGAAAGCGACAGCGTGGATGGGACCCATGCGTGGCTGGCCGAACGTTTGCCGGCCCTGCGCGACCGCTACCGCCGCGTGACACTGCTGCGCCAGGATTACGGGTTCCATCCGGAGGGACCGCGCTGGCTGCCGGCGGTGCAGCGTACCCGCCGCGAGATCCTCGCGCGTTCGCGAAACCGCCTCCTGCAGGCCGCCCTTGCCGACGAGGACTGGGTGTTGTGGCTGGATGCGGACCTGATTCACTATCCGCCCGATTTCCTGGGGCGTCTGCTGGCGGCGGGGCGGGACATCGCGACGCCGCATTGCGTCCTGCCGAACGGCACCACCTTCGACCTCAACAGCTTTGCCCTGGAACCGGACGGCGAACGGCCGGAGCATCTGATCGACGGCCTGTTCCAGCCGCCGAGAGGCATCGGGCGCCGCTACCTCGACTCCTTCCCGGACAAGGACGCCGTGGCGCTGGACGGTGTCGGCGGCACGGCGCTGCTGGTGCGGGCCGACCTTCATCGGGAGGGGCTTTGCTTCCCGCCCTACAGCCATCGGGGCTACATCGAGAACGGAAGGGCTGGCAGCGATGGCGAAAGACATGGGGATCACCTGCTGGGGGCTCCCGGCGGTGAAGATCGTCCATGCCGACCATTGACGCGGCGGTTTTCCAGTTCCGCTCGTCGGGCCACGGCAGTGGCGGCAGCCGGCGCTTCGGCCCCGACAACTGCTCATTCAAGGGATGACTCCAGTGTTAGAACCCGAACCGGCCCAATCGGGCCCATCGCCGGCCGCGGGCGGCCCGGCACTGCCCGCCTTCGCGGCGAGCATCGTCATCTGCACCTATCGGCGTCCCGAGCTGCTGGATGCCTGTCTGGCCAGCCTGCTGGATCAGCAGCTCCCGGACGGTTTCCACGAAATTCTGGTGGTCGACAATTCAACCGGCTGCGAAGCCCGCCCGGTCGTGGAACGCTGGCAACCCTTCTTCACCTTGCGGCGCACCCCGCTGCGCTATTTGCTGGAAGAGCGCAGCGGGGTCGCCTTTGCCCGCAACCGGGGGGTGGCGGAGGCGGTGTCGCCGCTGATCGTCTTCATCGACGATGACGAAACGGCCTGCGACGGCTGGCTTGGGCAGATGGTCGAACCCTTTATCCGCTTCGGCGACGCGGTGGATATCGTCGCTGGAGAGGTCGAGCCGGATTTCGGCGACCAGCCTCGTCCCGACTGGCTGAGCGACGACCTGCTGCAATTCTTCTCATGCCGTTGGGGTTGGGACACCCAGCCACGCTTTCTCCAGCTGCCGGAATGGTTCGGTGAAGGGAACTGCGCCTTCCGCAAGGCTCTGATGGCCGGCCGGCAATTCCCGACCGACATGGGGCGCAAGGGCGGCGGACTGATGTCCAACGAAGGCATCATCTTCCAGGACATGCGGCGGGAGGGAGCCAGCGCCTATTACGTGCCAAGCGCCTTCGTGCTGCACCATATCCATCCCGACCGGCTGAACCGGAGCTGGCTCATGCGGCGCATGTTCTTCCAGGGCGTGTCCAACCGCAAGACGGTGGACCGCATGGGCGTGGACGTTCCGCAGGCCGACTTCATGCTGAATCTGGCCAAGCTGGCCACGCTGGATGTCGAGGCGCTGGAAGGCGAGAGCATCCGCGCCGTCGCGGGTCTGTATCACCAGATCGGCTACGCGATGGGAAGCGTGCTGCATGGAGACGGCTGAGGACGGATTGCTCCGCCGACACCGTCCCAATTCCCCGGCCTGCCCGATCCCCGCCCCGAAGCCGCGAAAGAAATGGCAACGGGCCAAGACCTAAAACATCTCAAGCCGGCCGCTTTTTCATACGTTGTCACAGCATTGCACGAATTTCAGTCTCGTGAAATATCGTTGTTTAAACCTGATACAATTGGTTCGTTGATAACGACACTGATCTTTTGATATGGCGGAGCGGGAAGGTTCGGCGTGCCTAAAAGGCAGGTCCTTTTCGTGAATTGAATGTTACCAGAAAGTTAACTGGTTTTCGCTTCGCGCGAATTGCAAGGAGATCGACGTGGCCGGCACACTTGACCTGAATAATCCAAATGATATGTATGGATCGACGCAGACCGTTGGTCAGTATTCTACGATCATTGGTAGTGGTAGCGTCGACGTAATTACTTTCGGTTCCAACGGGAATACTGTATCGATCTCCTTGCTGGAAACTCTGATCGGTAGCGCCGGGACCGATTTCGCTACGGTGAATTCCCAGGGCATCACCCTGATGATCGGCGCGCTCGAGACGCTGACAGGCGGTGCCGGCCAAGACGTCATCAGCGTGATGCCGACCGGCATCACCACGCAGGTCGGCGCGATCGAAACGCTGACCGGCAGCAACAGCAGCGATGTGATCAGCCTGGGTTCGGCCGGTAACACGATGCTGGTGATCGATCTCGAGACGCTGACCGGCGGCGCCGGCACCGACGTCATCACGGTGGACTTCAACGGCACCACGATGGCGGTCTCGGGGCTCGAGACCCTCGTTGGCAGCGGCGCCAACCAGGATCTGATCACGCTGGCGGGCACGCTCGGCAGCACCCTGCAGATTTCGCTGCTCGACACGCTGCTCGGCAGCATCGGTACCGATGTCGTCAAACTGGGCGCGGGCGGCAACACCCTGCGGGTGATGGACGTCGAGACGCTGACGGGCGGAGCCGGCCGCGACGTCGCCACCTTGATCGGCACGCTCGGCAGCACGCTGCAGGTCTCGCTTCTGGAGACCCTGGTCGGCGGCGTGGGCAATGACCTGGTCAGCCTGGGCACCGCCGGCAACACCATGCTGGTCAGCAACGTCGAGACGCTGACTGGTGGCGCCGGCACAGACGTGATCACGCTGACCGATGTCGACAACACGACGACGGTCAGCGGGATCGAAACGCTGTTCGGCGGCACCGATAGCGATGTCATCATCCTGGCCGGGACGAGCGGCAACACGCTGGCGGTCGCGAGAATCGAGACGCTGACCGGTAGCGCTGCCAACGACGTGATCACGCTGTCCGCTACCGGCAACACGACGACGGTCAGCGGGATCGAAACGATATTCGGCGGTACCGGCAGCGATGTCATCATCCTGGCCGGGGCGGGCGGCAACACGCTGGCGGTCACGGGGCTCGAAACGCTGACTGGCAACAGCGGCACCGATGCGGTCACCCTGGGCAACGTCGGCAACACCATGCTGGTGAGCAGCATCGAGACGCTGACCGGCGGCACCGGTCGCGACGTGGTCACGCTGGGGGGCACGCTCGGCGCGACGCTGCAGGTTTCGCTGCTGGAGACCCTGGTCGGCGGCGCCGGCAACGACGTGGTCAACCTGGGCGCGGCCGGTTCGACAATGCTGGTCAACGGCATCGAGACGCTGACCGGCGGCGGCGGCAGCGACGTGGTCACGCTGGGGGGCACGCTCGGCGCGACACTGCAGGTTTCGCTGCTGGAGACTCTGGTCGGCGGCGACGGCAACGACGTGGTCAACCTGGGCGCGGCCGGTTCGACCATGCTGGTCAGCGGCATCGAGACGCTGACCGGCGGCGCCGGCAGCGATGCCATCACCATCGGCACGGCCGGTGCAACCCTTCTGGTGAGCGGCATCGAGACGCTGATCGGCGGCGTCGGCACCGAAATCGTCACCTTGGACGCAGGCGGCAACACGCTGCTGGTTTCCGCCATCGATACGCTGATCGGCGGCGCGGGCAACGACGTGGTGACGTTGGCCAACACGGCCGGCAACACGGTTTCGCTTGCCGGCATCGAGACGCTGACCGGCAGCATCGGCACCGACGTGCTGACGCTGGGAACCGGCGGCGGCACGGTGACGGTCTCGCTGTTTGAAACGGTGAGCGGCGGCATCGGCATCGACGTGGTCGGCCTTGGCGATCTGGGCAACACCGTGTTCGTGTGCGCCGTGGAGACGCTGACCGGCGGTGCCGGCAACGACGTCGTCACCCTCTGCTCGAACGGCACGACCCTGCTGGTGAACGGCATCGAGACGCTGACCGGCGGCGCGGGCATCGACATCGTCACGCTGGGCGGGACGCTCGGCGCGACGCTGCAGGTCTCGCTGCTGGAAACGCTGGTCGGCGGCGCCGGCAATGATGTCGTCACGCTGGACGGGACCGGTTCGTCCATCCAGGTCTCGCTGCTGGAGACGGTGATCGGCAGCGTCGGGACCGACATCATCACGCTGGGCGGAACTCTCGGCACGACGCTGCAGGTTTCGCTGTTGGAAACCCTGGTCGGCAGCGCGGGCAACGACGCGATCAACTTCGGCAGCGCCGGCAACACCTTGGTGGTTGCGGGTCTGGAAACGTTGACCGGCGGGGCCGGCACCGATGTCGTCACCATCGGCTCGGCCGGTTCGACCCTGGTTGTCGGCGGCATCGAGACGCTGATCGGCGGCTCCGGCATCGAAGTCGTCACACTGGCCGCTACCGGCAACACGCTGGTGGCTTCGGCGATCGACAGCCTGATCGGCGGGGCCGGCATCGACGTGGTGACGCTGGCCAATACGGGCGGCAATACGGTGACGCTGGCCGGCATCGAGACGCTGATCGGCGACGTCGGCAACGACGTGCTGGCGGTCGGCACCGGTGGCGCCACCGTGACGGTTTCGCTGTTCGAGACGCTGACAGGCGGCGTGGGCATCGATGCGATCAGCCTGGGCAGCACCGGCAACACCTTGGTGGTCGCGGGTCTGGAAACGCTGACCGGCGGGGTCGGCACCGATGTCGTCACCATCGGCTCTACCGGTTCGACCTTCCAGGTCAGTGGAATCGAGACGCTGATCGGTGGCATCGGCACCGACATCGTCTCCATCGGCACGGCCGGTTCGACCATGCTGGTCAGCGGCATCGAGACGCTGGTCGGCGGTATCGGCACCGATGTCGTCACCATCGGCTCCGCCGGCAGCACGCTGGCGATGACCGGCATCGAGACGCTGATCGGCGGTGTCGGCACCGACATGGTCTATCTGGCGACCACCGGCAGCACCGTCACGCTGACGAGCATCGATATTGTGATCGGCAGCACCGCCAACGACGTGGTGACGCTGGCCAATACGGGCGGCAACACCGTTCAGATGCTCGGGATCGAGACTCTGACCGGCAGCATCGGCGTCGATGTTCTGACGCTGGGCAGCGGCGGTGGGACGGTCACGGTCTCGCTGTTCGAAACGGTGAGCGGCGGCGCCGGCCTTGACATCGTCAACATCGGCACGGCCGGCAGCACGCTGGCGGTGTGCGCCGTGGAGTCGCTGACCGGCGGCCTTGGCACCGATGTCATCACCCTCTGCCCGAACGGCAACACCATTCTGATCGCGGCTGTCGAAACGCTGATCGGCAGCACGGCCACCGACGCCGTCACTCTGGGCACCGCCGGCAACACCATCCTGGTGTCGGCGCTGGAGACGCTGACCGGCAGTGTCGGCACCGATGTCGTCACCCTCGGTTCGGCTGGCAGCACGATGCTGGCGACCGGGCTTGAGACCCTGACCGGCGGCGCCGGCACCGATCTGGTGTTCATCGGCCTGACCGGCAGCACCCTGCTGGTGTCCGGCATCGAGACGCTGGTCGCCGGATCGAACATCGACACCGCGAACACCCTGGTCGACATCGTCACTCTGGGTACCGCCGGCAACACCATCCTCCTGCGCGGGCTGGAGACGCTGATCGGCGGGGCCGGCACCGATGTCGTCACCATCGGCGACACCGGCACCACCATGCTGATGTCGAATGTCGAGACGCTGTCCGGCGGCACCGGCATCGACGTCATCAGCCTGGGCACGGCCGGCAACACCCTGGTGCTGGTCGGCCTGCTCGAGACCCTGACCGGCGGCGTCGGCACCGACGTCGTCACCCTGGGCTCGGCCGGGACGACCCTGCTTGTCAACGGTCTTGAGACGATCACCGGCGGCACGGGTTCGGAACTGATCTATCTCGGCTCGGGCGGCAACACGCTGCTGGCATCCGGGATCGACATCCTGATCGGTGGTGTCGGCACCGATGTCGTCACGCTGGGCACGGCCGGCAACACGGTGCTGCTGCGCGGCATCGAGACGCTGACCGGCGGTGTCGGCACCGACGTCCTGACGCTGGGCAACACAGGCAACACTGTCACGGTTTCGCTGTTCGAAACGGTGGGCGGCGGCACCGGCGTGGACGTCATCAACATCGGCACGGCCGGCAGCACGCTGGCGGTGTGCGCCGTGGAGTCGCTGACCGGCGGTGTCGGCACCGATGTCATCACCCTTTGCCCGAACGGCAACACCATTCTGGTCGCGGCCGTCGAAACGCTTATCGGCAGCACGGCCACCGACTTCGTCACTCTGGGAACCGCCGGCAACACCATCCTGGTGTCGGCGCTGGAGACGCTGACCGGCAGCGTCGGCACCGACGTCGTCACCCTCGGTTCGGCCGGCAGCACGATGCTGGCGACCGGGCTTGAGACCCTGACCGGCGGCGCCGGCACCGATCTGGTGTTCATCGGCCTGACCGGCAGCACCCTGCTGGTGTCCGGCATCGAGACGCTGGTCGCCGGGTCGAACATCGACACCGCGAACACCCTGGTCGACATCGTGACGCTGTCGTCCACCGGCAACACCATCCTGCTGCGCGGGCTGGAGACGCTGATCGGCGGGGCCGGCACCGATGTCGTCACCATCGGCGACACCGGCACCACCATGCTGATGTCGAATGTCGAGACGCTGTCCGGCGGCACCGGCATCGACGTCATCAGCCTGGGCACGGCCGGCAACACCCTGGTGCTGGTCGGCCTGCTCGAGACCCTGACCGGCGGCGTCGGCACCGACGTCGTCACCCTGGGCTCGGCCGGAACGACCCTGCTTGCCAATGCGCTGGAAACCATCGTCGGCGGCACGGGTTCGGAACTGATCTATCTCGGCTCCGCCGGCAACACGCTTCTGGCGTCCGGGATCGACATCCTGATCGGCGGCGTCGGCACCGATGTCGTCACACTGGGCACGGCCGGCAACACGGTGCTGCTGCGCGGCATCGAGACGCTGACCGGCGGCGTGGGCACCGACATCCTGACGCTGGGCAACACGGGCAACACCGCCACGGTTTCGCTGTTCGAGACGATCATCGGCGGCACCGCCACCGATGCCATCACCTTGGGCACGGCCGGCAACACCCTGCTGGTTTCGGGTCTGGAGACCCTGACCGGTGGCGTGGGCACCGATGTCATCACCCTCGCCTCGGTCCTCGGCAACACCACGCTGGTGTCCGGCATCGAGACGCTGACCGGTCAGGTCGGCACCGACGCCATCGCCCTGGGCACCGCCGGCAACACCATCCTGGTGTCGCTGCTGGAGACGCTGACCGGCGGCGTCGGCACCGATGTCGTCACCCTCGGTTCGGCCGGCAGCACGATGCTGGCGACCGGTCTGGAGACCCTGACCGGCGGGGCCGGCACCGATCTGGTGTTCATCGGCCTGACCGGCAGCACCCTGCTGGTGTCCGGCATCGAGACGCTGGTCGCCGGGTCGAACATCGACACCGCGAACACCCTGGTCGACATCGTGACGCTGTCGTCCATCGGCAACACCATCACCCTGCGCGGGCTGGAGACGCTGATCGGCGGGGCCGGCACCGACGTCGTCACCATCGGCGACACCGGCACCACCATGCTGATGTCGAATGTCGAGACGCTGTCCGGCGGCACCGGCATCGACGTCATCAGCCTGGGCACGGCCGGCAACACCCTGGTTCTGGTCGGCCTGCTGGAGACCCTGACCGGCGGTGTCGGCACCGACGTCGTCACCCTGGGCTCGGCCGGGACGACCCTGCTTGTCAACGGTCTTGAGACGATCACCGGCGGCACGGGTTCGGAACTTGTGTTCCTGGGCTCGGGCGGTTCGACGGTCTCGGTGTCGGGCATCGACATCCTGATCGGCGGCGTCGGCACCGACGTTGTCACGCTGGGCACGGCCGGCAACACGGTCCTGCTGCGCGGCATCGAGACGCTGACCGGCGGCGTGGGCACCGACGTCCTGACGCTGGGCAACACGGCCAACACCGCGACAGTTTCGCTGTTCGAGACGATCATCGGCGGCACCGCCTCCGATGCCATCACGATCGGCACCACGGGCGGCACCCTGCTGGTTTCGGGTCTTGAGACCCTGACCGGTAGCTCGCTCTCCGACGTCGTCACCCTCGGCTCGGCCGGCAACACCCTCGCGGTGACGCTGATCGAGACGCTGAACGGCGGCTCGGGCGCCGACGTCGTGTCGCTGGGCACGGCGGGCAACACCCTGCTGGTCTCGGCTCTGGAAACCATCACCGGTTCCACCGCCACCGACCTGATCACCATCGGCACGGCCGGCAGCACGCTGCTCGCCAACCTGCTGGAGACGGTCACCGGCGGTCTTGGCACCGACGTGATCTTCCTGGGCTCGTCCGGCAACACGATGCTGGCTTCGGGCATCGAGATCCTGGTCGGCGGCACCAACACCGACGTCGTCACGCTGGGCACCACGGGCAACACCCTGCTCCTGCGTGGCCTGGAGACCCTGACCGGCTCCGTCGGCACCGACGTCGTCACCATCGGCGACACCGGCACCACCATGCTGGTTTCGGGCATCGAGACCCTGGCCGGCGGCGCAGGCCTCGACCTGATCCAGCTGAGCACGGCGGGCAACACCTTGCTGGTTTCGGGTCTGGAGACCCTGACCGGTAGCGTGGGCACCGACATCATCACGCTGGGCACCGTGGGTAACACCCTGGTGGTCAACGCGATCGACACGCTGACCGGCGGCACGGGTTCCGACCTCGTGTTCCTGGGTTCGGGCGGTTCGACGCTGCTGGCGGCTGGCCTGGAAATCCTGGTCGGCGGCACGGGCGTCGACGTGGTCACGCTGGGCACGGCTGGCAACACGGTGCTGCTACGCGGCATCGAGACGCTGACCGGCGGTCTGGGTACCGACGTCATCACGCTCGGCAACACCGCCAACTCGCTGATCGTCGGCGGCATCGAGACGCTGATCGGTGGCCTCGCCTCCGACATCGTCACGCTGGGCACGGCGGGCAACACCCTGCTGGTTTCGGGTCTGGAGACCCTGACCGGTGGCGTGGGCACCGACATCGTAACCATCGGCTCGGCCGGCGGCACGCTGCTGGTGAGCGGCATCGAAACGGTGATCGGCGGCACGGGCCTGGAGGTGATCTTCACCAGCACGGCTGGTTCGACCCTCACCGTCTCGGGTGCGGACTTCGTGATCGGCAGCGCCGGCACCGACGTCCTGACCCTGGGCACGGCCGGCAACACCACCACCATCCGCGGCATCGAGACGCTGATCGGCGGTGCGGGCAGCGACCTGGTGATCCTGGGCGACACCGGCAACACGCTGAACCTGGGCTTGGGCATCGAGATCCTGGTCGGCGGCACTGGCACCGACGTGCTGACCATCGGCACCTCGGGCACGACCCTGCTGACCCGCGGCATCGAGACGCTGATCGGCGGCGTGGGCACCGACGTCATCACGCTCGGTGACACGGTGAACACCATCACCGTGACGGGCATCGAGACCCTGACCGGCGGTGCGAACACCGACGTCGTCTTCACCGGTTCGGCCGGCGTGACGATGACGGTCTCGGGCGTCGAGTTCCTGGTCGGCGGCACCGGTTCGGATGTCGTGACCCTGGGCTCCTCGGGCAACACGGTCATCACCCGCGGCATCGACACCCTGTCGGGCGGTGCGGGCAGCGACCTGGTGTTCCTGGGCGACACCGGCGTCACCATGACGCTGGGTTCGGGCATCGAGATCCTGGTCGGCGGCGCTGCCACCGACGTCATCACTCTGGGCACCTCGGGCAGCACCCTGCTGACCCGTGCGGTCGAGACGCTGATCGGCGGCGTGGGCACCGACGTCATCACCCTGGGCGACACCCCGAACACGGTCACCGTGACGGGCGTTGAGACCCTGGTCGGTGGCGCCAACACCGACATCGTCTTCACCGGTTCGGCCGGCGTGACGATGACGGCCTCGGGCGTCGAGTTCCTGGTCGGCGGTACCGGTTCGGATGTCGTGACCCTGGGTGCGGCGGGCAACACCGTCATCACCCGCGGCATCGACACCATGATCGGTGGTGCGGGCAGCGACCTGGTGATCCTGGGCGACACGGGCGTCACCATGCGGGCCGAGAGCGGGATCGAGATCCTGGTCGGCGGCGCCGGTTCCGACCTCGTCAGCCTCGGCGATGGCGGCAACACGGTCCTGCTGCGTGGCATCGAGACCCTGACCGGCGGCACCGGCAACGACGTGATCACGCTGGGCAACACCGGTGTGACGATGTCGGTCTCGGGCATCGAGACGCTGATCGGCGGCACGGGCACCGACGCCATCACGGTGACCGGCGGTGCGGGCATCCGCTTCCAGGCCGGCACGGGCGACAGCCTGAGCCTGGCTTCGGGCAGCGGCACCGACACGGTGGTGTACTCGTCCTTCACCGACATCTCGGCGCTGGGCGCGAACACCGGCTTCGTCTCGGTCTCGAACTTCCAGTCGGGCACCGACAAGGTGCAGCTGACCGGTACGGCCCGGACCGCTGCGGATAAGAACGGCGATGCCTCGCTCTCGACGGCCTCTGCTGCGACCAACGGCGTGAACATCGGCTCCAACGAGCTGGTGAGCCTGACCTCGGTCGTCAGCGGCAGCCTGACGGACGCTTCGCTGGCCAGCTTCCGCTCGGCCCTGGGGACGCTGACGAACTCGTCGGCTGGTGCAAGCACGCTGGTTCTGGCCAACAACGGCACCAGCTCCGGCCTGTACCAGGTGGTCGACACCAACGGCGACGGCCAGGTGGCCGCCACCGAGGTCCGGCTGCTCGGCGTCTACAACGGCACCGTCCTCTCGCTCTCCGACATCAACCTCGGTTGATGATGGGGCTCGGTTGATGAAGGGGGCGTGAGCCCAAGCCTGCTGAAAGGAGGGGGCGCCCGCAGGGGCGCCCCCTTTCTCTTTGTGCGGACGGTCGGCTGTCGTCCGGCGCACGGACGGACGATCCTTCGCACTTCAATGCTGAAGGTTAAAGACCGGTCGAAACGGGTCAGGCACTCTTGCAGCGGAGCACGTAACTTTCTTACGGCGTGTCGGCAAATGCCGGGAGCAAGAAACCGTCAAAGGACTCCCAGCAAAATCGCAACCAGCAGCAGTGGTATGTTTAAAATAATGCCAGTGTCATATTGATTGATTTGAAAATATTTCATATAATCGCAGACTATTATTTTCTGTTCTCGCTTGGTGGCAAGGCAAGCCTATGGATGTCGATCCGAGTATGATGCACAAGCTCACCATGGATTATGTCGCTGCCGCTCGCTCACGCGACTATGGGCGTGCGAAAAGAATCCTGAGGAAATTTGTCGCATTGGAGCCTGCTTCAGCAAGATTTTATATCCACATCTCCGGGGTCTGTTCGGAGGAAGGCGATTTTGCCGAAGCAATCGGCTTGTTGAGCCATTCCAAGATTCTGGACCCGAATGATGGGTCTCTTCACCTCGCGCTTGCCTATTGCTACGAAGCAGTGGGGCAAATACATCTCGCCAAAAGCATTATCGAAAAAGAACTCGCAAGAGATCCCGGATCGTTCATCCTCCGCCAACTGTCTTTTTCTCTTGCGATGAAGGACAATGACCATGCGGTGGCGGCGGAGATTGCCGAAGATTTGCTGGAACACCCGGAAATAGACAAAGAAAAATTCGTGGATACCGCTGACCTGCTGATCTCCCTGATGGGACCGGCAGCGGCACTCCAGAAATTCAAAAACCTGTCGGTGAGAAGCACCAAGCCAAACATCGACAGCTCAGTAGAGGCTTATAAACACCTGTTGACGGAAGGGATCAAATCCCCGGATAGCGTCGATGTCTGCCGCATTCAGGATATGGAACAGGAAAACCTGTGCCATCGACTTCCTTTGTCTGAACATCGAAAGCTCCTGCATATTCATGACGCTTACATTGGTATCTCCAGCCAGACGCTAATGGTACAGAACAAGCTGTGCCGGGATTTCTGTTACCATATCGAGAGCGATGCCTCGTCGGACATCGTGAGACTCCCGAACACGAGATTCGGCACAAAGAAGAAATTCAATTTCATTGATGTCAAGGAAGCAATACTCGTCGGCGGAGGAAGCAATTACTATCATTGGATGATAGACTATCTACCGAACCTGGGAATTCTCGAAAAGACCGGAATTCTCAGGAATGTCCCCGTCATATTCAATGCGAACCTTACAAGCTTTCAAAAGCAGTCCCTGGAACATATCGGTTTCGACTTCTCCAGACATCTCGATCCGGGTGATACGAAAATATTCCGCTGCTCGCAGCTTTGGGCAACCGTCAGGCTCCCCGGCAGAAGGCACATCATGGGCGTCCCCGATTGGTGGCAGTCGGAGGTCGACATTGAAACGTTGTCCTGGCTGCGAGACTCGTTTCTCGGGAAATCGGCTGGTGAAGGTCGGCAAGGGAAGCGAAAGCTGTATCTGTCTCGCGGAAACTCTCGCTCCAGACGTCTGTTGAACGATGGAGAGGTCGTCGACCTCATGATGGCTGCCGGCTATGAGATCGTCCACCCGGAACTGCTTTCGGTTGCAGACCAAGTCAGCCTGTTCGCCAATGCCAGTCATGTCGTTGGCGTGCATGGTGCCGCATTCACAAATATTGCCTTCATGCCTTCGGGATCGAATATTCTGGAGATAGTGGGAAATTTCAAGCCTCCAGAATTTTATAAAAAAATCTCTGATTTGCTTGGTCTTAAGCATGAATTTATTGAGGGATCGATCAATAAAATACACAAAACAACGTTTTCGTCGGATCCGCGTTTTGGCGATATTTTGATCGATATGTCAAAGCTCAAGAGAAAGCTATCGGTATTCGACGACAGTTTTTGCAAATGAATTGGCCACCCCCCGAAATCGGCCAGGGTTATACAACCGGCCAGCCGTTCCGTACGAGTGTCAGATGACGATCAGGGTTTCCGACTATATCGCCTCGTTCATTGCAGAAACTCTCGGCCTGCGAGATGTTTTTCTCATCTCGGGTGCCGGAATCATGCACCTGACCGACAGCATCGCCCGCCATCCCACTCTGCGGGCGGCTTGCCTTCATCACGAACAGGCGGCCGCCATGGCGCTGGACGCCTATGCCCGCATCAACGGACATTTCGCGGTCGGCTGCTTCACCACCGGGCCGGGGGCCACGAACGCCATAACCGGCCTGGTCGGAGCATGGCAGGACAGTGTGCCCTGCCTGTTCCTGTCCGGGCAGGTCAAGCTGGCAGCCGCCTCCCACACCGCCGGCGTGCCGGGCCTGCGTCAGTTCGGCGTGCAGGAATTGGACATCGTTCCCATTGTTTCGTCGATCACCAAATATGCGGTCATGCTGACCGACCCACTCCGAATTCGCTACGAGCTGGAAAAGGCGGTCCACATGGCCCGCTCCGGGCGCCCCGGTCCCGTGTGGATCGACATTCCGATGGATGTTCAGGCGGCCTGGATCGAGCCGGACGATCTGGCCGGGTACGACATCGGAGAGTGCGGAGCCGGCGTTCCGCGTCCTGCATCCGACGAGGTGACGCAGGTATGGGAGCGGCTTCGCCTTGCCGAACGACCCGTCATCATCGCCGGACAGGGCGTCCGATTGGCGGGAGCGTGCGATGCTCTCCGGTATCTGGCCGAACGCCACCAAATCCCGGTAGTCACCCCCTATCTCGGGCTCGACGTCATGAGCCACGATCTCCCCGTCTATATCGGCAAGCCGGGCGTCCGGGGCGACCGTGCGGCGAATTATGCCATGCAGAATGCCGATCTGATCCTGGCGATCGGCACCAGCCTGCCCGTTTCCGTCGTCGGCTATGACCATGCGCAGTTTGCCCGCGCCGCCACCCGGATCGTCGTCGATATCGACCCCACCGCCCATCGAAAGCCGACGATCTCCATCGATCAGTTGGTGGTTGCCGATGCGAAGGACTTCATCGACCTTCTGCTTGAGACGGCGGAGCATGCCGCCCCCTCCGCCCCGCCATCCACGGCAACCGCGTGGCTGGCGCGCTGCGTCGACTGGAAGACCCGCTACCGGGCGGACCTTCCCGATCCTGCCGACACCCTTGGCGGTGTTCACAGCCATAGCCTGATTGCGGCCTTGTCCCGACGGTCGCAGGATGGTGACATCTTCGTCTGCGACACCGGGACGGCCATGTATGCCACGGCGCAGGCGATCCGGCTGACCGAACAGGGGCAGCGCTTCATCACCTCGGGCGGCATGGCCTGCATGGGCTATGCACTTTCGGCCGCCATCGGAGCGGCTTTCGCCGGAGGCGACCGGCGCGTGCTGGCAATCACCGGCGACGGCTCGCTTCAGATGAACGTTCAGGAGTTGCAGACCCTTTTCCATCACCAGCTTTCCATCAAGCTGTTCGTGCTGAACAACGCCGGCTATCTGTCGATCCGATCGACCCAGCAGAAGTACTTTGCCGGCCGCCTGATCGGGGAAGGCGCTGAAACGGGTGTCAGCATGCCGGACACGCTCAAGCTTTGTGCCGCCTATGGCCTGCCGGCGGAACGGGTGACATCTTTGGAGGAGCTGGACGAGGCGCTGGAGCGGGCCCTGGCCGCATCGGGCCCCTATGTCGTCGATGTCGTCATGCCGGACAACCAGCCGGTGGTTCCGGCGCTCTCCTCCAGAATCGAGCCCGACGGCAGCATGTCCTCCAGCCCACTGGAGGACATGTATCCCTTTCTTCCGCGCGCCGAGCATCATGCCAACATGCTGATCGACAAGGCATCCCGGCGAAAAAACGACGTTGGTGACGCCTGATGCAGCAGGTGCAATCCAACCAGATCGAAACCCTCGACGCGGTTAGACGGGAAATCGTCGCGGCCCAGGCCTTTCTGGGCAAGGCCCTTTCGGATGGTGTTCCTGTTCCGCCGAAGCCGGTCAACCCGACGATCAGCATCGGGATTCCCATCTACAACCGGCATGCCGAGACCCAGGATCTCATCGCCGTTCTGTGCTGGCAGATTTGCCAGCTCGATCAACACATATCGGTCGATATTCACGACAACGGTAAGGATGAACGCAACGTCCGGTTCATAGCAGGAATCTGCGAAATATTTCCATTCGTCAGGTATCGACGCTGCTTCTGCAATGTCGGAGCGGATCTGAACATTTCATCGCTCTATATGCTCAGCGAAACCCCGTTCCGGTGGATTCTGGGCGACGACGATCTGCCGGCCCCAGGCGCCTTGGGACAGGTCGCGGATGTCGTTGCCCGCCATGGCGACAAGACCGTGACCTTGTTCCATCTCGGCAATCTGATTGTCGACGCAGAATTACGCGACATCACCCACGATAAGGACATGCCAAGCTCTCAATATGAGCCTGGAATTCATTTTCTTGACATGGATCGATCCGTTCTGGGCATCGGCCGCGAATTTCTTAGAATGAGCGCCAACATCGTCAAGGTCCTTCCTTTCCATGACATCGTGGAACGTCATCTGGTTGGGCTCGGCCTTTCGCCCATCTGCTTCAATCTGAACGCCCTGACCCACGGCAAATGCTGCTTCATCAATCATCCCTTTCTCATCTATCGCGAAGGAGATAAATCGCACTGGATTTCCAGGTGGCCGCATATCGCACACTATAATTTTCCACGATTTCTTGGCGCGATGGCGCTGAACGGGCTGCTTTCCACCGCGACGGTGGACAGCTTTTTCAATGCACGGCCGGATTTCGTCTTCGGTGAAAATGCGGAACGTGCATCGGCCTTCAACCACAGGAACTGGCATCGGATGCTCGCGGCGACCGAGCTTGAAAATGCCGAGGCCAATCTGGCCAGCAACGATCTGATGAGCGGGCTTTTGAAGGATTGGGCGAACGGCCGACCCGTGGAGATCGATTGCCTGGTCCACGGGCGGGCTTTCCGGCCCGAATGTTTCGGCGAAATCGCGCCCGGCTTTTTCGAGATCGACGAGCGGCTGATGTATGTCATCACCTCGGCCGACGGCAGCGGCAGTTGCGCCGGATTCCGCCTCTTCGGCATTCCTGCCTTCGGGCAGGCGGTGTGCGAGCTTCAGACCTGGGTGCGCGACGATGGGCAGCCTCCGGTGGTCAGCAGCCTGGGCATCAGGCCATCCGGAGAAAACTGTCCCTTCCGGCAGATTGCGGCCATCTCTCCCGCACCGGGCCGGCCGATTCTGTTCAAGGTTCCGCTGGGACAGGTCGATGGTCCGGTCGATCTGGAAATCCGCTTCACGCTTGACAGCAGGCAGCCGGCAGGAACAACCGCACTGTGTGTCTTGAAACGGCTCGTCATCTCTCTGTCGACAATTGAAGGATGCGCTTGATGGTGCCGCTTGAAGGGCAACCGACCGGATCGGGAGCGGAGCGCGTCGTGATCCTTGGCGGAGGCGCAATCGGCACCATGGCAGCCGATCTCTGCACCGTCACCGGCCGGGAGCTTGTGGGCTTCCTCGACAATAACAAGGAGCCGCAAACACATGTTTACGGCACTCCGATCCTCGGCCCCTTCGATCTGCTGGAGAGGGATGCCGGGTTGCGCGCGGCCTGCCATTTCATCGTGGCGGTCAGCGATGCCGGGCTGCGCCGCGAATGGCTCGGGCGGATCGCTGCAGCAGGGGCGCGGCTGATCACGCTGATCCATCCGTCGGTCTCCTGCTCGCCTTCGGCCTGCCTGGGTGAAGGCATCATGATCTTCCCTTTCACCACGATCTATCCCGGAGCACAGATCGGCGAGGGTTGTCTGATCGAAGGCCATGCCTGCGTTGGGCCGGAGGTGTCGGTCATGCCGGTCTGCGTGATCGCAGAGGGGTCGATCTTAGGCCATCAAACCCACATCGGTGCCGGCAGCTTCATCGGCGCCGGAGCCGTAACACGTCCAAACGTCACCATTGGCGAGGGGTGCCTGATCGGGGCGAACAGCACGGTCATCCGCGATATCCCGTCATTCAAGGTTGCGGTCGGATCGCCGGCACGCGTGCTGCGGGACAATCTTTCTCTCAATCCCGCGCTTGCGGAACGGAGCCGGCAGAACCGCTGACGGAAGCATTCCTGGGTGCCAAACCCAGCCTCACCAGCATCATGACAGTTCCATTGCCGTGCTTCGGCACAGACTTGAAATTCCTTCTCCAGCCATTGGACAGCCATGATTCCTCTTCTGTCGATCGTCATTCCCACTTACAACCGCGACAGCTTCCTTTCGACACTGCTGACGGAACTGGCCAGACAATCGGCCGGTCTGCCTGCGGGAACGGTAGAGGTCGTTGTGCTGGACAATGCCAGTTCCGACCGCACCAACAGCGTGTGCCACGATATCGCGGCCGAACTTCCCTGCTTTCGCTACATTCGCAACCCGGTGAACATAGGCGCCGATGAAAACGTCCTGCGCTGCCCGGAGGCGGGAAGCGGCGAATGGCTGTGGATCTTCGGCGACGACGACATTCTGCATGATGGGGCATTGGCCCGTATCGTCGACCTGCTGAGGGAAACGCCCAGCGATATGGTGCTTCTGAACTACAGACAGGTTCATCGGGATGGTCTGACTTTGCTGGCCGAGAAGGTTTGCCCACTCGACGACGACATGACGCTCCCATCGTTGGGCCAATGGCTCGAACAGCCTGCCTCGCTTTGTCTGCTTGCCTTCATCACGTCCGCAATTGCCCGCCGGGCGCCGATGGTGAAGATCGACCCGTCGCCATACCGGACAAAAAGCTATTTCACCTTCCTCGGTGTCCGTTTCGAGCCGTTTGGGGACCGACCGGTGCACATCGTTGCAAATCCCTGCATCACCCAGCGCCAGTACAATTATCGTCCGGAACATGCCGATGCCCCGACCATAGGCATCGATACTTTTACTGGAATCGCCATTTACCGACTTCTCTTGCAGATCGCCAAGCGCAGCCATCTGCGTCCAGGAGAGCTATGGTCCGCCTCGGTCATCGATGGCATCGGTCAGGAGCTGCCGGTCATGAATTTTCTGGACTGGTTGATGAAGCACTCAATCGTCCCATCGCTTTCCGCCAATTTCCACGCGATGACGCCAGAGCAATGGAAGGCTCTCATGGACTTTTACCGGAACGAATCCGGTGAACTGCCCGAGCGGATCAGGAACCGCCTGCTGACAGCGATCAATGCCGCAATCGAGGCCCACAATGCGCTGTTCCGTTTGAAAGGAGCCTGACCCGTGACCTGACGCCGGATGATGTTTCGGACGGCGATCCTCGGCGCAGGGGGCTTTCTGGGTGCCTGGCTGACACGGGAACTGCTTGCGTCAGGCCATGCGGTTCTGGCCGTCACCCGGCCGGGCGGTGGTGAATGGCGCCTTGCCGGACTGGCTTGCGCCAGAGCTGCCGCAGATTTGGCGGACACCGACGCCCTGCGTTGGCTTCTGCGCGAGTTCCGGCCCCAGTCGATTGTCAATATGGCTTGGTCCGGTGTCGCCAACGCCCATCACGACGATCCGGCGCAAGCCGGCAACGTCGCCATGACGGTGCGGCTCGTCGCTTTGGCCGCAGAGTTGCGCTTGAGCTGCTTCGTCGGCGTCGGATCCCAAGCCGAATATGGGCCGCAGAACCGTATCCTGCGGGAGTGCGATGAGTTGAGGCCGACCACGCATTATGGCAGGGCGAAGGCAGATGCCGGTCGGGAGGCTGCAAGAACTCTGTGCCGACAGCGGGATGCGTTTCGCTTGGCTGCGCGTCTTTTCGACCTATGGAGCGATGGACAACGGGAAATGGCTGATCCCGATGGCGATCAGTCAGCTTCTGCACGACAAGCCCGTTCCCTTGACGGGCTGCGAGCAAAGATGGAGCTTTCTGCATGCCAGCGACGCCGCCGCCGCCTTCCGCGCGGTGGTGGAGCATGACAAAGCGAATGGCATGTTCAACCTTGGCCATCCCGAGGCTCCGCCCTTGAAGGAAACGCTGATCCGGCTTCGCGATCTCGTCGACACGCATGGCATCCTCGACTTCGGCCGCCTGCCTTACGGCCCGAACCAAGTCATGCTGCTCCAACCGGATGTCCACCGTTTGCACCGGCTTGGCTGGCAGCCGAAAGTCGAACTCAATGCCGGATTGCGGGAGACCGTTCGCTGGTTCACAGATCGGCCCACCCCTCAAGGCTTTCCGCTCGCCCCCTGACAGACATGAGCACAGTCCTCAGCAGCAAAGTTGGATCGTGCCCCGGCCGTGGTTTAGATGCTTAATGTTTGGTCCCGGCATGCGCTGGTCCGCATGAAAAGCCCCCACATCAGTGTCGCCGCAGACAGGCCGCGCCCGTCCGGTTCCGGCTGCATGGCGTTCAGCACCCGCGCCATCTCTCCCTCCAGATGGTGGAAGACCGTCACCACCCGCCCCCCTCCGGTGTCAGGACGGCGCCACCGCCTGTGCGCCGCCGGCCCTGCCATCGACCAGTGGACGGCCGAACAGGTTGTTCATGGCGTCGACGGCGTTCCAGGCCGCCTTTTAGAGCGGATTGACGTGCATGTGAATCGGGTGATTCCCGTGAGGTCGGAAATGTGATTCAAGATTCGGGCTGGTGAAGGAGGCTGGCCCGCATGTCCAAGGCGCTTTCCGTCGATCTGCGTCAGCGCGTTGTCGATGCCGTTCATGCCGGGTCTTCCTGTCGGGCGGCGGCGGCGCGCTTCGGTGTTGGCGTATCGTCTGCGATCCGCTAGGTGGCACGGGCGCGCACGCGGGGTGACCTGACACCGGACAAGCGCGGCGGGAACGTGCGCTCGCGCCGGATCGATGAGCACCGGGAGTTCCTCCTGGCTCTGATCACGGCGGAGCCGGACCTGACCCTGGCGGAGGTAGCCGAGCGTCTGGACGCGGCAACGGGCTATCGCCCCTTGCCCAGCATCGTGTGCCGGTTCTTCCAGCGCCACGGCGTGACGCGGAAAAAAAGACGGCGCATGCCGCCGAACAGAACCGGCCGGACATAGCAGAACAGCGCGAAGCCTGGTTCGACGGCCAACCGGACCTCGATCCGGAGCGTCTGGTGTTCATCGACGAGTGCGGCACCTCCACGAAGATGGCCCGGATGTACGGCCGCGCGCCAAGGGGCGAGCGATGCCGCGCTCCGGTCCCGCATGGCCACTGGAACACGACCACCTTCGTCGGCGCGCTCCGGCTGTCCGGCGTCACCGCGCCGATGACGCTGGGCGGCGCCATGAACGGTGCGGCCTTCCTCACCTACGTCGAACGCGTTCTGGTGCCCACGCTGACGCCCGGCGACATCGTCGTGATGGACAACCTGCCACCCCACAAACTTCCCGCTGTTCGAAACGCCATCGAAACAGCCGGGGCGACGGTGATGCTCCTGCCGCCCTACAGTCCCGACTTCAATCCGATCGAGATGGCCTTCTCCAAAATCAAGACCCGGCTGAGAAAAGCCGCCGCCCGAACCCTGCCCGATCTCTGGGAAGCCATCCGCGACGCCATCGACGCCGTCACCCCCAATGACTGCCGATCCTACTTCACCGCCGCAGGCTATGAACCAGAATGATCGGAATTCGCTCTAGGTGATGCCGTCCGACCGCGCCGCGGCGGAGATGCCGCCCTCCCGCGCCACCGCCTCCAGCAGCCGGATGCGATCCGCGCCGACCGGCGATGCGTTGGCCGCAGCGAGGGAAAGCTGTGCGCGAACGGGCATGGTCGAACTCATGATTTCGTTATGTAGCTCAATTATTTAACAATATAACACATATGGTTATTGCCCGCTTTTCCCGTCAGGGAACAACGCCGGCATCGCGAAAGTCGCCGTTGGCGTTCACCGCCGATCATGGCGACGAGACGGGAGCAGGCTCTGCCCGGCTTTCACTTCTGCGGTCACGCAACAGGATGATTGCCCGATCCTCACCGAGCCTGATACGCTATATTCAATCGAATATAGAGGTGCGGACATCCCGATGGTCCATCTCCCGGTTATTCGCAGGTCCGCCGCTGGCACGGTCGGCGCGCTGCTTCATGACGAAAGGGCCGCCGCCTTCCCCAATCCGGGGCTGGCGCCCACCGGCGCGCACCGAGCCCGCATCCGGGACATCGCGCCGAACCTGCATTGCTCGGTCATGGGTTCCTGCCTGAGCACCGGCGAATTGCGCCAGGTCTTCGTCAATCTGGGTGACGCCGACGCCCGCACCGCAACCGATCACACCCTGCATGGTCGTGGCGTCCAGTTGGCCGGGCAACACAGCACGGCCGGCAAACTGCTGCACAAGACGCTGGACCGGCGCCATGACACGGCGGTCCGCCGCTTCGCCAAGGCCGGCACGGCCGAGGATGTCCGCCGGCTCTGGCTCCAGTCATTCGAGCAGGGTGACATCCCCGGTGCCTTTATGTCGGCGGACGGCCCAGCCTGATCAGCCAGGCCGACATCGCCTTCTTTCCGGTGGACTGCGTCAGCCATGCCGCCGCCGGACGCATCAAGACGCTGTGCCGTCAGGCCGGCAAACCTTTCGTCCCGCTGCGCAGCGCCAGCATTGCCAGCTTCATCGCGGCCATCGCCGCCCCACAGATCGAGGTCGAGGATCCATGAGTCCGCTCCGCCGCCTTGCCACCCTGACGCTGCTGGCAGCCACCGCCGCCATGTCAACCGCCCCTGTGTCCACGGCCCATGCCGAGGAACTGGTTCTCTATGGGGCGGGCAGTCTGCGCGCCGCGATGACCGCCATCGCCGCCGACTACGCCAAGGCGACCGGCAACAGCGTGCGCACCGCCTTCGGGCCATCCGGCCTAATGCGCGACCGGATCGAGGCGGGCGAGGCGGTCGATCTCTTCACCTCGGCCGACATGGGACATGCGCTGACCCTGCGCAAGGACGGGCGGGCCGCCGCCGCGGTGATGTTCACCCGCAACCGGCTGTGCGCCTTCGCCAAACCCGAGGCAAGGCTGGAGCCGGCCTCCTTCGCCGAGCGGCTGCTCGACCCGTCGGTCCGGATCGGCACCTCGACGCCTAAGGCAGACCCCGGCGGCGACTACACCTGGGAGATTTTCCAGCGGATCGGGCGGAACCATCCCGGCGCCTTCGCCACCCTCGACGCCAAGGCCAAGAAGATCGTCGGCGGCAGCACCGCCGCGGACCCGTCCGATCCCGATCCGATCGCCTCGGCCTTCGCACGCGGCGACATCACGGTCATGATCGCCTATTGCAGCGGTGCCGAACAGCGGCGCCAGGCCACGCCCGACCTCCAGGTGGTGCCGGTTCCGCCGCCCTACGCCACCGGTCCCGAATATGGCTTAGCGATCACCGACCTCCGGAAGCCGGCCGCCGTCGGGCTGATGCTGGCGATCCTGTCGCCGGAGGGACAGACGACGCTGGCGCGCTTCGGTTTCGACCCGGTCGGCCTGCCATCGGGCGGGGAGCGCTGACCATGCCCCGTCCCCTCCACGGACACCCGTCCTTCGCCGGCATGCCTCCGGTCCGGCCCCGGTTCGACGACCGCTCCGACGTCGCGGCGGTCGTCTATGGCCGCACGGACGACCCCGACAGGCTGCTCTCCGGCTTCCTGCTCGACCTGCAGACCCAGGGCTTCGACGCGGTGGGGATCGTGCAGGTCCGCCGGGAGGCACCGTTGGACGGCAGGGCGGCGCATGGCTTCCGTCTGCTTTCCGGTCAGGGTACCCTTTCTCCCGATGAGGATCCCGGCGGCGAAAGCCTCGCCGGTATCGGACGGCGGCTGGCCGTTCTGGTCGAAGGGTGGCCTGACATCGTCGTGCTGAACCGCTTCGGCTGGCAGGAACTCAACGGCTCCGGCCTGCTCGACGTGTTGCACCTCGCGATGCTGCGCGAAGTGCCCGCGGTCATCGCGGTGCCCGAGGCACTGTTCCCCCACTGGCTCGACCTTGCCAACGGGCTGACCGTCAGGCTGCCCTGCGACCGGGCCGCGCTGGACCGCTGGTGGGTGTCGCTGTGGCGGGCGCCGCCGGGCGGACGTCATCCGACGGCGTGCGAACGCGACAAGTAACCGCGGCCGGCTCCACGCCACCGCCGCCAGACAGCAAGGTCGTCGGAACCGCCGTAACATTCAGCCCATGCACGACTTGGCACCGGATCGAGATGACGGAAGTGGTCATCGCCGTCACTTCGCGGTCCTTTCGGTCATGGGGAGGCCGGCCTGCTCACGGCGCGGCAGGCGGCCGTTCAGGACGAGGTGGGCGACAAGACCGATCACCAGCCCCCAGAAGGCCCCGCCGACGCCGAGCAGCGTGATGTTCGCCGCGGATGCCAGGAAGGTGATGAGCGCCGCTTCACGCGATGTCGGATCGGCCATCGCTCCGGCAAGGCTGCCGCCGATGGTGCCAAGCAATGCCAGACCGGCAAGCGTGGTGATGAAGGTGGCCGGGAAGGCCATGAAGACGGCGGCGAGCGTCACCCCGAACACGCCGACCAGCACATAGAAGCAGCCGGCCGCGATGCCCGCGATCCAGCGCTTTCGCGGGTCTTCATGCGCTTCCCTCCCGGTGGCGATCGCCGCCGTGATCGCCGCGATGTTGAAGGCGTGCGAGCCGAACGGGGCCATGACGAGCGAGCCAAGGCCGGTCACAGCGACGATCGGATTGGCGCTGGTCTTGAAGCCGTCGTTCCGCAGCACCAGCATCCCCGGCATGTACTGGCCGGTCAGCGTGATGAGAAACAGCGGCAACGCGACAGACAGCAGCGCATTCAGCGAGAACGCCGGCATCGTGAAGACGGGCATGGCGAACTCCGGCTTCAGACCTGACAGATCCACCCGGCCTTGCGTCAGCAGGAACACCAGCCCGAGAACGAGGATTCCGACCACGGCATAACGGGCGGAAAAGCGTTTCAGCACGACATAGGCGACAATCAGCAGTCCGACGAGCAGTGGATCGACGCTCGCGCCACCGAAGGCACCGACGCCGAATTGCAGCAGGATGCCGGCCAACAGCCCGGAGGCGATCCCCGGCGGGATCAGCCGGATGACCTTCTCGAAACAGCCCGAAAGACCGAGCGCGACGAAGGCCGCTGCCGAGATCATGTATGCGCCGACCGCTTCCGCATAGGGAGTCGTCGCCAACGCGGTGACGAGAAACGCCGCCGCCGGCGTGGACCAGGCGGTAATGATCGGCTCGCGAAAGCGCCAACTCAGGAACAGTCCCGTCAGTCCGACGCCGACGGAAACCGACCAGACCCACGAGGCCGTGAGTTCGGGGCTTAACCCAGCGACCTTCGCCGCCTGAAACACCAGGATGAAGGTGCCGCCATAGTTGACGATCACGGAGATCAGCCCCGCCACGATGGGATGGGTCAGGTCGTTCAGGCGGATGGACGAAGGGGAAGCATGTGAGGACATGATCCTGATGGGTCTCCTGAAGTTCGGGGCACACAGGCCAAGACAGCTGCATTGACAAATAGCCGGCCAATGGCCTGAATTGCCCATCCACTTCGTTCGAGAGACCCAGACCATTTGTTCAAGCATTCCCAACTGGAATCCGTGAAGGCATGGATTGCCCATCCCGCCCATTCCGCGATGCCGCTCCATGCGCGGATTCAACGGGCAATCCGGCACCTGATCGTCGATGGCGCGCTCGGGCGGGGAAAGCCGCTGCCAGCCTCACGCCCGCTCGCCAAATCGCTCGGTGTGTCGCGCGACACGGTTGAAGCCGCCTACGCCCAGCTTCATGCCGAGGGCTTCATCGACCGCCGGGTCGGCAGCGGCAGCTTCGTCGCCGAGATGACGGAGTTCACGCCGGGGCTCCGGCTATCCCGGCGTGACGCACTCACGCGCAATCAGGCCCCGAACCTCAGCAAACGCGGGGCCGCAATGTCCCGCAGCGGCGGGGTGCGCGAGATGATGATTCCGCGACCCTTCGCGCATGGCGTGCCGGAAACCCGTAGTTTTCCGCTTCAGCTCTGGGAAAGGCTGGAGCGACAGGTGCGCAAGGAGGCCAGCGCGCAGACGCTGTTTCATGGCGATCCGCAGGGGACCGAACCGCTGCGCCGCGCCATCGCCGACTATGTGAATCTTGAACGGGGAGCCCGCGCCACGGCCGACCGGGTGCTCATCCTCACCAGTTCGCAGCAGGCCATGTCGCTTTGCGCCAACATGCTGCTCGATCCCGGCGACCGCATCTTCATCGAAGATCCTGCCTATTACGGCGCACGCAAAGCATTCGATGCGGCGGGATTGGAATGCGTGCCGGTTCGTGTGGATCGGCAGGGCATCGTCGTCGATCAGATCATTGCCGAGCCCCGTAAGGCGAAAGCCGTTTCCCTGACGCCTTCCCACCAATTTCCAACCGGAGCCACACTGGCGCTGGACCGCCGCCTTGCACTCATCGAATGGGCCTCACGGAATCAGGCCTGGATCATTGAGGACGATTACGACAGCGAATTCCACTATGCGGGCAAGCCGACCGCCTGTTTGCAGGGGCTCGATGCCCACGACCGGACCATCTACATCGGCACCTTCACCAAGTCGCTGTTTCCGGGTTTGCGGATCGGCTACGTCGTGCTGCCGCCCCAGCTCGTAAAGCCGATGACTGTGGCGCGCACCCTGCTTGATGGGCATTCGGCTCCGATGCCGCAACTGACGCTTGCCCGTTTCATGGAGGGAGGGCATTTCGGCGCCTATGTGCGCACCATGCGCGCCATCTATGCCGAACGTCTCGATGTGCTCGTCGACCTCGTTCAAAAGCATCTGTCCGATTTCGTCGAGCCGCGCGTTCCAATCGGCGGACTGCAAATGCCGTGTCTGCTCATTGGCGATCTGTCGGAGCGTATGGCGATCGACGCCGGGCGGCGCGTCGGGGTCGAGCTTCTGGGATTGACGGCACTTCACGCAACGAGCGACGCCAAGGACGGTTTCCTGATGGGCTTTGCCGCTTACACGCCGGCCGAGATCGAGAATGCCGTCAAGAAGCTGGCGAACGCCTTTCTGGCGGTGGCCAAACCGTAGAAGACCGCCACTGCATTCCTTTGCCGAGGCGTTGCAACCGTCCATTAAACCCCATGCGCACTCAATGATCGAAAATTGCCGAGTGCTGGTGCAGGTCCTGACCGATGGCAAGCATGCCATCCCGAAGGCCCTGGAGAAGCCGATGGTCCATCGGGCATTCGTGTCGGAAGCGCCGCCGGTGCGTGGCGCGTTTCCCGTTGCCGTACTAAACATCAGATACGGATGAGCGCGATCAATGAGAGGCGGACATGACGGACTCGGCGGCTTACCATCGCCTGATGGCGTGCTCGGCATCAGGCAGCCTTGCCGATACGCAGGATCTCGGGCGCATGCTGCTGCGCCGCTGCAGCGACGCTTCGGCGCCCTACCCGTGCGCGTTGGGGCTGCCCCCGGACAGGCTGGGCGCCCTGGTCGAGACCGTCTTCCCGGAAGCGGCCGCCGGCTGGACGCCGGGGCGCTGCTTTTCCCGGCACGTCCATCGTCTGGCCGAAGCGGAAGCAGAGGATCACCCCGCCTGCCTCGTCTCCATCGACTTGGCCGCGCCGGAGATCCTGCGGTTGAAGCGCGAAGAGGAGGACTTCCTCGGCCTACTGCTGCGCAATCGCAGCACGGACCTGCCGATTGCCGCGGTTTTCGCCGCCATCATCGCGCGCGCCTGTGTGGAAAACGATCATCTCTGGCGCTCCCTCGGGCTGGCGGGGCGCAACGCCCTGGCGGATCTGCTCCGGCGCCATTTCCATCCGCTGGCGTCCGCCAACACCCGCAAGCTGCGCTGGAAGCGCTTCTTCTACGAGCGTCTCCACGCCGAAGGCCGGCCCACCGACCGGCCAACCGTCTGCGATGCCTGCTCCCATCATTCCGACTGCTATGGCGACATCATCCCGACGAGGCCGCACGGCATGCCTAAGTAGCGGATCATCCTGTTCCCAAGGCAGAGAGGCTTTTTGACAGAGAGGCCGCAATCGATATATCCGTATAGATATATCGATTGCGGATGGCAGGTGGGGCCTGTGGGGGAATACCGCATCGGTGAGAGGGAAACGGCTTATCATTGGGGGCAAGATGCGTAATTCCTGTCTGTATATTACGTTTACGATTGGGGCGCTGACCGCCGGTGGGGCGCTCGCCGCCGATGCCGCCAGCGATCCGGCCGTCAATGCCGGGGCCGGCATCTTCACGCTCGGCCAGATCAACGTGTCGGCCCAGGCGGCCGGACAGCCGATCGGCGGCTCCAGCCTGTCGGCGGACGAGATGCAGACCTTCAACAAGCAGTCGCTCGATCAGGCGATGGACATCATTCCCGGCGTCACGTCGTCAACGACCGGCGGGCAGCGCAACGAACGGCTGATCTACATCCGCGGCTTCGACCGCTACCAGATTCCGGTGATGATGGATGGCGTGCGGATATATCTTCCTGCCGACAACCGGCTCGATTTCGGCCGCCTGCTGACCCCCGACCTGTCGGAAATCCAGGTGTCGAAGGGCTACGCCTCGGTGCTGGACGGACCGGGCGCCATGGGCGGCGCCATCAACCTCGTCACCCGCAAGCCGACCCGCGCCTTCGAAGCGGAACTGCGCCAGGGGCTGTCCTTCGACAACCGGGCGGCCCTGGGCGGCTACACCACCTACGGCATGGCCGGCACCCGGCAGGAGCGCTTCTACCTGCAAGCCAGCGGCACCAGGACCGAGACCACCCACAGCCGCCTGCCGGAGAGCTTCAGGCCGGTGGCGTCGGAGAATGGCGGCAACCGCAACCAGTCGCAGACCAAGGACTGGTCGGTCAACCTGAAGGCCGGCTTCACGCCCAACGACACCGACGAATACTCGATCAATGTCCAGAAACAGTCGGGCAGGAAGGGCGCTCCGCTGAACGTGAACGGCACCGTCGCCAACCAGCGCTATTGGAACTGGCCCTATTGGGATTTGCAGAGCGTCTATTGGCTGTCGAACACCAGGATCGGCAGCGCGTCCTATGCGAAGACCAAGCTCTACTACAACACCTTCCAGAACGGGCTTTACTCCTTCGATGACGCCGCCCTGACGCGGCAGGCGACGTCACGCTCCTTCCGCAGCTATTACGACGACAAGGTCTATGGCGGCAGCGTCGAGCTGGGCACCGACCTGATCCCGATGAACACGCTGAAGGGCGCCCTGCATTTCCGCCGCGACGACCACAAGGAATGGCAGCGCCTCTACCCCGGCAATTTCCTGGAGCCCAAGCAGCGGGATCTGGAGGACACCTGGTCGGTCGCGCTAGAGAACAGCTTTCACGCCACGGAGTCCTTGGACATCGTGCTCGGCGCCAGCCACGATTGGCGCCGCCTGCACGAGGCGCAGGACTGGAACGGCACCGCCGCCGGCTCGATGATCGACTACAAGCGCGCCGACAGCGACGCCACCAATGCCCAGGGTGCCGTGGTCTACCGCTTCTCCAGGACTGGCGAGGCGCATGCCAGCATCTCTGTGAATCGGCATGGAATAAGGACCCCGTATAGGGGGTGATCGGCATCCAAACGGGACCCCCGATGCTTTGGGTCCACACTGGCCGCCATGGAGGACATGGAGGCCTGTCGAGGGATGCTGATTGTGGAAACGATCGCGAAGATCCGTCGTGCCTACTTCGTGCAGCAGAAGCCGATCAAGGTGATCTGCCGGGAGTTCGGGCTTTCCCGGAAGGTCGTGCGGAAGGTGATCCGGTCGGAGGCCACGGAGTTCCGCTACACGCGCACGAACCAGCCTTTGCCGAAGATCGGCCCCTGGCGTGAAGAGCTGGATGCTCTGTTGCTGGCCAACGAGGGGAAAGCATCACGCGAGCGCCTGACGCTGGTCCGGCTGTTCGAAACGTTACGGTCCCGCGGCTATGAAGGCGGCTACGACGCTGTCCGTCGTTATGCCCGGGTTTGGCGGCAGGAGCAGGGCCCCTCCGTCGCCCAAGCCTACGTGCCGTTGAGCTTTGCGCCAGGCGAGGCCTACCAGTTCGACTGGAGCCATGAGGTCGTCCTGATCAACGGAACGACGGTCACGGTGAAGGTGGCCCATGTCCGCCTGTGCCACAGCCGGATGCTGTTCGTACGGGCCTATCCGCGCGAAAGCCAGGAGATGGTGTTCGACGCCCACGACCGGGCCTTTGCCTTCTTCAAGGGAGCCTGTACGCGGGGCATCTACGACAACATGAAGACGGCGGTCGACACGATCTTCGCCGGCAAAGAGCGTGTCTACAACCGGCGCTTCCTGCAGATGTGCAGCCACTATCTGGTCGATCCGGTCGCCTGCACCCCGGCATCGGGCTGGGAAAAGGGACAGGTCGAGAACCAGGTCGGCTTGGTCCGCGAGCGCTTCTTCACCCCCCGGCTGCGGGTGAAGAGCTACGACGAACTCAACGGCTTGCTCCTGGACCGCTGCGTCGCCCACGCCAAGGCATATCGCCATCCTGAAATGCGGGAGCGGACGGTCTGGGAGATGTTCGAGACAGAGCGGCCGAGCTTGGTTCCTTATGCCGGGCGCTTCGACGGCTTCCATGCCGTACCGGCTTCGGTGTCCAAGACCTGTCTGGTGCGCTTCGACAACAACAAGTATTCGGTCGTGGCCGGCGCGGTGGGCCGTCTGGTGGAAATCCGCGCCTATGCCGAGCGGATCGAACTGCGCCAGGATGGACGGATCGTCGGTGAACACGCCCGGTGCTTCGGGCGCGACAGAACGGTGTTCGATCCCTGGCACTATGTCCCGGTCCTGGCGCGCAAACCGGGGGCCTTGCGCAATGGGGCACCGTTCAAGGATTGGGTCCTGCCGGCCGGTCTGGAACGCGTCCGGCGCAAACTCGCCGCCGTCGAGGACGGCGACCGGCAGATGGTGGACATTCTCGGCGCCGTGCTGAGCGACGGACTGCCAGCCGTCGAGGCGGCCTGCGCCGAGGCCTTGCGCGAGGGCGTTCATTCCGCCGCCGTCATCCTCAATATCCTCGCGCGGCGCCGGGAACCGGCGGCGGCGATCACGATCATGACCTCCGATGCCCTGCGGCTCCGGCACGAGCCGGCCGCCGATTGCGCCCG
>NZ_JBSNCI010000005.1:430000-832500 GCF_058780665.1 Azospirillum sp. UENF 112521
TGGCACCGGGGCCCTGGTAGCGGACGACGACGATCACATCACGGTCGAGTTCGCCAGCGCGGAAAGCGGCCTGGACGGCCTCCTGGCTGTCGAAGACGCGGGCCGGAGCCTCGACCAGGCGATGTTCCGGCTTGACCGCCGAGGTCTTGATGACGCCGCGGCCGAGGTTGCCGGTCAGAACGCGCAAGCCCCCTTCGGCGGCGAAGGGCGCCGCGGTGGTGGCGACGACCGGCGGGTCGCCGCTCTGGTCGGTGGCAGCCCTGGTCCAGGTCAGGGCACCGCCTTCGTCCAGCCCGGGCATGCTGCGGTACGGCTCCAGCCCACCGTCGCCATGGATGGTGGAGATGTCGGTGTGGAGGAGCCCGGCGTCAATCAACTGGCCGATGACGAAGGGCATGCCGCCGGCCTGATGGAAGCGGTTCACGTCGGCGCTGCCGTTGGGATAGACGCGGGCCAGCAGCGGGACGACCGCCGAAAGCTCCGAGAAATCCTCCCAGTTCAGCTCGATGCCGGCAGCGGCGGCGATGGCCGGGATGTGCAGGGTGTGGTTGGTCGAACCGCCGGTGGCCAGCAGCCCGACGATGCCGTTCACCAACGCGCGCTCATCGACGATGCGGCCGATGGGGGTGCCGGCGCCGGGGGCGGTCATCGCCACCACCCGGCGGGCGGCGGCATCGGTCAGCGCGTCGCGCAGCGGCGTGTTGGGGTTGACGAAGCTGGCGCCCGGCAGGTGCAGGCCCATGATCTCCATCAGCATCTGGTTGGTGTTGGCGGTGCCGTAGAAGGTGCAGGTGCCGGGCGCGTGGTAGGATTGGGACTCCGCCTCCAGCAACTCCTCGCGACCGACCTTGCCCTGGGCATAGAGCTGGCGCGCCTTGGCCTTGTCGGCATTCGACAGGCCCGACGGCATCGGGCCGGCGGGGACGAAGATCGTCGGCAGATGGCCGAAGGCGAGCGAACCGATCACCAGACCGGGGACGATCTTGTCGCAGATGCCCAGGCACAGGACGCCGTCGAAGGTCGCGTGGGAAAGGGCGACGCCTGTCGCCAGCGCGATCACGTCGCGGCTGAACAGCGACAGTTCCATGCCTTCGTAACCCTGGGTGACGCCGTCGCACATGGCGGGCACGCCGCCGGCAACCTGCGCCACGCCGCCGGCCGCCCGCACCGACTCGCGGATCATCGCGGGATAGCGCTCGTAGGGCTGATGGGCGGAAAGCATGTCGTTGTAAGCGGTGACGATGCCGATCGACGGCTGTGCCTCGCCGCGCAGAGCCGCTTTGTCGTTCGCACCGCAGGCCGCGAAGGCGTGGGCGAGGTTGGCGCAGCCCAGGCGATGGCGACGCGGCTTTCCACCGGCGCTTTCCAGCCGCGCCAGATAGGCGGCACGGCGGTCGCGGCTGCGCTCCGCGATGCGCTCCGTCACGCGGGCGACGACAGAATTCAGGGGAACGGGCTTGCTCATGATCGCGTCTCGACCGTTTGTGGGAGGCGATGATTTCCGGAACGGACCATACGCCTGGGAAGACGGGGTGTGAAGAAAAATTTTTTCATAAATGGGATGGCTTGGCTGGATTTCTCGCCATCTACGGCAAAAATCTTCATAGTGACGGCAGCGCCGCTTCGGACGCCGCCGCTTTCGCGACGATCAGCGGCCGGCGCCTCGCGGAATCGGCTCTTCAGGGAAGTAACTTTACGCCATGACATCCCCGGTCAACAGCACAGCCGCCCTTCCTGCACCATTGGATATACTCGATCAGATCCGGCGGTTGCGAAGCGAGCTGAAACGGTCGGAAGGGCAGATCGCCGATCTGGTGCTGGCCGATCCGCGGCGGGTGCTCGACCTGAACGTCACGTCGCTGGCGCAGGCGGCGGAGGTCAGCGAGGCGACGGTGGTGCGTTTTTGCCGCAGCGTCGGCTGTGCCGGCTTCCCTGACTTCAAGCTGCGGCTTGCCGAATCCCAGGCACGCGATGCGTTGCGCGACGAGGTGCGCGGCGGCACCCCCTATGTCAGCAAGGATGTCGCGCCGGACGACGATGTTGGAACACTGGCGCGAAAAATTTTTTCATCGAGCGCGGCGGCTTTGACCGCGGCATCGTCCACGCTGGACGATGAGGCGCTGGGGCACGCTATCGCTCTTCTTGCGGGTGCGTCGCGCGTGCTGTGCGTCGGCACCGGCGGGTCGAGCGCGCTGGCTCAGGACGCCGCGCACAAGCTGCTGCGCTTCGGTGCCGACGCCCAGCCCTGCGCCGATCCGGTGCTGGCGCGCATGCTGCTGGTCAACATGACGGCCGGCGGGGTGCTGTTGGCGCTGTCCAACACCGGGCGCAGCGGGACGATCAACGAGCTGGCGGCGGCGGCGCGGTCGCAGGGCACCGCAGTGGTGGCGATCACAGCACCACGGTCGCCTCTGGCCGCGATGGCGAGCGTCGTCATCGCCAGCCGGCCGGTGGAGGACACCGAGATGTACACGCCGATGGCCTCGCGACTGGTGCATCTGACGCTGATCGATGTGTTGTCGACAGGGGTGGCGCTGCGGCTGGGCGATCCGGCGGTGCGGCAACTGGCGAAGGTGAAGGCGGCGATCAACGCCGGGCGGCTGCCGCCGCTGACCTGACAGCGGGTTCCCGGCAGCCTGCCCTTTGCGTCATCCGACCATAGACCAAGTTGCCACGGCGCGATTCCGACCTTGCCGGCGGGTCTTGTACCATCGTCGAATAATTTAGCGAACGAACGATTGCTATCCTTGGCCGCAATCCGGCCTCGCAACCGTCAAGCACTTCCGCAAAACACGGAATCTGCGGCACGGCACAATGCGGGAGCCCAAAGACGGATGCAGGAAGAGGACGCAAGAGATGACCCAGATCCCTGCCACGCCGCCCGACCGGCTCCCCCGCCTTGCCTCCTTCGCCACGCTTGCACTGGCCGGGCTGTTGACGGCGGCGCTGTGCGGCCCGGCTCTCGCCCATGGCGACGTTGTCCCGCAGCCGGTGGACACCACCGGACTGGAGAAGCTGGGCGAGACATGGCAGGACAGCAATCCCTACCGCGGCAACCCGCGCGCCATCGAGATCGGTGCCTCGGCCTTCAACCAGAACTGCGCGCGCTGCCATGGACTGGGTGCGGTGTCCGGCGGCATCGCCCCCGACCTGCGCTACCTGGAGAAGGGCGATGGCGGCGACGAATGGTTCAAGGAGCGCGTCACCAACGGCTCGATCCGCAACGGCGTGACCTACATGCCGAAGTTCGGCGACGCCCTGGGGCAGGAGGCGCTGTGGTCGATCCGCTCCTGGCTGGAAACCGTGCACGAAGAGTGACGGCCCGCTCCAACCGAAGGGGAGTACATCCGATGGCGGTGCGACATGTTCGCGCACAAAACAATTCGGGTCGTTCGCGTTGTTGCGCCCGTCCATTTCGCTCTGACACAATGGAGGCGGGATGCTGTCCCAGTCTTCATCTTGTCTGCCGCTGTGCAGGGAACCGCAGGCCATGACCCGGATCCTGATTGCCGATGACCATCCGATGGTGCGCGACGCCCTGCGCAGCGCGGTGCTCTATTCCTGCCAGGCCACCGACGTGATGGAGGCGGACCGGCTCGACAGCGTCATGCAGGCGCTGGAGGAGCGCGGCGACCTCGATCTGGTGCTGCTCGACGTCAACATGCCAGGCATGAACGGCCTGGGTGGGCTGCGCACATTGCGCCAGCGCTTTCCGGCGACACCGGTCGTCGTCGTCTCCGCCCATGAGGAACGCCGCTGGGTGCGCGAGGCGATGGAGAGCGGGGCCGCCGGTTTCATTCCCAAATCGACCCCGCGCGACGCCATCGCCGCCGCCCTGCGCCAAGTCCTGAACGGCGAGCTTTACGTTCCTCCCCAAGCCGCGGACGAGGCGACCGCCGACGAGGCCGAGGATGCCGAGACGGCTGAGATCGCGCGGCGTATCTCCACCTTGACCGCGCAGCAACTGCGGGTGCTGGAACTTCTGGGCACCGGCAAGCTGAACAAGGAGATCGCCTTCGACCTCAGCATCACCGAGACGACGGTGAAGGCCCATGTCTCGGCGATCCTGCAAAAGCTGAAGGTCTACAGCCGCACCCAGGCGGTGGTGATCGCCAACCGTGTGCTGGCCGACCGGCGGTGAGGGCCTGTAGGCGCTTACCCCCACCCCGCCCGGCGAGGACGACCGGCTGGGGATCCAACCTCCCAGCGGCCGCCGCTCTTCTCCTCACCCTCACCCTCACCCTCGCCTTCACCACCCCCACCCTGGCCGCCGGTATTCCACAGCCGGACGGCTACCGCCTGTCCGATTACCGCTCGCCCACGCCGGACGGGGTCGTCGGGGCGGAAACGGTCGACACGCCTGCGGTGCAGGCGCTGCTGTCGCAAGGGCGCCTCATCCCGATCTTCGTCCAGCGCCTGGAGCGCAGCACGCTGCCCGGCGGCCCCTGGCTGCAATCGAAGCCCTACCGGCAAATTCCCGGCAGCGTCTGGCTGCCCAATGTGGGGGTGGGGTCGCCCGATCCGGCGACGCTGGCATGGTTCGAGTCCCAGTTGGACCGGCTGACCGGCGGCGACCGCTCGCGCGATCTTTTGTTCTACTGCCTGTCCGATTGCTGGATGTCATGGAACGCGGCCAAGCGGGCGGTGTTACTTGGCTATGCCCGTGTCCATTGGTACCCGACGGGCATCGACGGCTGGATGGAGGCCGGTCTGCCGACGGAGGAGGCGCATCCACTGCCCCCTCCCGCCACATCCACTCCCTGATTTCGGGGGCGGGTCGGCATCGAAGGAGGTGGCGGATTACACCATGGTAGCATGGCGGCCCTCCGCCCCGGACCGCTATTCTTCATCTTGCCAACCATCCTGGTAAGCAACAGTCAGCAAGCAGGAGTATCACGCGATGAAGACCTGGCGCAAACCGAAGACCACCGAAATCGCCGTCGGCACCGAGATCAACGCCTACGCCTGCGCCGGCCTCTAAGCCGGACGAGGCGGGGCCGGGGAAGCACGGCGTGACAGCTCTTCCCCGGACCTGCCTTCCCTCAGGGCCTTTTTCTCAAGGACCGCGCCCAAGACGCGCTCAAGACGGTGGCCATGAAGATTCTCGTACTCGGTTCGGCAGCCGGCGGGGGCTTCCCGCAATGGAACTGCGCCTGCGAGGGTTGCCGCCGTGCCCGTTCCGGCGATCCGGCGGCCAAGCCTCGCACCCAATCGTCGCTGGCGGTGACCGCCGACGGCGAACGCTGGCTGCTGCTGAACGCCTCGCCCGACCTCGGCGCGCAACTGCTCGCCAACACGCAGCTTCATCCCCAAAATGGCCTGCGCGGCAATCCGATCAGTGCGGCGCTGCTGACCAATGCCGACATCGACCATGTCGCCGGCCTGCTGACCCTGCGCGAATCCCATCCCTTCGCCGTCTATGCCACACCGCGCGTCCATGGCGTGCTGGCCAGCAACAGCGTATTCAACGTGTTGAATCCCGAGCTGGTCGCCCGTCGACCGATGGCGCTGGGCGAGCCCTTCCAGCCCGCCGGCGCCGACGGTCGGCCGCTGGGGCTGGAGGTCGAGGCGTTCGCGGTGCCGGGCAAGGTGGCGCTCTATCTGGAGGACGCGTCGGCCGGACCCGGCTTCGGCTCCGTCGCCGAGGACACAGTAGCGCTGCGCATCCGCTCCAGCGACGGGTCCAGCGACGGCTTCTTCTATATCCCCGGCTGCGCCGGCATGCCGGGCTGGCTAGCCGACCGGCTGCACGGGGCGCCGCTCGTGCTGTTCGACGGCACCACCTGGACCGACGACGAGATGGTCCGCAGCGGCACCGGGGTGAAGACGGCGGCACGCATGGGCCATATGCCGATGTCGGGACCGGCCGGCAGCATGGCCGCCTTCGCGCCGCTGAACGTCGGCCGCAAGATCTACATCCACATCAACAACACGAACCCCGCCCTGCTTGAGGATTCGCCCGAACGGGCGGAGGCCGAGGCGGCCGGCTGGCGCATCGCCAATGACGGGCTGGAGCTGACCCTATGACTGAGCTGATGTCCCGCGAGGAGTTCCGCGCCGCGCTCTATGCCATCGGCGAGCGGCAGTATCACGACCTCCACCCATTCCATCAGCTGCTGCACGGCGGCAAGCTGCAGAAGGGACAAATCCAGGCCTGGGCGCTGAACCGCTTCTATTATCAGGTGTCGATCCCGCGCAAGGATCTGACTATCATGTCGCGCATGGACGACCCGGTGCTGCGCCGTGCCTGGTTGCAGCGCGTGCTGGACCATGACGGGCTGACCCAGACCGGCGGGCTGGACGAGACCAAGGTCGGCGGCATCGAACGCTGGCTGCGACTGACCGACGGGCTGGGGCTGGACCGCGAATATGTGAAGTCGCTGGAGGGGCTCCTGCCCGCCACCCGCTTCGCCGTGGATGCCTATGTCAACTTCGTGCGCGACCATTCGCTGCTGGAGGCGGTGGCATCCTCGCTAACCGAGCTGTTCGCACCGTCGATCCACCGTGAACGCATCGCCGGGTTCGAGCGCAACTACGCCTTCGCCAACGACAGCACCCTGTCCTATTTCCGCAAGCGGCTGGACGAGGCGCCGCGCGACGTGGAGTTCGGTCTGGACTATGTGCTGACCAATGCCCATACGGCGGAACAGCAGCTGCAATGCCTGCGCGCCCTGCGCTTCAAGACCGAGCTGCTGTGGGCGCAGTTGGATGCCCTGCACCATGCCTATGTCACCCCGAACCTGATCCCGCCCGGCGCCTTCGTGCCGGCGGACATGGAACCGACACGGTACAGCCGGTGAACGCCATCGCTCCCAACATTGCCGAGACCGACCGGCTGCGGCTGGCCCCCGGCGTCATGCTGCGCAACGACCGCCGCCGCGGCCAGTGGATGCTGATGGGACCGGAGCGGCTTCTGGTGCTGGACGAAATGGCGCTGGCGGTGGTGCGCGCCTGCGTCGGTAGAGAGGTCGCCGACGTGGCCGCCGGCATCGACCGGCTGACCGTGGAATACGACGCGCCGCGCACGGAGGTCGCCGCCGACGTGCTGGAGATGCTGACCGACCTGCGCAACAAGGGTTATGTCGTCACATGAGATGCCCCGGGAGGTGTGTCTCCAGGAGGTGTGTCCAATGAGCTGCGCCCTGCCCGCCTTCGCGGCATCCTCGGCCGCCGAACCGGCCCCGCCCTTCGCCGTGCTGATGGAGCTGACGCACCGCTGCCCGCTGCGCTGCCCCTACTGCTCCAACCCGGTGGCGCTCGAGTTCGCCAGCGCGGAACTGGACACCGCCACCTGGAAGCGCGTGCTCGACGAGGCGGCGGATGCCGGTGCGCTCCAGGTGCATTTCTCCGGCGGGGAACCCTGCGTCCGCAAGGATCTGGAGGAGCTGGTCGCCCACGCGACAGAGATCGGGCTCTACAGCAACCTCATCACCTCGGCCGTGCTGCTCGATCAGCCGCGGCTGGAGCGGTTGCAGCGCGCCGGGCTCCAGCATGTGCAGATCAGCCTTCAGGATGCCGAGGCGACCGGCGCCGACCGCGTCGGCGGCTTCAAGGGCGGCCACGTGAAGAAGCTGGAGGTGGCACGGGCGGTGGTCCGGCAGGGGATGGCGCTGACCATCAACGCGGTCCTGCACCGCCACAACATCGACCGGGTGAATGATGTCATCGATCTGGCGATGGATCTCGGCGCCGGACGGATCGAAATCGCCAACGTGCAGTATTACGGCTGGGCGCTCGCCAACCGCGCAGCCCTGATGCCGTCGCGCGAGCAGTTGCTGGCGATGGACGCGGCGGTGCGCGCCCGGCTGCCCGAACTGGCCGGGCGGATCGTGGTCGATTACGTCGTGCCGGATTATTATGCCCGCCGGCCGAAGAGCTGCATGGGCGGCTGGGCGCGCCGTTTCATGAACGTCACCCCGCGCGGGCGGGTTCTGCCCTGCCATGCGGCGGAGACGATTCCGGGGATGACGTTCGAGACGGTGCATGACCGCAGCCTGTCCGACATCTGGCGGGACGGCCCGGCCTTTGCGCGCTACCGCGGCACCGACTGGATGCCGGAGCCCTGCCAGTCCTGCGACCACAAGGAGGAGGATTGGGGCGGCTGCCGCTGTCAGGCCCTGGCGCTGGCGGGCAGCGCCGATGCGGCCGACCCGGTTTGCGAACTGTCGCCGGCCCATGCGGAGGTCGCCGTGCTGCGCGACCGCGACGCCGCGGCGTTGGGAACGGAATGGACCTATCGGGGACTGTAGAAGAGTTTTATGTCGGGGGGAGTATCGGCCGCGATCTCCCCCTATCTGTCCACCCTCCTCACTTGTCGTGCCCCGACCCGCCCTTCTTGCCGCCGCCATCCTGCTTGTTGACGGTCGCCCAAGCGCGGCTTTCCGCCTCATCTTTGGACACGCCGCGCTTCTCGTAACTTTCTTCGATGTGCTCGGCTTTGCGCTTCTGCTTGTCGGTGTACTTGCCCTTGTCGCCCTGGGACATCGGATCCTCCTGATTGGGCTGTTGGGGTTTCCCGGTCAACAGCTTCGCCGGATGGGAAGTTCCTCGGGGAAATAGGCGAAAACTCATATCCGGGACAGGACAGACGGAAAGCGCGGCTTGCCGTAAGCGCAGCCGTCACCCATCCTTTTCCCAATGCTTTCAGGGGGAGGTTCCGGGGTGTTCACGATCTTCAACAAGAGCCGCGCCTTCATGGGTGCGGCGGTTCTGGCATTGGGCCTCGCCGCCGGGTCGGCACAGGCGGCGGATGCGGTCCGCGTCGGCTCCAAGCTCGATGCCGAAAGCGGCCTGCTCGGCACCATGATCCTGCAGGTCTTGCAGGCGGGCGGCATCCCGACGGAAAACAGAGATCCAGTTGGGCCCGACCAAGATCGTGCGCGGTGCCCTGCTGTCCGGCGAGATCGACATCTATCCCGAATACACCGGCAACGGTGCCTTCTTCTTCAACGTCGACAGCGACCCGGTCTGGAAGAATGCAGGTGCCGGCTATGACAAGGTCCGGCAGCTCGACCAGGAGAAGAACAGCATCGTTTGGCTGAAGCCGGCCCCGGCCAACAACACCTGGGCGCTGGCCGTGCGTCGCGACGTGGCCGATGCCAACAAGCTGAAGACCATGGAGGATTTCGCCAAGTGGGTCGGCAGTGGCGGCAAGGCCAAGGTCGCCGCGTCGGCCGAGTTCGTGGAGAGCCCGGCCGCCCTGCCCTCCTTCCAGCAGACCTACGGATTCGCGCTGAAGCCCGACCAGATGCTGATCCTGGCCGGCGGCGACACCGCGGCCACCATCCGCGCGGCGGCCGAACAGACGTCCGGCGTCAACACCGCGATGGTCTACGGCACCGATGGCGCCATCGCGGCGCTCGACCTCGTCGTGCTGGCCGATACCAAGGGCGCGCAGATGGTGTATGAACCGGCACCGACCGTCCGCGCCGCCGTGCTGACCGCCAACCCGAAGATCGCCGATCTCCTGAACCCGGTGTTCGCCAGCCTCGATGCCGAGACCCTGCGCGGGCTGAACGCCAAGATCTCGGTGGACGGCCAGGACCAGAAGCAGGTCGCCACCGACTACCTGAAGTCCAAGGGCTTCCTGAAGTAAGCCGGCGACGTGACCAGCCGGCTTCTCCTGCACAACCGCGTCGCCCTGCTTATGGTGCTGGCCGCGGCGGTCGCCGCCGTGGCCTTGCCCTTTCTCGGCTTCGCCCCCAACCGTCTGCTGTCGGGACGGCCGGTGCCGCTGTGGGCGGCGGCGCAGGGGTTTGACGGAGCGATAGCCCTGCTGCCGGGGCTGGCGCTGCTGGCGACGCCGTTCCTGCGGCCCACCCGTACCGGGCTCGGCCTGACCGTCGTGGCGGGAGGACTGTTCACCGCCGGGCTGGTCTGGCTGGCGGGCGCGCAGGCGGCGGCACTGGCTCAGGGAGCGTCCGCAGCGGCGCGGACCTCCTTCGCCTCCGGCTTCTGGGTGATGGCGGCGGCGGGCCTGCTGACCGCCATCGACGCGGCGCGCCGGCTGGGACTGGGCGCCATCGGCCGGATGGCGGTCGGCGGGGCGGTCGCCGCACTGGTGGCGCTGCAACTGGCGTCCGGCCATCTCGACGCGCTGTCGATCCTCAAGGAATACGCCAACCGCCGCGAGATTTTCGCCGACGCCGTGCTGCGCCACGCCATGCTGGTGGCGGCGGCGCTGGTCCCGACCCTGCTGATCGGCATTCCTCTCGGCGTCGCCGCCCACCGGGTGCAGGCGGTCGGACGCGCGGTGTTTCCGGTGCTGAATGTGGTGCAGACCGTGCCGTCCATCGCCCTGTTCGGCCTGCTGATGGCACCGCTGGCGGCGCTGGGCGCGATGCTGCCGGGGTCGGGGATCAGCGGGGTCGGACCGCTGCCGGCGGTGATCGCGCTGACGTTCTATTCGCTGCTGCCCATCGTCCGCAACACCGCGGTCGGGCTGGACGGCGTTCCCGCCCCGGTGCGGGAAGCCGCCCGGGGCATGGGGCTGACGCCGCGCCAGATCTTCCTGCGCGTCGACCTGCCGCTGGCTCTGCCGGTTTTCCTGTCGGGACTGCGCATCACCGTCGTCCAGGCGGTCGGGCTGGCGGCGGTGGCGGCGCTGATCGGGGCAGGAGGGCTGGGCGCCATCATGTTCCAAGGGCTTTTCGCCAACGCGCTGGACCTTGTGCTGCTGGGCGCCGTTCCCGTCATCCTGCTGGCGGTGGCGGCCGACGCCCTGCTTTCCATCGGCATTGCCGCCGCCACACACAGCATCGGCGTCCTGCCGGGAAGGAGTGCGCCATGATCGACTTTGAGCGCGTGACCAAGCGCTTCGGCTCCTGGACAGCGGTGGATGCCGTGTCCTTCACCGTGGCGGAGGGGGAGTTCCGCGTGCTGATCGGGCCGTCCGGCTCCGGCAAATCGACGGTGCTGCGGATGATCAACCGGCTGATCCCCGCCGACGAGGGCGCCATCCGCATCGACGGCGTGGACATCGCGTCCTTGAAGCCGGAGGAGCTGCGCCGGCGCATGGGCTACGTCATCCAGTCGGTCGGTCTGTTTCCGCATTGGACGGTGGAACGCAACATCGCCACTGTGCCAGGCCTACTCGGCTGGCCCAGGGCGCGCATCCGCGACCGGGTGACGGAACTGCTGGAATTGCTGAACCTCGATCCCCGCCGTTATCGCGGCGCCTATCCGCACCAGTTGTCCGGCGGACAGCAGCAGCGCGTCGGCGTTGCCCGCGCCCTGGCAGCAGAACCGCGCATCCTGCTGATGGACGAACCGTTCAGCGCGCTCGACCCGATCACCCGCGCCAGCCTGCAAACGGAACTGTCGGCCATCCACCGCCGCACCGGCACCACCGTCGTCTTCGTTACCCACGACATGGATGAGGCTCTGCGGCTTGGCGACAGCATCGCGGTGATGGACCATGGCAGGCTGATCCAGTGCGCCCCCCCGCTGGACATCCTGACGCGTCCGGCCAGCCCGCTGGTGCGCGACCTTGTCGGGCGCGAGGAATGGGGGCTGAAGCGGCTGGCGGTGGAAACCGTCGGCGACCGCGCCCGTCGGCAGGAGAGCGTGACCGGCGAGCCGCTGGCCGCCGGGACGCCGCTGCACCGCGCCCTGTCCGAGATGGTCGTCCGCGGCACCGAACGGCTGCCGGTGGTGGACGGCGACGGCCGGCCGGCCGGCGTGCTGCATCTGTCCGACCTCGTCCGCCCCACCTCCGCCGGAACGGTCTCCGGCGGCCCAGCCGCCAGTGGAACGGCATGACCGGCGTCGGCATGGCCCCACGGGATTTCCTGACCGACCGGCTGATGCTGGGTCTGGTGGTGCTGGTGGCGCTGGTGCTGGGCATGCCGTCGCTGAAGCCGCTGTTCGCGACGCTGTTTCCCCGCCTGGACCGGCCACTGTACGAGGCGGAGAGCTTTGTCAGCCTGACGCTCGACCACATGGCGCTGGTCGGCGTCTCCAGCCTCGCCGCGATCCTGCTGGGCGGCGGCGCCGGCATTGCCGTCACCCGTCCGTGGGGGCGGGAATTCCGTGGACTTCTGGAAACCGTCGCCACCATGGGCCAGACCTTCCCGCCGGTGGCGGTGCTGGCGCTGGCGGTTCCGGTGATGGGATTCGGCCCCGAACCGGCGCTGATCGCCCTGACGCTCTATGCCCTGCTGCCGGTGGTGGAGAACACGGTCGCCGGGTTGGACGGCGTCCCGGCCCCGGTGCTGGACTCGGCCCGCGGCCTCGGCATGGGACCGGCGGAGATGCTGTTCCGCGTCGAGCTGCCGTTGGCCGCCCCGGTGATCCTGGCCGGCATCCGCACCGCCGTCATCATCAATGTCGGCACCGCCGCCATCGCCTCCACCGTCGGCGCCAAGACCTTGGGGCTGCCGATCATCGTAGGGCTGAACGGGTCCAACCAGGCCTATGTCATCCAGGGGGCGCTGATCGTCGCCGCACTCGCCGTGGTGATCGATGCCGGCTTCGACCGGCTCGCCGGCTGGCTGACCCGCTGGTCGCAACGCTGAAGCTGGACCGGACCCAGTCATTTTTGCGAATGACTTGCATTCGCAATTTCGGCGTCCTACTCTCCGCTGACCCATCCCCCAAGCGGAGTCCGCCATGTCCAGCATGCAGTCCCATCGCCGCGCCGCCCCGTTCCGGGAACGCTTCCAGGATCTGTGCAGCGCAGAGATGCTGGTCATCTCGGTGCTGCGGCTGTGGGCGGAGCCTCTGCGCGAACCGGAGCGGCAGCATCCTCATTGGCAGGATGGAATGACCGCGGCCGGGCTGTCGAACGATGCGGCGGTGGCGTTCGACACGCTGATGCGCATCGTGCTCGCCGCCACCACCCGCCCGCTCGACCTCCATCGCCCGCCCTGCCCGGCCTTGGGCACCGACGAGGCGTTGCTGCTCGACATGGTGCGGTTGGCCCAGCAAGGGCTGCATGGCGAGGCCGGGGTGCTGATGAACGACTGGCTGTCGCTGACCGCCGTGCGCATGGCGATGGCGCCGCTGTGCGTCCTGGCCGCGGCCCTCGCCCGCGCCGGCCTGACGCTGCCTGACCCTGCGAAGACGTCGCATATGCCAGGCCGGCCGACCACCGGTCATATGGACAGGCCGCGCCCCACCGCCGACCGCGGCGCCACCCTGCTGCATTGAGGAGGAGCCGCGCGCCTGCCTAGGTCCTGTCTGACGAGCCTATTGACGTTGTGGTTTAGAGCCCAAGGTCAGTTTGATGGCTTACGATGCGACAGGGCTGCGACGCTACGAACTGAGCGATGCGCAGTGGGATCGGATCGCGGATTTGATGCCGCGGTCGAATCCGCGAGGTGGCGGTGTGTGGCGGGATCACCGTCAAGTGGTTGATGGGCTGATGTGGAAGCTGAACACCGGCGCCCAATGGCGGGACATTCCCGAACGCTACGGCCCCTGGCAGACGATCTACGAACGCTTTGTGCGATGGCGTTGCGACGGGCTGTTCGAGCGGATCCTCGACCGGCTGCGCTTGCAGCTTGATGCGGATGGTCGGATCGATGTGGACCTCTGGTGCATCGACGGCACCAGCATCCGGGCCAGTCGCTCGGCGGCTGGGGGCGGAAAAAGGGGGGCTCGGACGAGCCGGCCGACCACGCACTCGGCCGCTCCCGCGGGGGCTTCGGGACCAAAATCCATTTGGTGACCGATGGCAACGGCCTGCCGCTGGCCGCCGTGCTGAGCGCAGGTCAGCTTCAGGAAATCTCCTTCGCCGTCGCCGCCTTGGAGGCGGTCAGCTTGCCCACCCGCCGAGGGCGCCGACGCACCAAGCCTCGAAAGCTGGCTGGCGACAAGGGCTACAGCGCCAATCGCTTTCGTCAGTACCTGCGACGCCGCCACATCGAACCGGTCATTGCCATGCGCAAGGACGAACGCAGGCGAACCCACCGCGGCAGGCCGCCTCGGTTCGATCGGGAGGCATACCGGCGACGAAACGTCGTCGAGCGTGGCATCGGATGGCTCAAAGGATGCCGATCCGTTGCCACGCGACATGACAAGCTTGCCGTCAACTACATGACCTTCATCAGGCTCGCCATGATCCAGCGATGCCTGCGCGTCAGTAGGCCGTCAGACAGGACCTAACGCCGCAAGCCCGCGGCGATACGATCCGCCAGGGTCGCGACCGCCTGGCTCATCTTACGCACCTGCGCATCGGGATCGGCACCCGCCTCCGGCACCTCCACCGTCTCGCGCGTCGGCCCGATCTTGCGCCCGCCGGCGCCGCTGCCGGGCGACAGGGTCCATTGCGCATCCAGAACCACGCGCCCCGAGGCGTCGGCGTCGAAGCGCAGCACAGTGACGGCCAGCACCGGAGTGTTCTCTGCCACCGTACTGCCGGCCACCGGAAGCATCGTCGTGCCCGGCAGCCGAGCCGCAAGGTCGCCGGCGAGGGTGGAGCGCAGGCCGTCGGCCAGCGGCTCCGCCCAGCGGTCATACTCCAGAGCCTCCACCCGGTTGCCGTCGATGCGGCGGACGATCTGCGGCCGGTCGATCAGCATCGGCAGGTCGAGCGAGCCCAAGGCCAGGGTCCGGGGCATTGTCGCTGCCGGCTGCGCCGTACCGGCCGGCGGGATCACCGCCAGCGTGTAGAGCCGGCTGTCCGGCGTCGACTGGCAGGCTGCCAGCACGAAAAGCGGCAGCGCCAGCGCAGCATTCCGGAATCCGCACATCACCTTCATCCCCTCTGCTCCCCATCCCATTATTTCTTGCCTTGCAGCAGCGCTTCCGGATGGCGTTCCAGATAGTCTGCCAGCACGCGGAAGGACCGCGCGGCGTCGTTCAACTGCCGCATCACGCCCGGCAGGTCGGCCTGTCCACTCCCACCGCCCAGCAGCCCGCTGGCATTCTTCAGTGTACCTTCCGCCGCGGTCGCCACCCCTCGTAGGCTCGTCAGCAGTTGCGGCAGTTGCCGGTTGGTGTCGCGCATCAGCGCATCGGCGCTACCCAGCGCCTTGGCGAGTGCGGCCAGCGACCGCGCGAGGTCCGGCGAACCAGCGAGGCCGCCAACCGACTGCAAGGTGCCGCGCAGGTCGGCGATCAGCCCGTCCAGCGGCAGTGCGGAAACCTTCTCCATCACCACCCCGGCCGAGGCCATGATCGCATCGAGGTCGCTGGAGGCCACCGTCGGCAGCTCCGACCGCTCCGATCCCGGCGAGGGCGGCAGGCCGGGAGCGTAGTCGAAGGAGACCAGCTTCTGCCCGGTGATCAGGTTGCCCGAGGCCAACCGGGCCCGCAGACCCTTCTCCACCTGCATGGCGACCAGCTTGCGCACCGCCGCCTCGTCCATCGGCTTGCCGTCGATCACCGCATAGGTGCGAGCGACCAGATCGGGTTCAAAATCGATGTCGACGGGGATGTGCAGTTCCTCCTTGGCCTCGTCATACACCAGCCGTACGGCGGCGACATGGCCCACCGTCAGCCCGCGCATCAGCACCGGGGCGCCGGCCTGCAGTCCCTGGACCGAACCGGGGAACTCCAGTCGATAGCGCACACGCAGCCGGTCGCGGGCGGCGGCGGCGGACGCCTGATCCTCGTAAAGCGTGAAGCTGGCCCAATCCAGCGCCTGGGCTCCGGCCTCGGGATCCGCCGGGGTTTCCAGCACCACGCCGCCCAGCGCCAGCGACTTCAGCGATTCCGTCTGAAACTTGATGCCGTCGGCCCCGGCTGAGAACTGGATGCCCGACGACCGCCAGAAGCGGCTTCCCTCATGCACCAGCCCCTCATAGGGCGCACGGACAAAGATCGCCACCGACACGCTGCGGTCCTGCGGCGACAGGTTGTAGCCCATCACCTCGCCCACCTGGACACCGCGGAAATAGACGGGAGACCCCTGGGCCAGCGACCCCAGCTGCTCGGTCTTCAGGTTGAAGCTGCGGCCCGGCACGTCGGCGCGGACCACCGGCGGCTCGTCCAGCGCGTCGAACTCCCGCCGGTCATCGCCGCCGCCGGGCTCCATTTCCACATAGGTGCCGGACACCACGGTGCTGAGCCCCGACACACCGCCGAGGCCGAGGCGCGGCGCCACCACCCAGAAGCGGGTGCCGTCCTTCAGGTGGCGGGCGGCGGCGCGGTCCATCCGCGCCGTGGCGATCACCTGGGACAGGTCATCGGACAGCCGCACCGATTCGATCACGCCCAGATCGACGTTCTTGTGCTTGATGCGGGTCCGCCCGGCCTCCAGCCCGTCGCCGGACTGGAAGGTGATGACGATCTGCGGCCCGCGCTCCTCGAACCAGCGCCAGCCGAGCCAGCCGGCGATCAGCGCCGCCACCAGCGGCAGCAGCCACAGGGGCGACAGCCGCCGGCGCGGCGGTGTCGCGACCTCGGGCGGATGATCGGCAGGCGGATGGCCGCCAGACGGGTGGCTTTCCGGCGAATGGGAGGCCGGCCGGTCGTTGTCTCGGATCTCGTCAGCCATGCCGCGTCATTCCAGCCTGTTCGTTCTGCGCCGCATCGGGCGCTCCCTCTTCCGCGCGGTCCCACATCACCCGCGGGTCGAAGATGTGGCTTGCGATCATGGTCAGCACGACCACGCCGGCGAAGGCGATGGCGCCGGGATCGGCGCGGACGGAGGCGACGGCGCCGAACTGCACCAGTGCCGTGAGGATGGCGATCATGAACACGTCGATGTTGGACCAGCGCCCGATGGCGTCGATGATGCGGTACAGCCGCGTCCGGGCGTGCAGCCTGGCGGCCGAACGCCGCCACGCGGCCAGGAGGAACCAGCCGAGCCCCGCCAGCTTCAGCACCGGCACGGCGACGCTGGCAACGAAGACCAGCAGGGCCAGCGGCCACAGCCCGGCCTCCGCCAGCTCATGCACGCCACTGAGGATCGTGCTGGGGGCCCCTTGGCCGAAATTGACGACGGTCATCACCGGCAGCAGGTTGGCCGGGATGTAGAGCACGGCGCCGGCGGACACCAGCGCCGCGGTCCGCTCCAGGCTGTTCGGCTCACGCGGGTGCAGGCGGCTGTGGCAGCGGGTGCAGCGGTCCGGTGCCGGCCCATGGTCGCAGCCATGGACCCGCTGGCAGACGGTGCAGGCGACCCAGCGCCTGGGCGCCGGCGCATCGCCGGGCGGTACATGGTCGATTGCCTGCCAGACCCGGCGGCTGTCGAGCGCCAGGTCCATCAGCGTGCCGGCCAGCACGAAACCGCCCAGCGCCAGCCCGCCGGCCAGGAACTCCGCGTTGGCGAAGCCCTTCAGCCGCGAATAGCCGACCAGCAGCCCGAGCAGGAAGACGTCCAGCATCGCCCAGGGCCGCAGCTTCTCGGCCCAGGCGAACAGCCGCGCCGTCTCCCGCACGTGGGCGGGAGGGCGACCGTCATGCAGCCGCTGCAGCACGGCGATCACCGCCATGATGCGGGCGAAGGGGGCGGCCAACACCAGCACACCGACCAGCAGCGACAGCGGCCACATGCCCTGGTCGGCCAGGATCTCGACCCCGGTGGTGACAAGGCTTGTGCGGTCGTTGCCCTGGATGTTCACGCCCATCAGCGGGTTGGCGGCGATGAGCATCAGCATCAGGGCGCTGGCGACCGCCATGGGCAGCGCGTGACGGACGCCGCCGCGCCCATTCCGGAACAGCACCGCGCCGCAGCGCGTGCATTCGGCCCGGCGCCCCGGCGTCGGCAGGCGGACGCGGTGCAGGCGGCCGCAGTCGGGACAGGCGACGAGATCGTCACGACTCTCCGCCGCCGGCACCCTCAACCCTTCCTTGCCCGTTCCAACCGACATGCACGCACGCAAACCTTCCAGCCGACGAAACCCGCCCTCCAATTGGCTTTTATTAGCGTTGGCGCAAGCCCCTGCGAAGCGGATAGGCGGAATTCCGCCGCATTGCAACATGGGTTGTGTCACGTTCGGGAATTCACGATTGACCGAAAGATTATGTACATACATTATCGCCGAAACGTCACATCGCAACGCGGCGCGGAGAGCGGGGTGCAGGGGTTGGCACGGCAAGGCCTGACCGGACAGAACCGCGGTAACGGACCGGCGTCCCCGCCGGACCATCCGTTGCAAGCCGGCCTGACGCCTGACAGCACCCTCGACGGCCGCGGCCCCCTGTTCGACCAGATCAAGCGCGCGGTCGCCGGGCAGATCCTGCGGGGACGCTGGCAGGCGGGCCAGCGCCTTCCCAACGAGGCTGAATTGTCCAGCCTCTACGGCGTTTCCCGCCAGACCGTACACAAGGCCATTGCCCTGCTGGCGCGGGAGGGCTTCCTGGTCCGCCGCCGCCGTGCCGGAACCTTCGTCGCCACCAGCCGCCGCGACCGATTCGCCCTGCCCATCGAGGACATCGGCGACGTGGTGGCGCGGGATGGGCGTGTCTACGAATTCCGCATCCGCGACCGCAAGATTTTTCGCAACGGCGAGGGCATCCGCTGGCCCGACCTGCCCGACGGAACGCCGATCCTGACGCTGGAATGCCTGCATTTCAGCGACGGTACGCCGATCCAGCACGAACGCCGGCTGGTCAATCTCGACGTCGTGCCGGAGGTGGTTGACGAATCCTTCGATGTCGTGGCACCCAGCCGATGGCTGGTCGACCGGGTTCCCTGGTCATCGGCCGACCACACCGTGCGCGCGGTCAACGCGACGGCGGAGATGGCGGCCTTGCTGGGGGTGGAAGCCGGTGCGGCCTGCCTGTCGATCCGGCGGCAGACCATGCATCTCAGCAGGCCGGTGACGCTGGTTCACTTTCTCTCGGTCGGAGACCGCTTCAGCCTCAGCGGATCGTCGATCACCGACAGCGCGACCGAGTTGAATTTGTAAACACAAAAGGACCGGTGACAGGCGCCGGCCGCAACAGGGGTGACTTCATGATGGAGAGCAAGGCTATGGTTCGGACGATGTTCAAGACGGCACTGCTGGGCGCCACCCTGCTGGTCACCGGTGCCGCCGCCGGGACGGCGATGGCCGACACGCTGGCCGACGTGAAGAAGGCGGGCGTCTTCACCGTCGCCACCGAGATGCAGTTCCCGCCCTTCGATTTCCTTGAGAACAACGAGTACAAGGGCGTCGACAAGGACCTGTTCGACGAGGTGGCGAAGGAGCTGGGCGTCAAGGCCAAGTACATGGACCTGCCCTGGACCAGCGTGCTGCCGGGTCTGGAAGCCAAGAAGTTCGATCTGGTCATCGCCCCGGTCACCATCACGAAGGAGCGCATGAAGCGCTATTCCTTCACCGTTCCGATTTCGGAAGCGACCGCTGCCCTGATGAAGCGCGCCGACGACAAGACCATCAACAAGCCGGAAGACATCGCCGGCAAGAAGGTCGGCGGCGGCAAGGGCACCTCGCAGCTGGCCCAGGTGAAGGAGTTCGGCCAGACGCTGCCGACCCCGCCGGACGTTCGTGAATATGTCGACAGCAACCAGTCCTACGCCGATCTGGCCGCCGGCCGCGTCGACGCCTCGGTCAACTCGCTGCCGAACCTGAACTTCGCCGCCGCCCAGCGCAAGGAGACCTTCGCCGTCGTCCTGCCGCCCTTCGGCAAGCCCTCCTACTTCTCCTGGGTCGGCCGTCCCAGCGACGACGACAAGAGCCTGATCGAGGCGGTCAACGCCGCCCTGGTCAAGATCCAGAAGGACGGCCGCATGGCCGCCATCCAGAAGAAGTGGTTCGGCGTCTCGCAGGAGCTGCCGACCACCGTTCCGGAACCGCAGCTCTAAGGCAAACCTGCCTATTCCCTCTCTCCCGCCACCACGACTGGCGGCTCCAAGGCTCCGCCGGAGGCGGGGAGAGGGAAACAGGCTCCGGCACCGCCGACGAAGGCCCACACGATGAAGTTCAGCGTCATCATCGACGCCTTTCCCTATCTGCTGGGAGCGGCCGTCACGACCATCTGGGTCTCTCTGCTCGGCGTGCTGCTGGGGCAGGTGATCGGCGTTGTCGTCTGCGTCGCGCGCCAGTCCGGCGGCCGGGCGGCCGACATTGCCGGCGGTGTCTATGTCAGCTTCTTCCGCGGCGTTCCGCTGCTGATCCAGCTTCTGCTGATCTACTACATGCTGCCGCTGATCGGCATCGACGTGCCGCCGCTGGTCGCCTCCATCGCCGCACTCGGCCTCGCGTCCGGCGCCTATGTGTCGGAGATCTACCGCGGCGCGCTGAACGCCGTCCCGCACGGCCAGTCGGAAGCGGCGCTGGCGCTGGGCTTTCCCGGATCGTCGATCTGGACGCGCATCCTGCTGCCGCAGGCTTTCCGCATCTCGGTCCCCGCACTGGTCAACGAGCTGATCCTGCTGCTGAAGGCATCCTCGCTGATCTCCGTCGTCGGGGTGGCGGAGCTGACGCGGACCAGCCAGACCATCTCGGCCAGCAACTACCGCCCGCTCGAGATTTATCTGGCGGCCGGCATCATCTATCTGGCGATCAACGGCGCGCTGGCCCTGTTCGGCACGCTGGTCGAACGCCGCCTTCAACAGGCCTGATCCGATGTTGGACCTTTCCCTTCTCGTCCAGTACGGCCCGGCGCTGCTGCGCGGCTTCGGCATCACCATCCTGTGCTGGGGCGCCGGCTGCCTCATCGGCATGGTGCTGGGCTTCGCGCTCATGCTGCTGCGGCAATTGCCGGTGAAGCCGCTGCGCTGGGTCATCCGCGTCTATATCGAGGTGATCCGCGGCACGCCCTTCCTGATCCAGCTGTTCCTGCTCTACAGCGGCGGCCCGTCCATCGGACTGCGGCTGGAGGCGACGACCGCCGGCATCCTCGGCCTCGGCATCTACGGCAGCGCCTATTTCGCCGAGATCTTCCGCGCCGGCTATCAGGCGGTGCCGAAGGGGCAGGTGGAGGCGGCGCTCAGCCTCGGCATGTCCTATGGCGCCATCCTGCGACGGGTGATCGTGCCGGCGATGCTGGTGTCGACCATCCCGGCCATCGTCAACATGATGGCGATCCTGACCAAGGAGACGGTGGTGCTGTCCATCATCACCGTGCCGGAACTGATGTACGAGATGCAGACGATGGCGGCGGAGACCTTCGCCACCTTCGAGACCATCCTCGGGATGGCGCTGTTCTACTGGCTGCTGGTTGAGGTGGTGTCGCGCCTGGGCCGCCGGCTGGAGGCGCGCGTCACCCGTTTCCTGACCCACGCCTCGCCGCAAGGGTCTTCGTCCGAGACTGCAACCGCGAGGGCGTGATGACTGCCGTTTCCCAAACCGCCACCCCGTCGCGCAGCATGGCCCAGGGCGAGACCACGCCGATGGTCTCCATCCGCGGCGTCGGCAAGAGTTTCGGCACCAACGAGGTGCTGCGCGACATCGACCTGACCGTCAACAAGTCGGAGGTCGTCTGCCTGATCGGTCCCAGCGGATCGGGCAAGAGTACGCTCCTGCGCTGCATCAACTTCCTGGAGGTCTACGACCGCGGCGAGATCCGCATCGAAGGCAAGCTGGTCGGCTACAGCGAGGACACGCCGCGCCGCCGCCTGTCCAACCGCGACCTGCGCGATCTGCGCCGCAACGTCGGCATGGTGTTCCAGCAGTTCAACCTTTGGCCCCACATGACCGCGCTGGAGAATGTGGCCGAAGCCCTGGTGCAGGTCCGCGGCATGGACAAGGCCGCAGCATCCGCCCATGCCCGCCGCATGCTGGACCGGGTGGGTCTCGCCGCCAAGGCCGACAGCTACCCCGCCCGCCTCTCCGGCGGCCAGCAGCAGCGCGTCGCCATCGCCCGCGTCATCGCGATGGAACCCCACCTGATGCTGTTCGACGAGCCGACCTCGGCACTCGACCCGGAACTGGTGGGCGAGGTATTGCAGGTGATGCGCGATCTGGCGGCCGACGGCATGACCATGGTGGTGGTGACCCACGAGATGGGCTTCGCCGCCAACGTCGCCGATAAGGTGGCCTTCCTCGACCGCGGCCGGATCGCCGCCTTCGGCACTCCGCGCGAGGTTTTCCACGAGTCCACCGAACCGCGGGTGCAGCAGTTCCTTCAGACCTATCATGAGCGGAACAGCTTCTGATTTTTGCAACATGCGGGACGCTGACCAGCCAGCGGGCTGGCGATCCATTTCGCCAGATCGTCGCCGATGGCTGGCTCGCCCGGTTGCAGATCATCTCTGAACCAGAGCCGGCGGCCATACGTCCGGAATGCGGCAATTCCCTTGCGGCAAGCAGATGAATGCGCTTGCCACCGCACATGTATCTATAGTTGATCTGAGCCACAGCCTTCTCCGCTTCTGTAACGGTTGCGTGAGCATGCATGCTCGTGACTCAATGAGGTCGATATGCGGGTTCTAATACTGACCGCTGCCCTGACTGCAATTGGCGGCGGCAGCAGCTTCGCGGCAAGCTTCGACTGCGGTAAAGCCGGCACACCTGTGGAAAAGGCGGTTTGCTCCGACGAACGGTTGTCAAATCTCGACAGCGAGCTTGGCCGCGCCTACAAGGCTGCACTTCAGAACAGCACCGCTCCGGCGGATCTCAAGACCGAGCAGAAGAACTGGATCGCGCAGCGAAACCGTTGCACGGATGTGACTTGTCTTGCATCGGCTTATCAAACGCGGTTGGCAGCCTTGAGCGCCCCGCAGCACGCCACCCCTGCGGCAGCAACTGTTTCCGGCACCTATAAAGCCGCCGGCGGAGAGCTTCTTGTCGCTCAAGAATCCGTCAGCACCATCAAATTCAGCCTGAGCGCCATGTACAAAATGAACACGGGCGAAGTTGAGGGAGTAGCAATTCTCAACGGAAATCATGCGATATTCGCATCGAATGATGAAAGCGACTATGGAGACTGTAAAATTGAATTCACCTTTACCGAAAGCGCCGTCAACGTGAGGCAGGATGGCATTTGTGGGATGGGGTTCAATGTCAACGGAACTGGAAACTACAAACGCCAGAGCAAAGCCGCTCCCACCTTCTGATCCGCGATGCGGCGTCCAAGTACAATCAGTCCAGAAGTCGGTTTGAAGCGACGCCGATTGACCGTACCGCTCGAAGAGCCGATCACAGCGGACAACGAGGCGGCAGAATAGGGCGAGCGCGCAGTCGACCATGGATGGGAATCCAATCGAAGCCGCCACGGCCACGCTCTTCCCTGGAACGCCGCCCACAAACCGGCTAAGAACCTTTCGCACACGCAACAGAACTGCACCGCGAAGGCCCTGGCTCCGTCGATGATCGAACTCCGGTCCGTCACCCACGCCTATGGCGACCGCCCCGTCCTGCACGACCTGTCGCTGCGGCTGGCCGAGCGGCGCATCGCCATTCTCGGCGGCAACGGCTCGGGGAAGAGCACGCTGGCTCGCCTGCTGAACGGGCTGATCGTGCCGGCCGCCGGCACCGTCACGGTCGATGGTCTGGATACCCGCAGCGACGGCCGGGCCGTGCGGCAGCGGGTCGGCTTTGTCTTCCAGAATCCCGATACACAGATCGTCTACCCGACGGTGGAGGAGGACCTCGCCTTCGGGTTGAAGGCGCGCAAGCTGCCGAAGGACGAGATCGCCCGCCGCGTTGCCGGGGCGCTGGAACGCTACAACCTCGACCGCTACCGGCACCAGCCCGCCCACCAGATGAGCGGCGGCGAGAAACAGCTGCTCGCCATTGCCGGGGTGCTGGTTCTGGAGCCGGCCTACGTGATCTTCGACGAACCGACCACGCTGCTCGACCTGCGCAACCGCCGCAAGGTGATCGACCTGCTGCGCGGCCTGCCGCAGACGGTGATCGTCGTCACTCACGACCTCGACATGGTCAAGGATTTCGACCGGGCGCTGGTGCTGGAGGATGGCCGCATCGTCGCCGACGGCCCGCCGGCGGAAACCGTGCCGGCCTACATCGAGCGGCTCGGCTGATGCTGGGCCTCTACCTGCATCGGGAGTCGGTCGTTCACCGCCTGCCGGCAGGGGCGAAGCTCGGCGGCCTGCTGCTGGTGACCATCCTGGTGCTGGCCATGCCTGGTGGCTGGGGGGCGCTGGCCGCCGGACTGATCGGCGCCGCGGTTCTGGTGGCGGCAAAGCTGCCGGCCGGACGAGTCTTGTCGGAGCTGCGGGCGCCGGTGCTGATGCTGACCCTGCTGTTCGGTTTCCAGGCGCTGCTGGCCGGCGGCGGCTGGGAGGAGACGGCGGTCGCCGTCGCCCGTTTCGCCGCCCTGATCCTGCTGGCGACCCTGGTCACGCTGACCACCCGCGTCATGGACATGGTCGATCTGTTCGAGCGGCTGTTCGGCCTGCTGCGTCCGGTCGGGGTCAACCCGGCGAAGATGGCGCTGATGCTGGCCCTGACCATCCGCTTCATCCCGCTGCTGGGCGAACAGGTGCGCGAGGTGCGAATGGCCCAGCGTGCCCGCGGCGTGGAGCGCAACATAGCCGCCCTGTTCGTTCCGCTGCTGGTCAAGATCCTCACCATGGCCGATGATCTGACCGCCGCACTGGAAGCGCGCGGTTACGACCCGGCCGATGCTGGGACGAACGACAGCAAAACCAAAAACAATACTCAACGATAACGTCACCAGCCGAAGGAAGCGTCCGCCATGTTGTCCACCCGCGACCTCGTCCTCTGCGCCCTGTTCGCCGCCCTGCTGGGCGGGCTCGGCATGGCCCCGCCGATTCCGCTCGGCTTCCTGCCGGTGCCGGTCACCGCGCAGACGCTGGGCGTCATGCTGGCCGGCACCATCCTGGGCGCCAAGCGCGGCGGCATCGCGGCATTGCTGTTCGTGCTTCTGGTCGCGGCCGGCCTGCCGCTGCTGGCGGGAGGTCGCGGCGGCATCGGCGTCCTGCTGGGGCCGACCGGCGGCTTCGTGCTGTCCTGGCCGGTCGGCGCCTTCGTCACCGGCTGGCTGGCGGAGCGTTTCGCCACCACCGCCAACCCGATCCGCCTGTTCGCAGTCAGCGTACTCGGCGGCATCCTGGTCGTCTATGCCGGCGGCATTCCCTGGCTGTGGCTGGTCGCCGGTCTGCCGATCGACAAGGCCGTGTTCGGCTCGCTGGCCTTCGTGCCGGGCGACCTGATCAAGGCCGGGATCGCCGCTGTCGCCGCCTCGGGCGTCCGCCGCGCCGGCATCCTGCCCATCCATGCCTGAGAAAATGATTCCGGAGCAGCCATTGGCGACCGGCGGCTATCTGGGGGCGGACAGCCTCGTCCGCCCCTTCGTGCTGGCCACCGAACGGACGCCTGACCATCCGGCCCTGATCTTCGGTGACGAAACGCTGTCCTACGGCGCACTGCTGGAGCAGGTGCGGCGGACCGGTGCCGGTGTGGCTGCCCTGCGCCGGGATGGAGCGCCGCCGCGCGTGGCGCTCAGCCTGGGCAACCGGCCGGAACTGCTGGCGCTGTTCTTCGGCATCGTCGCGGCCGGCGGCATCGTCGGTCTGCTCGACCCGAAATGGAGCGCCGCGCAGACCGCCGCGGCCATCGAGACCTTCCGCCCCGATCTGCATCTGACGACCGAGACCGCCGCCGGCTGGATCGCGGCGCAGCCGGCGGGCTGGACCATCCCCGCCATCGATCCGAAGACGCCATTCCTGGTCGGCTTCACCTCCGGCACCACCGGCCGGCCCAAGGCCTTCATCCGCAACCAGGGCTCCTGGCTGGCGACGCTGGAGGCGAGCCGGGTGGAGTTCGGCATCGGCGCCGAGGACGTCGTTCTCGTGCCGGGTCCGCTGGTCCATGGCCTGGGCCTCTATGGCGCGGTGGAAGGGCTGTCGGCCGGCGCCACGGTGCGGGTGCAGCCGAAATTCGACGGAACCGACGCGGCGGCGCAGTTGGCGGAGTGCGGCGTCACCACGCTGGTGCTGGTGCCGACGATGCTGGTCGGCATCCTCGACGCGGCCGAGCGCGACGACCGACGCTTCCCTGCCCTTCGCCGGGTGGTCTGTTCCGGCGCCAAGCTGGCGCCCGCAGTGCATGACCGGCTGGCCGCCCTCTGCCCCGACGCCGCCGTGCTGGAATATTACGGCGCGTCCGAGCTGAGCTTCGTCAGCCTGCGCTCGTCCCGCGAAGGTGCCCCCGCCGACAGCGTCGGCCGCCCCTTCCACGGGGTTGAGCTGAGCCTGCGCGACGATGACGGCCTTCCGGTGCAGCGCGGCCGGCCCGGCACCGTCTGGGTGCGCAGCCTCATGCTGAGCGACGGCTATCTCGGCGTCACCGACGGTGCCGGCTACCGCGAGCGGGACGGCTGGGGCACGGTCGGCGATTACGGCTGGATCGACGGCGAAGGCTGGCTGCGGCTGGTCGGGCGGGCCGGCGACATGGTCATCACCGGCGGCCTGAACGTCTACCCGGCGGAGGTCGAAGCGGTCCTGCGCGCCCATCCCGCGGTGGCGGAGGCGGTGGTGTTCGGTCTGCCCGACCCCTATTGGGGCGATGCCCTGTCCGCTGTGGTGTGGTGGCGCGGGAGCGCGCGCGCCTCGCTCGCCGACCTGCGCGGCTGGTGCCAGGACCGGCTGGAGGGCTACAAGGCGCCGCGGCTGGTCTTCGCCGCGTCAGACATGCCCCTGACCGGCAGCGGCAAGATCGCCCGCGCCGATGTGCGCGAGCGGGCGAAGCTCGGCGGACCGGACGGCGGGCTGGAGGTGGTGGCGTGACCAGCCGCCCCATCATCGTCGCCGCCCGGCGGACCCCGGTCGGCCGCATCGGCGGCAGCTTGCGCGAGCTTCCCGTCGAGGATCTCGCCGCCCCGGTCATCCGCGCCGTGCTGGCCGACGCTACACTGGACCCCACGGAGGTGGATGAGGTTCTGCTGGGCAATGCGGTCGGTCCCGGCGGCAATGTCGCACGGCTGTCGGCTCTGGCGGCCGGGCTGCCGGTGTCGGTGCCCGGCGTCACGGTGGACCGGCAATGCGGATCGGGGCTGGAGGCGGTCAATCTCGCCGCCCGGCTGGTACAGTCCGGGGCCTGCGACGTCGTCCTGGCCGGCGGGGTAGAGAGCACCAGCACCGCCCCCTGGCGCATCGCCAAACCCTCCAGCCTCTACCGCAGCCCCAGCTTCTACGACCGCGCCCGCTTCGCCCCCGACGAGGTCGGCGACCCGTCGATGATCGAGGCGGCGGAGACTGTCGCCACTGTCCACGGCATCGACCGCACCCGCCAGGACCGCTACGCGCTGGACAGCCACCGCAAGGCCTTGGCTGCGCAGGCCGCCGGGCGCTTCGACCGCGAGATCGTTCCGCTGCACCTCCGCGACGGCCGCGTCGTCGCCCTCGATGAATGCCCGCGGGCCGAGACCAGCCTTGAAAAGCTGGCGGCGCTGCGCCCGATCCTCCGGCCCGACGGCACGGTCACGGCAGGCAACGCTTGCCCGGTCAATGACGGTGCCGCCGTGGTGGCGGTGGTGTCGGAGCGGAAGTTCCGCACGCTCGGCCTCACCCTTGGGTTGGCGGTGGTCGACAGCACCGCGGCGGGGGTGGATCCGAAGCTCCTCGGCACCGGCCCTATTCCGGCGGTGACCAGGCTGCTGGCCCGCAACCCCGGCCTAACAATCGCCGATATCGACCTCGTCGAATTCAATGAAGCCTTCGCCGCCCAGGTGCTGGCGAGCCTCGATGCGCTTGGCATCGACCAATCGCGCGTTTCGGTCGGCGGCGGCGCCCTGGCGCTCGGCCATCCTTATGGCGCATCCGGGGCGATCCTGGTGACGCGCCTGTTCAGCGAAATGCTGTTCCCGGCTGCGGGCCGTGCGCCCCGCCGGGGCCTCGCCACGCTCGGCATCGGCGGCGGGCTGGGGCTCGCCACACTTCTGGAGCCAGTTTGAATGACCAGCGCCCCTGCGGCCGGGGATAGTTTCCGGTCGGCCTTCCGTCATCGTGCCTTCGCCCTGTTCTGGAGCGCGCGGGTCTGTTCGATGCTTGCGATCCAGATGCAGGTGGTGGCGGTCGGCTGGCAGGTCTATGCCATGACCGGCGACCCGCTCGATCTCGGGCTGGTCGGGCTGTTCCAGTTCCTGCCCTCGCTGGCGCTGGTTCTGGTGGCCGGCCATGTGGTCGACAACAACGACCGCAAGACGGTCCTGTTTGGCGCCCTGTCGGTCGAGATGATCGCTGTCGCCGCCCTGTTCCTGCTGACCATGGCGGGCGCCCTGTCGCCCCACGCCATCTTTGCCGTGGTGGCGCTGATCGGCCTCGCCAAATCCTTCGAGGGTCCGGCCAACCAGGCGATCCTGTCCGCGACCGTTCCGGTGGAGGATTTGCCGAACGCCGTCGCTTGGCAGTCGTCGGGCGTCCAGGTGGCGCAGATCTCCGGACCGGCGCTGGGCGGCCTGCTCTACATCGCCGGTCCGGCGGCGGTCTATGGCGTCAGCACGGCGATGCTGGCGCTGTCGGTCCTGCTGATCGCCGCCTGCCGGCCGCGCCCCGTCACCATGACCAAGCGCGCCATGAGCCTGACCAGCATGCTGGCCGGCGCCGCCTTCATCCGCAGCCGGCCGGAAATTCTGGGCGCCATCTCGCTTGACCTGTTCGCGGTTCTGCTGGGCGGGGCGACGGCGCTGCTGCCGATCTATGCGCGCGATGTGCTGCATGTCGGGCCGTGGGGGCTCGGCCTGCTGCGCTCCGCCCCGGCATTGGGAGCGCTTGCCATGGCGATGGTCATCACCCGCTGGGGCGTGAAGCGCCATGCAGGGCGCTGGATGCTGATCGCGGTGGCCGGCTTCGGCGTCGCCACCGTCGCCTTCGGTCTGTCGGCCGATCCGGTTCTGTCCTTCATCGCCCTGCTGGCGGTCGGCGCCACCGATCAGGTCAGCATGTTCGTGCGCCAGACGCTGGTCCAACTGTCCGCCCCCGACGAGATGCGCGGCCGGGTCGGCGCCGTCACCTCGCTGTTCATCGGCGCGTCCAACCAGTTGGGCGAGTTCGAATCCGGGAGCGTCGCGGCGCTGGTTGGTGCGGTTCCGGCGGTGGTGCTGGGCGGCGTCGGCGCGATCGGGCTCGCCGGACTGTGGGCGGCGATGTTCCCGGCGCTGCGGCGGGTGGACAGGTTGCTGGGGAGGTAGCGTGAGGCGAGTCCTCCACACATCACTGCATATGCCCAGAAGCCGATGGGCTCAACTCTAGACTTTTTAGAGATTCCTGCATATACTTAAAGGTGCATTCAGGTTACAAAATCCTCTTTCTGCACGATGACTGGAAATAAGGGCAGCTTTCCTCTGGATGCGACTTGGGCTGTTTTCTCGCGGAATACGGAAGTGAATGCCGACCGCGCGATGGAATCAGAAAATAGAAAGAGAGATTGATATGAGCATCGTCGTTGGAAACGTACCCTTGCATTTATGGGATGGCGGAAGTGGTACCGGTATCGATTATGACAACTCTTTTCTGTATTCAATAACTCCATCGCAGATCGTTGCCCGATTTACAAAAAACGGCGCGACCGTGATGGACGCTACAGTAAATGGCAATATCAATATAACCGGAAATAACATATCAGGAAGAATTACGTCCCTCACAGCGACGCAGCCCAGTGGAAATATCCTGCTGTCGATCAGCAATGCAAATCTGAGCTTTTCAAACGCATATGATTTTTCTAATGTATTGACAGTCCCGTCGATGCTGTCAGGTGACGACCAAATATTTGGCTCATCCCAGACGGACTATTTACAGGGATACGCGGGAAACGATTACATCAGCGGTGGTGGAGGTGACGATCAGATCTATACCAGCCCTGGTTTCGATACCATCGATGGCGGAGAAGGTATCGACACCGTCATCAATCTCCAATATACGAGCACCGCGAGGCTGATCGCCTTCAATGGGCAGGTTGCCATTCTTGATCGCAGCAATGGCAGCGACGTTCTGATGAATGTCGAATACGTCAGATATTACGACGGGATGGTGCCGACTTCGAGTGCCGCTGGTTTCGATGCCCTGGGGTATCTGGCGGCAAACCGGGATCTGGCCGCCGTTTTCGGCACCAATCAGGCCGCTGCCTTCACTCACTACATTCGGAGCGGCTATACTGAGAGCCGCGCGACCAGCTTCGATGCCGCCGGTTATCTGGCCGCCAACGCGGATCTGGCCGCGGCCTTCGGGGTGGACACTGTCACAGCGACCCGTCATTACATCACCAACGGTCGGTTGGAGGGGCGAAAGACCTCCTTCGATGCGACGAGTTATCTGGCGGCAAACCCGGATCTGATCCAGGCCTTCGGATCCAGCACAACGGCAGCGGCCCTCCATTATGCCACCACGGGACGGCTGGAAGGACGGACGACGACGTTTAACGCGGCTGCCTATCTGGCGCGGAATCCCGATCTTCAGCGTCGGTTTGGCAACAGCGAAGCGTCGGCGGCAGCCCATTACGTGAATTTCGGCTACCGGGAAGGACGATCCACCACCCCGCTGGCAACAACCGGCCGGGCCGCACCGGTGCTCGGGTCGGATCCCTCGGCTGGCATGCTCGCCGCCACTGTCTGACACGGCTCCTGCAGGCGGGGTATCCCCGCCCGCAGGATCGAACTCAACGGCTCACAGATACCGGATCGTCACCTTGTCTGCCGCCTGCTTGGCCCGCGCCCGTGCATCGTCGGTGTCGGTGCCGGTTGCAAGCGCCACACCCATGCGGCGGTTCTTGCGGGTGGTCGGCTTGCCGAACAGGCGGACGTCGACCTCCTGCTCGACCGACCCAAGGCGCAGCGCATCCGCCAGCCCCTCGATACGGAAATTCTCCGCCTCGCGGTCGGCCAGGATGACGGCGGAGGCCGACGGGGCACGGCACAGAATGTTCGGGATCGGCAGGCCCAGGATGGCGCGGGCGTGCAGTTCGAACTCCGACAGGTTCTGCGACAGCAGCGTAACCATGCCGGTGTCATGCGGGCGCGGCGACAGTTCGGAGAAGATCACCTCGTTGGCGGTGACGAAGAATTCGACGCCGAATATGCCGTAGCCGCCGAGATTATCGACGACGCGCGCCGCCATCGCCTTGGCGTCGTCCAGCATCGCCTGCGGCATGGCGACCGGCTGCCAGGATTCCTGATAGTCACCGCGCTCCTGCCTGTGGCCGATCGGCTCGCAATAGAGGATGCCGTCGCGGGTGCGGACGGTCAGCAGCGTGATCTCATAGTCGAAGGGGACGAACTCCTCGACGATCACCTTGCGGCGGTCGCCGCGCATGTTCGCCACCGCATAGTCCCAGGCGGCCTCCAGCCCGGCGGAACCCTGCACCGTGCTCTGCCCCTTACCGGAGGACGACATCACCGGCTTGACGACGCAGGGGAATCCGGTGTGTTCCGCCCCGGCGCGTACCTCCTCCAGGCTCTCGGCATAGCGGTAGCGCGAGGTGCGCAGACCGAGTTCCGTCGCCGCAACCTCACGAATGCGGTCGCGATTCATCGTCATCGTCGCGGCGCGGGCCGACGGCACGACCGTGGTGCCGGCATCCTCGAATTCGTGCAGCACCTCGGTTCGGATCGCCTCGACCTCCGGCACGATGTAATCCGGGCGGTGCTTGGCGATGGCGGCGCGCAGGGCGTCGGCGTCCAGCATGGAGAACACCTCCGCCTGATCGGCGACCTGCATCGCCGGCGCGTTGGCGTAGCTGTCGCAGGCGATGACCTCGCAGCCCAGCCGCTTGGCGGCAATGACGAATTCCTTGCCCAGCTCCCCGGAGCCGAGCAGCAGGATCCTTGCGGTGAACATCGACGCACTCCCGATATTGGCGACAACTGGCGATATTGGCGACAGCTGGCCGACCATAGGGCTTCCGGCCAGCCGGGCCAAGCCCCGCCGTAGGCCTCCCGTATGCAGCAGCCAAACGGAACCGGGGCCACGCAAATATTTCTAAAAAGAAATTATAATGGTAGCGGATGAAAAACTCCGCTCATGTGTTCATGTCTAAATGAACCCCTGTTTCGGGAGGCGGCGATGGCAACGACCACACAAGCGGCGGCAAGGCGCGGGTTCTTCGGCGGCAGGACCCTGATGGCCGTCTGCCTGGCCGGCTCGCTGGCATTGCCGGGCTGTGCCGGCAACGGCAACGACGACATGGCCGGCGCCCTGCTGATCGGTGCCGCGGTGGTCGGGCTTGGCGTGCTGGCCGCCACCGCCGGCGGTGACGACGACGATGGCGACCGCAACCGCGGTCGGCATCAGCGCCATCGCGGCGGCTACGACAACAGCGGCTATTACGGCAATGGCTATGCGAGCGGCTATGAGGGCCGGGGTCGCGGCGGCTACAGCCGCTATGCCGGCAACGGCCAATGCGACGATTCGCGCTACCGCACCTCCAATGGCGGGCGGGCCGAAGCCGGGACCGACGAATGGGACTGCCGCCGCTTCGGTGACGGCCGCAAGTAAAAGGCGGACGTCACCGAAGCGGTTCAGCGCCGCCGCCCCTCCAGGTTCTTGCGGACGATGGCGCCGATGATCAGCAGGAAGGCCAGCAAGCGCAGCACATAGACCCAGCTCTGCTCCTCGCGTTCCAGCCCGCCAAGCGCCAGCACGATCTGATTCAGCGCCAGCAGCAGGAAGGCGAGCGCGAAGCTGACGAACAGCGCGTCCCTCGTCCGTTTCCAGAAACCGAGGAAGAACAGCCCGGCCACCGCATAGAGCGCTGCAAGCACGCCGGTGAAGAAGCTGGAGGTGGTGGGCAGCATCACTCGGCATCCCAGATGAAGCCGTACAGCAGCACGCCGACGCCTGCCATGGCGGAGGACTGGCGCAGCGGCAGCAGGTCTACCTGCGTCGGCAGAACGACGACATCGATGAACAGCAGCAGATTGTTCACCGCCAGCCCGACGAAGCACAGCGTGCTCCACAGCAGAAGCCGGCTGCGGGAGCGCAGCCAGCTGCGCAGCAGCAGCACCATGCACAGCAGGCTGGTGGCAAAGCACAGCAGATAGACGGCTGATTTCACGACATCCATGTCGCCGCTCCCACCCCGCTCTCCCCCCGCAGAGGACGGCACGCATTCCCGACTATGTAGTCCGCGGTCATTTCAGTCACTGAGATCAATCGTTGAGGCGGAAACGGAAGGAATCGGCAAAGATCTGCACCTTGTTGCCGGGAGCCGCGAAGATCTCCCGGATGATGGCGGACGGACGGGTGGCATAGGCCTGCTCGATCTCCTCCACCCACTGGTCCAGAAGCGGGGAGGCCGGGCGGTAACGGTGGCAGCCGTCGGTCTGCGCCACCAGCAGGCCGGCGCCGAGGAACCCGGCCAGCGCCTCCTGCACCACCACCTCGCTGCCACGCAACTCTCTGACCAGATCGCCATTCGACCAGTCCCGATCGGGAGTCCGCCGCAGAAGAAGAAGAAGCTCCAACGCCCAGACAGACCGGATCGAACCTCGCAACAGCGTAAGCGCATCATCGGACAAAACCATGAACCAGAACCTGACCTGATATGCACAACCGGCGGCGTGGGGCAACGCCGCCCTCGATTCCCCTCATCACCCCCGGATGGCCTCCGCCGGGGCAAGAGGGGTCTGCAGATCCAGCGCGCGCCGCAGGGCACGGGCCAGATCGCCGTCACGGTATGGCTTGGACAGCGTTTCCGCCCGGCTCATCACAGCCCCCAAAACGGCGCCGGGATCGGCGGTGCCGCCGGCGTCGGCAGGCGCGCCGGCCTCCGGTTCCGGCGCAGACGTTCCGTTGGCATAGCCCGAGGCGAACAGCACCCGCAAGGAGGGATGGCGGCGCAAGCCCTCCAGCGCCAGTTCGCGGCCGTTCAGACCGCCGGGCATGACGATGTCGGTGAACAGAAGATCGACCGGCTGGCGGTCCAGCAGGGTCAGCGCCGCCTCGGCGCCATCGGCCTCCAGCACGCGGTATCCCAGAGCCGTAACCGCCTGCACCGCAACCGACCGCACGTCGGCATCGTCATCGACCACGAGCACGGTCTCGCCACGGCCGGCGAAGGCTTCATGGCCGTCCTCCTCGTCGGTAGGCCCGCCATGGGCGGCGTCCATCGCCGCCCGCGGCAGATAGAGACGGAAGGTGGTGCCGCTGCCGGGCTTGCTGTCGATGCCGATCAGACCGCCCGACTGCTTGACGAAGCCATGGATCATGGCAAGGCCGAGACCGGTGCCCTTCCCTGTCTCCTTGGTGGTGAAGAAGGGCTCGAAGGCGCGCTCCAGCACGTCTGGCGGCATGCCGCATCCGCTGTCCGCCACCGACAGCAGGATATAGTCGCCGGCCGCCACCGACATGCCGTTTCCGGTCTGCGGCTCCGCAAACCGGGTGTTCGCCGTGCTGATCCGCAGCGTACCGCCGCCTGGCATGGCATCGCGGGCGTTGATGACCAGGTTCAGCAGGGCCGATTCCGCCTGGGAGCGGTCGACCGAGGCGATCCACAGCGGCTCGGCATCGGCGGACGGCGCCTCGATTGCGATGGCGACACCGCCGCCCAGCGTGCGCTCCATCAGTTCACCCATGCCGGCGACGAGGTCGCCGAGATCCACCGGTTCCGGGTGAAGCTGCTGCCGCCGGGCGAAGGTCAGCAGCCGCCGCGTCATGTCGGAGCAGCGCAGCGCCGCCTGCAGTGCCATCTCGGCCCGGCGCGCCGCCTTGGGATCGTCGGCAAGGCCGGGGACCAGCCGCTCCAGACTGCCGATCACCACCATCAGCATGTTGTTGAAATCATGGGCGATGCCGCCGGTCAGCTGGCCGACCATCTCCATCTTCTGCGCATGGGCCAGCTGCTGCTGGGCCTGGCGCGTCTCGGTCACGTCCATGATGGTGCCGAACAGTTCGGCCGGCCGGCCGTCCTCGTCGCGCACGACCACCGCCTGGTCCAGCAGATGACGCTCGCCGCCGTCCGGTCCGCGCCAGCGATATTCCACCGTGGTCAGCCCGGCATCGTGGATCGACGCCAACTGGCGCATCACGCGGTTGCGGTCGTCCGGATGCAGCCCGGATTCCCAGAAATTCGGATCCTCGATGAAACGGGCGGCGGGACAGCCCAGCACCGTCTCAGTCGTGTCGGACAGGTAGCGGAACGGAATGCCCGGCGTCAGGTCGGCCGTGTAGAGCACGATGGGAAGCTGGCCCAGGATCAGGGCCTGCCGCTCCTCCGACCGGCGCAGCGCCTGTTCGGCCTGCCGCATCTCGCGCCGCACCCGCTCGTTCTCGTCCAGCAGGCGCTGCTTGGCCTCGACCTCGCGCTTGACTTCCTCCGTCTTGCGGTAGAGGTCGACGAAGACCGACACCTTGCATTTCAGGATTTGCGGGTCGACCGGCTTGAACATGTAATCCACGGCGCCGGTGGCATAGCCGCGGAAGATGTGCGTCTCGTCCTTGTTGATGGCGGTCAGGAAGATGATCGGGATATGGCGCGACTTCTCGCGCAGACGGATCAGCCCCGCCGTCTCGTAGCCGTCCATCCCCGGCATGTGCACGTCCAGCAGGATCAGGGCGAAGTCCTGGCGCAGCAGATGCTTCAGCGCCTCCTCTCCCGACCGGGCGAGCACCAGCTGCGCCCCCAGATCCTCCAGCGTCTCCCGCACGGCGAACAGGTTCCGCGGGTCGTCGTCGACGATCAGGATAGCGACGTCCGCCTTGTCGGGCTGCGGGTGTGAGTCGGAGGTCATGGTTCCGCTTTCGCATCCCGCAGCAACGGTGGCCGGCGGTGGCGTCACAGTGGCGGGAGGAACGGCCGCAGGAGCAGCCAGCGCCGCTTCCGCCGTGGTTGCCGCCGGCGGAATCGGATGACGGACGGCGTCCCCGCCGGTCGGCTGAGCGCTGGCGGTGCCGAGCAGCCGCGACCGGCGGGCCGCCGGCACCGGGCTGGCGGCCGACGGGACGAACGGCGCGCGCCGCACCGCGCGAACGGGCTGCAGCTTGCGCCGGGTCATGCCTGCACCCCGCCGCGCGGTTGCTGCCGGTTGTTCTTGGCGGTCCAGATCCGCAGCAGCGACAGCAGATGGTCAATGTCCACCGGCTTGGCGATGTAGTCGGTCGCGCCGGCTTCGATGCACTTGTCGCGGTCGCCCTTCATCGCCTTGGCGGTGACGGCGATCATCGGCAGCGCCCGGAACTCGTCGATGCTGCGGATCGTGCGCATGGTCTCATAGCCGTCCATCTCCGGCATCATGATGTCGACCAGAACCACATCCACGCCGGGGTCGGCGCGCAGCCGCTCGATGCCTTCGCGCCCGCTCTCGGCATGCAGGACCTCGATCTTGTGGGCCTCCATCACGCTGGCCAGCGAGAAAATGTTGCGGATGTCGTCGTCGATCACCAGCACCCGCTTGCCGGCCAGCGACGGGTCGTGCTGGCGCAGATCCAGGATGCTGCGCCGCTTCTCGTCGGGCAGCCGGTCGACGGCGCGGTGCAGGAACAGCGCGGTTTCATCCAGCAGCCCGGCCGGCGAGCGGGCGCTCTTCAGAACCACGGTCTCGGCCAGCCGGCGCAGCCGCGCCTCGTCCTCCGCCGCGATGTCGGCGGCGACATAGATCACCACCGGCATCCAGGCGAGCGTGTCGCGGGTGCGCAGCCATTCGATCAGCTCGAAATCCACCGTCACCGGACCGGGCAGGGTCGGGCTCGACAAATCCAGAACCATGCAGTCGAAGTGGTCGGCGCTCAGCGCCGCCATCGCGGCCTCGATCGAGGTGACGGTGTGCGTCTCCACATCGCCGTTGCCGATCAGGGCGGCGACGCCGCCCGGCTGCGGGCTGTCCTTCTCCACCACCAGAAGCCTTCGGTGGTCGCGCTCGCGGAAGCTCTTGACCCGGTTCAGGGCGTCAAAGATCGCCTCGCGCTCCACCGGCTTTTCCGAATAGTCGAAGGCGCCCATCGCCAGGCCGCGCCGCCGCTCGTCCTTGGCGGAGATGACGTGGACCGGGATGTGCCGGGTCTGCGGGTCCCGCTTCAGCAGATCGAGCAGCGCCCAGCCATCCATGTCCGGCAGCCCGATGTCGAGCAGGACGGCATCCGGCCGGTATTTGCGCGCCAGCGGCAGCGCCGCAGACCCTCCGCTGGACAGGATGGTGCGGAAGCCCTTCTCCCGCGCCAGATCGATCAGGATGGAGGCGAAGGTGTTGTCGTCCTCCACGATCAGCACCACCGGCTCACCGGGGCGCAGGCGTTCGCGGTCGTCGCCGGACGGCTGCTGCATGTCCAGGAGCGCCAGCCCCTCCTGCGGGCCGGAGGCCACCACCGGGCGGGTCGCCGTCTCGGTCCGCTTGGGCAGCAGTGCGGTCGGCGGCATGGCGGCACTGGCCGCGGCGATGACGGGCGTGCCGAGCTGCGTGACCGGTTCGGCAACGATGTCGTAGCTGCGCGGGACGAACAGCGTGAAGGCGCTGCCCCGGCCCGGTGTGCTGGCGACGCGGATCTCGCCGCCCAGCAGACGGGCGATCTCGCGGCTGATCGACAGGCCGAGGCCGGTGCCGCCATATTTGCGGCTGGTGGTGCCGTCGGCCTGCTGGAACGCCTCGAAGATGATGCGCTGCTTGTCCTCGGGGATGCCGATGCCGGTGTCGATCACGGTAAAGGCCAGCACCGAGGATGCGGCGTCCAGCGTCGGATGGGCGGCACTCCAGCCTTCCGTCGCCTGGGCGACCCGGAAGGTGATACCGCCGCTTTCGGTGAACTTGAAGGCATTGGACAGCAGGTTGTTCAGCACCTGGGCCAGCCGCTTCTCGTCGGTCTGGATGCTGGCCGGCAGCGCCTCGTCCATCTCGATGGCGAAGTCCAGCTTCTTCTCCTGCGCCAGCTGCGAGAAGGTGCGTTCCACATGGTTGCGCAGGTCGCCCAGCACGACCTCGCCGATCTCCAGCGTCACGGTGCCGGATTCGATCTTCGACAGATCAAGGATGTCGTTGATCAGGCCCAGCAGATCGGAGCCGGCGGAGTGGATGGTGCGGGCGAATTCCACCTGACGGTCGGACAGGTTGGTGTCGGGGTTGTCGGCCAGCAGTTTCGACAGGATCAGCAGGCTGTTCAGCGGCGTGCGCAGCTCGTGGCTCATGTTGGCCAGGAACTGTGACTTGTATTTGGAGGTCAGGGCAAGCTGTTCGGCCTTCTCCTCCAGCGCCGCCTTGGCGAACACGACCTCGCGGTTCTTGCGCTCCACCTCGATGTTCTGCTTCTCCAGCTGCTCGGCCTTCTCCTCCAGCGCCTCGTTGGTGGTGGTCAGCTTTTCCTGCTGGGCCTTGAGCAGCTCTTCCGACTTGCGCAGCGAGGCGGCCTGCTGTTCCAGCCGCTCGTTGGTGGTCTTCAGCTCCTCCTGCTGACTCTGCAGCTCGGTGGTCAGGCGCTGCGACTGCTTCAGCAGCCCCTCAGTGCGCATGTTGGCGGCGATCGTGTTCAGCACGATGCCGATGCTCTCGGTCAGCTGCTCCAGGAAGCTCTGGTGCGTCTCGCTGAAGCGGCCGAAGCTCGCCAGCTCGATCACCGCCTTCACGTCATCCTCGAACAGCACCGGCAGGACGATGATGTTCAAGGGCGGCGCCTCGCCCAGGCCGGAACTGATGGCGACATAGTCGCGCGGCACGTTGGTCAGCAGGATGCGCTTCTTCTCGTAGGCGCACTGCCCGACCAGGCCTTCCTTCAGGTGGAAGCGGTTGGACAGGTTCTTACGCTCCTTCAACGCGTAGCTGGCGACCAGTTCCAGCAGCGGCTCGTCGCGGTCGCGGGTGGCGACATAGAAGACGCCGTGCTGGGCGTTCACCAGCGGCGCGATCTCCGACAGGATCATGTTGGAGACGGTGACCAGATCGCGTTCGCCCTGCAGCATACGGGTAAACTTGGCGAGGTTGGTCTTGAGCCAATCCTGCTCCGCATTCTTCAGCGTGGTGTCGCGAAGGTTGCGGATCATCTCGTTGATGTTGTCCTTCAGCGCCGCGACCTCGCCCATCGCCTCCACGGTGATGGAGCGGGTCAGGTCGCCCTTGGTCACCGCGGTGGCGACCTCGGCGATGGCGCGGACCTGGGTGGTCAGATTCGCGGCCAGCTGGTTCACGTTCTCGGTCAGGTCCTTCCACAGGCCGGCAGCACCCGGCACGCGGGCCTGACCGCCCAGCTTGCCTTCGATGCCCACCTCGCGCGCCACGTTGGTGACCTGATCGGCGAAGGTCGCCAGCGTGTCGATCATCCCGTTGATGGTGTTGGCCAGCGCCGCGATCTCGCCCTTGGCGTCCACCGCCAGCTTGCGCTTCAGGTCGCCGTCGGCGACCGCGGTGACGACGCTGGCGATGCCGCGCACCTGTCCCGTCAGGTTCGCCGCCATCATGTTCACATTGTCGGTCAGATCCTTCCAGGTGCCGCCGACGCCCTCCACCTTCGCCTGACCGCCCAGCTTGCCTTCAGAGCCCACCTCGCGCGCCACGCGAGTCACCTCGGAGGCGAAGCTGTTCAGCTGGTCCACCATCGTGTTGATGGTCGACTTCAACTCAAAGATTTCGCCCTTCACATCGACGGTGATCTTCTTCGACAAATCGCCCTTCGCGACCGCGGTGGTGACTTCGGCGATGTTGCGGACCTGACCGGTCAGGTTCGCCGCCATCATGTTCACATTGTCGGTCAAATCCTTCCAGGTACCGGCAACGCCCTTCACCTGGGCCTGACCGCCCAGCTTGCCCTCGATACCGACCTCGCGCGCCACGCGGGCGACTTCGGAGGCGAAGCTGTTCAGCTGGTCCACCATCGTGTTGATGGTCGATTTCAGCTCAAGGATCTCACCCTTCACGTCGACGGTGATCTTCTTCGACAAATCGCCGTTTGCGACCGCCGTCGTCACCTCGGCGATGTTGCGGACCTGCCCTGTGAGGTTGGTCGCCATCGCGTTCACGTTGTCGGTCAGATCCTTCCAGGTGCCGCCGACCCCCTTCACCTGGGCCTGACCGCCCAACTTGCCTTCCGAGCCCACCTCGCGCGCAACGCGCGTCACTTCCGAGGCGAAGCTGTTCAGCTGATCCACCATCGTGTTGATGGTGGATTTCAGTTCCAGAATCTCGCCCTTCACGTCGACGGTGATCTTCTTCGACAGGTCGCCATTCGCGACCGCCGTCGTTACCTCCGCGATGTTTCGCACCTGCCCGGTCAGGTTGGTCGCCATCGCGTTCACGCTGTCGGTCAGATCCTTCCAGGTGCCGCCGACGCCCTTCACCTGGGCCTGACCGCCCAGCTTGCCTTCCGAACCCACCTCGCGCGCAACGCGCGTCACCTCCGAGGCGAAGCTGTTCAGCTGGTCCACCATCGTGTTGATGGTGTTTTTCAACTCCAGAATCTCGCCCTTCACCGGCACGGTGATCTTTTTCGACAAATCGCCGTTGGCGACCGCCGTCGTCACATCGGCGATGTTGCGGACCTGACCGGTCAGGTTCGCCGCCATCAGATTCACGCTGTCGGTCAGGTCTTTCCACGTACCGCCGACACCTTCCACCCGTGCCTGACCACCCAGCTTGCCCTCCGAGCCCACCTCGCGCGCAACGCGGGTCACTTCCGAAGCGAAGCTGTTCAACTGGTCCACCATCGTGTTGATGGTCGATTTCAGTTCGAGGATCTCACCCTTAACATCGACGGTGATCTTCTTCGACAGGTCGCCCGTCGCGACCGCGGTGGTCACGTCGGCGATGTTGCGGACCTGACCGGTCAGGTTGGCCGCCATCATGTTCACGCTGTCGGTCAAGTCCTTCCAGGTGCCGCCGACGCCTTCCACCTTCGCCTGACCGCCCAGCTTGCCCTCCGAGCCCACCTCGCGCGCAACGCGCGTCACCTCCGAAGCGAAGCTGTTCAGCTGGTCCACCATCGTGTTGATGGTGGATTTCAGCTCGAGGATCTCGCCCTTCACATCGACGGTGATCTTCTTCGACAGGTCGCCCTTCGCGACCGCGGTGGTGACTTCAGCGATGTTGCGGACCTGGCCGGTCAGGTTTTCCGCCATCATGTTCACATTGTCGGTCAGATCCTTCCAGGTGCCGCCAACACCTTCGACCTTCGCCTGACCGCCCAGCTTGCCCTCCGAGCCCACCTCGCGCGCAACGCGCGTCACTTCCGAGGCGAAGCTGTTCAGCTGGTCCACCATCGTGTTGATGGTCGATTTCAGCTCGAGGATCTCGCCCTTCACGTCGACGGTGATCTTCTTCGACAGGTCGCCCTTGGCGACCGCCGTCGTCACTTCGGCGATGTTGCGGACCTGACCGGTCAGGTTCGCCGCCATCACGTTGACGTTCTCGGTCAGGTCCTTCCAGCTGCCGGCAACGCCCTTGACCTGGGCCTGGCCGCCAAGCTTGCCTTCGATCCCCACTTCGCGCGCCACTCGCGTCAGCTCGGTGGTGACGGTGACCAGCTGGTCCACCATGGTGTTGACGTTGCGGGCGGTGCGCAGGAACTCACCCTGCAGCGGCCGGCCCTCGATCTCCAGCGCCATGGTCTTGGACAGGTCGCCCTTGGCGACCGCGCCGATGACGCGGGCGATTTCCGTCGTCGGCTGGATCATGTCGCCGACCAGCGTGTTGATGCTGTCGACACAGGTTTCCCACCCGCCGGACGCATTGTTCAGCTTGGCGCGCTGGCTGATGCGGCCTTCCTTGCCGATGGCGACGCTGAGTCGGCTGACCTCGGTGGTCAGGTTCTGGTTCAGTTCGACAACGTCATTGAAGGCGGCGGCGATTTCGCCATCGATTCCGGTGAGGTCCAGCGGCAGCCGCACTGAGAATTCACCCTTGCGCAATTGCCGCAAGGCCATCAGCAGAACCTTCGGATCCAACGCGTCCGCCGTCTCGACCATCGCCGTCATGCCGTTCCCCAATCCGCGCGCCGTGCCCACCATGGACCGCGCTCTGCCCATCCCCAGAACCGCTCCACTGCGCGGTCGAAGAAAACATAGGCCAACACAACCGGGATTCCGAACGTCCGCACCGACAGTGTGCGCACTCCATCCTCATCCGGAGCGTGACTGCGCAGTCCTACAGCCCCGCACGATGAAGTAAAGGCTATTCGGGTCAACTTGGCCTTTCGTAGGCACTCCGCCTTCCGGCATAAGGACTATGCCTATAACTTAGGATGAGGTGAGCATTTTCTTGAGCTTGGCCGGCCTTGTCACCGCCTTAACTCAGCTGACCGTCCATTATCAGAAGCTCAGGCTTCGGAACGATTCGATGACGGACATCGTTATGGATCCAGCCATGGCGGGACATTTCGGCGCCGGCCGCCTTCCGCAGGGCAAGACGACCCAACACATCACAGCCTGGGGCTTGGCGATGACTCTTTGGACGTTTTCCATGCAGGCTTCGATGTGCTGCATGCTCTCTTGGATGCGCGCCTGTCAGCAGGGCGCTGCCCTTGCCCATTCCTTTGCCGGAATGCCGCGCCTGCCTCCGCCGCGCCCGCCGGCCGACGTGCTGCCCTTTCCCACACGGCGCATGACGCGTGGTGGTGGTTTCGGTGGTCCGGCCGTGGTGATCCCGCTCGGCCGCCGCTGATCGCGCAACGCGCAGATCCGTTCACGCAGCAGCTCTGTTCACGCAATTGTGTAGACCCTGTGATTTGCCGATGGCCAACCGCCGACCTATGGTTAGTGGCAGGAATGGTCCGTTCGGGAGAGGGTCGATGCTGTTCAAGTTTCCCACCGCGTCGCAGGCACGCGAAGATGAGGTGACGCCGCGGGAGTTGTTCCTGTCGCGCCGCAGCCTGATCGCCGGTGGCGCCGCCGCCATGGCGCTGGGCAGCCTGCCGGGATGGAGCCGCAGCGCGCTGGCAGGCCCCTTCCAGGCGGCAACCACGATCAAGCCGGCCGATCCGAAGTTCGATCCGACGACGCCGATGAAGTCGGCCACCACCTACAACAACTTCTACGAATTCGGCACCGGCAAGAGCGATCCGGCCGAGAATGCAGGCACGCTGAGGACCCGCCCGTGGGAAATCGCCATCGGCGGCGAAGTGGCCAAGCCGATGACCATCGGCATCGAGGATCTGCTGAAGTTTCCGATGGAGGAGCGCGTCTATCGCCTGCGCTGCGTCGAGGGCTGGTCAATGGTGATCCCCTGGGTCGGCTTTTCGCTGGCGGAATTGCTGAAGCGGGTGGAACCGACCGGCAACGCAAAATACGTCGCCTTCCAGACCCTGAACGACCCGAAGCAGATGCCGGGCCTGCGCTCCTGGGTGTTGGACTGGCCCTATACCGAAGGGCTGCGGCTGGATGAGGCGATGAACCCCCTGACCATGCTGGCCGTCGGCATGTATGGCGAGGTGCTGCCCAACCAGAACGGCGCCCCGATCCGGCTGGTGGTGCCGTGGAAATACGGCTTCAAGTCGATCAAATCGATCGTCAAGATCTCGCTGGTGAAGGACCAGCCGGCCACCGCCTGGAACAAGTCGCAGCCGCGTGAGTACGGCTTCTATTCCAACGTCAATCCGGACGTCGACCATCCGCGCTGGAGCCAAGCGACCGAGCGGCGTGTCGGCGAATTCTCGCGCCGCAAGACCCTGCCCTTCAACGGCTATGGCGAAGAGGTCGCGTCGCTCTATGCCGGCATGGACCTGAAGGCGAATTACTGACCATGGCCGCCCCCCTCGCCTCCGCCGGCGGCGTCGATGTGCGCGCCGCCACGAATGCCGCCCTCACCTCGCGCTGGGCCAAGCCCGTCGTCTTCACCCTCGCCCTGGTTCCACTGGTCTGGACCGTCTGGCTCGCCTACAGCGGCGAGCTGGGGGCGGAGCCGGTGCTGGAAAGCGTCAAGGCCAGCGGGCTCTGGGCCTTGCGTTTCCTGCTGATCGCGCTGGCGCTGACACCGCTGCGCATGCTGACGGGGGTGGCCGGGCTGGCACGGTTCCGGCGGATGCTGGGACTGTTCGCCTTCTTCTATGCGCTGGTCCATTTGTCCACCTACGTCGGGTTGGACCAGTTCTTCGATTGGCCGGCGATCTGGAAGGAGATCGTCAAGCGGCCCTATATCACGGTCGGCATGGGGGCCTTCCTGATCCTGACGGCGCTGGCCGCCACCTCCACCGACGGCATGGTGAAGCGGCTGGGCGGCAAGCGCTGGCGTGCCCTGCACAAGGCCGTCTTCGTCGCCGGGCTGGCCGGCTGCTTGCACTTCATCATGCTGGTGAAGGGATGGCAGACGGCGCCGCTCGTCTATGCGCTGATCTGTATCGGGCTGCTCGCCTTCCGCCGCTGGCCGATCCGGCTCGGGCAGCGGAAGGACGGGCGGCGGAAGGAGGCCCCGGTCAGAACACGGCCCGCAGCAGCCCCACGGTCCGGCGAAGCGCCAGCACCGCACTTTCCGGATGGAAGCTCCCCCGTTCGTCGCAGTTGAATCCGTGGCCGGCCGGATAGACATGCACCGGCACCCACGGATAGCGGGCCTTCACCCCCTCGGCGACCGACAGCGGGATGGCGTGGTCCTGCTCGCCGAAATGCAGCAGGGTCGGCACCCGCGGTGCACTGTCCAGCGACTTGCCGATCTCGCCGCCGTAATAGCCGATGGCGGCGCGCACCGGCAGCGCCGCTGCGGAAGCCCAGGCGATGCTGCCGCCCCAGCAATAGCCGACGATGGCCGCAGACCCGTCACCGCCGAGATGGGCCAGCGCCGCAGCGACGTCCTGCAAGGCGTCTGCGGTTGCCACTGCCCCCTTCAGCGCGATGCCCCGCTGAATGCCTGCATCGTCATAAGGCAGTTCGACTCCGCGCTCGGCCCGGTCGAACAGGTCGGGCGCCACCGTGGTGAAACCCTGCTGGGCGAAGCCGTCGCAGACACTGCGGATGTGATGGTTGATACCGAAGATTTCCGGAGCCACGATCAGGCGCCCGATCTCCTCGCCCTTGGCCGGCGCGCGATAGGCGCGCATCCGGTGGCCGTCCGCCGCCGTGAGTTCGATCCAGCCGGCAGTCGTTGCGTTACTCATGTCCTGAACCCTCTTCCTTGCGGGACCGCTCCCGGATCGTCCGGGCGGTGGTTGCGGACAATCATAAGGGTCCGAAACGTCAGGGCAACTGGCGACAGGGCAGCGCAAGGCTTCCTTCGACATATCCCCCTTCCCTTCGCGGCGGGGAATCGCTTCGTCACCCTATGGAGCGCGTCCGCCGAAACGGACCTCAGGCCGCGCGGATGCCGGCCAGGAAGGTCTCGATCTCCCGCCGCAGATCCGCCGCCTGGCGGGTCAGGCCGGTGGAGGCGTCGAGCACCTGCGATGCCGCCTGCCCGGTCTGTGCGGCGGCCTCATGCACCTGGGCGATGTTGCCGCTGACCTCGCCGGTGCCCTGGGCCGCCTGTTGGACGTTGCGGGAAATCTCCGCCGTGGTGGCGCTCTGCTCTTCGATGGCGGCGGCGATGGTCGCAGCGATCTCGTTCATTGCGCCGATGGTTCCGCCAATCTCCTCGATGGCGCTGACCATCCCCCGGGTGGCGTTCTGGACGCTGTCGATCTGGGCGGAGATATCCTCCGTCGCCTTGGCTGTCTGGTTGGCCAATTGCTTCACTTCGCTGGCGACGACGGCGAAGCCCTTGCCGGCCTCCCCCGCACGCGCGGCTTCGATGGTGGCGTTCAGCGCCAGCAAGTTGGTTCTGGCTGGCGATGGACTGGATCAGCTTCACCACCTCGCCGATGCGCGCGACCTCTCCGGCCAGATTGCGGACGGATCCGGTGGTGTCCTGCGCCTCCCGCACCGCACGGGCGGCAACGCTATTGGAGCGGGAGACCTGCTCGCCGATCTCGTGGATCGACGCCGTCATCTCCTCGGTCGCGGAGGCAACCGTCTGCACGTTCACCGAGGTCTGCTCCGCCGCCGCGGTGGAGGCTGAGGCCTGCCGGCTGGTCTCCTCCGCCAGCGCCGCCATCGACCCGGCGGTGTCGCTCAACTGGGCGGAGGCGCCGGAGACGCTGCTGAGGATGGCCGACACGGTGCGGTCGAAGCCCTGCACCATCCGTTCGACCACGGCGGTGCGCTTCTCACGGGCCGCGCGCTGGGCTTCCTGATCGGCTTCCAGCCGCACGCGCTCCATGGCACTTTCCTTCAGCACCTGGATGGCCCGCGCCATGGCGCCGATCTCGTCCGGCTGCTTGGAATAGGCAATGTCGACGCCTATGTCACCATCGGCCAACCGAACCACGGTGGAGGTCAGCGATCCCAGCCGCCGCGTCACCTGCACCGACAGCATTATCAGCACGATGCCGAAGGTGATGCACACCGCGGCCAGAACCAGGCCGGCCAGGATTAACTGTGTCCAGGCTTCGGTGATGCTTTCCTCGTTCAACTGATGGGCCACGGCAAGCGCCCCATCGCGCATCACCAGGACGTTGTTCAGCATCGGCGTCACCCAGGGACGCCAGTCAGCCAGCGCGACCGGCGGCGGCGCGCCCTTCCGCGCCGCGTCGATCACGCTTTGGAAGCGCTGCTCGCCCTCCGTCATCATGGTGGAGCGCACATGGTCCAGCGCCTTGGTCAGTTCCGGCGGATTGCCAAGATTCAGCACCGCCTGCTGCATCATCTGCCACAGGACGGCAACCTTGCCCGTCATCTCCGTGGCGGCCTGCAAGCGGTCCAGCCCGAACGCCATGCCGGCGACGAACAGCCCGACCGACGCGGAGCGGGTGCCGCCGATGTCGCGCATGTCCTGCGCCAGACGCGCCAGATTGACATGCCCGAACAGGTCGGAACTGTTGACGATGGTGGATCGGTAAGTGTCGTCGATCGCCTTGCCGACGCTCTGGTTGGCTGCCGTGATGGCGTCCACGGTGGTTGCCGCGATGGTCGCCGGGCGGGCGGTTTTGGCCTGCTCCGCCGCCTGCCGGGCTGCCATCCGGGCGGCTTTCATCTGGCTCGCAGCGTTCAGGATCGGGCCGGCGGACAGACCGGCGGCCTCGATCCGCACCCGGGCCTTCTCAATGGCGGCGTCGGAGACCGCGACGGCATCGTCCAGCGGCTTGGCGGTGGCGGCCTCCAGCGGCTTCTCGCTGTCGAACGCCACCGCCCAGCGCCCACGCTCGCTCGCCAGCAAAGGGCCGATCTGCAAAGTCGCTTCGAAGGCATAGAGCGAGCGTTCGGTCCGGTGGCGCTGCTGCAAGGCCCCGACCGCGTCCCATGCGAGGACAACAGCCATGCAGATCGGGAAGGCGGCAATCAGGATATTCGCGCACAGAATTTTCGTACGAATATTCATGCGTATCCCCCAAGGAGGCTCACTCCGGATTCTGCTGTGTCCGGTAGCCATCGGGAGTTTAAATATGTTTCGTCGCCCGGTCACTTAGGGGACATCCGTACACCGGCGTGACCGGTTCCCGGCCTGCACCGCTCCGCGCCTATTTCCCGCCGGGACCCGAATGCGGTACGCAGTATGTACAGTTGTTGTGTGCTAAATATATATGATATTCCCTTGTTAGGGAATATTCATTCATGTAGCGTGACCCGAGCCGTCCAACGCCGGAACAAGCGTCGGCCGCAACGTGCCGAAGGCGGCGAACCAACCCAACCCATTCAAGAAACACCGGGCATCAACCGATGAAATGGCTGAAATCGCTTCTCGTCGCCGGCCTTATGCAGGTCGCCGCCGTCTCTGCCGCCCACGCTCAGGCCGACCTGGACCGCATCAAGGCCGATGGCGTGCTGAAGATCGGCACGGAGGGGACCTACGCCCCCTTCACCTACCATGACGCCTCGGGCGCGCTCGTCGGCTTCGATGTGGAGATCGGGCGCGAGATCGCCAAGCGCATCGGCGTGAAGGCCGAGTTCCTCGAAGGCAAGTGGGATGGGCTGATCGCCGGCCTGGACGCCCGCCGCTACGACGCCGTCATCAATCAGGTCGGCATCACCGAAGCACGCAAGGCCAAGTACGATTTCTCCGACCCCTACATCACCAGCCGCGCCGTGCTGATCGTGAAGGGCGACAACAGCGCGATCAAAGGCTTCGCAGACCTGAAGGGCAAGAAGTCGGCCCAGTCGCTGACAAGCAACTTCGGCAAGCTGGCCGAGGCGTCCGGTGCGCAGCTGGTCGGCACCGACGGTTTCGACCAGTCGATCCAGCTGGTCCTGAACGGCCGGGCCGATGCGACGGTCAACGACAGCCTGTCCTTCCTGGATTTCAAGAAGCACAAGCCCGACGCCAACGTGAAGATCGCCGCGACCCAGGACAATGCCGACCAGTCCGGCATCATCGTCCGCAAGGGCGAGGCCAAGCTGGTCTCCGCCATCAACGAGGCGTTGACCGCCATGAAGGCCGACGGCACCTATGCGACGATTTCGCAGAAGTATTTCGGCGCCGACGTTTCCAAGTGACGTTTTCAGACTAGTTTCCCGTCTCACGTCAACGCCCGCCACAATGCCCCCAGCCCCATCCGGGCCGGGGGCATTGTCGTTCCATCTTCACGAGAGGCACCTTCCCCGTGCTGCACTGGCTTACCCTGATGGCGGACTCGCTTCCGTCGCTGCTGTGGGCGGCGCTGGTCTTCACCGTTCCGCTGACGCTGGCCTCCTTCGCGTTCGGCTTGGTCGTCGGGCTGGCGGCGGCGGTGGTCCGGCTGTTCGGGCCGGCTCCGCTGGCCGCCATCGTCCGCTTCTATGTCTGGATCATCCGCGGCACGCCGCTGCTGGTGCAGTTGTTCCTGATCTTCTACGGCCTGCCCAGCGCCGGCATCGTGCTGGACGCCTTTCCGGCGGCGCTGATCGGCTTCACACTAAATGTCGGCGCCTACACCTCCGAGATCATCCGCGCCGTCATCGGATCGGTGCCGAAGGGCCAGTGGGAGGCCGCCTATTCCATCGGCATGAGCTGGTCGCAGGCGATGCGCCGTACCATCCTGCCGCAGGCCGCCCGCGTCGCCGTGCCGCCGCTGTCCAACAGCTTCATCTCGCTGGTGAAGGACACCTCGCTCGCCGCTGCCATCACCGTGCCGGAGCTGTTCCAGGCCGCCCAGCGCATCGTCGCCACCAGCTACGAACCTCTGATCCTCTATGTGGAGGCGGCGCTGATCTATCTCGCGCTCAGCTCCGTGCTGTCGGCGTTGCAGGTCCGGCTGGAAAAGCGGCTCAACCAGTATGGCGGTTTTCTGGAGGCCAAGTCGTGATCCGGCTGTCGAACATCGAAAAGCGCTTCGGCGACCTCACTGTGCTGAAGGGCGTGTCGGTCACCGTGGCCGAAGGTCGCGTCACCGCCCTGATCGGTCCGTCCGGCGGTGGCAAAAGCACGCTTTTGCGCTGCATCAACCTGCTGGAAATCCCGACCTCCGGCAGCGTGCGCATCGGCGAGGAGGAGCTGTCCTTCCAGCCCGGCGGCAAGCCTGGATGGAAGGACATCCAGCGGCTGCGCCGGCAGACCGGCATGGTGTTCCAGAACTTCCAGCTTTTCCCGCACCGCACCGCGGTCGAGAATGTGATGGAAGGTCTGGTGACCGTGCAGAAATGGCCGGCGGAGAAGGCGCGCGACCGCGCCATGGCACTGCTGCGCAAGGTCGGCATGGACCACAAGGCCGATGCCTGGCCGGCGACCCTGTCGGGTGGGCAGCAGCAACGCGTCGCCATCGCCCGCGCCCTTGCCCCGTCGCCACGCGTCCTGCTGTGCGACGAGCCGACCTCGGCCCTCGACCCCGAGCTGTCGGGCGAGGTGGTGGAGGTGCTCGGCACCTTGGCGGCCGAGGGCACCACCATGGTGATGGCGACCCATGACCTGCGCCTCGCCTCGCGCATCGCACACGAGGTGGTGTTCCTCGACGCCGGGCAGGTGGTAGAATCCGGACCGTCGCAGACGCTGTTCACCCATCCGACCCGCGAACGCACCCAGCGCTTCATTGCCACCCTGACCCAGCAGGGACAGCAGGGCGAGGGCGTTTGAGCTTTGCCTTCGGGCATCTCGGGATGGCGGTGCAGGCGTAATTCGACAGTGGAATGCCCCTACACCGCCTTCCACGATGACAGTTCAGAAGATGTTCGGACCAAATCCGCAGCTGAGTGTTCATGACCACTCAGGAGAGTGATAGCATCAGCTGGTCTACAGTGGTGACCCATACTGAAAACGTCTGGCCTTATACGTACTATAACCAAAGATACTTTATATCTGGTCGCAGGATTATAACGGATTTTACCACTTATTCGCCGAATCTGTGAAAATGCCTCACTATTGCCCCAGCTGTCTTGACCATCTTGGCGCCGCATCAAAACCGCTAAGGATACGGACCAATGGCCACGACCTCCGGGAACTCGACCATCACGGTGAGCGCGAAGGGCACCCTCGACGCGCATTTCAACCTGCTGGTCGACGGCAAGAAGATCGGTGAGGGCACCACGGATGCCACGGCCAAGGATTTCGTCTTCAAGACGGACATCGTCGAGGGCCAGGGTCACAAGGTGCAGGTCCAGTACGACAATGATGGCATCTTTCACGGGACCGACCGCAACCTGATCGTCAACGAGATCACGATCAACGGCAAGTCGGTCCTGCCGACCGACGACCATGTCACCTATGACAAGGGTGCCCTGGACGGCCGCGACGTCGCCGACGGTCAGGCCGGCATGTGGTGGAACGGCACGCTGGTCGTCGATGCCGACAAGAGCTATTTCCCCACCTCCAGCGTGACGCCTCCCACCATTCCGCCGGTCAGCGAAGTGCCGTCGACCGACCCGACGCCGTCCACCCCGGCGCCGACCGTGCCGAAGCCGACCGATCCGGGATTCTATGTCGCCACCAACGGCAAGGACAGCTGGTCGGGCAAGCTGGCCGCCCCGAATGCCGACGGCACCGACGGCCCGTTCGCCTCGCTGCAGAAGGCGCAGGCCGCGATGCGCGCCGACCCCAATATCGACACCACCTACATCCGCGGCGGCGACTATCACCAGAACGGGATGTGGCTGGACGGCCAGGATTCCGGCGTGACCTTCACCAGCTACGGCAGCGAGAAGGCGGTGATCCACGGCGGCTCCAACGCCACGGTTTCCTTCGGCCTCGGCGGCGCCAAGAACGTCACCATCGAAGGCCTGACCTTCGCCGATGGCGTCGTGGGCGGCCACTATGTCTTCGCCGACAACGCGTCCGGCCTGACCTTCGCCAACAATGCGGTCAAGGGCGGCGGCTACGGCATCACGGTGCAGAACAGCGCCGACAGCAAGGTCGTCGGCAACCAGTTCGACAGCACCGGTGCTGAGGCCATCTTCGTCAAGGCCGGCTCCAACTCAACGGTCGTCTCCGACAACCACATCACCCACCCGAACGCCGCCGACCGCGGCGATGCCGGCATCTGGATCAACGGCAGCTCGGACGTGCAGGTCACTCACAATCTGGTCGAGGATTCGCCGGAGAAGGCCATCGCCGTCGGTTCGGTCCAGACGGACGGCAGCGATGCCACCCACCGGGTCACCATCGCCAACAACAAGGTGGTCGACGCCAATCTGGAGTCCAACGACGGCGGCGGCATCTACCTGATCAACCGCCAGCAGGATTTGACCGACCACACCGTCATCAACAACGAGGTGACAGGCACCACCGCGACCAACCCGTCGGGCGATGTCGCCAGTTGGGGCATCTATCTGGACGACTGGACCAGCGGCGCCACGGTGAAGGGCAACATCGTCCACGGCAACATCGGCGGCGTGTTCCTGCATGGCGGCTGGGACAACAAGGTCACCGAGAATGTGATCGCCGACAACAGCGGCGCCCAGATCGGCCTTCAGCAGCCGGTCGCCTGGAGCGGCTGGCAGGGCCACCAGATGAGCGGCAACGACATCTCCGGCAACGTCGTCGATGTCCGTGACGGCACCGCCGTCCACATCTACGGCCCGGCCGATGTCGGCAACATCCACAACAACTTCTACAGCAACCTCGACACTTCCAAGGACATGTTCGACGTCTGGCCGCAGGTGATGTCGGGCGGCGGCAAGGGCGATCTGGCGGAATGGAAGGCCGCCGGCTACGACAACGGTTCGGTGCAGCTGGACCCGAGCTTCGTCAATCCGGGTGCGCACGATTTCAGCCTGGCATCGGACTCCGCGGTGTATGGGCTGGGCTTCGACCATATCCCGACCCACGACATCGGGTTGCTAGGCTGATCGCAGCCGGTCGCTTCCGAGCATAACGATCCGATCAAGCGCGGTCCTTCGGGGCCGCGCTTTTTTCTTGCCGACTTTGTGGCCGACACCGGGCAGCAGTCCGCCGAATCGATTGGGGACACCCTTGAATGCGTCGCGCTCTCCATCTATCTACCATCCACACGGATGGTGAATGGATGGCGTAGCGATGGGCGAAATTGAACAGAGCGTGAAACCGAGGACCGGCGACAGCGAGAAGATCACGATCAATCTCGGCTATATCGACCTCGGCCACATCGACCTGCTGGTCGAAGAAGGCTTTTATTCCAACCGCACCGACTTCATCCGCACCGCCATCCGCAATCAGGTCGACCGGCACGCCGATGTCGTCCGACAGACGGTGGCACGCAAAAGCGTCGATCTCGGCCTGCGCCACTTCACCCGAGCGGATCTCGAAGCGGCTCAGGCGGCGGGACAGATGCTGGAAATCCGTGTCCTCGGACTCGCCACCATCGCCCAGGACGTGACCCCCGAACTGGCCCGCTCCACCATCTCCTCGCTGAGCGTGCTGGGCGCGCTGCATGCGCCCACCGCGGTCAAGGCGGCCCTCGCCGACCGCATCCGCTGAAAGTCTTTCGGCTCGGGCCACCGCCTGTGCCCGCTGCGAACCAGGAAAGTATGGACATGCGCCACACCAATCCATCCGGCATGCTTCCCGGCATGGCCGAAGCCGCCCGCCTGACCCGGGCCGGCAAGCTCGACGAGGCGACGACCCTCCTCCAGCGCCTGCTGCGGGGGGAAGGCAAGGGCGAGACGGCACCGGTGTCTGCACCGGACACAACCGCCGCCGGGGCCACCCTGGAGGGGGAGTTCGTAAGGCTCGACCCGACGCCATCGGCAAAGGACGCCGGCCCGCCGCCCGCCAACGGCAGTGCGAGGCAAAGGTCCGGAGCCAAGCCGCGCACCGGACTGGGCGAGACCCTGCGCGGCCTCGCCGCCCGCTTCACCCCGAACGGTCTTCATGGCGGCGCCCCGCGTCCGGCACCCGACCCACTGCCGGACGGGGCATCCTTCGCAACGCTTTCCTACAGCGGACCGGCCGGGACACGGGCCTACAAGCTCTATGTGCCGGCCGCGGCAGGCGACGGACCGCGCCCGCTGGTGGTGATGCTGCACGGTTGCACCCAATCGCCCGACGATTTCTCCGCCGGGACCCGAATGAACGCCTTTGCCGAGCGGCATGGCATCCTCGTCGCCTATCCCGAGCAGCCGGCTTCGGCCAACGCACAGCGCTGCTGGAACTGGTTCAAGCCTGAAGACCAGCGGCGCGACCAGGGCGAACCGTCGCTGCTTGCCGGCATCACGCGACAGATCATGCGAGACCATCGGGTCGATCCGGAACGGGTCTACATCGCCGGACTATCGGCCGGCGGTGCAGCGGCAGCGACCATGGCGGTGGCCTATCCGGACCTCTACGCCGCAGTCGGCGTGCATTCCGGCCTGCCGGCCGGTGCCGCGCAGGATTTGCCGTCCGCCCTCGCCGCGATGCACCAGGGCGGCAGCCGAAGCCCGCGGGTGGCGATGCGGGGTGACCGCAGGGTGCCCACCATCGTCTTTCACGGCGACCGCGACCATGTCGTCCATCCCAGCAACGGCGACGGCGTTGTCGCGCAGACGACCGGTGGAACTCCTCTGCAATCGGAGGCGCGGCAGGGCCAAGCACCGGGCGGCCACGTCTTCAGCCGCAACATCCTCCGTGCCCCCGATGGCCGGACCCAGTGCGAGCACTGGACGATCCATGGCGCCGGGCACGCCTGGGCCGGCGGCAGCCCATCCGGCTCCTATACCGACCCGAGCGGTCCGGACGCGTCGGCGGAAATGCTGCGCTTTTTCCTGGAGCATCGGCTAGAGACGCCCCCGCGCTGAGCAGCGTCGCAACCGATACAGCCACCAACGCGATGCAGAGACCGGGGTCAGCCCCGGTCCTTCACCGCGCCGATCAGGAACTCCTTGTTTCCTTCCGGCCCGGTGATCGGGCTTTCGGTGATGTCCAGCACCCGCCAGCCGGGCAGCGCATCCAGCCAGCCACGGATACGGTCGCAAACCTCCTGGTGCAGTTCGGGTTCGCGCACGACGCCGCCCTTGCCGACGCGGCCTTTGCCGACCTCGAACTGCGGCTTGATCAGGGCAACCAGCCGCCCGCCCGGCACCACCAGATCGAGCGCGGCCGGCAGCACGATCTCCAGCCCGATGAAGCTGGCGTCGCACACCACGAGGTCGATGGGGTCGGGGATTTCGGCGGCGGTCAGGTGGCGGGCATTGGTCTTTTCCAGAACCGCCACGCGCGGGTCGGTGCGCAGCTTCCAGGCCAACTGGCCGTGGCCGACATCGACGGCATAAACCTTTGTGGCTCCGCGGGTCAGCAGCACATCGGTGAAGCCGCCGGTGGAGGCGCCGACATCGACCGCGGTCAGGCCGGTGGGGTCGATGGCGAAGACATCCAGCCCTTTGACCAGCTTCAGCCCACCGCGCGACACCCAGGGATGGTCCTGTCCCTTCACCGCCAGCGGGGCCTCCGCCGCGATCTGGTCGCCAGCCTTGTCGATGCGCCTGGTATCGGAATAGACCAGCCCGGCCAGGATCAGCGCCTGCGCCTTGGCACGGCTTTCCGCCAGCCCGCGCTCCACCAGCGCCACATCAACCCTCACCCGTGCCATGCCGCCGCCCTTCGCAATCCCGCAATGGCGCATTCCTGACGCGGAACGGCCGGAAGGGCAAGCCCCGCCTCCCGGAAGGCACGTCGGACACCCAATCAGGCGAAGGTCAGGCGGGCGGGAACTCCACCACCACGCGCGTGCCGTAGGGGCTGCTGTCCGCCGTCAGTTTGCCGCGCAGCTGGCCGACAAAGGCACGAACCACCTTCAACCCCAGCGTGGTCGCACGGGACAGGTCGAGGCCGGGCGGCAGGCCGGCGCCGCGGTCGACCACCTCCAGCCGGATGCTGCCCCCGTCGCCGCGGCCAAGCCGCACGTCGATGGCTCCGGGCGTGCCGGCGGGAAAGGCATGGCGCGCCGCGTTGCTGACAAGCTCGCTGACGATCAGGCTGAAGGGAATGACCGCCTCGGCCGGCATTTCGGTGGCGTCGGCAGTGACCTGAACGCGGTGGGTACCGGGCAGCGTCGCCTCAAGCTCCTGGCACAGCTCGCGCAGATGGGCCGCCATGTCGATGGTGGCGGCGCGCAGGGAGCCATGGGTGCGCTGATGGGCTTGGGTGACGATGCCGACGCGGCCACCGGCGCTCTGCAAGGCCCGCCGCACCTCCGGATCCTTGCTGGACAAGGTCTGAAGGGTCAGCAGGCTGGAGACCAGCTGCAAGGTGTTCTTCAGGCGGTGGCTGACGTCGCGCAGGCGTCGGTCATGCTCGGCCACCGACTCCGGCGTTTCCTCCGCTGTGACGATCAGGCCGCGGACGACGCCGTTGACGCCCAGCATCGGGGTGACGCGGACATCCCAGAAGCGTTCCCCCTCGGTCGAGCGGTCGCCGGCGGCGCGGTGGCGCTGGGGCTGTGCGGTCCGCCGCGCCTCGGCGAGCATGGAGGCGGCCAGGGCCGGGAAGCGCTCGGTCAGGCTGGTCCCAGCAACAACGCCCAGCGCCCGGAACGCGGCATTGGCAAAGGCGCAGCGATCGCCATCTCCTTCCACCAAAGCGGTGGGCGTCGGCGTCTGATCCAGCAGACAGCGTAGCATCGCAGGATCGTCGATGCCGGCACCACCGGCCGCAACGTCGGTGCCGACCACCCGTTCCGCTCCCGGATCGGCGCCGAACTCCGCGTTACGGAATGCCGTGACCGCCATGATATGCGCCATCGCCCCTGACCCCGTAGCCATCCTGCCGTTGGCTCGTCCCTCCGGTGTCGGCGGGCTACCATTTCAGCCTGGATAGTGTAAGGCGTGGCTTGCGCTCCGCACCAGCCCAACAACCCGAAACCTTGCTAGACAAATGGCATTACGACGTTCGGAAGGCGTAACACCATTGAAGGTCACGCGCGGGCGGCAGCGCTCTCGATTCCCAACGCCTGCAGCGCCGTATGGACAATGTGCTGGGCGCTCAGGCCGGCGGTCTCATACTGCTTGGCCGGCGAGTCGTGGTCGAGATAGACATCGGGTAGAACCATCGGCCGGATTTTCAGCCCGCCGTCGAGCAACCCGCTCGTGGCCAGGAATTGCAGCACGAAGCTGCCGAATCCACCGACCGACCCCTCCTCGATGGTGATCAGAACCTCATGCCCCAGGGCAAGGCGGCGGACCATATCCTCGTCCAGCGGCTTGGCGAAGCGGGCATCGGCCAGCGTCGTCGACAGGCCGCGCGCCGCCAGCTCCGCCGCCGCGCGCCGGGCTTCGCCCAACCGGGTGCCGTAGCTGAGGATGGCGATCTTGGTGCCTTCCTGAAGAATGCGGCCCTTGCCGATTGGCAGGATGCTGCCGCGGTCAGGCAGTTCCAGCCCCACACCCTCGCCGCGCGGATAGCGCAGGGCCGAGGCGCGGTCGTCGATGGCGGCCTGGGTCGCCACCATGTGCATCAACTCCAGCTCGTCCGCCGCCGCCATCAGGACGATGTCGGGCAGGCAGCCGAGATAGGCGGTGTCGAACGACCCGGCATGGGTCGCCCCGTCGGCGCCCACCAGACCGGCGCGGTCCAGCGCGAAGCGCACCGGGAGATGCTGCAGCACGACGTCATGGATGACCTGATCGTAAGCGCGCTGGAGGAAGGTGGAATAGATGGCGCAGAAGGGCTTGAACCCCTCCGTCGCCATGCCGGCGGCGAAGGTCACTGCATGCTGTTCGGCAATGCCGACGTCGAAGCAGCGGTCGGGGAAGCGCTCCCCGAACAGGTCCAGCCCGGTGCCCGACGGCATGGCGGCGGTGATGCCGACGATGCTCGGATCGACGGCTGCCTCGGCGATCAGGCTCTGGGCGAAGACGCGGGTGTAGGTCGGGGCGTTCGACTTCGGCTTGGACTGGGCGCCGGTCACCACGTCGAACTTGGCGACGGCGTGCAGCTTGTCGGCTGACTCCTCCGCCGGGCCGTATCCCTTGCCCTTCTTGGTGACGACATGGATCAGCACCGGCTTGTCGTCGTCGGCATCGCGGACGTTCTGAAGCACCGGCAGCAGATGGTCCAGATTGTGCCCGTCGATGGGACCGATGTAGTAGAAGCCCAGTTCCTCGAACAGGGTGCCGCCGGTGACCATGCCGCGGGCATATTCCTCCGCCCGGCGGGCGGCGTTGCGCAGCGGGCGCGGCAACTGGTCGGCGATCTCCTTCGCCAGATGGCGCAGGGACAGGTAGGGCTTGGACGAGATCAGCCGCGACAGATAGGCGCTCATCGCACCGACTGGCGGGGCGATGGACATGTCGTTGTCGTTGAGGATGACGATCAGACGCGACTTGGTCGAGGCGGCGTTGTTCATCGCCTCGTACGCCATGCCGGCGCTCATCGAGCCGTCGCCGATGACGGCGATGACGTTGCGTCGCTCGCCCTTGATCTTGCTGGCGACCGCCATGCCGAGGCCGGCGGAGATGGAGGTGGAGCTGTGACCGGCGCCGAACGGATCGTATTCGCTCTCCGACCGCTTGGTGAAGCCGCTGAGGCCCCCGCCCATGCGGAGCGTGCGGATGCGGTCGCGCCGACCGGTCAGGATCTTGTGCGGATAACACTGGTGCCCGACGTCCCAGATGAGCCGGTCGTAGGGCGTGTCGAACACGTAATGCAGCGCCGCCGTCAGCTCGACCACCCCCAGCCCGGCGCCGAGATGCCCGCCGGTCACCGAAACGGCGTCCACCGTCTCGGTGCGCAACTCGTCTGCGAACTGGCGGAGCTGCTCGGGCTTGAGAGCCCGCAGCTTGGCTGGCGTCGGACAAAGGTCGAGCAGCGGGGTCTTGGTGGCGGTCACGTCGTGATGGTCCTCAAAGCTCTGGTCAGGCGCGGCGCGCGACGACGAAGTCGGCGACGGCCTTCAACATATCGGCACGCCCATCGAAAATGTCCAAGTGCTGCGAAGCCTGATTGGCAAGCATTTCCGCCTGGGCACGGGCGCGGTCGCGGCCGAGGATCGACACGAAGGTCGCCTTGCCCGCCTGGGCGTCGCGGCCGACGGTCTTGCCGGTCTCCTCCGCCGTGCCTTCCACATCGAGCAGATCGTCGACGATCTGGAAGGCGAGGCCGAGATCGTGGGCATAGGCACGCAGGGCGGTGCGCTGCGGCGGGTTCGCCTTGCCCAGGATGCCGCCGGCCTCGCAGGAGAAGGCGATCATCTCGCCGGTCTTCATGCGTTGCAGCCGGGTGGTGGTCCCCAGGTCGAACGTCTCATGCTCCGCGATCAGGTCCAGCATCTGGCCGCCGACCATGCCGTGGCCGCCGGCCGCCTTGGCCAGCGCCGTCACCAGCTGGCAGCGGATGTTGGGGTCTTCGTGCGTCGCCGGATCGGCCAACACCTCGAAGGCGAGCGTCAGCAGCCCGTCGCCGGCCAGGATGGCGGTCGCCTCGTCGAACTGGCGGTGGCAGGTCGGCCGGCCGCGCCGCAACTCGCCATCGTCCATCGCCGGCAGGTCGTCGTGGACCAGCGAATAGCTGTGGACCATCTCCACCGCCGCCGCGGCGCGGATGGCGCAGTCCGGGTTCACCCCGAACAGGGCGGAGGACTGCATCACCAGGAAGGGGCGCAGCCGCTTGCCGCCATTCAGGCAGCCATAGCGCATGGCGTCGAACACACGCGCCTCAGCCAGATCGGTGGTCGGCAGCAGGGCGCCGATCTTCATCTCGACGGCCTGGGCGATCTCCGCCATGGCGGACTTCAAATCGGATTGGGGAATGGTCTGCACGTCAGTCGATCCGGGCGGGTTCGGTGCCGATGGAGCCGTCGGCGCTTACGGTGATGCGGTCGATCTTGGCCTGCGCCTCGCGCAGTTTCATCTCGCAATGACGCTTCAGCGCCGTGCCCCGCTCGTAGGAGGAGATGGCATCGTCCAGCTTGCCGCGACCTTCCTCAAGCTGGCGAACGATCCGCTCCAGTTCGGCGAGCGCATCCTCGAAACTGAGGGCGGCGATGTCGGGCGGAATGGGAACAGAAGCGGCGGAAGGGGGCATGTCGGGCAGAACCATCGATGGAACCTCAAGCCCGCGAAGGTATGCCCCGCCCTCGTCGGGCGCAAGGCCCGAGGCACTCCCGTACCCCGGCCCTTGCGGACTATGTTCGGCCGCTGGGCAGCCTATGCGTTCGGGCAGAGCTACCCCTTTCGGGAGACAAAGCCTGCCGTCCCATGGGGAACGCTCCGGTCAGCAGTACATCAGTTCCCGCACATGGGCCGCACTCGCCGAGGCCAGGGCGCGAAGGTTGTAGCCCCCCTCCAGCACCGAGACGATGCGTGCGCCGCAATGGGTGCGGGCCAGTTCGCCCAGCTTGCGCGTGGCCCAGACGAAATCGTCGTCGATCAGGTGCAGGCCGGCCAGCGGATCGCGCGAATGGGCGTCGAACCCGGCCGAAATGATCAGCAGGTCGGGCTTGAAATGGTCGATGGCCGGCAGGATGACGTGCGTCATCGCGTGGCGGAACTCGGGCGATCCCGCCATGGCAGGCAGCGGCGCGTTGACGCAGTTGCCGTACTCGCCCTTCTCGCCGGCATCGCCGGTGCCGGGATAGAGCGGCGACTGGTGGGTCGAGCAATAGAGCATGTCGGGATCGAACTGCAGGATGTCCTGCGTGCCGTTGCCGTGATGGACGTCGAAGTCCATCACCGCCACGCGCTGCAACCCATGGACGGCGCGGGCATGGAAGGCGCCGACGGCGGCGTTGTTGAACAGGCAGAATCCCATCGCCTTCTCCCGCTCCGCATGGTGGCCGGGCGGGCGGACGGCGCAGAAGGCGTTGCGCGACTGGCCGGTCGCCACCGCATCGACCGCGGCGCAGACGGCGCCGGCCGCGCGCAGCGCCGCCTCCCCCGATCCGGGCGAGACGACCGTGTCGGCATCGACGCCCGCATGCTCCACATCGGGGATCAGGGACAGCACGCGGTCGATGTGCGACTGCGGATGCGCCCGCAGAAGCTGTTCAACCGTGGCGCGCGGCGCCTCCTGCCGTTCCAGCATGTGGAACTCCTCCGTCTCCAGTGCGGCGAGCACGGCGCGCAGGCGGTCGGAGCATTCGGGATGACCGAGACCCGTGTCGTGCTCCAGGCACGCCGGGTGGGTGAACAGGGTGGTGAACATCGATTTTTCGGTCGTTATCGTTGGTTTTCGGGCGGTAAAGGCGGCGTTTCCGAAAACCATTCTTCCCGCATCGCTAATGAAAGTACAGGCTGAATCCAGGACGATTCGTCACAGCCCACTTTCGGGAGCGGAGGCAATCCGTGACACGGCAAGATTGGGGTACGAACGGATGCGATGCCAGCGGCGCCGCGGCCGGCCGTTCGGGTCAGGCCGCGCGCTCGATGACGAAACGCAGGATGCCGTCCTCCTCCACGACCGACAGCAGGCGGTTGCCTGTCGCCTCGCAAAAGGCGGGAAAATCCTTGCGGGCACCGGGATCGGTCGCCTCCACCGTCAGGGTGTCGCCGATGGCGATGGCCTTGATCGCCTTGCGGGCACGCAGGACGGGGAGCGGGCATTGCAAGCCCTTGGTATTCAACGGATGGTCGGTCATGGGAAAAATGCTACCCGACCAGCCATCTGCTGTCACGATGCATGGTGGGAGGGCTGCAAAGCCCAATGCGGTTGATTATCGATCACAACCGGTGGCTGATACAGCCCCATCGCCTTTGCTTCGCGATGCGAGAAAAAGCTGGAGCACAGTGAGGATCGCGACGCTCAAGCCTACGGTGGCACCAAGCAGCGGCATGTTCCGCATGCTGGATTCCCACAGGTGGACAAATCCCGTGAGGTACGAATATACTAGGATACGAGCATTTTTCTTTGCCAAGCCGCGCAACGACGGCTCGGGCGCAAAACGAATTGGAACGGACAGGGCGACGGTAAAGCGATGAAGATCGAGGATTTGCAGGCCAACGCCCGCCGGGCGAGTGCGCTGTTGAAGGCGATGTGCAACGAGCGGCGCCTGCTCATCCTGTGCCATTTGAGCCAGGGCGAGCGGTCGGTGGGCGAACTGGAGGATCTGGTCGGCCTCAGCCAGTCGGCGCTGTCCCAGCATCTGGCCCGGCTTCGCAACGACAATCTGGTCCGCACGCGGCGCAGCGCCCAGAACATCTACTACTCGCTGAACGGGCATGAGGCGCAGACCATCATGACCACGCTGCACGGCCTTTACTGCACGCAGGCCGCCGAGGATGTCGCCGAAACGTCGGACGACGAGGAGCGCGACCTCGACCAGACCACCGGCCGTTCCGACCTGCGCGCCGCCGCAGCCGGCTGACCGCCCGAGACCGAACGGGCGCCGCCGATCGAGCGCCCCATCGAGCGCTCTCGACTGTAAGCTGCGGGCCTCAGCCGCGCGACCGCAGCGCCGCGGTCGCCAGCGCCACCCAGCCCAGCATGAGGCACCATCCACCGGCCGGCGCTGTCATCGGCACCGGCAGCGGGCCGACCGTCGCCAGCGCATAGAGCGTGCCGCAGAACAGCAGGATCCCGGCGACGAACAGCCAGCCGGCGATCCGCAGAGCCAGACCTCCCGTCCCGCCGCCCTCCATCCGTCCGCTCCCCATCCGCCCACCGAGCGCCACCAACAGGACGAGCGCCAGCGCATGGGCCAGCTGGTACTGCCCGGCGATGCGGAACCATTCCTGGGCCTGCGATTGGGCGGCCAGCGCGTGGCTGGCATAGGCGCCGGTGCCGACCGCCACGGCGCCATTCAGCGCGGCGAAGACGATCCAGATGCGGTCGATCAGTCCCAAGGGGCGTCCTTCCCGTTCCCATGCCCCCGGCCCATGTGCAGGGCCGGGAGGCGGTGCTATCCTGTCGCCTGTCTACACGCAGGCCCTGCGCCCGAGCAAGGAAGCACAATGTCCTCTCCTGCATCCGCTTCCCTGGTCAGCGCGCCCCTGGTCAGCATCGTCACGCCCACTTGGCAGCGGGAGGAGTTTCTGCCCCGCCTGCACGCCTGCATCCAGGCGCAGACCCATGGCGAGATCGAGTGGCTGGTGTTCGACGACAGCCCGCGTCCCTCGGCCTATCTGAAGCCGCTGGCGAATCCGCGGCTCAAATATTTCTACTCTCCCAGCCGCTACGCCATCGGCGAGAAGCGCAACATCCTGGCCGAGCATGCCAGGGGATCGGTGATCGTCCACATGGACGACGACGATTTCTACGCTCCGGTCTATGTGGAGCGCATGCTGGGCTGGCTGGAACAGGGGTACGATCTCGTCAAGCTGTCGGGCTGGTTCCTCTACAGCGTGCCGCACCGGCGCTTCGGCTATTGGGATACGGCGCGCGGCGGATCGCACCATCGCTGGGGCCGGCAGACTTGCGACCATGTCGAAGCGCCGGATGCACCTGCCTCGCCCGACAACCTCGACGGGTATGGCTTCTCCTACGCCTACCGCCGGCCGGTCTGGGAGACGGCGCGCTTTCCGGCGGTGAACGCCTGCGAGGATGCGCCTTTCGTGAAGGCCGCCCGCCAGCGCTTCCGCGTCGGCGCCTTTCCGGATGCGGAGGGGCTGTGCCTGCACACGCTACATGCCCGCAGCACCAGCCTGTGCCTGCCGCAATACGAGCTGCCGCCGCTGCTGGTCGAGCGGCTGTTCGGCCCGGAGGCGGCCGCCTACACCTGAACGTCGAGGAACATGCCGCGGCGGTAGTTGCGCGGCAGGGTCAGCACGCCGTTGACCACCAGGGCAGCGAGTTCGCGCAAGGTCGGAACCCGCTGACGCCCCTGCTGGACAACGCCCTCCGCACGGGCGCGCGCACCGGATGCGGGAACGCGCCCGCCACCGGAGTCGGGGCGGATCGGCTCGTTCGAACGGTCGCCGGTGCGTCGGGTCTCTACCATGCCCGATCATTTACCATAAATGCCCGGAGCGGAAAAGAGGGGCCACGGTGACATTCGCGCGCCCGCCCCTCATAACCAAAGCGATATGACGAAATCTTTTGCGACCGGGTGGAATGAAAGCGGGAGGGGCGACGTTCATCGGCTCATGAGGGGACAAGATACCCCCGACACCAGGAGGACGCCGGAATGACTGGCCGCATTGGTACTGGATTGAAAGCCGTGGTTCTGGGCGCTCTGGTCGCCGGATCGATGCTGGGTGCTTTCGTCGGCACGGCCGCCGCCCATGATGGCTGGCGTGACGGCTGGCGGGGCGATCGTGGCCGCGAATGGCGCGGCGGACCGCCGGACTGGCGTGGCGGGTGGGACCGCCCGCATCACCGCCACTGGCGGGAGCGCGGCGGTTATTACGCCCCGCCCCCGGTGATCTATGCGCCGCCGCCCGTGGTTTACGCACCGCCCCCGCCGCCGCGGGTGATCTATGCCCCGCCGCCCGTCGTCTATGCGCCGCAGCCGGTGGTTCCGGGCTTCGGTCTCAGCGTCAACATCCGCTAATCCGCCGCTGACCGCACACCGGCACCGAAAAGGACGGCTTCCGGCGGAGCGCCCACCGCATTAAGGTGCGCGCCGTTCGGTAAAGCCGCCCCGCCGGGGCGCAGCAGCCAGGGAGACGGCATTTGCGGGTTCTTAGTGTGTGCGCCGCGGTGGTGGGCAGCCTTTCGATCGCCTGCGGGATCGCGACCTCCGCCAGCGCGGCCGAGCCGCGCCTGATGGCGGCGCTGGGCAACACCGTGCTGACGATGACCGACATCGGGCCGAAGCACACCCAGGTGGCGGTGAACGACAAGCCGGTGTTCGACGACAAGGAAAGCGACCTGCTGTCCTTCGTCGGTGCCTATTCGATGAAGGACCGCTGGATCGCCCTGTTCCAGTCCGACACCGGCGCCAAGGACTGCCCGACCCGCTTCCGCATCCTGGAGGTCGGCGGCCCGCAGCCGACGGTCTCCTATCCCTTCGGCTCCTGCAGCGACGCCGCCCAGGTCACCATCGACAACGACACTCTGACGGTTTCCATGCCCCAGCCGGGTGGTGGAGCTGACGCCGCCTGGACCTACCGCAACGGCAAGATCGGCCGCAGCAAGTAGACGGCGACCGGTGCGGGACCTGCGGCCGAGGCCATGCTGGGTCCCGTATCCTTCGCCACACCCTCGATTGACGACGACAGGCGCAGCTTTTAAGGTCCGGACCTCCGCACATTCCCGTTCCGGGACAGGAAGTTCGCCCCAGAAAGTTCGCCCCATGACTTCCAGCAGCGCCAGCCGGCCGAGCCGCCGGCCCAACACTCCGCTCTTCTCCTCGGGTCCCTGCGCGAAGCGTCCGGGCTGGTCGCTCGACGCGCTCGACGGCGCGCTGCTCGGCCGCTCCCACCGCTCCAAGCCGGGCAAGGCCAAGCTGAAGGAGGTCATCGACCTCACCCGCGCGGTGCTGGGCATTCCCGGCGACTACCGCATCGGCATCGTCCCGGCTTCCGACACCGGAGCGGTGGAGATGGCGCTGTGGTCGATGCTGGGCGCCCGCGGCGTCGACATGCTGGCCTGGGAAAGCTTCGGCAAGGAATGGGTGACCGACGTCGCCAAGCAGCTGAAGCTGCCGGACGTCCGCAACCTGATCGCGCCGTATGGCGAGTTGCCGGATTTGTCGACGGTCGATTTCAGCCGTGACGTCGTCTTCACCTGGAACGGCACCACCGCCGGCGTCCGGGTGGCCGACGGCGACTGGATCGCCGACGACCGTGAGGGGCTGACCATCTGCGACGCCACCTCGGCCGCCTTCGCGATGGCACTGCCCTGGCACAAGATCGACGTCGCCACCTGGTCCTGGCAGAAGGTGCTGGGCGGCGAAGCCGCGCACGGCATGCTGGTGCTGAGCCCGCGCGCGGTGGAACGGCTGGAGAGCTATCAGCCCGACCGGCCGCTGCCGAAGATCTTCCGCATGACCAAGAACGGCAAGCTGATCGAAGGCATCTTTGAAGGCGACACCATCAACACCCCGTCGATGCTCTGCGTCGAGGATGCCATTGACGGCCTGCGCTGGGCCCTGTCGCTGGGCGGCCTGACCCAATTGGTTCTCCGGTCGGAGCAGAATCTGCGGATCGTCTCCGAATGGGAGGAGGCCAGCAGCTGGGCCGGCTTCCTGGCGAAGGATCCGGCCAACCGCTCCTGCACCTCGATCTGCCTGCGCTTCACCGATCCGGAGGTGACCGCCCTGTCGGAGGAGGCCCAGGCCGCTTTCGCCAAGAAGCTGTCCGCCCTGCTGGAGAAGGAGGAGGCCGCCTTCGACGCCGGCTCCTACCGCGATGCGCCCCCCGGCCTGCGGCTGTGGGGCGGCGCCACCGTGGAGAACGAGGATATGGAGGCGGTCCTGCCCTGGCTCGACTGGGCTTTCGCCACCGTGAAGGCCGAGACGATCGGTCCCAAGCAAGGCTGACGCCGGAACGGGCATAGTCGGGCCAAGCGCAAGCCGGACTGTCGTCCACAGCATCTTCCGCAGCCATCGAACGGCCCTGCCGTGGCACAACCGCCACAGCGGGGCTTTTCGTGTGGGCTGGCGTTGTGCTTTGCAGCAAAGGATCCGGCCAAGCAACCGTTCGTACACAGCAGCATTTCTGCACCAGTGTGACCGGCGTGACTCGCGTTCGAACCTCACAAGCTTGACCATGGTTATCCACAGAACCGTGGACAAGGTGGTGGATAACCCTGTTGAACCATCGGTCCCGCCTGTCCGGAAACTGTCATGGAGGAAGCGCTGCCGATTTGCCCTCGCCGTCGCCGGACGGAGCACGCCGCTTCCCCTGTTGGGGGGTCACCCTATCCCGAAGATGGTCTGGCAAGCTGCCGGTTGTCTCCCAACTCTTGAAGGGGATTTCCGGCGACCCTGCTGCAACGCGGCAAAGCCGGTGCAACGAAGGAAGGGCTTGGACCGACCATGGCGCATTACCTCATCACCGGCGGCTGCGGTTTCATCGGCTCGCATCTGGCCGACCGGCTGCTGGCCGACGGGCATCGGGTGACGATCCTCGACAACCTGTCGAGCGGCAGGCTGGAGAACAAGCCAAGCGCCGCGAAGCTGGTGGTGGGCGACGTGGCCGATCCCGACGCGGTGCGCGAGGCAATGGCCGGCGATGCCGGCGAGGGGGTTGACGGCGTCTTCCATCTTGCCGCCGTGGCGTCGGTCCAGAAATCGCGGGAGCTGTGGGCGGAAACCCACCGCACCAACCTGCTGGGCACCGTCACCGTGTTCGAGGCGGCGCGTGACGCCAAGCGCGGCGGTCCGATCCCGGTGGTCTACGCCTCCTCTGCCGCCATTTACGGCGACAACAGCAACACCCCGCTGAATGAAGACGAGCTGCCGCGCCCGCTGTCCGCCTATGGCGTCGACAAGCTGGGATGCGAGATGCACGCCCGTGTCGCCTGGACGATCCAGGGGGTGCCGACGGTCGGCTTCCGCTTCTTCAACGTCTACGGCCCGCGCCAGGATCCGATGTCGCCCTATTCCGGCGTGATCTCCATCTTCGCCCGCCGGGTCGCCCGCGGCGAGGATGTGGAGATCCATGGCGATGGCCAGCAGGTCCGCGACTTCGTGTTCGTCGGCGACGTGGTGCGCATCCTCGCGCTGGCGATGGAGCGGCGCTTTGCCGGCGCGCAGGTCTACAACCTCTGCACCGGACGCGCGACCTCGCTGGTTATGCTGCTGGAAGTGTTGCAGGAACTGTGCGGCAGCAAGGTTCGCCGCAGCCACACCGAACCGCGGGCCGGCGACATCCGCGTGTCGATCGGCGACCCGTCGCTGCTGCGCTCCACCTTCGACACCGTGTGCCAGGTCGGCCTGCTCCAGGGACTGAGCGCCACCCTGACCGGCCGCATGCCTTGAGGTTGGATCCGATACCGGGGTATGAGGGGGCGGATTAAACTCCATCTCCCGCCCCGGGAGAGGACGCCGCCATCAGGATGAGCGCACCATGGCCCGCCGCCGATCCCTTCCCATCCGGGCGCTGCTGATCGTCCTCGCGATCCTCGCCGTCGTCGCGGTGGCCGAGCGGCTCCACATCATCCCGCCCGGCACCCTGGACCGTCTGCTGGGCGAGGAAACCCACCGCCCGCGCCAGCCGCGCAAGCAGGAGCCCGCCGAACCTCCGCCGTCGGTCGTCGCCCGCCCCGCCGACCGGATCGACTATGCCGAGGTCGCCCGCCAGCTCGACGGCATCCGGGTGGAACCCGAAAAGCGCAAGGGCTATCAGCGCGAGGAATGGCCGCACTGGCTGGCGCTCGACGGCGGCTGCCTGAATGCCCGCGAGAAGGTGCTGATCCGCGATTCCCGCCGCCCGGCGACGCTCGACGCCAAGGGCTGCGGCGTGAAGTCCGGCGACTGGCTCGATCCCTACACCGGCGAGCGCTACACCGACCCGCAGATGGTCGACATCGACCACCGCGTGCCGCTGGAGGAGGCCTATGCCAGCGGCGGCTATGACTGGAGCCGGGAGAAGCGCGCCGCTTACGCCAACGACACCAGCGATCCGCTGACCCTGCTGGTTTCCAGCCGCGAGGCCAACCGCGCCAAGGGCTCCAAGGGGCCGGAGGAGTGGCTGCCGCCCAAGCGCGACGGCATCTGCCTCTATGTCGCCGACTGGGTCCTGGTGAAGGCACGCTGGAGCCTGACCATGGATGAGCGGGAACGGGTGACTGTCGGCAACATCCTGAACGACTGCCGCGCCTCGGCCGGGCAGCAGCGCTGACGCAGCCCTGCCCTGTCCGACGCTTCGTTGGGCAAACCACCGGTTTCGCGCTACCGTCGGCCCAAAAGTTGGAAGGCGGGAAACGGGAAGACGCATGACCGGAGAAGACACCCCGCTGTGGCGGGAAGGCGCCGTCGCCCTCGCCGCGCGGCTGGCCCGGCGCGGGCTGTCGGCCCGCGAGGCGGTCGAGGCGCATCTGGACCGCATCGCCGCGGCCGAGCCGGCGCTGTCCGCCTTCCTGACTGTCGCCGCCGACGATGCCCTCGCCCGCGCCGACCTGCTGGACGCCCTGCCGTCGCCCGTCGGACCACTGCATGGTATGCCGGTCGCAGTGAAGGACCTGACCGACACCGCCGGCATCCGCACCACCTACGGCTCCGCGCTTTATGCCGACCATGTGCCAGCCCATAGCGACATCGCGGTCGCCCGGATCGAGGCGGCCGGCGGCATCGTCATCGGCAAGACCAACACGCCGGAGTTCGGTTTCGGCGCCATCTGCGGAAATAGCCTCTACGGTCCGACCCGCAACCCGGCCGACCCGAACCTGACCTCCGGCGGGTCGAGCGGCGGATCGGCGGCGGCGGTCGCGGTCGGCATGGCGCCGTTGGCGCATGGCACCGACTATGGCGGATCGGTGCGGATTCCGGCGAGTTTCTGCGGCATCGCCTCCATCCGGCCGACGCCGGGACTGATCCCGGCACCGGGGCGGGCGTTGGGCTGGGACACGCTGGCGACCCATGGCGTTCTGGCCCGCGACACGGCCGACTGCGCGCTGCTGCTGTCGGCGATGGCCGGCAGCGATCTCCGCGACCCGACCTCCCTGTTCGGCGGCCGCGATAAAGGGTCGGAAACGCGTCTGGGTGCCACCGTCGATTTCGGTGCCGCCACCGTTTCCCAGGCTGTGCGCGAGCGCTTCGCCGAGGCGATCGACCGGCTGGAGCGGGTCGCCGGTCCGGTGACGCACTGCCATCCCGACTGCGGCGACGCCATGGCGACCTTCCGGACGCTGCGTGCCGCCCAGACCCGCCATGCCTTCGGTCCGATGCTGGCCAAGCATGGCGAGGCGCTGACCGACACCATCCGCTGGAACATCGAGGCTGGGGCGGGCATCACCGCCGATGCCTATCTGGAAGCGCAGGCCGCCCGCACGGCACTGTACCGCCGCTTCGTCGCGCTGTTCGAGGAGATCGACGTGCTGGCGGCCCCGGCCTGCGGCGTGCTGCCCTGGCCGAACGAGGAAGGCGAGGTGACCGTCATCGACGGGCAGCCGGTGGGGTCGATCCTGGACTATCTCGGTGTCACGGCCATCGTCACGCTGATCGGTTTTCCCGTGCTGACCCTGCCGGTTGCCGGAGACGGGCTGCCCTTCGGCATCCAGCTGATCGCCCGGCCGGGTGAGGAACGGCGCCTGATCCGCCTGGGCCTGATGCTGGAGCGCGAGGCGGGCTTCGTTCACCGCTGGCACCGCTGGCCCACCGGCTGGGCCGGTTGACGGGAATCGGGTGACAAGACGCCGCTCCCGACAGCCATTGCGGGCGGCTGACCCATAGGCTATGCACCCCCGCATGAGCGCCGACACCCTTCCCAATTTCGCCCTGCCCAGCCCTGTCCTGTCCCGGTCATCCGCCGCCATGCCATCGATGGTGGAGGTGCGGCGTGCCACCGGAATCGGCTCCATCGCCATCCTGCTGTGGGCGACGGCAGCGCTGCTGACCTCTATGTCCAGCGCCATGCCGCCGCTGCAACTGGTGGCGGTCACCTTCGGGCTGGCCTTTCTGACCGGCAGCAGCGTCGCGGTTCTGCGCGGCCGCAGCGTGATCGCGGCCCTGCGCCAGCCGCTGCCCGTCTGGCTGGTCGGCGTCGGCGGATTGTTCGGCTATCACGCCTGCCTGTTCCTTGCCTTCCATCTGGCGCCATCGGCGGCGGTGGAGGTCAATCTCATCAACTATCTCTGGCCGCTCTGCATCGTCCTGTTCTCCGCCCTGCTGCCGGGGGAGCGGCTGAAGGCCGCGCATGTGGCCGGCGCGCTGTGCGGGCTGGCCGGCACCGCGCTGATCGTTTCAGGGAGAAGCGGCGGACTGCACCTGGACGCCGGCACCCTGGGCGGCAACCTGCCCGCCTACGGTGCGGCCTTGGCGGCGGCGCTGCTCTGGGGCGCCTATTCGGTCCTGTCACGCCGTTTCGGCTCCGTCCCGACCGAAGCGGTCAGCGGCTTCTGCCTCGTCACCGCCCTGCTGGGCCTGACCGGGCATCTGCTGTTCGAGGATGCCACCGTCTGGCCGAATGAGGCGCTGGGATGGCTGGTCCTGCTGGCCCTCGGCATCGGTCCGGACGGGCTGGCCTTCTTCGTCTGGGACCATGGAATGAAGCGCGGCGACATCCGGGCGCTGGGCGTGCTGTCCTATGCCGTGCCGCCAGCCTCCACCCTGCTGCTGATCCTGTTCGGGCAGGCCAGCGGCGGCTCGGCCGTCTGGGCCGCCTGTGCGCTGATCGCCGGCGGGGCGCTGATGGCGAGCTGGGACATGATCCGCGGCAAGTGACAGCGATTTCATGCCTCAGCTGCGGCAAAGGGTGGTAATCGGCAAGCATCGTCCCGACCGCTTGCGAGTGCCCAACCAATGCCCGCGCGTGCGTATTCCCCACCGTCCTCTTCCGGACGCCTGTCCGCCGCCCGCCAATTCCTGTCCGATGTCTGGCGGCTGACCAAGCCCTATTGGTCGTCGGACGAAAAATGGGCGGCGCGCGGCCTGCTGGCGGCGATCGTCGTCCTCAATCTGGCGGCGGTGTTCATGGAGGTCTGGTTCACCCAGATCAACGCCGACATCTTCAATGCCTTGCAGGAGAAGGATCAGGCTGGATTCATCCAGGCCCTGCTGGTGTTCGGCGGCCTGGCGCTGTTTTTCATCGCGGTGGCGGTCTATCGCCTTTACCTCAACCAGATGCTGCAAATCCGCTGGCGCCGCTGGCTGACCGAGCGCTATCTCGGTGACTGGCTGGAGAACCAGACCTATTACCGCCTGCAATTCGCCAACACTGGCACCGACAACCCCGACCAGCGCATCGCTGAGGATCTGCGCAGCTTCGTCCAGCTGACGCTGAGCCTGTCACTTGGCTTCATGACCAATCTGGTCTCTCTGGTCTCCTTCCTCGCCATCCTGTGGAGCCTGTCGGGATCGGTCACCATCCCCTGGCTGGGCATCGACCTGCCCGGCTATATGGTGTGGGTGGCGCTGGTCTATGCCGTCGGCGGCACCTGGATCACTCACAAGATCGGCAAGCCGTTGGCCCGGCTCAGCTTCGACCAGCAACGGTACGAGGCCGACTTCCGCTTCTCCCTGGTCCGCCTGCGCGAGAATGCCGAGAGCGTCGCCCTGCAACAGGGCGAGGTGCAGGAGGCGCGCGGTTTCGGCGACCGCTTCGCCCGTGTCGTCGCCAACTGGTGGTCGCTGATGCGCACGCAGAAGCGGCTGGTCTGGTTTACTTCGGCCTATGGGCAGATCGCCATCATCTTTCCGCTGCTGGTCGCCGCTCCACGCTATTTCAGCGGCGCCCTGCCGCTGGGATCGCTGATGCAGACCTCGCAGGCCTTTGGGCAGGTTCAGGGGGCGATGTCCTGGTTCATCGACGCCTATGTAAACCTCGCCGACTGGCACGCCACCACCAGCCGCCTGACCGGCTTCCACCGTGCCGTGGAAGCTGTCCGCGCCGATGCCCGCGACCATGCCGGGGTGGAGCGCATTGCGGCGACCGACGGCGCCCTCACTTTGGACGGGCTGGCGCTGACCCTGCCGGACGGCGGCACGCCGCTGGTCCGCGCCGACCTGACGGTGCAGCCGGGCGAGTCCCTGCTGATCACCGGCCCGTCGGGGTCGGGCAAGAGCACCCTGCTGCGTGCCATCGCCGGCATCTGGCCCTTCGGCCGCGGCCGGATCGCGCTGCCAGGGGGCATTATGGCGGCCGGCGGTACCACCGCGGCCAACGGCAGCATGGTCCTGCCACAGAAGCCCTACCTGCCCATCGGATCCCTGCGCGCCGCCGTCACCTACCCCGCCACTCCCGACGCCTTCCCGGACGAGGCGGTGCGCGAGGTGCTGGACGCCGTCGGCATGGCCGGTTTCGCCGACCGTCTGGCGGAAGAGGACCACTGGTCGCAACGCCTGTCCGGCGGCGAGCAGCAGCGCATCGCCATTGCCCGCGCCCTTCTGCACAAGCCCGACTGGCTCTATCTCGACGAGGTGACCTCGGCCTGCGATCCGGAGACGGAGGAGCGGCTCTATGGCCTGCTGCGCACCCGCCTGCCCGGAACGACGCTGGTCAGCATCGGCCACCGTCCCAGCCTCGCCGCCTTCCACGACCGGCGGATGACGGTCCGGCGCAACGGAGACGGGGTTGGGGAGTTGGCGGCGGTGTGAACTACGCCTGAGGCTGCTCCCCCCGCGCCTCGGCCAGCAACCATTGCCGGAAGGCGGCAAAGGGCGGGTGGTTGGCCTTGCCGCGGGGATGGACGAGGTAATAGGCCCGTGCGCTGCGGTGGGGCCGGTCGATGGCGGGGAGCAGGGTACCGTCGTCCAGCTCGGCACGGACCAGCAGGGTCGGCAGCAGGGCCACGCCCAGCCCGGCCTCGGCCGCCTGGGCAGTGGTGGCGAACTGTTCGAACACCATGCCGGCACCGGGCCGCGGGGGAAGCCCCTGTGCCGACAGCCACTCGTTCCACGCATCGGCGCGCGTGCTCGTGTGCAGCAGCGGCAGGGACAGCAGGTCCCCCGGTTCCGCCACCGGATGCGCCTTGAGGAATGCGGGGGAGCAGACCGGCAGCACCTCCTCGTCCAGCAGATGGTCGCAGACGGCGTCGGGCCAGTCGCCGAAGCCGTAATGGATGGCCGCATCCAGATCGTGCAGACGGAAATCGAAGGGTGCCAGCTTGGTGGTGAAGTGAATCGTCACCTGCGGATGCGCCGTCTGGAAGGCCGGCAGCCGCGGCACCAGCCAGCGCGTGCCGAAAGTCGGCAGGATGGCGAGGTTCAACACGCCGCCCTTGGGGGCTGCGATGGTCCGCACCGTGGCCGCCGCGATCTGGCGCAACGCGTCGCGGATCGGATCGGCATAGAGCGCGCCGGTCGGGGTCAACGTCACCCGCTGGCCCTTGCGAATGAACAGGGCGGTGCCGATCTGCTCCTCGAGCGCCTTGATCTGCCGGCTGACCGCTCCCTGGGTCAGCGACAGTTCGGCCGCCGCGGCGGTGAAACTGCCGGTGCGGGCCGCCGCTTCGAAGGCGGACAGCATGCTCATGGACGGAAGAAGGCGGCGCTGCAGATCCATGGCCGCTTCATTACCAAAGCTCATGACCTGTGGAAAGAAAGTCGTTTGCACCCTGGCGCGCGGCACGGCACGCTCGATATCCTGGAGATCCGGGAATTTCCCATAGGCAGGGCGGGGCGGGTTCGCGATGAAGACCGGTGGTCAATTGATCGTCGAGGCGCTGGAGGCGCAGGGCGTGCGGCGGGTGTTCGGCGTTCCGGGCGAGAGCTATCTCGCCGTGCTTGACGCCCTGCACGACAGTCCGATCGAGATGGTTGTCGCCCGCCACGAGGGCGGCGCGGCCATGATGGCAGAGGCGCAGGCCAAGCTGACCGGGCGTCCCGGCGTCTGCCTCGTCACCCGCGGCCCCGGCGCCACCAACGCCGCGTCGGGCATCCATGTCGCCCAGCAGGACGAGACCCCGCTGGTCGTGCTGGTCGGCCAGATCGAGCGCGGCATGCGCGGCCGCGATGCCTTCCAGGAGGTGGATTACGGCAAGCTGTTCGGCGGCATGTGCAAATGGGTCGCCGAGATCGACAGCGCCGACCGCGTGCCGGAAATGATCTCCCGCGCCTTCCACACCGCGATGGCCGGCCGCCCCGGCCCGGTCGTGCTGGCCCTGCCGGAAGACACGCTGACGGAAACCGCGGACGTCCCCGTCGCCCCGCGGGCGGAGACCGTGGATGGGGCCCCCACGCCGGCGCAGGTGGCGTCGTTCGGCGCCCTGCTGGACAAGGCGGAACGGCCACTGCTGGTCGTCGGCGGCTCCCGCTGGACCGGGGAATCGGTCGCTGAACTCCAGCGTTTCGCGGAACGGCTGGCCCTGCCGGTGGCCGTGACCTTCCGCCGCCAGATGCTGTTCGACCATTGCCACCCGCTTTATGCCGGCGACATCGGGCTGGGCATCAACCCCAAGCTTTCGGCGCTGGTCAAGGACAGCGACCTGCTGATCCTGCTGGGCGACCGTTTCTCCGAAGTGCCGTCGCAGAGCTACGACCTGCTGGGCATTCCCAATCCGGCCAAGGCGGTGGTCCACATCCACCCCGGCGCCGAGGAGGTCGGCCGCGTCTATCGCCCGACGCTGGGCATGGTCGCCACGCCGGCCGCCTTCCTCGAGGCGATGGCCGAGCTGAGCGTGACGGCGAAGCCCGGCTGGGCCGCCCGCGCCGAAACGGCCCATGCCGCTTACGACGCCTGGAGCACCCCGCCCGACGCCATCCCCGGCGACGTGCAGATGGGCCGCATCATGGCGTGGCTGGACGAACGGCTTGAGCATGACGCGATCTTCACCAACGGTGCCGGGAACTACGCCACCTGGATCCACCGTTTCCACCGCTTCCGCCGCTTCGGCACCCAGGCGGCACCGGTCTGCGGCTCGATGGGCTACGGCCTGCCGGCCGCCATCGCAGCCAAGCTTCAGCATCGCACCCGCGATGTCCTGTGCTTTGCCGGCGATGGTTGCTTCCAGATGACGGGGATCGAGTTCGGCACTGCCGTGCAGGAGGGCGCCGCCGTGATCGTGCTGGTCGTCGACAACGGCATGTACGGCACCATCCGCATGCATCAGGAACGCGAATATCCCGGCCGCGTGTCCGGCACCCGCCTGCAGAATCCCGATTTCGCCGCCTTCGCCCGCGCCTATGGCGGTCATGGCGAGACGGTGGAGACCACCGCGCAGTTCGCCCCGGCCTTCGAGCGCGCCCGCGCGTCCGGCCTGCCGGCGATCATCCACATCAAGCTCGACCCCGAGGCCCTGACCCCCAGCCGGACGCTTTCCGAGATCCGTGCCGCCGGGAAGGGAAAGTGATCTGAGAGAATACACCCTCTCCCGGCATGGGACAGGGAACATCAAATGCCTCGCTTTTTGACCCAAGGAGCCACCCCGGTGCAGCACAGCGACATCCTCTCCCGTTTCGGCCTGACCTCCAGCGGAGCCGGGCTCACCGCCCGTTCGCCGGTCGACGGCGCCACCCTCGCCACGGTGGCGGAGACCGCGCCGTCGCAGGTTTCGGACATCGTCGCCAACGCCGCCCGCGCCTTCGAGGCGTGGCGCTCGGTGCCGGCCCCGCGCCGCGGCGAGCTGGTCCGCCTGCTGGGCGAGGAACTCCGCGCCGCCAAGGAGGATCTGGGCCGTCTGGTTTCGCTGGAAGCCGGCAAGATCTACCAGGAAGGCCTGGGCGAAGTGCAGGAAATGATCGACATCTGCGACTTCGCCGTCGGCCTGTCGCGCCAGCTCTACGGCCTGACCATCGCCTCGGAGCGTCCGGGCCATACGATGCGGGAGACCTGGCACCCGGCCGGCCCCTGCCTTGTCATCTCCGCATTCAACTTCCCGGTGGCGGTGTGGTCGTGGAACGCGGCGCTGGCGCTGGTCTGCGGCGACCCGGTCGTCTGGAAGCCGTCGGAAAAGACCCCGCTGACCGCCGCCGCCTGCCAGGTGATCTTCGACCGTGCCGTCGCCCGCTTTGGCGACGCGCCGGCCAACCTGTCCCAGGTCGTCCAGGGCGGCCGTGAGATTGGCGAGGCTCTGGTCGCCCATCCCGGTTTCCCCATCGTCTCGGCCACCGGCTCGACCCGCATGGGCCGCGAGGTCTCCAAAGTGGTGGCGGAGCGCTTCGGCCGCTCGATCCTGGAGCTGGGCGGCAACAACGCTATGATCGTGGCGCCGTCGGCCGATCTCGACATGGCGCTGCGCGCCATCCTGTTCTCCGCCGTCGGCACCTGCGGCCAGCGCTGCACCACGCTGCGCCGCCTGATCGTCCACCGCTCGGTCAAGGACCAGCTGCTGCCGCGCCTGAAGGCGGCCTACGCTTCCGTGTCGATCGGCAGCCCGCTGGAGACCGGCGTGCTGATGGGTCCGCTGGTCGACGCCGACGCCTTCAAGGCGATGCAGCGCGCCCTGGAGTCCGCCAAGGCCGAGGGCGGCACGGTGGCCGGCGGCGAGCGCACATTGACCGACCGCTTCCCCAACGCCTATTACGTCACCCCGGCCATCGTCGAGATGCCGGCCCAGACCGAGGTGGTGCGGCACGAGACCTTCGCGCCCATCCTCTATGTCCTGACCTACGACACGCTGGAGGAGGCCATCGCGCTTCAGAACGCCGTGCCGCAGGGCCTGTCCTCCTGCATCTTCTCCACCGACCTGCGTGAGACGGAGCGCTTCCTGTCGGCCGCCGGGTCCGACTGCGGCATCGCCAACGTCAACATCGGCCCGAGCGGTGCGGAAATCGGCGGCGCCTTCGGCGGCGAGAAGGAGACCGGCGGCGGTCGTGAGTTGGGGTCGGATTCCTGGAAGGCTTATATGCGCCGCCAGACCGCGACGGTGAACTACTCCTCCGCCCTGCCTCTCGCCCAGGGGATCAAGTTCGAGATCGGCTGAGGGTTCATGGGCTGAGGCGTTCCGGCCGGGACGGCGCCGCCATCGGCGAGCCCGTCCCGGCCGGATCGACAAGCGTATCAGATCGCCAGCCTCCCCCGGACCGCTTCGGCTTTGGCCGTCAGATCCTGGGGAGGCAACCGGCCGATCAGAAGGGCGGCATGGTCAGGCCCGCTCCAATAGGCGATGGACAGCCCTCCGCGCATTTCCTGCTCCACCCCGCGCACGCTGCCGGGACGGCGCAGGATGCACAGAGCCAGCGGACCGCTCCGCGGATCGAGATAGGTGATCTGGGCCAGCGGCATGTCGTCATAGGACAGAATTTGCGCCCTGCGGAATTCCGCTCCGGCGACCTCCACCGCCTCCGGGGTCAGGGACAGGTTGAGCGGCCGGTTCAGGGCAGCGAGCTGTGCCGCCTGGATGTCGTGGACGGGCGTGGACCCGCCCAGCGTTTCCCGCGTGTACAACCCCATATATTGCGCGACCACGCCATGCCAGTGGCGCTCCCGGTCCGGTCCGCCGCCATCGTCGGCAAAGTCGTCGCCGTTGGCGGCTCCGAATAGCCGGACCAGCATCCGGTCCCCCAGCACGCCCGCCGCCACCGACGCGGCGATGGCGCCAAACAGACGGCGGCGGGTCAGCGGAACGGCCGCGTTGGCGGCAGCCGGCGGCGCGGACATACCGTCAAGCATGCGTTGCAGGTCCGCCGTCGGAGCGGTATCCAGCAAGGTTTGGAAGGCCTCGCCGTAGGGCAGGCTGGCGCGGGAAAGATGCTCCACCCTCGCGGCGACCGCCGGATCGCGCTCGATCAGGTCGAGCAGGCGGGCGCGATGCTCCTCCTCCAGTTCGCCGTCGATGAAGGCAGTCAGTTCTTCGTCGGAGGGGATCGGGGACTCGTCGCTCTCTCCGGTCATTTTGCCGCTCCGTCGCTCATCCTGTCCGCCAGCTTTGCCCGCGCCGCCGCCAGACGGCTCATCACCGTTCCGACCGGCACGTCTAGAACCGCAGCGACCTCGCGGTAGGTCAGGCCCTCCACATAGGCGAGGAATACCGCTGCCCGCTGCGCTTCCGGCAGGTCGGAGACCAGCCTCATCACCTGCCCCGCCAGAACCTTCGCCTCGGTCTCGCGCGCGCCGTCGACCTCCAGGCTCGTCTCCGCCTCGACGGTTCCCTGGCCGAAACGGACCCGCCGCGCCCGGACCTCGTTCAGCCAGACCGAGTTCAGGATGGCGAACAGCCAATGGTCGATGCGTGACCCGGGCTGGAACTGGCGGTGCCGTTCCAGTGCCCGCAGGCAGGTCTGCTGCACCAGATCGTCCGCCCAGTCGCGCTGCCGCGACAGGACAAAGCCATAGCGCCAAAGGCGCGGCAAGGTGACGGACAAGCCGTGCCTGACTTCCGCTTCGCTTGCGATCTCACCGCTCCCTCGCATGGCATCCGGGACGATCCGGTCCTTTCGGCACTGTACCGGCCGCGACCGACCATATGCCTCACGGCCGCTCTCGACGATAGCCATCATCCGCCTTCCCGATGACCGGACAAAGCGGCGGGAACGCCCCCGCCTGGGGCGGGAAGCGCCTCCGCCGGTGGCGTCAGCCCTTGGCCGGCGTGACGATGGCCTCTTCGAGGTCGCGGTACTCCTCGCATCCGGTGCCGCAGATCGCGCGGATCGCCGCCAGCTGTTCACGCGCCAGATCGGAACGCCCCTTGAGCATGTAGGCTTCCCCCAGATATTCCCGGACCTTGGCGTAGGAGGGGTCGGCCGCCACCGACTTCAGGTAATAGCCGATGCCCTCGTCGATGCGGCCCAGCTTGCGGGTGGCGTAACCGCGGTAATTCAGCACGACCGGGCTGTCCTGGTTGCGCGCCGTCGCGAGAATGCCCAGCGCCTCCTGATAGCGCTCTGCCTTCGCCAGCGAATAGGCGTAGTCGGCGATATTGTCGTCGGTGAGGTTGGCACCGCTCTGCTTCACGCATTGCTTCGCCTTCTTGTCATAGACCTCCCCCGGCTTGCAGGTCGGGGTGGTGTCGTCGCCCATGGCGCGGGCGGCGACGGGAGCCAGCAGGCCGGTGCCGAGAACGGCGGCGCACAGCAGACCGACCAGCACGGTGCTTCCTGCCCTTCCGGGCTTGGAACGAACGCTCATCATGACTTCTCCTGGATTTCGAGGGGCGGCTCGCCGTATCGCGGCGCTGGCGGACAACACGCCACCCCCGGCGGCTATTCGGTCGCAGATAAGTTTTTCGGCCCCTTCGCGGCACCGAATAGGCAGTCCCACCGGCGTGTTCCCCACCCGCCGCGCCGCCAGCATCCCGCATGCGCCCGCGATGTCCCGAATGGAGCCGCCCCCCGTGTTCCCACCCGTGGCTTTGCTTGGCTTGGGCCTTGGCCTGCCGCCCCATCTCCTGTCCCAGGAGGAGGCCGCCCTCCTCACCACCCGCATCTTCGGCGACCGGCTTGCCGGCTTCCCGCAGTTCGAGCGGGTTTTCGCCAACACCGGCATCGCCCGGCGGCACTGCGCCCGTCCGGCCGACTGGTACACCACTTCCCATGGCTGGAGCGACCGCATGGCCGCCTACCGGCAGGCGGCGGAGGCCCTGTTCGTCCAGGCGGCGACCGCCGCCCTGGCGGATGCCGACATCGCTCCCGCCGAGGTCGATTGCGTGGTCGTCTCCTCCTCCTCCGGCTTCGCAGTGCCGAGCCTGGAGGCGCAGCTCGCCGAGGCCATGGGCTTCCGGCCGGACATCGAGCGGCTGCCGTTGTTCGGGCTCGGCTGTGCCGGCGGCGTGGCGGGGCTGGCGACCGCCGCGCGTCTGGCGGCGCCCCCCGGCCGCATTGTGCTGTTCGTGACCATGGAGCTGTGCAGCCTCGCCTTCCGACAGGATGACGGCAGCCGCGCCAATCTGGTGGCGAGCGCCCTGTTCGGCGACGGTGCTGCCGCCTGCGTGCTGCGCGGCGGTGCGGAGGAGCGCGCCTTCGCCGTCATCGAGGGTGCCGGTCAGCATCTGTTCCCGCGGTCGCAGGACATCATGGGCTGGCGCATCGACGATGGCGGCTTCGGCATCGTCCTGTCGGCGGCGCTGCCGCAATTCCTGCAAGCCCATCTCCGCCCCGCCCTTGCCCGGCTGCTCGCCCAATGCGGCGCGGAGGAGGAGCGGATCGGCCGCTTCGTCTGCCATCCCGGCGGCACCCGCGTTCTGTCGGCGCTGGAAGACGTGCTGCGGCTGGAGACCGGCAGCCTCGACCATGAACGGGCGGTGCTGGCCGATCACGGCAACATGTCCGCTCCCACGGTGCTGTTCGTGCTGGACCGGGCGCGCCGGGCGGGATTGCCGGGCCGGGCGGCGCTTCTGGCGCTCGGTCCCGGCTTTGCCGCCAACCTGATCACGCTGCGGCGGGGAATGCGGTGACAGCTCCGATCATCGTCATGCTGCTGGTGACGGCGCAGCGCCTCAGCGAACTGATCATCGACCGGCGCAACCGCGTGGAGCTGTTGGCCCAAGGTGCGCGTGAGCATGGGTGCGGCCATTACCCGTGGATGGTGCTGCTGCATGCCGGGTGGCTGGCCGGCCTCTGGGAGGCAGCACTGGGAGGCCCGTTGTGGACTCACGGTCCGGGCATCGTGCCCGTCGAACCGGCCTGGCTGGCGGTCCTCCTCGCCATGCAGGCGCTCCGCCTCTGGGTGCAGGCGACGCTGGGGTGGCACTGGACCACCAGGATCGTCGTGCTCGACGGAATGCCGCCGGTCCGCACCGGCCCATACCGCTTCACCAACCATCCCAACTATTTGGCGGTCGCGGTGGAGATCGCCGCTCTTCCGCTCGCCTTCGGCATGGCTGGCTATGCCCTTCTCTTCTCCCTCCTCAACGCCGCGATGCTCGCCGTGCGAATCCGGGTCGAGGATCGGGCGCTCGGTCGAAGACAGGACGCCGCTCTCCGCGTCGGTTAAGTCAATTTGTGGGCACAGGGTTTGATTTGACGCAATGCCGCAACGCGGCGAAGGGGTCTATCCTTGGGTCTGGTGGTCGATCTGGTTGACGCGTTGCCCTCCACCCCGACGGCGCCGCTCTCCGGCGCCCCTTCCCCCGGCCAACGGGGGAAGGTTGGGTGGGGCTTCTTCCCGCAGCGCTGCCATCGCCACCGCCATTCTGCACGGTTCCCATCCTGCCCAACCGGCCGGAGTGACCATGTCCGTCCAGTCTTCCGCCGAAGTACCATCCACCGACCGACCTGCCGCCCCGGATCCACAGCGGGAACCAGGACAGGTGGTTGCCGTCCGCGGTTCCGTCATCGACCTGCGCTTTCCCGAAGCCGCCCTGCCGCCGCTGTTCGACGCGGTGGAAATCCTGTGGGATGGACCGGAGCGGCTGGTGGCGGAAATCCAAAGCCATCTGGACGCCCGGACCGCCCGCGCCATCGCCCTCCAGGGCACCTCCGGCCTGCGGCGCGGCACGCCGGCAGGCCCGACCGGCGGCCCGCTGACCGCGCCGGTGGGCAAGGCCGTACTGGGTAGGCTGCTCGACGTGATGGGGCTTGCGCGCGACGACGGGCCGGAACTGCCGCCCGACACCCCGCGCTCACCGATCCACCGCCGGCCGCCGCCGCTGGCCCGCCGCAGTCCGCGCCGAGACTTGATGGAGACCGGCATCAAGGTGATCGACCTGCTGGCCCCGATGGCCCGCGGCGGCAAGGCGGCGATGTTCGGCGGGGCCGGGGTCGGCAAGACCGTGCTGGTGATGGAGCTGATCCGCAAGATGGTGGAGCGCCACACCGGCATCTCCGTCTTCGCCGGCATCGGCGAACGGTCCCGCGAGGGGCAGGAGCTGTGGGAGGAAATGAAGCGGTCCGGGGTGCTGGACCGCACGGCACTCGTCTTCGGCCAGATGAACGAACCGCCGGGCGCGCGCTGGCGCGTCGGCCTGACCGCCTTGACCATCGCCGAGCACTTCCGCGACGAGGAGATGCTGGACGTGCTGCTGCTGATGGACAACGTCTTCCGCTTCGTCCAGGCCGGTGCGGAGGTGTCGGGCCTGCTCGGCCGCCTGCCGTCCCGCGTCGGCTACCAGCCCACGCTGGCCAGCGAGATCGCCGAGCTGGAGGAGCGGGTCGCCTCCACCCCCGGCGCCGTGGTGACGGCGATCCAGGCGGTCTACGTTCCGGCCGACGATTTCAGCGATCCGGCGGTAGCGGAGCTGTTCAGCCATCTCGACAGCTCCATCGTTCTCTCGCGCGCCATGGCGGCGGAAGGGCTCTATCCGGCGGTCGATCCGCTCGGCTCCACCTCCAGCCTGCTCGACCCGCTGGTGGTGGGCGAGGCGCATTACCGGCTGGCCGAGGAGGTGCGCAAGACCATCGCCCATTACCGCGAATTGCAGGACGTCATCGCACTGCTGGGAATGGAGGAGCTGAGCGCCGCCGACCGGCTGGCCGTGCGCCGCGCCCGCCGTTTGCAGCGCTTCCTGACCCAGCCCTTCCTGGTGACGGAGGCCTTCACCGGCCATGGCGGCGTCAGCGTGCCGCTGGAGGAAACGCTGAAGGGCTGCCGCGCCATCCTCGACGGCGACTGCGACGACTGGGCGGAAAGCGCCTTCTTCATGACCGGGACCCTGGACCAGATCCGCGAGCGCGACCGCGCCGGGAGGACGGGATGAACGACCTTTCCCTCATCGTCACGACCCCGACCTCGGTCGCCGTGACGCTCACCGGTCTCCGCCATCTGCGGGCGGAGGACGCCAGCGGCGCCTTCGGCATCTGGCCCGGCCATGCCGATCTGCTGACCGCCCTGGCCATCTCCGTCATCAGCTGGCGCACCACCGACGGCCGGGAAGGCCATTGCGCCGTGCGCGGCGGGGTGCTGACCATCCGCGACGGCGGGCAGGTCGCCGTGGCGACGCGCGAGGCGGTGACGGGCGACGATCTGCGTGCGCTGGAGCGCGACGTGCTCGCCCGCTTCCGCCGCAATCTGGAGGAGGAGGGAGAGGCCCGCTCCGGCGCCCGCCGCATGCATCTGGCGGCGGTCCGCCACATCCTGGCCTATCTGCGGCCCGACCGGCGCCCCACGGGTCCATTCGCACCCACCGCGGACGGCAGGGAGGACAGGCCATGACCGACGACAAGGATCCGCTTCCCGGCAGCGTCCGCCGCCACCGCGAACGGCGGGAGCATTGGCAGCGCGAGGGCGAACGGCCGATGGGCCGTAACCTCGCCCTGATCGGGGCGCTCGGCTGGCTGGTGATCGTTCCGACCCTGGCCGGGCTGTTCGCCGGACGCTGGCTCGACGAGCGGGCCGGCGGCGGGATCTTCTGGACGGCGGCGCTGCTGTTTGCAGGCGTCGTGCTCGGCGGCTGGCTCGCCTGGAACCGCATCGAACAGGAACGCTGACATGACAGTGCCGCCTTATCTGCTCCCCATCATCGCCGGGGCTCTGGCCGGCCTGACGCTCGGCACCCTGTTCTTTCGCGGGCTGGCGGCGACGGCGCGGCTCTATGCGGTGGGCGGGGTGCGGCGGGCGATGCCGCTCTATCTGCTGCGGCTGGCCGGCGCCACCGCCGGCTTCACCATCGCCGCGGTTTGGGGTGGGGCGGAGGCGTTGCTGGCGATGCTGGCCGGATTCCAGCTGGCGCGCAGCGTCGTGGTCCGGCGCGAGCGGCGGATGCAGGAGGGAGCGCTGGAGGGGCCGCAGGAGAGGGTGCCATGACGGAATCCCCGCTGACGACGCCGATCGTCTTCCTGCTGGGCTCGGTCCCGGTGACACTGCCGGTCGTCGTCACCTGGGGACTGATGGCGGCGATGGCGCTGGGCTCCGCACTCGCGACCCGGCGGTTGCGGGTGGAGCGGCCCGGCCCGGCCCAGACCGTGCTGGAGCTGGTGGTGGAGACGCTGCGCCGGCAGATCGCCGAGACGATGCAGACCGATGCCACCCCCTTCCTGCCGCTGCTGGGCACGCTGTTCCTCTATCTGGCGGTCGCCAACCTGTCGGGGCTGGTGCCGGGGCTGAAGGCGCCGACCGCCTTCCTGGAGACGGCGGCGGCGCTGGCGCTGATCGTGCTGCTGGCGTCGCAGGTGCTGGGCATCCGCCGGCGCGGCCTGTGGGCCTATCTGAAGGGCTTCGCCCACCCCAGCCCGCTGCTGCTGCCGCTGAACCTGCTGTCGGAGCTGACGCGCGCCTTCTCCCTGTCGATCCGCCTGTTCGGCAATGTGATGAGCGGGGAGTTCGTCATCGCCATCGTGCTGTCGCTGGCCGGGCTGTTCGTGCCGGTGCCGCTGATGGCGCTGGAGCTGCTGCTGGGCCTCGTCCAGGCGTACATCTTCACCATCCTGGCCGCGATCTTCATCGGCGGCGCCGTCGGAACCATCGAGAAAGGGTAGCAACCATGGACGTCCATGCCATCAGCATCCTGGGGGCGGCACTGGCGGTGTCGGTCGGCGCCATCGGACCGGCGCTGGCCGAGGGCCGCGCCGTCGCCGCGGCGATGGAGGCCATCGCCCGCCAGCCCGAGGCCGCCAACACCCTGTCGCGAACCCTGTTCGTCGGGCTGGCGATGATCGAGACGATGGCGATCTACTGCCTCGTCGTGGCGCTGCTTCTGCTCTTCGCCAACCCGTTCGCCTGAGTGCGGCAACCGCGAGGTCCGTCATGCACATCGACGGTTGGACCCTTCTGCTCCAGGCGGTCAATTTCCTGATCCTGGTCTGGCTGCTGCGCCGCTTCCTCTACCGGCCGGTCCTGGCGGTGATCGCCGAGCGGCAGGCCGCCACCGAGCGCGTCCGCAGCGAGGCCGAGGCCGCGCGGGAAGCCGCCGAAGCCGCACGCCGGAGCCTGGAGGAGCAGCGCACCGCCCTGCCGGCCGAACGCGGCCGCCTGATCGCGGCCGCCCGCGCCGAGGCGGAGGCCGAACGCGCTGTCCTGCTGGAAAAGGCGAGGGGCGAGACCGACCATGCGCTGGAGGAGGCGCGCAGCCGGCTGGCCGAGGAGCGGGCGCAGGCGCTGGAGGCGTTGCAGCGCCATGCCGCCGAACTCGGCACCGAACTGGCGGCCCGGCTCCTGCGCGACGCCCCGGCCGCTGCCTTGACCGTGCCGCTGCTGGACGAGGCCTGCGCGGCGGTGGAGGCGTTGAGCGTCCCCCAGCGCCATGCCCTGGCCGATGGGATCGACCCGGTGCCGGTTCGGCTTGTCATCGCCGCTGCGCTGCCGGAAGCCGACGTCGCCCGGACACGCGACCGGCTGGCCGCGACGCTCGGCCGGCCGGTGGCCTTGGAACCGGTCGAGGACCCGTCGCTGATCGCCGGGGTGGAGCTGCATTTTGCCCACAGCGTCGTCCGCCGCAGCTGGAAACAGGCGCTGGCCGAGGCGAAGGAGGAGATGACGCGTCATGACTCCGCAAGACACACTGCCGAACGACACACTGCCGACACCGTCGCTTGAGGACGCGCTCGACGCCTGGATACCGGGCGCACTGCGGCGGCTCGATGGGCTGGAGACGGCTGCGCGGCTGGAATCGGTCGGGCGGGTGGAATCGGTGGGCGACGGCATCGCCCATGTCTCCGGCCTGCCCGACGTGAGGGTTGACGAGTTGCTGCTGTTCGCCGACGGGGTCGCCGGGCTCGCCATGGATCTGGACGGGCAGATCGGCTGCGTCCTGCTCGGCGACGCGGCGGCGGTCAGCGCCGGCGGCACCGTCCATGGCACCGGCACGGTGCTGCGCGTGCCGGTCGGCGACGGGCTGATGGGCCGGGTGGTCGATCCGCTCGGCAACCCGCTCGATGACGGCCCCCCGGTGGAGGCCGAACGGTGGGAGCCGGTGGAGCGCCCCGCCCCGACCATCGCGGAGCGCGCGGCGGTGTCCGCCCCTTTGCTGACCGGCACAGCGGTCATCGACGCCATGTTCCCGCTCGGCCGTGGTCAGCGCGAGTTGCTGATCGGCGACCGCGCCACCGGCAAGACCGCCATCGCGGTGGATGCCATCCTCAACCAGACGGATGGCGACGTATACTGCGTCTATGTCGCCATCGGCCAGAAGGCGTCGGGCGTCCGCGCGGCCATCGAGGCGGTGCGCCAGGGCGGGGCGGCAAAGCGCACCCTGTTCGTCGTCGCCGCCGCCGATGCCGCCCCCGGCCTGCAATGGCTGGCTCCCTATGCCGGGTTTACGATGGCCGAACATTTCCGCGACAGCGGCCGCCACGCCCTGGTCATCGTCGACGATCTGTCCAAGCATGCGGCGGTCCATCGCCAATTGTCGCTTCTGCTGCGACGCCCGCCGGGGCGGGAGGCCTATCCGGGCGACGTGTTCTACCTGCACAGCCGCCTGCTGGAACGGGCGGCCAAGCTCAGCCCGGCCAGGGGCGGCGGGTCGCTGACGGCGCTTCCCATCGCCGAGACCCAGGGCGGCAACCTGTCGGCCTACATTCCGACCAACCTGATCTCGATCACCGACGGCCAGGTCTGCCTGGATGCCAAGCTGTTCTACGAAGGGCAGAAACCGGCGGTCGACATCGGCCGCAGCGTGTCGCGCGTCGGCGGCAAGGCGCAGCCGCCGGTGCTGCGCACGCTGGCCGAGCCGCTGCGGCTCGACTACGCCCAGTTCCTGGAGCTGGAGGTCTTCACCCGCTTCGGCGGTCTGGTCGACGAGCGGACGCGCAAGGCGGTGGCGCATGGCCGGCGCATGCGCGCCCTGCTGGCCCAGCGCCACCTGTCGTCCCGCCCGCTCGCGGTCCAGGCGGCGCAATTGCTGGCGCTCGTCGACGGCACGCTGGACGGGCTGCCGCTGGAGGCGATCCCCCGCTTCCAGGCGGCGCTGGCCGGGCTGGTCGCCGTCCGCCCGCCCAAGATCGGCGAGGCGCTGGACGACGCCACGAAGACCGCGCTGCGCGACCTGATCGCCCAGGCCGCCGCCGGGCTTGGCGGAGAGGCGGGCGGAGAGACGCCATGAGCGAGCGGCTGGCCGATGTCGAGGCCCGGCGGGCCAGCGTGCAGGAGCTGGAGGCGGTGACCGACGTCATGCGCTCGCTGGCCGCCATGCGGCTGCAGCAGGCGCTCGGCACGCTGGCCGGCACCCGCGCCTATGCCGAGGTGATCGCCGGGGCGCTGGCCCAGGCGGCGGCCCTGCTGGACGACGCGCCGGTCCAGTGGCCGGCGGACGGGCATGACGGCCGGTCGGCGCTGGTGCTGTTCGCGCCGGAGCACGGCTTCGTCGGTGCCTTCGTCGAAAGGCTGGTCGATGCCGCGCTGGCCGCCCCGGATGGGTGTGCGCTGTGGGTGGTGGGTGCGCGCGGCGCCGCCCTGCTGGAGGAGCGCGGACGCCCGCCGGCCTGGAGCACGGCGATGGCGACCAACACCGATGCCGTCACCGCCACCGCCCGGCACATCGCCGACGCGCTCTATCAGGCGGCGGCGGAGGGGCGGCTGGGCCGGGTGGAGCTGCTCTACGGCCGGACCGAGGGCGGCGCGCCGCCGGAACCGGTGCGCCGGCCGCTGCTGCCGCTCGGTCTGCCGCAGGGCGGCGCCCGGCCGGTGCCGCCGCTGATCAACATGCCGCCCCGCGAGCTGATCGCCCGGCTGGTCGACGAGTATGTCTTCGCCCTGCTGGCCGACGCCGCGATGGAGAGCTTCGCCGCCGAGAATGCGGCGCGCCTCTCCACCATGATGACGGCCCGCCACAACATCGAAACCACGCTGGACGGGCTGACCGCCACGGCACGCCACCTGCGCCAGGAACAGGTCACGAATGAGCTGATCGAGCTGGTGTCGGGGGCGGAGGCGATGGGGTGAAAGGGGGGCTGAGAGGGCGCGCGAAGGCCACCAGCAGTTCCGCCGCGACGAGGGCCGCGATCACCTCCGGCCGCTTGTCGCCGGTCAGCGCGGCGCCAATGGGGCAGGTCAGCCCCGCCAGGGCGTCCACCTCCCGCCCGCGCGCCCGGAACCAGCGCTCGAACTTCGCCCGCTTCGTCGCCGAGCCGATCATGCCGACATAGGCCGCATCGCCGCGCCGCAGGGCCACCTCGGCGATCTCGAAGTCCAGCGCATGGCTGTGGGTCAGCACCAGATAGCCGGACCCGGCGGGAGCCGCCGCCAGCGGGTCGAGCGGGCTGTCGGTCAGGATGCGCTCAACCCCGGCCGGGATCGTTTCGGGAAACTCCTGCGCCCGGCCGTCGATCCAGACGAGGCGCAGCGGCAGCGGGGCGAAGGCGGTCGCCATCGCGCGTCCGACATGGCCGGCACCGAACAGCAGCAGGGTCGGCCGCGCCGCCCGCGCCCGACGTTCAAGGTCCTCAAGGGCGGCAACGGTGCCGGCATCGGCGCGCTCCAGCCGCAGCACCACATGCCCGCCGCAGCACTGCCCGGTCGCCGGCCCCAGCGCAAGGTCGAGCGTTTCGGCGGCGCGGCCATCCTCCAGCATCCGCCGCGCCGTGGCGATGGCGGTCCATTCCAGCCGGCCGCCGCCGACGGTGCCGGCACAGGCCTCCCGCCCCACCAGCATGCCGGCCCCCTCCTCCCGCGGGGTGGAGCCGCGCGCCTCGGCGACGGTCACCAGCACGGCGGGTTCATCGCGGGAGAGCCAGTGCGATAGGGTGGCGGACAGCGGCGTCATGGTTGGGAAGACGCCGTCTCCCGCTCCCGCAGGGCGGCGATGCAGGCCAGCACCCGCTCCGGCGTGGCCGGCGCGTCCAGCCGCGGGCAGAGCCGGTGCCCGGCGAGGCTCGCCACCGCGTCGGACAGGGCGTGCAGGACCGACATGCCGAGCATGAAGGGGGGCTCGCCCACCGCCTTGGAACGGAAGATGGTGTCCTCGCGGTTCGGTGCGTTCTCCAGAAGCGCCACGTTGAAGATGCGCGGGCGGTCCGAACAGGCCGGGATCTTGTAGGTGCTGGGGGCGTGGGTGCGCAGGCGGCCCTGCCCGTCCCACCACAGCTCCTCCATGGTCAGCCAGCCCATGCCCTGGACGAAGCCGCCCTCGATCTGGCCCTTGTCGATCACCGGGTTCAGCGAGCGGCCGCAATCGTGCAGGATGTCCACCCGGTCGACGACATATTCGCCGGTCAGCGTGTCCACCGTCACCTCGGCGCAGGCGGCGCCATAGGCGAAGTAGTAGAAGGGCGTGCCGCGCCCGGCCGCCCGGTCCCAATGGATCTTCGGCGTCTTGTAGAAGCCGGTGGCCGACAGCTGCACCCGCGCCATGTAGGCGGCGCGGACCAGATCGGCGAAGCTCATGTCGCGGTCGCCGACCCACACCCGGTTGCGCTCGAACCGCACCGCGTCCGGCGCCACGCCCCAATTCTCCGCCGCGAAGGCGACCAGCCGCTCCCGGATGGTCCGGGCCGCCGCCTGCGCCGCCTTGCCGTTGAGGTCGGAGCCGGAGGAGGCCGCGGTGGCGGACGTGTTGGGCACCTTGCCGGTGTTGGTGGCGGTCGGGCGGATGGTGGCGATGTCGACCTGGAACTCCTCCGCCACCACCTGGGCGACCTTGGTGTAGAGCCCCTGCCCCATCTCGATCCCGCCATGGTTCAGCTGGATGCTGCCGTCGGTGTAGACATGGACCAGGGCGCCGGCCTGGTTGTAATGGCTGGCGGTGAAGGAGATGCCGAACTTCACCGGCGTCAGGGCCAGCCCCTTGCGCAGGATGCGGCTGCCGGCGTTGAAGGCGCGGATCTCCTCCCGCCGCGTCCAGTAACCACTGCTCTCCTCAAGCTGCGCCACCAGTTCGGGCAGGATGTTGTCGGTGACGGTCTGGTGGTAGGGCGTCAGGCTGCGGCCGTCCGTCCCGGGATCGGTGCCGTAGAAGTTCCGCTTGCGGATCTCCAGCGGGTCCTTGCCCAGGGCATAGGCGATCTCGTCGATCACCCGTTCCGCCGCCACCATGCCCTGCGGGCCGCCGAAGCCGCGGAAGGCGGTGTTGGACACCGTGTTGGTCTTCAGCGGCAGAGATTGCAGCCGCACCGCCGGGTAGAAATAGCCGTTGTCGGCATGGAAGAGCGCGCGGTCGGTCACCGGGCCGGACAGGTCGGCGGCATAGCCGGCGCGGGCGGCGAACAGCATGTCGACGCCCTGGATCAGGCCGCTGTCGTCGAAGCCGACCCGATAGTCGACCTCGAAATCATGGCGCTTGCCGGTAATCTGGAAATCGTCGTCGCGGTCGGGGCGCAGCTTGGCGGCGCGGCCGGTGCGCTTGGCGACCAGCGCGGTGCAGGCGGCGAACAGGTTCGACTGGGTTTCCTTGCCGCCGAAGCCGCCGCCCATGCGGCGCACCTCCACCGTCACCGCGGCGCTGGGCAGGTCCAGCACATGGGCGACGATGTGCTGGACCTCCGTCGGGTGCTGGGTCGAGACGTGGATCAGCACCTCGCCATCCTCGCCCGGCACCGCCATGGCGATCTGGCTTTCCAGATAGAAATGCTCCTGCCCGCCGATGGCGAGCCGGCCCTCCACGCGGTTCGGTGCGGCGGCCAGCGCCGCGTCGGCATCGCCGACCCGCAGCGTCATCGGCGGGGTGACGAGCGTGCGCTCGCCGTCGCGGGCGGCGGCGATGGTCAGGATGGCGGGCAGATCCTCATACTCGACCACCGCCAGCCTGGCGGCGCGGCGGGCCTGGTCGCGGGTCTCGGCGGCGACGGCGAAGATCGGCTGGCCGACATGCTCGACCAGGGTGGAGGCGAACAGCGGCTCGTCATGCTTGCCCATGCAGCCGATGTCGTTGACCCCCGGCACGTCGTCGGCGGTGAAGACGGCGACCACGCCGGGCGCCTGCCTAACCGGCGACAGGTCGATGGCGCGGATGCGCGCATGGGCCCGGCTGCTGAGGCCCAGATAGACATGCAGCAGACCGGCCGGTTCGGCGATGTCGTCGACATAGACCGCCTCGCCGCTGACATGCTTATGGGCGCTCTCGTGCCGGCGGGAGTCATGGACGGCGCCCTGGATGCGATCCGGGGTGCGCTCGGGGGCGGGTGCGATGGGCGTCGTCACGTCAGGCATGTGCAAGCCTCCGGTCGCCGACCAGACGGGTCTCCGCCGCCGGGTCGCTGGTCTCGACATACAGCTTCATCAGCAAATTCGCGGCCACCGTGGAGCGGTAGGCGGCGCTGGCCCGCCAGTCGGACAGCGGCGCGTAGTCCCCCGCCAGCGCCTCCATCCCCAGCCGCACGGTTTCCTCGGTCCAGTGGCGGCCCAGCAGCACCGCTTCGGCCCCGGCGGCGCGTTTGGGCGTGCCGGCCATGCCGCCGAAGGCGATGCGGATGTCGGCGACCCGGCCCTCGCCATCCAGCGTCAGGCGGAAGGCGCCGCAGACGGCGGAGATGTCCTGGTCGAAGCGCTTGGCGATCTTGTAGGCACGGAACCGCTCCCCCGCCGCCGGCTTGGGCAGGATCACCGCCTCGACGAACTCGCCCTCGCGGCGGTCCTGCTTGCCGTATTCGACGAAGAAGTCCTCCAGCGGCAGTTCGCGCGTCTCCTCGCCGCGCCGCAGCCGCAGGGTGGCGGCGCAGGCGATCAGTGCCGGCGGGCTGTCGCCGATGGGGGAGCCGTTGGCGATGTTGCCGCCGATGGTGCCCATGTTGCGCACCTGCTCCGCCCCGATGCGGCGGATCAGCTCGCCGAAATCGGGATAGAGTGCGGCGATCCGCTCCACCGCGTCGCTGTAGGTGACGCCGGCCCCGATCGCCAGCGCGTCGCCGCGGTCCTCGATCCGCCGCAGGGCACGGACCCGGCCGGTGTAGACCACCGTCGCCAGCACGCGCTGGAACTTGGTCACCCACAGCCCGACATCGGTCGCCCCGGCCACGATGGTGGCGCCGGGGTTGTCGAGCAGCAGCTGCGCTAGCTGCGGCACGGTGGCGGGGGCCAGGAAGCGGCGCCCGGCGGATCCCACGCTGAGGATCTCCTCGTCGCGCAGGGCCTTGAGCTTTTCCGCCATGGCGGCGCGGTCGGCGAAGCGGTCGCTCCTGCGGTCGCCGATCCCGTACATGGCGTGGGCGGCGCGGACGATGGGCTCGTAGCCGGTGCAGCGGCAGAGGTTTCCGGCCAGCGCGTCGTCGATGCGCTGCCCGTCGGGCCGGTCCTCGTTCAGGTAAAGCACCAGCAGCGACATGACGAAGCCGGGCGTGCAGAAGCCGCATTGCGAGCCGTGGCAATCGACCATCGCCTGCTGCACCGGGTGCAGCGCGCCGTCCGGACCCTTCAGATGCTCCACCGTCAGCAGGCGGCAGCCGTCCAGCGTGGCGAGAAAGCGGATGCAGGCGTTCACCGCCTCGTAGCGCAGGCTGTCGCCGTCCAGCCGGCCGACCACCACGGTGCAGGCGCCGCAATCGCCCTCGGCACAGCCTTCCTTGGTGCCGACCCGCCGTTCCGACAGCCGCAGCCAGTCGAGCACCGTCAAGGTCGGATCGACCGCGTCGATCTCCCGAAGCTCGTCCCCGAGATAGAAGCGGAGGCGCTGGCGCATGGCTGCTCCCGTTGAACTGGTGACGATGTGACGCAGTATTTCACTGACGTTAACTCTGTCACCAGATCGGCAGCACGGGAAAGAGTTTCAAACGATTTGCAAAAGAGCGGCGGGGCGAAGGCCTCCTCAGGGGACGATGCGAAGCGTAGCCGGCGGGGTGGGGGTGGAACAACGTGGAACGGTTTTTGGCGGATGTTCCATCGTCTCCGGCTCGCCTCGCAGACGGGCGCCTTACAAACGATCGAAGGCGGCCTTGCCGCGGCGTTCCAGTGCCGAGCCGAGGGTGGGATAGGGATCGTCGGGGTTGAGGGTATAGGGATAGACGCCTTTCGGCCCCGCCGCCTCCGGACGGGCGAGGATGGCGGCGACAGCGCGCGGATCGGGCGGGGTGCGTTCGCGGAAGGCGCCGGGAATGCTGTCGTCGTCGAGGTCGGCAATCAGGTCGGCAGCAGGGTCGGCAGCAGGCATGGCAGACGGGTCTTCCAACGGCTGAGATATTTGCGGCCGTTGCGCCGGCTGGTCGGCGAGCCCGTCGAGGATGCCGAGCCGGTCGGCCAGCCAGCGCACCGTGGAAGGATCGCCGGAGGAGACCAGCCGTTCGATCTGCTCGACGACCAGACTGCGCAGCGAGGACAGGCGGAGGTCGGCCTCGCGTCTCAGCGCCTGCCGCTCCCACCACACCCTGTGACGGAAATCCTTGGAGCCGTAATAGGCCCGCCACAGCGTTGTCCGGCTGCACCCCATGGCGCGGGCGACATAAAGGAAGCTGCTGCCGCGCGCCAGCATGCCGGCGGCCATGATCCATTGCTCCTCATGGAACTGCGAACCGGGGACCAGCGAGCCGTCCGACGGCACCGGCGGCTCTTCCGCCCAACGGGGGAAATGGTCGTTCTGAAAGGTACGGCTGTCGAGAGGCATGGCGTCGCTCCGCAGGAAAGGGGATCCCACGGAGATTATAGGAATTATTTCTTGTTTCGGTGGACTTTGTGCAAAAGCAGGAGCAGAGGCTGCCCCCGGTGCCTTTACGCATTCCCCTCCGGCGTCATCCCGGCCAATCCCCCGGCCGCACCCCCGGCGGCGCGCACCGACGCCCCAGCGCCGCCTGCGGCGCGCACCGACGCAAGGGTCAGCGCATGCCAGTAAAGGTCCAGCAGGGCCGCCGGCATGCCGCCCTGCTCATGGCCCTCCATCGGCAGGATGGCGGCGGCATGGGCCAGCGCCGCGGTGGCCGCATTCGGGCTGCGCGACACCGCATCGCCCAGCAGCCCCAGCGTCTGGCCCAGTGCGGCGGCGTCGAAGCGCAGCAGGGCGGGTGGCACGGTGATCTGCGCCTCGCCGCCGCGCAGGCGGCCGACGGCGATGTAGACATGCAGCAGGTCGGGCCGCTCCTCCGGCCGCAGCAGGGCGGCGACGATGCGGTTGCCGGTCAGCGGGCCGGTGCCGTCGAACTCGTACATGGTGGCGCGCTCGCCCTGGCGGGTGGCGGCAAGACCGGCGAGGCGGGCGGTCAGCGGCTCGCCCGCGCGGCGGCTGGCCTCGTCGAACAAAGCGGGGTGGCTGCCGCCCTCGCTCAGCACCACCAGCGGCGCGTCGGTCGCAGCAGCGGCGGCCAGCAGGCGGGCCAGCACGGCGAAGGGGTCGCCGCCCGGCGCATCCGCCTCCGCGTCCAGCAGGCCGGCACCACGGCGCAGCATGGCCTCGGCGAAGCTGATGTCGTTGTCCATGGCGGATCCCTTTTCCCGTCCGAAGGCGCCCTTTTTAGGCCGGGGCGCCCCCTCCGCTCAATGGTATCCGAAGGCCCCCGTCACCTTTCCGCGGAAAACCCAGTAGGAATAGGCGGTGTAGCCCAGGATCGACGGGATCAGGAAGGCCATGCCGACCAGCAGGAAGACTTGAGTCTTGGGCGGGGCCGCCGCCTCCCAGACGGTGACGCCGGGCGGGATCAGATGCGGCCACAGGCTGATGGCGAGCCCGAGGTAGGACAGGGCGAACAGCGCCATCGACAGCACGAAGGGTGCCACGTCCCGGCTGTTGTCGAGGGCCCGCCACAGGGCGAAGGCCAGCACCGCGGTGACGATGGGCACCGGCGAGAGGAAGAACAGGTTGGGCAGCGAGAACCAGCGCTCGGCGATCTGCGGCAGCAGGAAGGGCGTCCACAGGCTGACCGCGGCGACGCCGACGAGAACCACCAGCATCAGCCGCCGCGCCATGCGGAAGCACCAGTCCTGCAACGGCCCGATGGTCCGCCAGATCAGCCAGGTCGCCCCCAGCAGCGCATAGCCGACCACCAGAGCCGCGCCGCAGAACAGGGCGAAGGGGGAGAGCCAGTGCAGCATGCCGCCGACGAACTGCCGCTCATAGACCGGGATGCCCTGGATGAAGGATCCCAGCACGACGCCCTGCGCGAAGGTGGCCAGCAGCGACCCGAGGAAGAAGGAGCGGTTCCACCAGTGCCGGCCCGCCCGCGCCTTGAAGCGGAACTCGAAGGCGACGCCGCGGAAGATCAGGGCGATCAGCATGACCAGCAGCGGGAGGTACATCGCCGGCAGGACCACCGCATAGGCGATGGGAAAGGCGGCGAACAGCCCCGCCCCGCCCAGCACCAGCCAGGTCTCGTTGAAGTCCCAGACCGGGGCCACCGTGTTCATCATGGTGTCGCGGTCCTCCTCCGTCGGGGCGAAGGGGTAAAGGATGCCGATGCCGAGGTCGAAGCCGTCCATCAGCACATACATGAACACCGCGAAGCCGACGATCCCGACCCAGATCAGGGTCAGCAGGCTTCCTTCCGCAATTTCCTGCATGGGGCTTACTCCGCGGCTTCGATGGACGGATCGGCGGCCGACAGCGGGCGCTTCGGGCTCTGCGCCTCCGGCGGCTGCCGGGCGTCATGGACATGGGTCGGGCCGGTGCGCAGCAGGCGGATGAGGTAATAGGTCCCGGCGCCGTAGATGATGGTGTAGGCGACGACGAAGGAAACCAGCGAGATCAATGCAGCCTCGACCGTCAGCGACGGGGTCACCGCGTCGGCGGTGCGCAGATGGCCGTAGACGACCCAGGGCTGGCGCCCGATCTCGGTGGTGAACCAGCCGGCCAGGATGGCGACGAAGCCGATCGGCATGCAGCCGACCAGGATGCGGTGGAACCAGCCGCTGCTGTAGAGCCGGCCGCGGAAGCGCAGCACCAGATGAACGACAGCCACCGTCAGCATCAGGAAGCCGATGCCGACCATCAGGCGGAAGGTCCAGAAGACGATGCGCGGGTCGGGGCGCTGGTCGGCCGGGAACTGCTTCAGGCCGGGAACGCTGCCGTTGAAATCGTGGGTCAGGATCAGGCTGGACAGGGCGGGGATGCCGATCTCCAGATGGTTGGTCTCCGCCTCCACGTCGGGGATGGCGAAGAGGACCAGGGGAGCCCTTGGGCCGCCCTCCCAGTTGCCTTCCATCGCCGCGATCTTGGCCGGCTGATGCTCCAGCGTGTTCAGCCCATGCTCGTCGCCGAGGAAGATCTGCAAGGGCGCCAGCACGGTGATGAGGGCGAGCGCCATGCCGAGCCCCAGCTTCGCATGGTCGAGATGCCGGCGCTTCAGCAGGTAGAAGGCGCTGATGCCGGCGACGACGAAGCTGGTGGTCAGGAACATCGCCGTCACCATGTGGGCGAGGCGATAGGGGAAGGACGGGTTGAACACCACCTGCCACCAGTCGGTGACGAAATAGCGGCCGTCCTTGATCTCGAAGCCGGCGGGGGTGTGCATCCAGCTGTTGGCCGACAGGATCCAGAAGGAGGACAGCAGCGTGCCCAGCGCCACCAGACAGGCCGCCATCAGGTGGATGCCGCGCGGCACCCGGTCGCGCCCGAACAGCAGGATGCCGAGGAAGGCGGCCTCCAGGAAGAAGGCGGTCACCACCTCGTACTGGATCAGCGGACCCAGCACGTTGCCCACCGTGTCGGACCAGCGGCTCCAGTTGGTGCCGAACTGGTAGGACATGACGATGCCGGAGACGACGCCGAGGCCGAAGGACAGGGCGAAAATGCGGGTCCAGAACTCCGACAGGCTGCGGTAGATGCCCTTGCCGGTGCCGACCCACAGCGCTTCCAGAAGCGCGATCCAGCAGGCGAGCCCGACCGTGAAGCTGGGAAACAGGATGTGGAAGGAGATCGTGAACGCGAACTGTATCCGCGACAGGATCAGCGGGTCGAGGTCCATGGCCGCCGCCTCTTGTGTGTGGGCGCGTGGATGGGCGAACGCCGGGCGAAGACCCGGCGTCAACCGTGGCAGGACCCGATGTAGGCCGGGCGACCGGGCCGGAAAGGGGGACTGGTCTTTCGGGCTTGGGCGGGACTACGGGAAGCGGTAGCGAGGAAGTGCCGGCGGCGGCGCGCTGCCACTTTGGACGATTTTGCTCGGCAGACCGGATATCAGTGGGGCGGATAGACTGCGGTGATGCCGGAAATCACCGTCTGCGCGGCGAGAGCGGCCAGCACGATGCCGAGCACCCGGCTGACCGTGTGGATCACCGTGCGGCCCAGCAGACGCCCGACCCGGTCGGCGCCCAGCAGGATCAGCGTCACCCCGCCGATCACCGTCGCCGCCGCCCCCAGGACGCTGACCTGTCCGGCCGCGGTGGTGCCGACGCGGTCCATCAGCAGCAGGATCGAGGTGATGGCGCCGGGGCCGGCGATCAGCGGCACCGCCAGCGGGAAGACGGCGATGTCGTGCGCGTCCTCATCGGTCATCGCCTCGCCGGTGTCGCGCTCCTTGCGTTCGGAGCGCTTGGCGAACAGCATCTCGAAAGCGATCCAGAACAAGAGAGCGCCGCCGGCGATGCGGAAGGCCGGCATCTCGATGGACAGGGTCTGGAGCACGACCTTGCCGAAATAGGCGAAGAAGACCAGCACCACGAAGGCAATGGCGGTGCCGCGCAGCGCGATGATCCGCTTGTGCCGGTCGTCGAAGCCGCGGGTCAGCGCGATGAACAGCGGCACCAGCCCCGGCGGATCGACGACGACGAAAAAGACGACGAGATTGCTGATGTAGTCCGACAAAGCGGGCTCCAGCCTGATGGGATCGTGGATTGGGTGGCGACGATCATAGGCTTGGCGGTGCGGAGTGTCACGCCTCCGCCAGGGCATGGGCGAACGCCTCCACCCCCTCGACGCCGGCCGGGGTCAGCGCGTAGGTGCCGCGCCCGACCCGCTCGAACCAGCCATAGACGTTGCGCTGCAACATCGGCCCGACATCCTTCGGCGCCCCGGCCTTGCGCAGCGCCGCGACGGTCAGCGGCCCACCGCGCAGCAGGCGGGCAATGCGCAGCGCGTCCTGGCGGTAGGCGGTGACGATGGCGACGCGGGTGGAGCCGCCGCGGTTGGGATCGCCGACCCGGCGGGCATGCTCGCCGAGCAGGCGGTGGGTGCGCTTTTTGTCCTTGCGCGGGGTGTAGGGGACGGGGTCGAGCAGCACCGTGACCTGCACCCCCTCGGCCAGCCCCAGATCGACCATCAGCAGGCCGAGCCCCAGCCGCCGGCAGAGCTTCTTCACGTCGCCGTCGAGGGGGGATGGCCCGGTCGCCTTGCGCCCCGGCTGCGGCACGGCGAGATAGACGCTGTCGCTGACCGCCAGCCGGTCGACTCCCTGGAGCACGAGGTCGAGGGTGAAGCGCTTCTTCAGCTCGACGATCACCGGCGGCTCGTCCCCGCGCGTGGCGACGAGATCGCAGCCGCGGATCTCCGCCTTCACGTCGTAGCCCTGGGCTTCGAGGAAGGCTTTGACGGGGGCGTAGAGGTCGGTTTCGGCGGTGACGGTCAAAAATCGCCTGTCAGGACATCGATGGCGCGGCGGATGTCGGAATGGGCGGCGGATGCGGATGCGACGACAGCGCCGATTTGCGCAATGGGCAAAGCGACAATCTGCGGCGTCACGACGACGAATTGCTCGTTCCCGACCATGATCGAGGGCATGATCTTCGGAATTGGAGATTCAACTTCGGACAACCGCATCAACGGAACGACCACACGGGTCCTGTCGATGCCGATATAATCACCCTGAACGATCAGGAGATAGGGAATAGGGTGATTCTTCTTTCCCTTCGCTGCCGGATTGAGGCAAACGTCGAGAAATCTCATTCGAAGTTCCGGTGCTCTTCACCGAAAAGGCCAAGCCGGTCCACCAACGCATCGTAGGCGGTAAACGCCGCCCGATTGTCCTCCATCCATTTCTTCTTTTCGGCATCCATGGACGACACAGGGGATGCATTTTCCAGCGTATCGGAAACGGGATTCTCATTCTTCTTGGCTGGATCGATCCTGGACATCGAACGGCTCCCGACCATGCGTCACTGTGCTAAGGATAGTGACACTGCTCTATCCTGTCCAGTTCGGGGCCGCCCGAAACAGGAACGGGAAGAGCCTTCGCCCTTCCCGCCACCATTCATCACGCCGCCGTCTTCTGCTTGCGCAGGATGCCCAGGATGTCCGACGCCGCCTTCGGGATGTTGGTGCCCGGACCGTAGATGGCCGCAGCACCCGCCTTGTAGAGGAAGTCGTAATCCTGCGGCGGGATCACGCCGCCGCAGACGACCAGAATGTCGCCGGCGCCCTGGCGGCGCAGTTCCTCGATCAGCTGCGGCACCAGCGTCTTGTGGCCGGCGGCCTGCGACGACACGCCGATGACGTGCACGTCGTTCTCCACCGCCTGCCGCGCCGCCTCGTCCGGGGTCTGGAACAGCGGGCCGATGTCGACGTCGAAGCCGATGTCGGCGAAGCTGGTGGCGATCACCTTGGCGCCGCGGTCGTGGCCGTCCTGGCCCATCTTCACCACCAGGATGCGCGGCCGGCGGCCTTCCTCGGCGGCGAAGGACGCCACCTCCTCCTGGATTTTCTTGAAGCCCTCGTCGCCCTCATAGGCCGAGCCATAGACGCCCGACACCGAGCGGATGACGGCGACATGGCGGGTGAAGGCCTTCTCCAGCGCGTCGGAGATCTCGCCGACGGTGGCGCGGGCGCGGGTGGCCTCGACCGACAGGGCCAGCAGGTTGCCGGTCTTCGCCGCCGCGGCCTCGGTAAGAGCGGCCAGCGCCGCTTGGCATTTGGCCTCGTCGCGGCTGGCGCGGATCTGCTTCAGGCGGGCGATCTGCGCCTCGCGGACGGCGGTGTTGTCGATGTCCAGCACGTCCACCCCCTCGGGGTTTTCCGGACGGTACTTGTTGACGCCGACGATCACCTCCTCGCCGCGGTCGATGGCGGCCTGGCGGCGGGCGGCGGCCTCCTCGATCAGCAGCTTGGGCATGCCGCTCTCGACCGCCTTGGTCATGCCGCCCATCTCCTCGACCCGGCCGATCAACTCAAGGGCCGCGTTGGCGAGGCTGTGGGTCAGATGCTCGATGTAGAAGGAGCCGCCGAGCGGATCGACCACCTTGGTGACGCCGGCCTCCTCCGCGATGATCAGCTGGGTGTTGCGGGCGATGCGGGCGGAGGTCTTGGTCGGCAGGCCCAGAGCCTCGTCGAAGGCGTTGGTGTGCAGCGACTGGGTGCCGCCCAGCACCGCCGCCATCGCCTCGATGGTGGTGCGGATGACGTTGTTGTAGGGGTCCTGCTCGGTCAGCGAGACGCCCGAGGTTTGGCAATGGGTGCGCAGCGCCAGCGACCGCGTGTCCTTCGGCTGGAACTTCTCCTGCATCAGGGAGGACCACAGCAGGCGCGCGGCGCGCAGCTTGGCGATCTCCATGAAGAAATTCATGCCGATGGAGAAGAAGAAGGACAGGCGCGGCGCGAATTTGTCGACCGGCAGACCCTTCGACATCGCCGCCCGCACATATTCGAGGCCGTCGGCGATGGTGAAGGCCAGCTCCTGCACCGCCGTCGCGCCTGCCTCCTGCATGTGGTAGCCGGAGATCGAGATCGAGTTGAACTTCGGCATGTGCTGGGAGGTGTACTCGATGATGTCGGCGATGATCCGCATCGAGGGTTCGGGCGGGTAGATGTAGGTGTTGCGGACCATGAACTCCTTGAGGATGTCGTTCTGGATGGTGCCGCTCAGCTTGTCCTGGGAAACGCCCTGCTCTTCCGCCGCGACGATGTAGCCGGCCAGGATCGGCAGCACGGCGCCGTTCATGGTCATCGACACCGACATCTTGTCGAGCGGGATGTCGGCGAACAGGACCTTCATGTCCTCGACGCTGTCGATGGCGACGCCGGCCTTGCCGACATCGCCGACCACGCGGGGATGGTCGCTGTCATAGCCGCGGTGGGTGGCAAGGTCGAAGGCCACCGACAGGCCCATCTGGCCGGCCTTCAGGTTGGCCTTGTAGAAGGCGTTCGATTCCTCGGCGGTGGAGAAGCCGGCATATTGGCGGATGGTCCAGGGCTTCACCGCATACATCGTGGCGCGCGGGCCGCGGGTGAAGGGCGGGAAGCCCGGCAGCGTGTCCAGCTCCAGCCCTTCCAGGTCGGCGGCGGTGTAGAGCGCCTTGACGTCCAGACCTTCCGGGGTCTTCCAGACCAGCTTGGACATGTCGCCGTCGGCGCCGAGATCCTTGGCGGCCAGCTTGTCCCAGTCGGCAAGGGTCTTTTGCGGGAACTCGGTCATCGACGCCTCCTGATGGCTTCTTATGGGCGCTGGAAAATTGGCAGTGCGGTCCCCCCGATGCCCCCTTCCACGCTCGGCGGAGCGGTGGAAGGGGGCAGGGGCGACGCTTCCTCTCGATTGCGTTTCTTATTGTTATACGGTTACGCGAATTCCACGATCTTCTGATCGACCGCCAGGCTGCTGCCCGGCGCCGCGTGGATTTTCGCGACCGTTCCGTCCTGCGACGCGCGCAGAATCTCCTTCATCGTCTTTCATCCTTGCCTCGCCGAACAGCGGGCAACGATTTTCCAGGCGGCCTGCATCAGCACCGCACCCAGCGCGGTCTTCAGCAGGGTGGCTGCCCAGAAAGGCCACAGGCCGGCCGCCAGCGCCTTGTCCAAGCCGAACAGCAGCGACAGCCACGCCACGCCCGGCACGAACAGCATCGCGTGGCCGAGCGCCATGGCGGCGACCGCCTTGGCCGGGCTGCGGTCCCAGCCGCGTTCGGCCAGCAGGCCGATCACCCCGGCCGCGAGGACGAAGCCGACCAGATAGCCGGCAGTCGGCCCCATCATGTAGGCCGGGCCGGCACCCGCCCCCGCGAAGACCGGCAGGCCGGCCAGACCCTCGGCAAGATAGAGCAGCACGGTGGCGACCGCGAGCCGGCTGCCGTAAGCCATGCCCAGCAGCATGACGACCATGCTCTGCAGCGTCATCGGCACCGGGTAGAACGGCACCTGCACCTTGGCGGAGACCGCCATCAGCACGCTGCCGAACAGGGCCGCCATCGCCATCTTGGCGAGGCCGCCCTGCGGCACCAGCGTGCCGAGCAGCGGGACCGGACGGACGACGGGCGAAACCTCGTAAGCCATGTCTGAATGCCCTTACGCCGTAAGAGTTTTCCTGTCAGGCAAATTCCACGATCTTCTGATCGACCGCCAGGCTGCTGCCCGGGGCCGCGTGGATTTTCGCGACCGTCCCGTCCTGCGAGGCGCGCAGGATGTTCTCCATCTTCATCGCCTCGACCACGGCCAGCACCTCGCCGGCCTTGACCTCCTGGCCTTCCGACACCGACAGCGACACCAGCAGGCCCGGCATCGGCGACAGCAGGAACTTCGACATGTCCGGCGGCGCCTTGACCGGCATCAGGGCGTCCAGCTTGGCCGCCTTCGGCGTCAGCACCTTGACGATGGCCTGCGACCCGCTGTGGTGAAGGCGATAGCCGATGCCGACGCGGTCGATCTGGACGCAGACAGCCGTGCCGTTGACCGTGCCGCGGAACAGCGGCTCGCCGATCCGCCAGTCGCTCCGCACCGTGTGGTGCGTGCCGCCGACATCGACGGTGTAGCCGATGCGCTGCGCAGTGCTGTCCGCCGGATGCAGGTGCACCGGATGCTGCGTGCCGTCCAGCACCACCACCCAGTCGTCGCGCACCGTCACCTTGTTGCCGGGCATCTTGCCGGAGATCTGGATGTCGCGGTCGTTCAGGCTGCGGTGGATCACCGCGCCAACCGCGACCAGCACCGCCGGGTCTTCCGGCGGCAGGTCCGAGGCGTGGAAGCCGTTCGGATACTCCTCGGCGATGAAGTTGGTGGTCAGCCGCCCGTCGACGAAGCGCTGGTTCGCCATCAGCGAGGCCAGGAACGGGATGTTGTGGCTGACGCCGCGGATGTAATACTGGTCCAGCGCCTCGCGCATTTCGGCGATGGCCTCGTCGCGCGTCTGTCCCCAGCTGCACAGCTTGGCGATCATCGGATCGTAATACATCGAGATCTCGCCGCCCTCGAACACGCCGGTGTCGACGCGGACGTGGGGGCCTGCGGCCGGCGGCCGGTAATGGGTCAGGCGGCCGGTCGAGGGCAGGAAGTTGCGGAAGGGATCCTCGGCATAGACGCGGGCCTCGACGGCCCAGCCGTTCAGCTGCACGTCCTCCTGGCGGAGCGTCAGCTTCTCGCCGGCGGCGACGCGGATCATCAGCTCGACGAGGTCGAGGCCGGTGATCAGCTCGGTGACCGGATGTTCGACCTGAAGTCGGGTGTTCATCTCCAGGAAGTAGAAGTTGCGCTCGGCATCGACGATGAATTCGACCGTGCCGGCCGACTTGTACTGCACCGCGTTGGCCAGAGCCACCGCCTGCTCGCCCATCGCCTTGCGGGTGGCGGCGTCGAGGAACGGGCTCGGCGCCTCCTCGATGACCTTCTGGTGGCGGCGCTGGATCGAGCATTCGCGCTCGTGCAGGTACAGGCAGGTGCCCTGCCCGTCGGCCAGCAACTGGATTTCGATGTGGCGCGGCTGCTGGATGTACTTCTCGACGAAGACGCGGTCGTCGGCGAAGCTGGAGCGCGCCTCGTTGGTGGCCGAGCGGAAGCCCTCGCGCGCCTCCTCGTCGTTCCAGGCCACGCGCATGCCCTTGCCGCCGCCGCCGGCCGACGCCTTGATCATCACCGGATAGCCGATGTCGCGGGCGATGGTCACCGCCTCGCTGTCGTCGGCGATGACGCCGAGATAGCCGGGGACGGTGGAGACGCCGGCGGCCTTGGCCAGCTTCTTGGACTCGATCTTGTCGCCCATCGCCTGGATGGCGTGGGCGTCCGGCCCGATGAAGGCGATGCCGGCGGCCGCCAGCGCCTCCTGGAACTCGCGCTTCTCCGACAGGAAGCCGTAGCCGGGATGGACGGCCTGGGCGCCCGTCTGTTTGCAGGCATCCACGATCCTGTCGATCAGCAGATAGCTCTGGGCGGACGGGGCGGCGCCGATGTGGACGGCCTCGTCGGCCATCTCGACATGGAGCGCGTTCCTGTCGGCGTCGGAATAGACGGCGACGGTCTTGATGCCCATGCGGCGTGCCGTGCGGATGACGCGGCAGGCGATCTCGCCACGGTTGGCGATGAGGATCTTCTCGAACATGCTGCCGGCCCTCACAGCGGAATGTTGTCGTGCTTGCGCCAGGGGGTCTGGAGCTGCTTGTTCTTCAGCATGGACAGCGCCTTGGTGATGCGGCGGCGGGTTCCGTGCGGCATGATCACGTCGTCGATGTAACCGCGCGACGCGGCGACGAAGGGATTGGCGAACTTCTGCTTGTACTCTTCCGTACGCGCCTCGATCTTCTCGGCGTCGCCGATGTCGCTGCGGAAGATGATTTCCACCGCGCCCTTGGCGCCCATCACCGCGATTTCGGCGGACGGCCAGGCATAGTTGAGGTCGCCGCGCAGATGCTTGGACGACATCACGTCGTACGCGCCGCCGTACGCCTTGCGGGTGATGACGGTCACCTTCGGCACGGTCGCCTCGGCGTACGCGTACAGCAGCTTGGCGCCGTGCTTGATGATGCCGCCATATTCCTGGCTGGTGCCGGGCATGAAGCCGGGGACGTCCACCAGGGTCAGGATCGGGATTTCAAACGCATCGCAGAAGCGGACGAAGCGCGCCGCCTTCTTGGAGCTGTCGATGTCGAGGCAGCCGGCCAGCACCATCGGCTGGTTGGCGACGATGCCGACCGTGGAGCCGTTCATCCGGGCAAAGCCGATGAGGATGTTCTTGGCGTATTCCGGCTGGAGTTCGAAGAAGTCGCCCTCGTCGACGATCTTGAGGATCAGCTCCTTCATGTCGTAGGGCTTGTTGGGGTTCTCCGGCACCAGCGTGTCGAGCGAGAAATCCTCGCGGTCGAGCGGGTCGGCGCAGGGACGGACCGGCGCCTTCTCGCGGTTCGACGACGGCAGGAAATCGACGAAGCGGCGCAGCTGGAGCAGCGCCTCGACATCGTTCTCGAAGGCCAGATCGGCCACGCCCGACTTGGTGGAGTGGGTGACGGCGCCGCCCAGCTCCTCGGCGGTCACGACCTCGTGGGTGACGGTCTTCACCACGTCGGGGCCGGTGACGAACATGTAGGAGCTGTCCTTCACCATGAAGATGAAGTCGGTCATGGCCGGCGAGTACACCGCACCGCCGGCGCACGGCCCCATGATCAGCGAGATCTGCGGGATGACGCCCGAGGCGTCGACGTTGCGCTGGAACACCTCGGCATAGCCGCCGAGCGAGGCGACACCCTCCTGGATGCGCGCACCGCCCGAATCGTTCAGCCCGATGACCGGGGCGCCGACCTTCAACGCCTGGTCCATGATCTTGCAGATCTTCTCGGCATGCGCTTCGGACAGCGCGCCGCCGAAGACCGTGAAGTCCTGGCTGAAGACGAAGACGAGGCGGCCGTTGACGGTGCCGTGGCCGGTGACCACGCCATCGCCCGGGACTTTCTGGTTTTCCATGCCGAAGTCGATGCAGCGGTGTTCGACGAACATGTCGAACTCCTCGAACGAGCCTTCGTCGAGGAACAGGTCGATCCGCTCGCGCGCGGTCAGCTTGCCTTTGGCGTGCTGGCCGGCGATGCGCTTCTCACCGCCGCCCAGCCGCGCCGCGGCGCGCTTGGACTCCAACTTGGCCAGAATGTCTTGCATCGGGCGTTCCCATTATGTGGCATCGCAGTGACGGTCCCTGCCCCGGCGCCTAGCGACGCACTCATTCACCGGAACGCCGCGGATTATTCACAAACTTCGCAGCGCTTCAAACAGCCTCTTCGCAAAAAGGTGCGAAGTTGCGAAGCCCTTTGCAAATGCCGCTTTGCGCTTGCTAAGATTGCGAAGAACGGCTGATTTCCAAGGCCTCCGCCGGGCAGGATTTTATACGCATGCAAAAGAAGCTGTTCCTTGGCTACAAGCTGCGCCGCCTGCGCGAGCAGCGCGGCCTGACCCAGGCGTCGCTCGCCAAGACGCTGGAGCTTTCCCCCAGCTATCTCAACCAGTTGGAGAACAACCAGCGCCCGCTGACCCTGCCGGTGCTGATGCGGATCGCCGCCACCTTCGAATTGGAGCTGTCCGCCTTCCTGGAGGACGAGGACAGCCGGCTGGTCTCCGATCTGCGCGAGGCGCTGGCCGACCCGCTGTTCGCCGGCGCACCCTTGACCGCGGCGGAACTGCGCAGCGTGGTGGGATCGAGCCCGGAGCTGGCCCGCCGGGTGCTCAGCCTGCATCAGGCCTATCAGAAGCTGCATGAGCGGGTGCAGTCGCTGACCGACAGCCTGTCCAACAGCGAACAGGGTGACAGTTTCGCCGGACCGCAATTTCCCTATGAGGAGGTGCGGGACTATTTCCACTACTGCAACAACTACATCGGTCCGCTGGACGAGGCGGCGGAGCGGCTGTGGGACACCGAGAAGATCCATTCCGGGTCGCTGCTGAACGAGCTGGCCGCCTATCTGAAGCGCCGCCACGACGTGCGGGTGAAGATCGTCGCCGACGAGGCGGGCGACACCGCCATGCGCAGCTACGATGCCACCACCGGCACGCTGCGGCTGTCGGCCCTGCTGACCAGCTCCAGCCGCGCCTTCCACATGGCGAACCAGATCGCGCTGCTGGAGTTCGGCGACCAGATCGACGATCTGGTGGAGCAGGCGAAATTCTCCAGCGAGGATGCGCGGTCGATCTGCCGGGTCGGGCTCGCCAACTATTTCGCCGGGGCGCTGGTGCTGCCCTACCGCGCCTTCGCCGCCCAGGCCCGCGCGCTGCGCCACGATGTGGAGCAGTTGCAGAGCCGCTTTTCCGCAAGCTTCGAGCAGGTCTGCCACCGGCTGTCCACCCTGCAACGGCCGGGCGCCCGCGGCCTGCCCTTCTATTTCGTCCGGGTCGACATGGCCGGCAACATCACCAAGCGCCATTCGGCGACGCGCTTCCACTTCGCCCGCTTCGGCGGCGCCTGCCCGCTGTGGAACGTGCATGACGCCTTCGCCCAGCCCGGCAAGATCCTGGTGCAGTTCGCCCAGATGCCCGACCGCACCGCCTATATCAGCATCGCCCGCACGGTGACCAAGCGCGGCGGCGCCTATCTGAAGCCGTCACGGCAATTCGCCGTCGGGCTGGGCTGCGAGGCGAGCCACGCGCCGGAACTGGTCTATGCCGCCGGCATCGACATCACCGACCTGAAGGCCGCCGTGCCGATCGGCGTCAATTGCCGCCTGTGCGAGCGCACCGACTGCCAGCAACGCGCCTTCCCGCCGATCGGCAGCGAGCTGCGGGTGAACGAGCATCACCGCAGCTTCGTGCCCTACCTGTTCAACCCGCCGGACATGCCGTCCGGCTGAACGCCCTGCCGGGCTGGCCACCGCCGTCGCCGCCGCTGTCGAGGACGACGCGGTCGCGCCCCTCGTCCTTCGCCCGGTACAGCGCGTTGTCGGCCCGGATCAGCAGGCGGTCGATGCTGTCGCCGTCGCGGACTCCGGCGACGCCGAAGCTGCCGGTCTGCCGGTGGCCGTTGGAGAAGTCATAGCCGCGGATCGTCCGGCGCAGCCGCTCGGCCAGGGCGAAGGCCGCTTCCGGGCTGGCCTCCGGGCACAGGATCAGGAATTCCTCGCCGCCCCAGCGGCCGACCGTGTCGGTGGCGCGCAGCGCCTTGCGGGCCAGTGCGGCGAACTCGATCAGCACCTGGTCGCCGAAGACATGGCCATAGCGGTCGTTGACCTGCTTGAAGTGGTCAAGATCGACGAGGATGATCGACATCTGCCTGCCGTAGCGGGCGGCGCGCTCCATCTCCGCACGGCAGACCTCGTTCAGATGGCTGCGGTTGGCAAGCCCGGTCAGCACGTCGGTGCGCGACTGTACCCGCAGCCGCTCGTTCACCCGCATCAGCGTCACGATCCAGAACAGGCTGGTCAGGATGACCGCCGCCGGGATGGCGAGCAGTTTCGCCAGCGTCCAAAGATCGAGCGGCGACTGCACCTGGATGGCGACATGCCGGTTGGCGATGGTGGTCCGTTCGGCGGCCGAGATCGTCCGGACGCCGCGGTCCAGCGCCGCCAGCAGCTCCGGCTCGTCCCGGCGGACGCCGATGCGCAGCAGGTTTTCATAGCCCGGCAGATGGCCGGCGACCTTCAGGTTGAACCAGCCGGCCGTCTTGATGGTGAAGACGGCGACGGTCAGCGACCGCAGCGTCATGTCGGCCTTGCCGTGGGACACCATGGCAAAGGCTTCCGCCTCGCTGTCCACCATGACGATGCGCAGCTCGGGAAAGTCGCGGCGCACCCGCTCCTCGACCGAGGTTCCCTTGGGAAGCACCATCGTTTCGCCGCCGAGGCCGGCGAGATCGGCGATGAAGTCGTGGCTTTCCCGCGTCACCAGCACATTGGGATCGACGAACATCGGCTCGGTGAAGGCCAGCCATTCCTCCCGCTTCGGCGTCCGGTTCAGGAAGCTGAGGAAGCGGCAGCGCCCGTCCCGCACCGCCGCCATGCTGTCCTCCCAGTCGCGGGTCGGCAGCGGGGTGAGCGCGACCCCGGAACGCTCCGACACCAGGGCCAGCAGGTCGGCGGCGATCCCCTGGTGCCTGCCGTCGGCGGTGATGGTTTCGTAAGGGGGCCAGTCGGGGTCGGCGCAGTAGGTCACGCTTCCGCCGGCGCTCTCGGCGCCATAGGCCGCCGCGGCAATCAGGAGATGAACCGGAACCGTCAGGACCGCCAGACCTTGCAGCAGCCGCCTTGCCGCTCTCCCCGACATCGAATTTGCCATACAGCCACTTCTCCGGCGTCGGTCGACGCAGCCTGGTCGGCTTACCCAAGTATGTCACGACAGAATAACGCTGTTTGCCGCGCGCGGCTTGCGAAATGATGCGCCGCTGGCCCGCAACTTGCTGAGAATTGGTCGCAAGATCGGCCGGAGCACGGACCTCGGTCCTTTTCTGACCCGATCGATGCAAGCTGCTTTGCATTTTGCCAATGGCGGGCCATGAACGGTGACATTCTGCATCACGTCCCCCACCACAGGGGGACGGCATTCGCTCCGGAAGCGATGGCCCGCATGCTGGCGGTTTCCACCACGGCCCTGGCGCAGGGGCGGGGAATCACCCTGGATGTCGGCGTCCTGACCGGCACGCCGCCGCGCCTGATCGGCAATGCGGAGACCGTCAGCAGCCTGTGCAACGCGCTGGCGGCGAGCGCCATCGCCAGCGCAGCACCGGGCCGGCTCGGCCTGCGGCTGTCGGCCCAGCCGGCCGGCGAGGATTCGGTCGTCTTCCGGGCCGAGCTGCATGGCCGCTACGAGGCCAAGTGCGAGGACGGGTTCAACAAGGATTTCATGCGCCGCCTGCTCGCCGCCCTTGGCGCGCAGATGAGCGTGACCGAGGAGGCCGACGGATCGCGGCGCGCCGTGCTCGACATGCCGGCGGCCCTGCCCTCCCGCACCACCGACGGCGAGCTTCTGATGAACTGGGCGCGGTCGCGCGGCGGCCGGCTGCTGGTGGTGGACGACAGCGCCACCAACCGCATGGTGGTGGCCGGGCTGCTCGCCAAGGCCGGCTTCTCGGTCGAGACCGCCAATGGCGGGGCGGAGGCGGTGGAGGCGGTCGCCCAGGCGCCGGTGCCGCCCGAGGCGGTGCTGATGGACGTGGCGATGCCCGACATGGACGGCGCCACCGCCACCGCCACCATCCGCCGGCTGGCCGACGACCGGGCGCGCATCCCGATCATCGCCGTCACCGCCAATGCCCAGCCCGAGGACCGCATCCGCTGCCTGGCGGCCGGGATGAACGACTATCTGACCAAGCCGGTCCGCCGCGCCGACCTGCTGGCCGCGCTGGAACGCTGGCTGGCGCCGCAACCGGCCTGATGTCGCTGCCGGCCTGACCTCACATCGTCAGAACGAAGAGTCGGGCTCCTTGAGGAACGCCTCCTCCTCCGGCGTGCTCGCGCGGCCGAGAAGGGCGTTGCGGTGGGGGAAACGGCCGAAGCGTTCGATGATCTCGCGGTGGCGCTGGGCGTAGCGGATCGTCGTCTCGTCGCCCACCCGTTCGGTGAACAGCGCGACGGAGCGCTCCTGGCTGCCCATGTCCTCGTGATGCTCGAAGGGCAGATAGAGGAAGGTCCGCTCGTCGGCGGTGCATTCCAGGTCGAAGCCGTTGGCGACGGCATGCTCGCTCGCTTCCCGCGCCCTGGCGTCGGTGGCGAAGGCGCGCGGGTCGTCGCGGAACATGTTGCGCGGCACCTGATCGAGCAGCACGCAGAGCGCGATGCAGCCGTCGACATCCTCCATCCAGTGGTCGTAGTCGCCGCGGGCCGCCGCCTCGTAATGCGGGCCCAGCGTGTCGGCCACCGCGCGGTCGAAACTGGCCGACCTGCGGAACCAATAGGGCTTCATCGCCTCGTCGAACCAGAAATCGACGATCTCGTCGATCAGACTGTCCACCATTGTCTTCTCCGCCTTGCCTTGTGTCGCCCGACGACACACTCCCCAAAAAGAACAGGGCGCCCGTCGGGGCGCCCTGTCCATGTCCTAAATCACGTCACCCGAACCGTCAGGCTCAGTGCAGCGTGCTCCACAGCTTGCGCTTGGCGGCGTACATCAGGCCGGCCAGCACCAGCAGGAACAGGATGACCTTGACGCCCATCTGCTTGCGGGCATCGAGGTGCGGTTCCGCGACGAAGGTCAGGAAGGTCGCCACGTCGTGCGCCTGCTGTTCCACCGTCGCCTTGGTGCCGTCGGCGAAGGTGACGCCGTCGGGCTGCAGGATGTTCGGCATGCCGACCTGATGGCCGGGGAACACCTTGTTGTAGTTCATGCCGGGCATCACATGGACGTCGGCCGGCGGCTCCTCGAACCCGGTCAGGAAGGCGTAGAGGTAATCCTCGCCGCCGACGCGGGCCTTCGCCATCAGCGACAGGTCCGGCGGCAGGGCGCCGTTGTTCGACGCGCGGGCCGCCTGGTCGTTGGCGAACGGCGACGGGAAGCGGTCGGCCGGGAGACCCGGACGCATGAACATCTCGCCGGCGTCGTTCGGGCCGGCCTGCACCTCGTAGCCGGAAGCGATGCCCTTCAGCTCGTCTTCCTTGAAGCCGATGCCGGCCAGCGTGCGGATCGGCACCAGACGCATGGAATGGCAGGCCGAGCAGACTTCCTTGTAGATCTGGAAGCCGCGCTGCGCCGCCGCCTTGTCGATGGTGCCGAAGATGCCCGCATGCGCCCAGGTCTGCTTGGGGATGTGCACGCCTTCGGAGGCCTGCGCGGCCCCGGCGATGCCGAGAGCCAGCGCCGCCGAGAGGATTGCAGTCTTCAACGCGCGCATCAGGCCTTCTCCATCGGCTTGGCATGGGCGCCGGCGGCGATGCTGCCCCCGCCCTTCAGAATGGACTCGGAGATGCTGTTGGGAAGCGGACGCGTGCGCTCCAGCTTGCCCAGCACCGGCAGCAGGACCAGGAAGTGGAAGAAGTAGTAGAAGGTGCCGATGCGCGCGATCACCAGCCAGGAGCCCTCGGCCGGCATGGCGCCGGCATAGCCCAGGATCAGGGCGTCGATGGCCAGGATCCAGAAGAACTGGCGGTAGACCGGGCGGAACTTGCAGCTGCGGACCTTGGAGCGGTCGAGCCACGGCAGGAAGGCCAGCAGCGCGATCGAGCCGAACATCGCCAGCACGCCGCCCAGCTTGTCCGGGATCGCGCGCAGCATGGCGTAGAAGGGCAGGAAGTACCATTCCGGCACGATGTGCGCCGGGGTCACCAGCGGGTTGGCCGGGATGTAGTTGTCCGGATGGCCCATGTAGTTCGGCATGAAGAACACGAACACCGCGAAGATGATCATGAAGATCACCACTGCGAAGCCGTCCTTCAGCGTGACGTAGGGGTTGAACGGGACGGTGTCCTGCGGGCCCTTCGGGTCGATGCCGAGCGGGTTGTTCGAGCCGCAGACATGCAGCGCCGCCGTGTGCAGGATCACCAGACCCAGCAGGACGAAGGGCAGCAGGAAGTGCAGCGCGAAGAAGCGGTTCAGCGTCGGGTTGTCGACCGAGAAGCCGCCCCACAACAGCGTGACGATGGGGTCGCCGACGATGGGGAAGGCCGAGAACAGGTTCGTGATGACGGTGGCACCCCAGAAGCTCATCTGGCCCCAGGGCAGCACGTAGCCCATGAAGGCGGTGCCCATCATGACGAGGAAGATGATGACGCCGAGGATCCACAGGATCTCGCGCGGGGCCTTGTAGGAGCCGTAATAGAGCGCACGGAACATGTGGATGTAGACGGCGATGAAGAACATCGACGCGCCGTTGGCGTGCACGTAGCGGATCAGCCAGCCGTAATTCACGTCGCGCATGATGCGCTCGACCGAATCGAAGGCCAGCGAGGTGTGGGACGAGTACTGCATCGCCAGGAACAGGCCCGTGGCGATCATGATCATCAGCATGATGCCGGCAATCGCACCGAACGCCCACAGATAGTTGACGTTCCGCGGCATCGGGTAATGGTTGTACTCGTGATCCAGCATCGTGAAGATCGGCAGGCGGCTGTCGATCCAGTTCACGACCGGATTCTTGAACTTGGTGGCTTGAGCCTGAGCCATCTCGGGGGTCTCCAGAACCGTTGGGCCGCGTTAACCGAGCCGGATCTTGGTATCGCCGGTGAAGGCGTACGTCGGAAGGACAAGGTTGGCGGGGGCCGGGCCCTTGCGGATGCGCCCAGCGGTGTCGTAGTGCGAGCCGTGGCAGGGGCAGAACCACCCGCCGTAGTCGCCGCGCGGATCGGTGACCTTCTGCCCGAGCGGCACACAGCCCAGATGCGTGCAGATGCCGATGACGATCAGCCATTCAGGCTTCTTCACGCGGGCATCGTCGGCAACCGGGTCGCGCAGGTCGCCCAGATTGACCTTCTTGGCGGACTCGATCTCCTCGGCGGTGCGGTGGCGGACAAAGACAGGCTTTCCGCGCCAGGTGACCGTGATCGCCTGACCTTCGGCCACGGGGGCCAGATCGACGTCGATGGAGGCAAGCGCCAGGGTGTCGGCCGCCGGGTTCAGGCTGTCGATGAAGGGCCAGGCCGCCGAGGCGGCCCCGACGACACCGACCGCACCGGTGGCAAGATACAGAAAATCGCGGCGGGAACCCCCCTCGCCGCTGGAGGCCGCGTGGCCACCCGTCCCGGGCGGATGCGTGGTCTGAGCCATAAGCCTGTTTCTCCTCAAGGCATGCCCGACGCCCTTTGCCCGCGCCGGACGACCGATGGACCATTTTTATGCATGACACGGCACGCCCGCCCGCCGAAGGAAAAACCCTCAGGCACGCCGCATCGGTCCGGAGTGGGTATCTCCAGCTTCTGCGCTGCGGTATACCGTCGCGTCGACATCTTGAAAAGTCCTTGGCCGGGAGACAATTTGTCGCGTGTACAGGGGCAAGAACATTTGTATGCAAAACAAACACTTCGAGGCAAGGCCCGCGTTGCGCCTTGTGCTGTTCGAACCCGACATTCCGCAGAACGCCGGGACCCTGATGCGACTCGCAGCCGGGCTGGGGGTGGCTTTGGATCTGATCGAACCCTGCGGTTTCGTGCTGGATGACCGAAGGTTGCGCCGCGCCGGGATGGACTATCTCGACCATCTCGACTGGACCCGGCACAGCTCGTGGACCGCGTACCGCGCGGCACCGCAGGGCGGCCGGCTGGTGCTGCTGACCACGCGGGCGGCGATCCCCTATACCGATTTCCGCTTCGCCCCCGGCGACCGCCTGCTGGTCGGCCGCGAGAGTGCCGGCGTGCCGGACGAGGTGCATGAGGCCGCCGACGCCCGGCTGGTGATCCCGATGGTGCCGCCCGCCCGCTCCTTGAACGTTGCGGTCAGCGCGGCGATGGTGTTGGGTGAGGCCTTGCGGCAGACTGCCGCACTTGTTTCCACCGCTCCCGCACAGCCGGAAATGCCATCGCCATGACAACCGACTCCAGCACCGTCGAAGAGCGCAAGGCCCGTGCCGCCGCCTGGTTCCGGGACCTGCGCGACCGCATCTGCGCGGCGTTCGAGGCGCTGGAGGACGAGCTGACCGGCACCCATGCCGAGCTGCCCGCCGGCCGGTTCGAGCGCAGGAGCTGGACCCGCCCCGACCATGCCGGCGGCGAGGGCGGCGGCGGCACCATGTCGGTGATGAAGGGCCGGGTGTTCGAGAAGGTCGGGGTCAACATCTCGACCGTCCACGGCACATTCAGCCCGGAATTCCGCGCCAACATCCCCGGTGCTGCCGAGACCGGCGAATTCTGGGCGGCGGGCATCAGCCTGGTGGCGCACATGCGCTCGCCGCTGGTCCCGGCGACCCACATGAACACCCGCCACATCGTGACGACCAAGGGCTGGTTCGGCGGCGGCGCCGACCTGACGCCGATGATGGAGGACGAACGGGACACCGCCGACTTCCACGCCGGCCTGCGCGCCGCCTGCGACCGGCACGACCCCGACTATTACCCGCGCTACAAGGAATGGTGCGACCGCTATTTCTACCTGCCCCACCGCGGCGAGGCGCGCGGCGTCGGCGGCATCTTCTTCGACAACCTCGAGTCGGGCGACTGGGAGGCGGATTTCGCCTTCACCCGCGACGTCGGCACCGCCTTCCTCGACAGCTACGCCGCCCTGGTCCGCCGGCACATGAACCGGCCCTGGACCGCCGAGCAGCGCGAACACCAACTGGTCCGCCGCGGCCGGTACGTCGAGTTCAACCTGCTCTATGACCGCGGCACCACCTTCGGCCTGAAGACCGGCGGCAACACCGAGGCGATCCTGATGAGCCTGCCGCCCGAGGTGAAGTGGCCGTAAGGCGACGGCACACCCTGGGTCAGGCGGCCGGGCTTGCCCGGCCCGCAGCCGGAAAGGCCCCGCCGGGAGTGTCGACGCGGCCGGCGCCGGTGCGGAAGTAGCCTGTCGGCGTCGTCCCCATCGCCTTCTTGAACATCACGATGAAGGCGGTGACGGACTCGTAGCCCAGGTCGCCGGCCACCCGCTGGACCGTCGCCCCGCCGGCGAGGTCGCGCAGCGCGACGACCAGATGGAGCTGGCGGCGCCACTGGCCGAAGGTCAGCCCGGTTTCCTGGACCATCAGCCGCTTCAGGGACCGCTCGCTCATGGCGACATGCGCGGCCCAGCCGGCCAGCGTGCGGCGGTCGCCCGGATCCGCCGTCAGCGCCCTGGCGATCATGGCGATCTTGGGGTGGCTGGACACCGGCAGCCGCAACCCCTCCCTCGGCATCAGCGCCAGCTCGTCCAGCAGGACTCGCACGAGGCGGCCGGTGTGGTCCTCCGGGTTGTAGCCGCCCGGCACGTCGGCCAAGCGGAGGATCATCTCGCGGAGCATCGGCGACACCGACAGCGTGCAGCACTCGCGCGGCAACACTGCCGCGTCGGGTTCGACGAACAGGTAGGACAGGCGGGCGTTGGGCGTGACCTGATTGCTGTGCGGGACGCCGCCCGGAATCCACACCCCGCAATCCGGCGGAACGAGCCAGAGGCCGTTCGCCGTCGTGCAGGTGACGGCACCGTGCAAGGCCAGGATGAGCTGGCCCTGCCGGTGGCTGTGCTGCGGCACTTCGGCCTCGTAGTCGCTGAAGTCGAGATGCAGGGCGACCGCCGGACGGTCCGGGCGGTCGGAGTCGCAGTCGAAGTCGTCGATGCAGGGACGCGGCCCCGTCGCCGATGGGGACGCCGAGCGGGATGCCGGCTGGGACGCTGAATGGCCTGTTTTGGAGATCATATGGCATTATCTCCAAATTCATGCGGACGGCAATCCGCTATCACTGGGGCACGACAGCGCGGTCGCCCATCCACAGGGTGCGACCCCGAACAGCTGACCCCCATTGGAGATTGCCATGCGCATTGCCGTCGTCGGCGCGACCGGAAGGATCGGCGCCCCGCTCACCCGCACCCTGCTGGGCGCCGGGCATCAGGTAAAGGCCCTGTCGAGAGGCGGTCCGGCCCTCGACGCCCTGGTCGCGGCCGGAGCGGAGCCGTTTTTGGGAAGTTTCGACACCGGCACCGGAGATCTCGGCGAGTTCTTCCAGGACGCCGATGCCGCCTTCCTGATGGTGAAGACCGACTGGACCAACATTCACGGGCATTATCCGACGGTCGCCCGGCGCTTCGTCGATGCGCTCCGCGGCTCTCCGGTCAGGCTGGCCGTGAGCCTGACCGCCATCGGATCGGAAGTCGGCGGCAGCACGGGCCATTTTGAAAGCTTCCACCATCTGGACCGGACGCTGAACCAGCTCGACGCCATCGACCTCGTGCATCTACGTGCCGGCTGGTTCATGGAGAACATGCTGTTCTTCGCCGATGGGGTCGCACATCATGGCCGGATCGGCTGGTCGCTCCAGCCCGATGTGGCCCTGCCCTGGGTGGCGACGCAGGACATCGCCGGGCTGGCCGCCCGGGAACTGACCAACCCGACGGGCCAGCACCGCGTCGTCCGCGAGGTCGGGTCGGAGGATTTCACCATGCCCGAGGTGGCGGCCCTCATCGCCCGGGAGATCGGCCGGCCGGTGGAGTATCGCTTCGTCGACCGGAACCGGCCGGAGGTCGAGGCCGCGTTTCTGGAGAGGTTCGGCACGCCGGACCGCTGGCTCGACGACAGCCTGACGCTGGACGCGCTGAACAGCCGGCGGGTGCGGTTCCATGACAGCCGCAGCCCGCTGCCCACCAGGATGGAGGGTTTCCTCAAGGAGGTCTGGAAGCCGGCCTATCTGCGGGCGCTTGCCGGGCAGCAGGGGACCGAAACCTTCTTCACATGGTGCTCCCGGCTCTGACGGCCGAGGAGGTCAGCGCCGCGGCGCCGAACCGCCCTGGCCCCAGGGGCCAGCCTGTAGCCAGGGCGCCCAGGCCTGCCGCACCATCTCGCCCCACAGCCGCATCGGCGCCAGCCACAGATCGGCCGCGGCCGACCCCATCGGGTCGGCGCCGCCCTGCCCTGTCCACTGCCCGCTCCGGGCACCGAAGGCGGGGCCGGCCAGCAGCAGCGGGTTCATCATGGCGGGCGCCAGCAGGCCGGCGACGGCGTCGAAGGACGGCGTGGCGCGCAGCTGGATGGCGATGACCTCCGCCCCATCCTCCCCGGCCTCGCGGTGCCGGATTCTGGATTTCCAGGTTCGGCAGATGGGCGGTCAGAATCGTCTCGTCCGGCTTGCGGTCCATGGTCTGGCGCTCCAATCGGAATCGGGTCGGGGATGGGTTGGGATCTTGGGGGCTCTTGCGTCGCAACAGTACGGTTTTTGCAACTGCGAAGAAACCCTCCCCGAAGGGGGTAGCGGAAACCAACTCCCGTTCCGGCCGTTGTTGGCCATATGGACAGCCCCCTCCCCCCGCCCGATGGCGCCACATCCGATGCCGCATCCGATCAGGACGGCCCCTCCCCCGAACAGGAGGCCGCCTGCGCCGGGCTTGCCTACAGCTCCGACGAGACGCCCGGCATCCGGCGGCGGCGCTACGGCAAGGGCTTCCGCTTCCTGTGGCCCGACGGCACCCAGGTGACGGAGGAGGACACGCTGGCGCGCATCCGCAAGCTGGCGATCCCGCCGGCCTACAAGGATGTCTGGATTTGCCCCGATCCGGACGGCCATCTCCAGGCGACCGGCCGCGACGCCAAGGGGCGCAAGCAGTACCGCTACCACCAGCGCTGGACCGAGCTGCGCGAGGGCACCAAGTTCGGCCGCATGGTGGAGTTCTGCCACGCCCTGCCCAAGCTGCGCGAGCGGGTGGATGCCGACCTCGGCCGGCGCGGCCTGCCGCGGGAGAAGGTGCTGGCAGCGGTGGTGCGGCTGCTGGAAACCACGCTGATCCGTGTCGGCAATGAGGCCTATGCCCGCGAGAACCGCAGCTATGGCCTGACCACCCTGCGCGACGACCATGCCGAGATCGAGGGGACGGAGGTCCGCTTCTCCTTCAAGGGCAAGTCGGGCAAGGAGTGGAACGTCGCCTTGAAGGACCGCCGGCTGGCCCGCGTCGTCGCCGCCTGCCGCGATGTGCCGGGGGACGAGCTGTTCCAGTATCTCGACCGCGACGGCCAGCACCACGCCGTGACCTCCGGCGACGTGAACGCCTATCTGCGCGAGGCGACCGGCGCCGACTTCACCGCCAAGGATTTCCGCACCTGGGCCGGCACGGTGCTGGCCGCCATGGCGTTGCGGGAGTTCGAGAGCTTCGACAGCGCCAGCGCTGCCAAGCGCAACGTCACCCGCGCCATCGAACAGGTCGCCACCCGGCTGGGCAACACCCCCAGCGTCTGCCGCAAGAGCTACGTCCACCCCGAGGTGCTGGACGCCTATCTGGAGGGCGGACTGCTGGCGTCGCTGAAGCAGGAGGTGGAGGCGGAGCTGCGCGACGATCTGGCCGGGCTGAGCGGCGAGGAGGCCGCGGTGCTGGCCTTCCTGCGCGAAAGGCTGGAGCGCGAGACCGCGGCGCGGGCGCGGGAGGGCGCGCGGCGGAAGAAGTAGGGGGCAGGCGGGAGCGTCGCCTTCCGACGGTCCCGCTTCAGATAGCCGTGGTCTCAGACCGTCTCGGCCGTCTCCGTCACCGGCAGCAGGCGGCGCATGACCAGACAGACCAGATCCCCGGCAAGGATGCCATCGGCGCCGACATGCGCCTGCACGGTGCGCAAAACCATCTCGGTGCGGTCGCGGGCGGACATGCCGCGGCTGTGGGCGAGGGCCGCGGCAAGGCGGGCCTCGCCGAAGGGCTCGCGATGGCCGTCGACGGAGTGGAGCACGCCGTCGGTGCACAGGAAGAGCGTCTCGTCCTGGGTCAGCAGCGCGGTCGCTTCGCTGTAGGGGGCGCCGCGGCGCACGCCCAGCGGCTGGCCGCCGGCCTCGGACAGGAACTGCACGGCACCGTCCGTCGCGACGCGGGCGGCACCGCGATGGCCGGCGGAGGCGTGCACCAGCGTGCCGGCGGCGCGGTCATAGACGGCGACGAAGGCGGTGGCGAAGCCGTTGAAGGGGCTTTCGCCGCACAGGCGCTCGTTGGCATGGGTCAGGATGGCGGCCGGGCCGACGCCGGGGCGGGCGGCCTCGCGGATGGCGCCGCGCACCATCAGCATCAGGAAGGCGGCGGGCACGCCGCCGCCCGACACGCCGGCGGCGACCAGCAGGCTGTGGCGCTCGTCCAGCTCGACCACATCGTAGAAATCGCCGCTGACGGCATGACCGGGCACCAGGATTCCGTAGAACTGGCTGTCGCGGCTGACCGGCAGCTGGCGCGGCAGCAGGCCGGACTGCACGTCGCGGGCGGCGCGCTGCTCCTCCTCGATCAGCTGTTCGGCGGCGGCCAGCTTCTCGCTCTTGGTCTCAAGCTCCGCCCCGCGCATGACCAGCTGGGCGTCGAGGGTCTCCTCGCGCGCGTTCGCCTCCATCGCCATGCGGCGGAAGACGCGCGACAGCCGGCCGAACTCGTCGTCGCGGTCGGCGGCCTCGTTGAGGGTCAGGGGGTTGAAGCGGCCGGCCTCCACCGCCTTGACCGCCTCGCTCAGCCGCTCCACCGGGGCCATCTGGTCGCGGGCGAAGCGCAGGCAGGCATAGACGCCGAGCGCCAGCACGAAGATGCCGACCAGCCCACCGATCTTCAGCTGGCGGCTCAGCATCGCGCCCGGGTCGGTATAGGCCACCCGCACCGCGGCGACCGTCGGCAGGGCGGCCCCGGAAGCGGCGGCGGGACCGGGACCGGCATATTTGATCGGTGCCAGCGCCAGCAGGCCGTTGCCCGACACGCGGACGGCCACGTCGCCGCCGGGCGGCAGCGCCTTGGCCGCGGCGGTGTCGGCGTCGGACAGCGACGCGCCGTCGGCCAGCACCGCGCCGCGGGCCAGCACCCGGCCGTCGCGGTCGAGCAGCCAAGCCGCCTCCACGGCACGGGTGGCGATCAGCCCGTCGACCAGACCCTCGGCCCCAGACTTGCGCAGCAGGTCGCCCAGCCGCCGCAGGTCGGCGCCGACCTGCACGATGCGCGGCTTGTCGACGCCGGCCACCCCGGCGAACTTCATCAGCTTGCCGTTCTCCATCGCCGGTTCGGACACCACCGACGCCGGGGAACGGTTCAGCAGGCCGGCATAGGCGCCGTGGCGCGGGCCGCCCTTGGCATCCTGGCCGAACAGCGGATCGGATCCGGGCAGATTGTGCAGATAGGCGCGGCCGCGGTTGTCGGTGATCCACATCTCGTCCGGGCCGCCGGCCTCGGCGATCTGCTTCAGCCGGTCGTTGATGGCGCGCGGCGCCATCTTCGCGGTTTCGGCCAGCGCCACCAGATGCGCGGTCAGCGTCGCTTCCGACAGCAGGCGTTCCGACAGCAGGGCGTCGACGTCCTGCGGGATGTCGCGCGACTGGGCGGCACCGCGGGCGAGCAGGCCGGCGGCCAGCCGCGCCTCCGTCTCGATCCGTTCGGTCAGGGCGGCGCGCGTCGTCCAGGCCATCGTCGTGGTGACCGCCGCAACCGCCAGCAGCACCAGACCGGTGACCAGCAGGATCAAACGCTGTTGGAACGTCATGGGATTGCGCCCGCCCCCCGTCGTTGAAGAAATGGCCGATGCCACCGCTTCTACCGGTCCGGGGCGCGCAAGTCCAGGCACCGGGGCGCTGCACCCGTCATGTCACGGCGACGGATGGCCGCAGCGGCCCGGCGGCAGCACGAAAGCCGTCATCGCGCCGGATCGGCAGGCGATCCACGCAAGATTCGACCGCGGGCGCGACATTATCTCTTTCGTAACCAGATGGCCGGTAAGACGAAAAACCCCGCCGCCTTCCCGCTGGTGCACGCCGATGCCGATGAATGTCCTGGAGATCGCCATCTACGCCATGGTTCTCACCGCCAGCCAGCCGAACGCCTACGAATGCGTCGCGGTCAAGCCGGAGGGGGTGAACTGCACCAACGGGCTGTCGGCGAAGCCCGACGGTCCGAACCTGCTGTTCAACACCGGCATCCAGGTGATCAAGGACCGTCAGGGCCGCGTGCAGCTGAGCAACGGGCTGCAGACCCGTTTCGACAGCTCCGCCTGGGTGGAATTCCAGGATGCGGGGAAGAAGCCGGTGGTCAGCGTCCGCAAGACCGGCCCGCTGCGCTTCCGCTTTTCCAACGGCTTCCAGTGCGAGGCGATGGGCAACCCGGAAGACATGGCCCGCTGCTACAAGCCCTGACGGCTGGCCTTCCTCAGCGATTGATGCCGCGGCGCTCCATCTCGTCCTCGATGGCTCGGCGGTTCTGCCGGAGCTGGCGCTGTTCCTCGCCCAGCCGGTCATACTGGCTGCGCAGGTCACGGTCGGAATAGTCGCTGTAGGCATTGCCGCGGCGGTTGCCCGATGCGCCTTCGTAGCGGCGGTTATCGCGGTTCACGTCGCGGCTGGCATCGCGATCATCCGCCGCGCGCCCGTCGCGGTCCTGCGGATAGGCGTTGGGGTTGACGGCCCGGTTCAGCTGGTCGAGCGCGCCGCCCCAACCGTTCTGGGATTGCCCGCTTTGGGCTAGGGCGGGCGACGACAGGGCCAGCACGGCGGCGGCGGCGAGGATGACGCTACGCATTGGACGAACTCCCCTGAGCGATTGTCGTTTCCTTCTGACAACCGCCGGGGAGCCGATCCGTCACGCATCACACCGGATCCGGCCCCAGGCCGCCGCGCCCGTGCGGCGCGTCGAGGTCCAGCTTCGGCCCCTTCGGCACGATGCCGGTCGGGTTGATGGTGGCGTGGCTGCCGTAGTAATGGCGCTTGATGTGGTCGAAATTCACCGTCTCCGCCACACCCGGCGCCTGATAGAGGTCGCGCAGATAGCCCGACAGGTGCGGATAGTCGGCGATCCGCCGTTGGTTGCACTTGAAATGCCCGACATAGACCGCGTCGAAGCGCACCAGCGTGGTGAACAGCCGCCAATCCGCCTCGGTCAGCCGGTTGCCGACCAGCCAGCGCTGCGTCGCCAGCTTGGCATCGAGGCCGTCCAGCGCCGCGAACAGCGCGTCGAAGGCCGCCTCGTACTTGTCCTGGGAGGTGGCGAAGCCGGCCTTGTAGACGCCGTTGTTGACGGCGTCATAGACGTGGGCGTTGACGCGGTCGATCTCCTCCGCCAGGTCCGCCGGGTAGAAATCGGTGCGGACGTCGGTGAAGGCGTCGAACTCGCGGTTGAGCATGCGGATGATCTCCGCCGACTCGTTGTTCACGATGCTGCCGGTCTTCTTGTCCCACAGCACCGGGACGGTCACCCGGCCGCTGTAGCCGGGCTTGGCCTTCAGATAGACCTCGTAGAGCCGCCGGGCGCCGGTGACGGGCTCCGGCTCGGCGAAGGTCCAGCCGTCGGCCAGCATCAGCGGATCGACGATGCTGACGCCGATCACGTCGTCCAGCCGCTTCAGCTTGCGGAGGATCAGCGTGCGGTGCGCCCAGGGGCAGGCCAGCGACACCATCAGGTGATAGCGCCCGGCCTCCGCCGGATAGGGGGTGGAGCCGTCGGCCGACACCCGGTCGCGGAACTGCGCCTCCGTCCGGACGAACGCGCCGCCGCTCTTCTTGGTGTCGTACCACTGGTCTTGCCACTGTCCATCGATCAGCAGGCCCACGGCTCCCTCCCCTTCTTCACTCTCTGACGAAAATCAACCGTGCAGCTTGGTGGTGATCTCGGCAACGTGGCGGCCCTGGTAGCGGGCGCCGTCTAGCTCGACCGCACTCGGGCGGCGCGAGCCGTCGCCGTCGGCGATGGTGCTGGCGCCGTAGGGCGAGTTGCCCATCACTTCCGAAACGCCCATCTGGCCCTGGAAGGAATAGGGCAGCCCGACGATCACCAGACCCAGATGCAGCAGGACGGTGTGGGTGCTGAGGATGGTGCTCTCCTGCCCGCCATGCTGGGTGGCGGTGGAGGTGAAGACGCTGCCGACCTTGCCGACGAGTGCGCCCTTGGCCCACAGCCCGCCGGTTCTGGTCGAGGAAGTTCTTCATCTGCGAGGCCATGTTGCCGTAGCGCGTCGGCGTGCCGATGACGATGGCATCGTACTGGGCCAGCTCGTCGACCGTGGCGACAGGGATGTTGCTCTCGTCCTTGTAGTGGGCGGACTGGCGGACGGCTTCCGGCACCAGTTCGGGCACGCGCTTCACCGCCACCTCGGTCCCGGCGACGGAGCGGGCGCCTTCGGCCACCGCCTGCGCCATCTCCGACACGTGGCCCCAGCTGCTGTAATAGAGGACCAGAACCTTCGCCATCGCCGTCACTCCCTGTTGGTTTGCCTGAATGGGTCGTCGATTTTCCGGCCGCCGCGGACAGGTGCCGGCCGCGGCGGTGACACCAGAAATAGGGCGCGGCGGCGCTTTCGGTAATGGCGGATCTTGGCACCTCATTGTTTCCGGGTGTACAACAATGCCATGGATCGCCTCGACGACATGCTCGCCTTCATCAAGGTGGTGGACACCAAGAGCTTCACCGCCGCCGCCGACCGGCTCAATCTGTCGAAGTCGGTGGTCTCCCGCCGCATCGGCGAGCTGGAGAACAGGCTCGGCGCGCGGCTCTTGAACCGCACCACCCGCAAGCTCAGCCTGACCGAAGTGGGGCAGGCCTATTACGAGCGCTGCACCCGCATCCTCGCCGATCTGGAGGAGGCGGAGCAGGCGGTCGCCGACCTGCATGCCGCCCCGCGCGGCCGGCTGCGGCTGAACGCACCGGTCAGCTTCGGCATCATGCATCTGGCGCCGGCGGTGGCGGAGTTCCTGGAGCGCTACCCGGCCATCGAGATCGACATGGACCTGAACGACCGCACGGTCGATCTGGTCGACGAGGGGTACGATCTGGCGGTGCGCATCGGCCGGCTGCGCGACAGCTCCCTGATCGCCCGGCGGCTGGCCCCGGCGCGGATGGCGCTGTGCGCCAGCCCGGCCTATCTGCAAAAGCACGGCGTGCCGCAGACGCCGGACGAGCTGAGCAACCACGCCTGCCTGATCTACACCAACGTGCCGACCCCCGACCTCTGGCCGTTCATCGTCGATGGGGAAACGCGCAGCGTCCGGGTGACGGGCCCGATCCGCAGCAACAACGGCGACCTGCTGCGCGAGGCGGCGGCGGCCGGCGTCGGCTTCATCATGTCGCCGACCTTCCTGTGCGGACAGGCGCTGTCGCGCGGCGAGCTGGTCAGCATCCTGCACCGCCATGTCCCGGCCGAGGTGAGCGTCAATGCGGTCTATCCGCAGAACCGGCATTTGTCGCCGAAGGTGCGGGTGTTCGTCGATTTCCTGGTGCAGCGCTTCGGCCCGCGCCCCTATTGGGACTGCGCGCTGCTCGACACGCTGCCCGAAGAAGCATGGCCGCATGAGTGAGCGGGCGCGGCAGCCCGGCCGAACGGCCTCAGGACGGCTGGTTCGGCCGGCGGCGGGAGCGCAGGTTCAGCGCGGTGATGAAGTTGGGCTGCTGGCCGACGACCTGACCCTGGGGAACCGGCTTCTTCGGGGCGGTGGACAGGAAGCCGCCGACCCGGCCGCGCAGTTCGACCGAGTGATGCGCCGCCTCGTCCGCGGTTTGCGCCACCTGGCGGCGGACCGACGGCTCCAGCGTGTTGAAGGCACGCGAGGCGAACTCAAAGGCCGGCTGCGATTTGGTGGCGATCACCTGACGCAGCGCCTTGGACACCAGCACCGTGTCGAGACCGCCCGGCCCCTCGACCCCATCCAGCACGTCGGCCAGGATGCCGATGGCCTGGAGCGTGCGGTTGTCGTCCAGCGAAAGGTCGTGAGCGTCCATACGGGTCTTCCGATCGTCTCAAGCGGTACGGGTCTCGCCCCAGAGGACACCCGGCTTCTACCGCTTGAATCATAGTGTTTGCGCCGGCATCTGGCAATGGACGGCAGCGCGGGCCGCCGGTTGAATCGTTAAGACCGTGGCGGCCACGCTACTCGGCGACGGTGGTGAGGACCGCGGAGCGGACGGCCACGGCGCCCCTGGCATCGGCCGGCAGCGCCGCCAGCGCGGCGCGCAGGCCCGCCAGATAGGGACCGGCAGGCTCGACCTCCTCCCGGTCGGCGGGGAACAGCGGCTCGCGGGTCACCAGCGCCAGGATCATCGCCGGGCCGAAGGGCGGTGAGATGGTGTAGATGCGGTCGGCCGACGATTTCGCGACGCCCAGCGTCACCGGCCGCCCGGCCTCCACACGGTCGTCCCGGCGCAGGCGCATCGGCACCATGTGGATGACGCTGCCGTCGCCGTCGATGTAATCGACGGTCAGATGGCCCGGCATGCCGGCGGTGACCGTGATCTCCAGAGTCTCGCCCTTGCGGTAGACCAGCGACGGCCGGTTGAAGGAGAGCGTCGGGGCGTCGGTATCCTGACCCGCCGATTGCGTCGCCAACTGTGTGGGCAGCCCGGCGATGCCCAGCGCCTCGCACAGCGGCCAGGGCCGCACGGCCACCCGCGCTTCGAGATCGATGCCGGGCGGCAGCGCGGTGAGCACCGCCTTCAGGCCAACCGCATCCTCATCGCTGCCGACATAGCCGGAGATGCGCAGCCCCTTGGCGGTCTCGGCCGTCCCGACACCGGCGCAGTTCAGGCGGCCGACCGCGGCGTCCACCTCCTTGCGGGCCTCGGCGACGGACGGGCGCGGGGGGTCCACAGCGGTGGCCGCCGGCGGGGTCTGTGCCTGCGACAGCCCGGCCATCAAAAGGCAGGCGACGCCGGCCGCTGCCGGAAGCCCGGCTCCCCATCGTCGCGGGGATGACGGATCGGACGGGAATCGGATCATGATTGACGGTTCCGAACGGGCGGTTTCCAGACGGGCATTCAAGGTTTTGCCGGCTAGGGCTTCCCCGGCTCCGGCGCCGCCAGCGGGAAGGGGTTCAGCTCGTTGCCGCCGGTCTTGAAGATGGCCGACTGGTTCCACCGCTTCTCCCGCGCCAGACGCGGCACGGCGCGGTTCACATACTGGCCCAGCGTCAGGTTGTAGATCGCCTCGTCGCCCGGCAGCAGGGCCTTGCCCTTCAGCCCTTCCAGCACCGCATGGGCGAAGATGCCGTTGCGGCCGTCATAGCTGTCGAGCGCCTCCTCCTGCTCCGACGAGGCCGCCAGCAGATAGCGCTGGCCCATGTCCTGGTAGAGCTTGTCGACCGTGCCGGCGGACACGGCACCCGAATGGCAGGTGTCGAGCAGAACCAGCACGTTGCGGGCGGCGATGGCGCTGACCAGCCGGTTCAGATCCTTCTCCGACAGGCCCTGCCGGGTGATCGCGTCCGGCGTGGTGGCGGCCACGTCCTGGGTGATGAAATGGTACAGCTTGACCGAGGGGTCCTTCGGCGACGGCACGATCACGCCATGGCCGGCAAGATAGAGCACGACCGTGTCCTGTTCGCGCGCGTTGGCGGCCAGCGCCTCCAGCCCGGACACGACGGCGTCGCGGCTCGCCTCCTCGTCGTAAAGCGTCCGCGACAGCGCCAGCGACTGCTCCCGGTCGTAGGTCGCGGGAATGCGTCCGCGCACCGCCTCGGCGAAGGAGGTGGCGTCGGCACGGGCGAAGCGCAGCTGCGAGCCCGCCGGCCGGTATTTGTCGATGCCGACGACGAAGGTGATCAGCCGCGGCCGGTCCGGCACGTCCCGCGCCTTGGCGTCCTCCGCCTGCGCGACCGGCGCCGGCAGCACGAAATCGACCAGGGCCGAGCGCTCGTAGATGGCGTCGGACCCGCTGTAGGCACGGATCTGCACGCGGTTGCTGCCGGGATCGAGCCGGACGGTGCTGACCCGCTCCTCCGCCACCGGCGGCCCCTGGTCCTTGGCGGCGTCGCCAGCGGGGGGCGGGGATGACGGCGGCGGGGAGGTCTGTTCGGCAGGCTGCGGCGCCGGTTCCTTGGCGCGGGCGAAGGCGCGGGACTTGTCCTGGCCGCTGACGTTGCGGCCATTGCGGAACAGATCGACCGTCCCGATGCCGCCGCCGGTGTCGGCGATGCGGTAGCGCAGGCGCACCGCGCCGATCCCCTCCGGCAGCGCCACGGTCAGGCGGGGCGTGTCGGCCGTACCGTCGGGATCGGCCCCTTGCGCCGTCCCCTGGATCGCCCCTTGCGCCGCCCCTTGCGGCGGCGTCTTGGCGGTGGCTGGCGCCGGTGCGGCGGCCGGAACAGGCTCCTTGGCGCGCGCGAAGGCACGGCTGACCGGCGTCATGTCCAGCGGATGGCAGGTTTCGGCGTCGGCCGTCACCGCCGGGGCCGGGGGCGTAGTCGGGGCCGGGGACGTAGTCGGGGCCGGGGCCGGCGCGGTGGCCTCAACCGCACCGGTGCCGAGCGCCAGACCGCGGGCGGCGGCGGGCACGGTGCAGTAATCCAGCAGGGTCACCTGCGGACGGCGCTGGGTCAGCAGGCGGATGTCGCCGATGGCGGACAGGCGCGCCGCGATCTCCGCCTGCCCGGTCTGGCGCAGCTTGGCGCGGACCAGTTCGGGGGCGTCGAACACGCGGTAGACCTGCTTGAACTCCACCCATTGCAGCCCCTTCTTCTTGGGGTCGTTCAGGTGGAAGCCGACCAGGGTCTCGCCGCCGCTTTCGGAATGGTCGAAGAAGGCCTCAGGCGTCCACAGCACCCAGCGGCGGCCGTCGCGGTGCGGGAACAGCGCCGCCAGCTCCTCCAGCGGGCGGGCGCCGCCGGACAGGGCATACCAGCGCAGCGTGCCGTCGCCCAGCGCCGCCACGGCGACCCGGCCGTCGGCCGATGCGACGACGCCCCACACGGCGGCCGGCACCTCGGCGCGGGCAAGCTCGGCCCCGGCGGAATCGAGAAGGCGCAGGCTGAATTCGCCGCCCAGCAGGACGCGGCGCTGCGCGCCCAGAACGGTGACGCTGCGCGCCCACTCGCCGCTGTCCAGCTTCACCGGCTGGCCGTTGACCTTGGCCGCCCGGCTGTTGCGCCAGTCGGAGACGCCGATGCCCGGCCCCTCGGCGGACGGGCGGTTCAGGCCGGGCAGCGCCTCGGGCGCCGGCGTCAGGCTGCGGGCCAGCACGTCGAAGCGCATCGGCCGCCGGCCGCCCTGCTCCATGCCGAATTCCAGCACCAGCCCGTCGTCCGACAGGCCGAAACGGCCGAGATGGATGTCGCGGTAATCGGCGATGTCGCCGATGCGGGCGAACAGCAGCCGGCCGGCCGGATCGAGCACGCCCCATCCGGGATCGGCGGCGGCGAAGGCCACCCCGCCGCCGGGCAGCGCCAGCAGGTGGGTCACCGAATCGCGCGCCACGGGGGTGTCGGCGAAGGCGCCCTTGCCGCCGTCGGCCCAGCGGCGCACCACGTTGCGGGTGCCGTCCGTCGTCGCGGTGCCGGCGGCGACCAGCGCCGTGCCGTCCCAGGCGACGGCGGCGAAGCTGCCGCCGGAGATGCCGGCGGTCTTGGGCGACAGGCGCGCCTTCAGGTCGCTGCCGGACAGCACGTCGACCCGCGTCTGGTCGGCATAGCCGACGGCCAGCTGCGATCCGTCGGGCGAGAAGGCCACCGAATAGGGCATGCCGCTGCCCGGCTTGCGCTTGGCCTTCTGCTTGAAGCTGGAATCATAGAGGCGGACGTTGCCGTCGAAGGAGGCGGTGGCGAGCCGGCCGTCGGGCGCGAAGGCCAGCGCCGAAACCCGCGCGCCGTAGCCGGTGTCCTCGGCGACCAGCTTGAAGCCGGCGCTGTCCCAGACGCGGATGCCGGCGGTGCCGCCGAAGGCCCCGGCGACGAACCGCCCGTCGGGCGAGAAGGCCAGATCGTTCAGCACCTGCGGTTGGCCGGCAAGCCGGGCCTTCAGCCGCTGCGCCTTCACGTCGAACAGATAGAGCGTGACGCCGTCGCCCCAGCTCGTGCCGGTGTTGCCGGCCGCCACGGCCAGCGACCCGTCGGCGGACAGGGCGACGGCATAGAGCGCCCCCTCGTCCCCCGCCTCCATCGGCACGCGCAGCACGCCCAGCGGCTCGCCGTCGCGGCTCCACAGCCGCAGGGACTTGTCGTTGGAGACGGTGGCGATCAGCCGGCCCTGCGCATCGCTGGCCAGCCGGTTGACGCGGGCGGTGGGGCCGCCGGTCTCGATGCGCAGGAAGGCGCCGGTCGATGCGTCGCCCGCCAGCGCGCTTCCCACCGCGAGCCCGCCCAGCAGAAGGCCGAGGAGGACGGCAAGGAAAGCGCCGAAGCGGGCGCCGAGACGGGTGCTGCACCGCAGCAGCGCGATTCTGTGAGGGAGACAGCCGGCCATCGTCGGTTCCGCTTGCACTGAATGTCGAAAACCGCCCGGCCGCGGCATCCCTGGAGATGCCGCAGCCGGGACGGACCCTATCGGAGCACGCCTCAGACCGCGCCTCAGACCGCGTCGAGGGTGGCTTCCTTCTGGGCCATCTGCTGGATGGCGTTGGTCGAGGCGTTGATGCGCTCCGACGTTTCAAAGGCGGTGTTGGTGCGCTGGACCACCTGCGACGGCGAGGCGGCGCCGGCGGTCGTGGTCTGCTTGGCCGGCTTCTTCTTGGTCTGCGCCTTGGCCGCGCTCTTGGTGCGGATCTTCTCGGCGGCGCCCGGCTGGATGTTGTCGGCGGCGATCAGATACTCGTCGCGGCGCTTGACGATGTTCTGGTTGATCGCGCTGGCGATGCTGTAGTCCTTGTCCAACTGGCCGCGGATCAGGGCGAGACGCTGCTCGGCCTCCGGCTTGCCGATGCGGTTCGCCTTGTAGTCGGCCTTGACGCGCGCGATCTCGGCGCGGCGGCAGTTCACCAGCTGGTCGAGTGCCACCTGGGTGCGGTCCAGATTCTGGTTCTCGGTGTCGAGATCGTTCGCCACGCCCAGGATCGCCTGGTCGCGGCCCTGCTGCATCCGGGAGTTCCAGTAGCCGCCGAGCGTGCCGACGGCGGCCCCGGCCGCGGCCCCGATCAGGGCGCTCTTGAGGTTGCCGCCGGCCAGCGCACCGGTCAGAGCCCCGGCGCCCGCACCGATGGCCGCACCCTTCAGCATGTCCTCGGCATAGAAGTTGCCGGTCGAATCGAGGGCGACCCGGTACTGGTAGCAGGCATCGGACCCGTCATTGGCGCCGATGCGGTCCTGCTGCGTGGTCACGCAGCCGCTGAGCGCCATGGCGACGATGGTAACGGAGAGGAGGCTTGCCCTGACACGGTTGCTTCGCATGAGCTGAATTCCCGTTTGCTTTTCTGTTTAAGTTGGCACTCGTTTCAGTCCAGAATTCCCGACAGCCCGCACCACCCCCACAGTGGATGCGGCCCCCCGCCGATCAGGACCGGCTGCAAAGCTGCCACAGCAACAACTGTAACGGAAGGGGGCATTACTGTGGATTCGCGCGGTCTTTTATGCACTTTCGTCCATACCTAGCCTTGGTTATACGCTATACTTGGGGACTATGATGTTCGGTAAAACACGTTTCTGGATGATGACGATCCTGGCGGGTTTCGCGGCCGGCATCGGCCTGATGGCGGCACCGGGCCCGGCGCGGGCGGAAATCGCGGCGCTGGTGATCGGAATCGACCGGTACAGCAGGATCAATCCGTTGCAGGGGGCGGTCAACGACGCCCGTGACATCGCGGACGCGCTGAAGGGTCTGGGCGTGCGCAAGCTGCGCCTGTTCGTCGATGGCGAAGCCGAGCGCAGCCGGATCATCGCGACGTGGCGGCAGCTGATCGCCGAAACCTCCCCCGACTCGACGCTGGTGCTGACCTTCGCCGGCCATGGCGCGCAACAACCCGAACGTGTGCCCGGCAGCGAGGCCGATGGGCTGGACGAGTTCCTGGTGCTGGCCGATTTCGCCCCGCGCGGGCCCGGCACGGCGCAGCGCCTGACCGACGACGAAATCGCCATCCTGTTCAAGGAGGCGGCGCCGCGCCGGGTGATCTTCATCTCCGATTCCTGCCATTCCGGAACGATGACCCGCGCCTTCGACGACCGCGCCGGCAAGCTCGGCACGCGGGCGGCCACCATCGACGGCGTGCCTGTCGACCATATCGAGGACGACGCCCTGCCGCCGCCCACCCGCGCCGCCTTGCAGGCGGAGGCGGAGGAGCAGCCGAACGTCACCTTCTTCGCCGCGGTGGCCGACGACGAGCTGGCGCCGGAGGTGATGATCGACCGCAAGCCCCGCGGCGCGCTGAGCTGGGCCTTCGCCAACGCGCTGCGCGGGCAGGCCGACCGCAACGGCGACGGCGTCGTCACCAAGGGGGAGCTGGAGGCGCACATCCGCGACTCCGTCCGCATGGCGCTGGAAGGGCGGCAGCATCCGCAGGTCCAGCCGCGCGGCCGGGGCGAGGTGCCGCTGATCGACCCGGTCGCCGCCCGGCCGAAGCCGCCCTCGCTGCTGCCGGCCGTCGGTGCGATCCCGCTGCGGATCCTGGGCCAGCCGGCGGCGGTGAAAAAGCTGGCCGCCGGTTTCACCGGGGTCGAGATGGTCGGGACGGAGGGCCCCGCCCTGGTCTGGGACACCGGCAGCGGCGAGGTGGTCAGCAATGTCGGCGACGTGCTGGCCAGCATCGCCGGCGACCCGGCAGCCCCGGAAACCCGGCGGCGTGTGCAGGGGGTGGTCGACAAATGGTCGCTCGTGCTGCGGGTGAAGGCGGCGGCGGAGGGCCGGTCGCTGGCGCTGGCCGTCGAGCCGGGCGACCGCGATTACCGCAAGGGCGAGACGGTCTCGCTCGACATCGGCGGCAACAGCGGCACCTATTTCACCCTGATCAACCTCGCCGCCGACGGCACGGTGAACTACCTCTACCCGCTGGCGGAGCGCAAGGATCCGCCGCAGATCCCGCGCGGCGGCCCCTACCGGCTGGCGCTGACGGTGGAGCCGCCCTTCGGCGCCGACCATTTCCTCGCCATCGCCTCGCCCAAGCCGATGGCGGCGCTGCAACGCGACCTGGCCGCGCTGGACGGCAAGCCGGCCGCCGCGGAGGTCGCCGCCCTGCTGAACCGCCATCTGGCCGGGCAGCCGGTGGAGTTCGGCATCCACGGCGTCTACAGCACGGCGCGCTGACGACGCGACTTCGGGATGTCAGGCCAGGGCCGGCAGTTGCGGGGCGAGCGCCAGATGCAGTTCGTGACGCCCGTCCTGCCGGCCGGGGCGGTGGCCGAAATCGAGCGCGATGCCCGACAGCGTCAGCCCGTTCGCCGCGGCATGGGCGTGAAGCCGGTCGAAGCCGTCAGCCATCGACGCGGCCATCGCCGCCTGCGGGCCGTCCTGCACGGTCCGCAGATATCGGCCGGCGTCGAGGTCGAGGCGGACCATGCCGTCGGGGATCTCGCTGGCCTTGGCCGCCATGAAACCGACCAGCCGGCGCTGCAGGCCGTTCTCCTCGGGCAGCGACACCGCGGCGAAGGCTGCCGTTCCGACATCGGCGGCGAACACGCGCTCCCACGCCGCGGCGACCGCGGCGGGCAGTTCGTCGCCGCTCGCCTCGACCATGCAGCCGATGACGGTCAGTTCGGGAAAGGTCACGGTCTCGATCATCACGGTCCCTCTGGATGGCGACGGATTACAGGTCGGGGTCGGCCAGCAGGCGGGCCAGGACCGGTCCCGTCGCCCCGCTGCCGACCGGGCGGCCATCGACCGCCACCAGCGGGCGCAGGCCCAGGCTGTTGGTCAGGATGGCCTCGTCGGCGCGGACGAGGTCTTCCGGGGTGAGCGGCGCCTGCTCCGCGCCATGGCGCTCCAGGACCAGGGCGCGGCGGATGCCGGGAAGGGCGCCGTCGGCCAGCGGCGGGGTCAGCAGGCGGCCGCCGATCGACAGGAAAAGGTTGGCGACGCTCGATTCCGCCAGCCGGCCGGCGGCGTTCAGCAGCAGCGCCTCGTCGGCGCCGCGCTCCGCCGCCTCCTGCCGGGCCAGGATGGAATCGAGGTAATTCAGCGACTTCAGGCGCGACAGCGGCGAATGCTCGTTGCGGCGGGTGCTGCGGGCGACGATGGCGGACACCGGCGCGGTCGTGTGGGCGGCGGGCGCCACGGTCATCAGCAGGGTCGGACGGGCATCGGCCGGCGGCAGCACCCCGCGGGCACCGGTGCCGCGCGACAGGGTCAGGCGCAGCACACCGTCGGCGATGCCGGTCGCCCCGATCAGCGCCGCCATCGCGTCGGTCAGGTCCGCGGCGCTGTGGGGCAGCGGCAGTCGGAGCAGCCCAACCCCGGCCGTCAGCCGGTCGAGATGGCGCGGCAGGTGGCGCGGCAGGCGGTCCTTGATCCGGATCGTCTCGAACAGCCCGTCGCCAAGGGTGAAGCCGCGGTCGGCCGGGTCGATCCGCCCTTCCGCCGCCGGCATCAGCCGCCCGTTCAGCCAGATCGTCATGGCGTTCCCTCCCCCACCGGATCTCCCGCCGCGCGCAGCTGGGCACGGGCCTTGACCAGCATTTCCTCATGCTCGTCCGCCGGATCGGAATCGGCGACGATGCCGCCGCCGGCCTGGGCGATCACCGCGTCCGGCGTCACCGACAGGGTGCGGATGACGATGTTGCTGTCCATGGCACCGTCGAAGCCGATCCAGGCGACCGAGCCGCAATAGGCGCCGCGGCGGGCCACCTCCAGCTCGTCGATGATCTGCATGGCGCGGATCTTCGGCGCACCCGTAATCGACCCGCCGGGACAGGCGGCACGCAGCAGATCCACCGGCCCCAGCCCCGGCAGCAGGCGCGCGGTGACGACGGACACGAGGTGATGGACGGTGGCGAAGCTCTCCAGCCCGAACAGCACCGGCACCCTGACGCTGCCGACCTCCGACACCCGCGCCAGATCGTTGCGCAGCAGGTCGGTGATCATCAGGTTTTCCGCCCGGTCCTTGATGCTGGCCGACAGGTCCGCCGCCGCAGCGGCGTCGGCCGCCGGGTCGGCGTGGCGCGGACGGGTGCCCTTGATCGGCCGCGTTTCGATGTTGCGGTCGGCGCCGAGCCGGATGAAGCGTTCCGGCGACGCCCCGGCGAGCCGCAGCTTCGGCCCGCAATTCAGGAAGGCGGCGAAAGGCGCCGGGCTCAAGGCGCGCAGGCGTTCGTAGAGCGCATAGGCGTCGATGGTCCCGCCGGTATCGGCGAGGAAGCGCTGGGTGAAGTTGGCCTGATAGATGTCGCCGGCGCGAATATAGTCCAGCACCCGGCCGACCCGGTCGAGATAGTCGGGGCGCGCCAGTTCCGACCGCCAGCGCAGCGGCGCCGGGCCGGCAGATTGTTCCGGAGGCGGAACGGACAGCCGGGCCGCCATGCGGCGCGCGCGGTCCTCCGCCTCCGGCCGGGCGGCGATGACCCAGGCGCGGCCCTCCTGCCGGTCGAAAGCGGCGACGACATCGTAGAGCCCGAAGGCGAAGTCCGGCTGGCCGCCCGGATTGCCATGGCGGGAGCGCAGCCCCTCCAAAGCCGTTCCGGCTTCGTAACCGACGAAGCCCACGGCCCCTCCGGTGAAGGGAACCGGACCGTCGGAGGGAAGCGGACATGCCGCCAACGCCCGTTCCAGCGCATCGAAGGGGCTGCCGCCGACCGGCCGGCCGTCGACCAGGGTCTGCCCGCCGGTGGCCTCCACGGTTTGGAACGGGTCCGCAACGATGTATGAATAGCGCCCGTTCTGCGGATGGGGGGCGGCGCTGTCGAGCAGCATCGCCCAGGGCTCGGCGCTCCAGGGACGGAACAGGGCGGCGGGATCGCCGCAGGAGATCGGGATCGTCAGCATGGCGGTGGCAGTCGGCCGGCGGCTTACATCAAGATGGTGGCGCCGCCATCGACGACCAGGACATGGCCGTTGACATAGGACGCCGCCGCCGAGGCCAGGAACACCGCCGCCCCGGCAATCTCCTCCGGCCGGCCCCAGCGCCGCATCGGCGTGCGGTTGGCGAAATAGGCCGAGCGCTCCGGATCGCCGGTGATCGCCGCATTCGTTTCGGTTGCGAAAAAGCCGGGCGCGATGGCGTTGCTGGTCAGCCCCAGCGGGCCGTATTCGGCGGCCAGCGCCCGCACCATGCCGTTCAGCCCGGACTTCGCCGCGGCATAGACGCTGTCGTTGGCCCGCGAGATCTGCCCGGCGACGGAAGTGACGGCGATCAGCCGGCCGCGCCCGCGCGGCAGCATCAGCCGCGCCGCCTCCCGCGCCAGGATCAGGCCGGAAGCCAGATCGACATCGAGCAGGCTGGTGATCTCGTCGTCGGTCAGATCGGCAAGCGGCTTGCGGTTGCGCTGTCCGACATTCTGGACCAGCACGTCGAGCCGGCCATGCTCGCGGTCGATCCGCGCGAAGGCGTCGCGCACCGCCGCCCGGTCCGCCACGTCGAAGGCCAGCGCCGACGCTCTGCCGCCGGCCGCTTCGATCTCGGCGACACGCGGTTCCAGCGTGGCGGCGTCGCGGCCGTTCAGCAGCACATGCGCGCCCGAACCGGCCAGCGCCCGGGCGATCTCCAGACCCAGCCCGCGTCCCGAGCCGGTGACGAGCGCCACCTGACCGGCAAGCGAGAAAGTCGACAGGTATGCCAAGTGGGAAGGAGTCGTCGCGGTCATGTCTGCCCCCTGTCCGGTGCGGCGTTGCAGCGGTCATTTAGCAGACGCAGCGGCGCAAGGGCAGCCCTGGAAATGGAAAAGGGGGCGCAAAACCCGCGCCCCCCTTCCCCTTCACATGTCACCCGGTCAGTGGACCGACGCCTCGCGGCTGGCGGCGGAACTCGCCACCGGCGGCAGGGCGAAGCCGAGCGGCGGGCGTTCCGGCGCCTTGAAGCCGTGCGCCCGGTCCTCCTCGACCACCACGCCGTCCAGCGCCAGTTGGCCGTCGACCACCGACAGGGTCATGGTGGCCTTGCCCTCGACCTCCTCGTCGAGCAGACGCTCGGCGATGGGATCCTCGACAAGGCCCTGGATGGCCCGCTTCAACGGACGGGCGCCGAAGGCCGGATCCCAGCCCAGATCGCCCAGCCGCCGCTTGGCCGCGGCGTCCGCCGCCAGGGTGACGCCGCGCTCGGCCAGCCGCTCGTTGACGCGGGACAGCTGGATGTCGACGATCCGCGACATCTGGTCCCGGCCCAGCCGGCGGAAGATCAGAACATCGTCCAGCCGGTTGAGGAACTCCGGCCGGAAGGCCTTGCGCACCGCGTCCATCACCTCCACCGTCACGCCGGCCATATCCTCGTCGTCGCCCAAGGCGCTCAGCGCCTCGGCCCCCAGATTGGAGGTCATGATGAGGATGGCGTGGCGGAAATCGGCGGTCCGGCCCTGCCCATCGGTCAGCCGCCCGTCGTCGAGCGCCTGCAACAGGACGTTCAGCACGTCGGGATGCGCCTTCTCCACCTCGTCCAGCAGCACGACCTGATAGGGCCGGCGCCGGATGCGTTCGGCCAGCGAGCCGCCGTCGTCATAGCCGACATAGCCCGGCGGCGAGCCGATCATCCGGCTGACCGCGTGCTTCTCCATATATTCCGACATGTCGAGCCGGGTGATCGCCGTCTCGTCGTCGAACAGGAAGGAGGCCAGCGCCTTGGCCAGCTCCGTCTTGCCGACGCCGGTCGGGCCCAGGAACAGGAAGGAGCCGGTCGGGCGGCTGGGGTCCTTCAGCCCGGCGCGGGCACGCCGCACCGCCTTGGACACCGCGCGCACCGCCTCCTTCTGGCCGACGACGCGCTCGGCCAGCTTGTCCTCCATGCCCTTCAGCCGCTGGCGCTCGCCCTCCAGCATCCGTTCGACCGGAATGCCGGTCCAGCGGGTGACGACGGCGCCGATGTCCTTGGCCGTCACCTCGTCGCGCTCGGCGCTGGCCCGCGATTCGGCCTCGGCCAGACGCTTCTCCAGATCGGGCACCACGCCATAGGCCAGCTCGCCGGCCTTGGCCCAGTCGCCGTCGCGCTGGGCGCGCTCCAGCCTGGTGCGGGCCTGGTCCAGCTCCTCCTTCAGGCGGCGGCCCTCGGTGCGGCGGGACTGCGAGGCGCGCCATTCCTCCTCCATCGAGGTCTGGCGGGCTTCCGCTTCGACCAGTTCGCCTTCCAGCACATGCAGGCGCTCCTGCGAGGCGGCGTCCGGCTCGGCCTTCAGTGCCTCGCGCTCGATCTTCAGCTGGGCGACGCGGCGGTCGACGGCGTCGAGCGCCTCCGGCTTGCTGTCGATGGCCATGCGCAGGCGGCTTGCCGCCTCGTCGACGAGGTCGATGGCCTTGTCGGGCAGCCGGCGGTCGCCGATGTAGCGCGCCGACAGGCTGACCGCCGCGACCACCGCCGCGTCGGCGATGCGCACGCCGTGATGCACCTCGTACTTGCCCTTGATGCCGCGCAGGATCGACACCGCGTCGTCGGCCGACGGCTCGTCCACCGTCACCGGCTGGAAGCGGCGGGCGAGTGCCGCGTCCTTCTCGATATACTTGCGGTACTCGTCCGGCGTGGTGGCGCCGACGCAGCGCAGCTCGCCACGCGCCAGGGCGGGCTTCAGCATGTTGGCGGCGTCCATCGCCCCGTCGGTGCGGCCGGCACCGATCAGCGTGTGCAGCTCGTCGATGAACAGGATGATGCGGCCGTTGGCCTCCTGCACCTCGGCCAGGACCGATTTCAGCCGCTCCTCGAACTCGCCGCGGAACTTGGCGCCGGCCAGGAGCGCGGTGAGGTCGAGCGACAGCACGCGGCGGTCCTTCAGCCCTTCCGGCACGTCGCCGGAGGCCAGACGCTGGGCCAGCCCCTCGACCACGGCGGTCTTGCCGACGCCGGGCTCGCCGATCAGGACGGGGTTGTTCTTGGTGCGGCGGGCCAGAACCTGGATGGTGCGGCGGATCTCGTCGTCACGGCCGATGACCGGGTCGAGCCGGCCCTGCCGCGCCTCTTCCGTCAGGTCGCGGGTGTAGCGGGCCAGCGCCTCGCCGGCCGTCGTCTCGGTCTCGGCATCGGCGGGATGGTCCTTGCGCTGGGCATCGGCGGCGGCGGCCAGCGCGTCGGCATCGACGCCGGCGCGGCGGAACAGGGCGCGCAGCGGGCCGCTCTGGCGGGCGAGGCTCTCCAGCAGCCGTTCGGCGGTGACGAAGCGGTCGCCGCCGGTGCGCGCCGAGGCGACGGCACCCTGCAGCACGGCGGCCAGCGCCGGCGACATGTAGAGCGGCTGCGGGCCATCGTTGGCGCCGGCCTGGACCGGCGCGCGGGACAACTGCTCCTCGGTCGCGGACTTCAGCAGATCGGGGTCGCCGCCGGTGTCGCGCACCAGACGCGCCGCCACGCCGCTGCCCTCGTCGATCAGGGCCTTCAGCAGATGTTCGGGGAGAAGCTGTTGATGCCGCTCGGCAAGGGCGGCGATCTGCGCGGCCTGAATGACGCTGCGCGCACGATCGGTGAATTGACCGAAGTCCATCCGGCACTCCGTTTCCAAGGTCTTCCGCCCAGTCATCCGGCGCGGAACGGCGCCTCCGCGGTCCGCGAATGCGCGACCGTCCGGTGCCTGATGGGTAAATGGTTAACGGATTTACGGCGATCAAGAGGGGGGCGGACTCAAGGCGCCGCCCAGAACGCCCGCCATCGCCTGACGTGATTTCCTTGCCCGCCGCACAGCCGTGCGTTGAGCTTGCAAATGTCCCTCCCCTGACCGATTCTGGGTCGCGCGGGACGGCTTCGGCACGCTTGAAGAGTACGAAGATTATCGTATATTATTGGGGGCGCCGGTGGGGTGGTCGACGGTGAAGCCCAAGGTCATCAGGGCTTTGAAGGATGGGACGTTTCAGCACGAAGCCCGAACTGCGATCGACACGAAGAACCTGCTCCAGATGGGTGCGGTTACCGCCGATCAAGTCATTCAGGTTCTGAAAAGCGCCAGCGGCAACGATCATAGCATCAGCCCCCACCACCGGGACCCGAACATCGAGGTCAACATCGTCAGAAATCGGGGCTGGTACATCAAGTTCTACTTTGTGGATCCCGACACGATCTTTATCAGCGTCCATCAATGAGGTGCCGTCGTGAAGATCTACCGTGAAGGCGACAAGAGCAAAGCCGTTTGCGGGACGGACGGGCTGACGACAACCACCTTCGCCTTGCGCGATGTTCCGTTCGACGACGGCAAGGGTGTGGCACAGAACATCCTTGTCGCCGTCTGCGACAGGTGCGGTGCGGTCGTCGCCACTCCGCCGCAATCGACCCCGGCGATCAAGGCCGCCTATGACAGGGCGACGATTTCCATAGAGGCCAACCTGCCGTCGGTTTATACCGACGCTCTCGATCTCGCCGCCTATCGCATCGATCCGGGCCTGACGACCGAGTTCCGCAAGCCGCTTTTGATGTACTACATCAACCGGTTCGCCGCCGACCGGGCCCTGTCGCGCCAGCTTGCCGACAGCCTCGACGAGACCAGAGCCTTCTTCGAAGGTTCACCGAAGACAGGACGCGGTTCGGCAAGGCGGCGGCTGTCGATGAAGATCACCCCGACCATGTCGCGTGAGCTGGAGACGGTCGTGGAAGTCACGGCGCTCAACAAGACCGACGTCATCAAGTCCGTGATCGGCTGCATCCACAAGGACATCGTCGCCCCCGACAAGCCGAAGGGGCTGAAGACTCTCCGAATGCTGGCCGCCGTCGCCTCGTGAGCGCCAAAGCCGCGCGACCGCGGGCCGTGGCATCGCGCAGAGCGCGACTTCATCGGCACAGAGTGTCCCATATTGACACGCGATCTCCTCCGCCGCTTTCATAGCGTCACGGTATGGGCGGCAAGGGGTCCGGCGTTATGGACGTACGGCAGCTTCGCTATTTCCTCGGCATCGTCGAGCATGGCTCGATCTCGCGGGCGGCGGATGTGCTGCGGGTGGCGCAGCCGGCGCTCAGCCTGCATCTGAAGCGGCTGGAGGAGGATTTCGGCTGCCAGCTGGTGCTGCGCACGGCACGCGGCGTGGTGCCGACGGAAAGCGGGCGGCGGCTGGCGCAGCGGGCGGCGGCGCTGATCGGCCAGATGGACGGGCTGCGCGACGAGGTGAGGGCGGTGGAGGCGGTGCCGGCAGGACCGGCGACCGTCGGCATCCCGACCTCGCTGGGGCCGGTGCTGACCGTGCCGCTGGCGCTGGCGGTGCGGCGCACCCATCCGCAGATCAGGCTGCGGGTGGTGGAGGGGCTGTCCGGCCACATGCTGGAATGGGTGCTGTCGGGGCAGCTCGACCTCGCGCTGGTGTTCGGCACCAAGGAGATGGGCGGGCTGGAGACCCAGCTGGTGGCGCGCGAGAAGCTGCATCTGGTCGGGCCGGCCGACGACCCGCTGCTGCGCGGCCGCAGCGCCATCCCCTTCGCCGAGGCGCTGTCCCTGCCGCTGATCCTGCCCGGCCGCCCGCATGGCGTGCGCGAGGAGGTGGAGCATGCCGCCCTGCTGGCGCGGGCCGGCGTCACCGTGGCGCTGGAGATCGACGCGCTGGAGCAGATCAAGGCGCTGGTGGCGGAAGGCTGCGGCTACACCGTGCTGTCGGACCGGGTGGCGCGCCACGGCGGGACGGCGGAGCGGCTGACCGGCCTGCCCATCGCCGATCCGCAGATCGACCGCAGCATCCTGCTGGCCCATGCCGCCGGCCGGCCGATGTCGGCCGCGGCCCGCGCCACCCACACCATCCTGACGGACATCCTGTCCGGCCTGACCGAGAATGGCGGCTGGCGGTGAGGCCGGGTTGAGGCCCGGATACGGGGGAGCGGCATAGCCCCTGCTCGCGGCCGGCGCATCGCTGCGGACCATTTTTGCCGCAGGAATCTGCGGCCCATGGCCTTGCCCCCGCCACAGTGCGGCGATACCGTGCAGCCCACGCCGCAGCCGTTCCGTGGAACCATGCACGACATCGTCATTCAAGTCCTCGGCGTTGCCGGGCTTCTCGCCCTCGTCAGTTTCCTGCCGCCCCTCGCCGCCCGCTTCCAGATGCCCTACACGGTGCTGCTGGCCGGCGTCGGCGTGGCGCTGGGGGCCGTGATCCAGACCTTCGCCGGGCCGGGCAAGGATCCGCTGCATGACTTCCTGAATTCGCTGGCCGAGCTGGACGTCTCGTCCGACGTGCTTTTGCACGTCTTCCTGCCGATCCTGCTGTTCGAGACGGCGCTGGCGGTCGATGTGCGGCGGCTGTTCGAGGATCTGGGGCCGATCCTGCTGATGGCGGTGGTGGCGGTCTTCGTCTGCACCTTCGCCGTCGGCTATGCCGTCAACCTGTTCACCCCGCTGCCGCTGGTCGCCTGCCTGCTGCTGGGCGCCATCGTCGCCTCCACCGACCCGGCGGCGGTGATCGGCATCTTCCGCGACCTGGGCGCGCCAAGACGGCTGACCACGCTGGTCGAGGGCGAGAGCCTGCTGAACGACGCCGCGGCCATCGCGCTCTTCACCCTTCTCCTGGAAATGCTGACGCGCACCTCCCACGGCGGGGCGGCGGCGGCGGCGGTGGATTTCCTGCGCGACTTCTCCGGCGGAGTCGTCACCGGCTATGTCTGCGGCCGCATCGTCTGCATGCTGGTGGAGCCGGTGCGCAACCAGCCGATGGCGGAGATCACGCTGACGGTGGCTTTGGCCTACCTCTCCTATGTGCTGGCCGACCATTATGTCGGCGCGTCGGGCGTGGTGGCGACGGTGACCTCGGCGCTGGTCATCGGATCGGTCGGGCGCACCCGCATCTCCCCCGCCACCTGGGGCGCCATGGAGCATGTCTGGCAGCAGCTGGGCTTCTGGGCCAACTCCATGATCTTCCTGCTGACCGCCATCCTGGTGCCGCGCCTGCTGGCCGACGCCGGCTGGGCGGAGGTCGGGCTGGTGGTGGTCGTGGTGCTGGCGGCCTTCGCCGCGCGGGCGGTGGTGCTGTTCGGGCTGCTGCCGGTGCTGTCCTGGGCCGGGCTGGCGCAGAAGGTCAGCAACTCCTACAAGTCGGTGATGCTGTGGGGCGGCATGCGCGGGGCGGTGTCGCTGACGCTGGCCCTGGCGGTGACCGAGAATTTCCGGGTGCCCGACAAGCTCCAGAGCTTCATCGCGGTGATGGTCACCGGCTTCGTCTTCGTCACGCTGTTCGTCAACGGCACCACGTTGCGCTGGCTGATCCGCCTCCTGAAGCTGGACGAGCTGACGCCGGTGGAGCGCGCCATGCGCAACCGGGCGCTGGCGCTGTCCACCGACAGCATCCGCGACCGCGTTTCCGCCGTCGCCCAGACCTATGAGGTGGATGGCGCGGTCAAGGACGTGATGATCGCCCGCTACGAGGAGCGGCTGAAACGGATCGACCGCGACAGCCAGGAAGAGGCCAAGCTGACCGACGAGGACCGCGTCACCATCGGCCTCGTCATCCTGGTGAACCGCGAGGAAGAACTCTATTACGCCCACTTCTCCGAAGGGGTGGTGTCGCGCGCGGTGATGGAAATGCTGGCCGGCCGCAGCGGGCGCCTGCTCGACGCGGTCAAGAGCCAGGGCCGCAACGGCTATCGCGCCTTCGAGGAGCCGTTCATCGCCTTCTCGCCCTGGATGCGGACCGCAAGCTGGCTGCAACGCCGCTTCGGCATCCACAGCCCGCTGGCCCGGCGCCTGTCGATGCGGTTCGAGGTGCTGGTCGCCGTGCGCACCGTGCTGCGCGAGCTGCTGGCCTTCACCCGCGACCGGCTGGCGCGCGTGCTGGGCCAAGAGGTTGCGTTCGAGCTGGAAGGCATGCTGGTCGGCCGGCTGGGCATCGTCGAGCAGGCGCTGTCGGCCCTGAAGCTGCAATATCCCGATTACGCGGTGGTGCTGCAAAGCCGCTATGTCGGCCGGGCGGCGCTGCGGCTGGAGCATGCCGAATACCGCGCCATGCACGCCGAATCGATCATCAGCCAGGAGGTTCTGACCGACCTGGAGCGTGATTTGGAACAGCGGCGCCGGGTGCTGGAGCGGCTGCCGAAGCTGGATGTCCGCTTCGACGTGGCGGAGCTGGTGCGTCGGGTGCCGCTGTTCGCCGAGCTGCCGGCGGAGCGGGTGGCGACCATCGCCACGCTGCTGCGCGCCCAGCTGGCGCTGCCGGGCGAGACCATCGTGCGCAAGGGCGACCGCGGCGACGCCATGTTCTTCATCGCGTCGGGTGCCGTCGAGGTGCTGGTGCCGATGCTGGCGGAGCCGGTGAAGCTCGGCACCGGCGACTTCTTCGGCGAGATGGCGCTCCTGTCCCGCCAGCGGCGCAATGCAGACGTGCGGGCGCTGGGCTATTGCCAATTGCTGGTGTTGGATGAGAAGGATTTCCGCCGGCTGGTGCAGAAGGACGCGGATTTGCAGTCCCACATCCAGGCGGTCGCCGAAGCGCGCCGCCAGCCGACCCAGTCGTCTCCGGCCGTTCCGGCGGTGAGCTGACCGCGGACGGGGAAGGGACTTAAAAAATGGGCGGGACCGCGACGGGCGGCCAGAGCTGGCTGCGCCTGATGCCGGGCCTTTTCGTGCTGCTGTGGAGCACCGGCTTCATCGGCGCGAAATACGGCCTGCCTTATGTGGAGCCGCTGACCTTCCTGCTGATCCGGCTGGGGCTGGTCGCCGTGGTGCTGGCGCTGGTGGCGCTGGCGAGCCGGGCGCCCTGGCCCAAGGACTGGGCGACCGCCGGACGGATCGCGCTGGCCGGGCTGCTGGTGCACGGCGTCTATCTCAGCGGCGTCTTCCTCGCCATCGCCCATGGGCTGCCGGCCGGCGTCACCGCGCTGATCGTCGGCATCCAGCCGCTGCTGACCGCCGCCCTGTCCGGCCCGCTGCTGGGCGAACGGGTCAGCGGCCGGCAATGGGTCGGGCTGCTGCTCGGCCTTGCCGGCGTCGGGCTGGTGGTGCGCGAGAAGCTGTCGGTCGACGCCGAGCATCTGATCGGCATCGGCTATGCCATGGCGGCGCTGGTCGGGATCACGCTCGGCACGCTGTACCAGAAGCGCCACGGCGGCGGCATGGATCTGCGCAGCGGCACCGCCATCCAATATACCGCCACCGCGGTCGTGCTGGCGGTGGTCGCTCCGCTGACCGAGACGATGCAGGTCCAGTGGACGGGCGAGTTCGTCTTCGCCCTGCTGTGGCTGTGCTTCGTGCTGTCGGTCGGCGCCATCTTCCTACTGTTCGCCCTGATCCGCCGCGGTGCGGCGGCCAAGGTCGCCAGCCTGTTCTATTTGACCCCGCCGGTGACGGCGCTCGTCGCCTGGGTGCTGTTCGGCGAGAAGCTGGGCGTCGCGGCGCTGGCCGGCATGGCGGTGGCGGTCTGCGGCGTGGCGCTGGTGAACCGGAAGTAAGACAGGTGCGGCGGTCAGCCGGCGCTGAGAATGGCAGCCAGCCGGCCGGGCTTGGAGAAGAGGATTTCGGAATCGAGCTTGCGCCGGTGCGATCCGTCGTCGAACAGCAGGGTCGGCACGCCATTGGCGCGATAGGAGGCCATCAGTTGCCGGCCGCGCTCGACCCGCGCGGCGTCGGCGACCGTCAGTTCGCCCACCCCCTCGGCCGCCCCCTCGGCGAAAAGGGACGCAGCGGCATCGAGGCCCAGGCCGGTCAGGATGTCGGCCAGCGTCGCCGCCGCGGTGATGTCGCGCCCGTCGGCATAGCGCGCCGACTGGATGGCGGCCAGTGCTGCGAACTCGCGGTCGGGTGCCGTCAGTGCGACCGCCGTCAGGGCCAGCGTCGCCGGGCCGCTGTCGATCCTCTGGCTCCGGTCGCCCAGGACGCCGGTGCGGTAGCGCTCGCTGAAGATTTGCCCGGTCAAAGCATGGATGCGCTGGTCGTAGGCCCAGGCATGGGCGGCGAAGCCGTCGTCCAGCGGCCGGGCGCCCGCGCCGGAAAACAGCCCGGTCGGCAACAACTCCAGCGCAAGATCACCGACCTCCGACAGCGACGCGATGGCCGGCGAGGCGCCGTAGCACCAGCCGCAGAGCGGGTCGAACAGATAGGTGACGGTCCTGGTCCGGCTCATGAAAAGCATCCGTGGCTGGCGATGGGCAATGGGATTCAACTTTAACCGCGGCCGATTGTGCTGGGTAGTTGGCACAAAACCGACATATCGTATGCCATTGGCAAACAATCGACCGGCGTCCGATGAGCGATCCCCGGCATCTGAACCGCATCGCCTATTTCGCCGCGGTGGTGGAGACCGGCTCCTTCACCGCGGCGGCGGCACGGCTGGGCATCACCAAGGCGGTGGTCAGCCAGCAGGTGGCGAAGCTGGAGGAGGAGGTCGGGGCCAGCCTGCTGGTCCGCACCACCCGCAAGGTGCGGCCGACCGAGGCCGGCATGGCTTTCCACCGCCGCTGCGTCGTCATCCTGCGGGAGGCCGAGGATGCCTTCGGCGAGCTGGCGGAGACCGCGGCGGCGCCCTCCGGGCTGCTGCGGCTGACCGCCCCCTTCGATTACGGGGTGGCGGTCGTCGTTCCGGCCATCGCCGCCTTCGTCGCCGCCCACCCCGCCTGCAAGGCCGACATGGCCCTGTCCGACCAGTCACTCGACCTCGTCGGCGGCACCTTCGACCTCGCCATCCGCGTCGGCTGGCTGGCCGACACCAGCCTTCAGGCCCGCCAGTTCGGCAGTTTCCAGCAGCTTCTGGTCGGCACCCCGGCGCTGGCTGCCCGGATCGGCGAGAATGCCGGGCCGGACGACATCGCCGCCCTGCCCTTCGTCGCCAACACGGTGCTGCGCAACCCGTTGAGCTGGCAGTTCACCGCCGCGACAGGAGAAATGCGCACGGTGTCGATGCGGGCATCCATCGCACTGGACGCCACCTTCGCCGTGCGGGAGGCGGTGCGCGAGGGGGCCGGGCTGTCGGTCCTGCCGGATTACTGCGTGGCCGACGATCTGGCGTCCGGCCGGCTCGTCCGCCTCTTGCCGGGCTGGACCCTGCCGCCGGGCGGCATCCATGCCGTCTTCCCGGCCGCGCGCTTCCGCCCGACCAAGGTGCGGGCCTTCGTCGATCTGCTGACGGAGCGCGAGCGGCAGCGGATGGCGGGGTGAGAGGCGGGAGTGGGCGGGCGGGAGACCGGGGGAGTTCGCCGCGACGGATCCCGCTGCGGCGAAATTTCTCTGGATCGTCCGCCCGGTCAGCAATCTAATATGCCTGACAAATCAACAGATCCCCTCGGGAGGGACGCGGATGGCGGACGGGATGGCGGGCGTGCTCGACTTCGGCAGCTTCGATTACATCATCGCAGGCGGCGGCACGGCCGGCTGCGTGCTGGCCAACCGGCTGTCGGCCGATCCCGACGTTTCGGTGCTGCTGCTGGAGGCCGGCGGCAAGGACAGCTGGGTGTGGCTGCACATCCCCGCCGGCTATCTGTTCTGCATCGGCAACCCGCGCACCGACTGGTGTTTCAAGACGGAAGCCGAGCCGGGGCTGAACGGCCGCAGCATCCATTACGCCCGCGGCAAGGTGCTGGGCGGCTGCTCGTCGATCAACGGCATGATCGCCATGCGCGGGCAGGCGCGCGACTATGACGAGTGGGCGGCGATCACCGGCGACAGCCGCTGGAGCTGGAAAGAGGTGCTGCCGGTCTTCAAGGGCAGCGAGGATTACTGGCGCGGTGCCGACGAGATGCATGGCAGCGGCGGCGAGTGGCGGGTGGAGCGGCAGCGGCTGCGCTGGGATTTGCTCGACCGCTTCGCCGAGGCGGCGCAACAGGTCGGCATTCCCCGCAACGACGATTTCAACCGCGGCGACAATCTGGGCGTCGGCAGCTTCGAGGTGAACCAGAAGGGCGGCATCCGCTGGAGCGCGGCCAAGGCCTTCCTGCGTCCCGCCCTCGACCGCCCGAACCTGAAGCTCGCCATCGACGCGGCCATCGACCGGGTGGAGATCGCCGACGGCCGCGCCACCGGCATCCGCTTCACCGTGAATGGCGAGCCGGCGCGGGCGACCTCCAGGGTCGAGACGGTGCTGGCCGCCGGGTCCATCGGCAGCCCGGCGATCCTCCAGCGCTCCGGCATCGGCCCGGCGGCGCATCTGAAGTCCCTCGGCATTCCGGTGGTGCTGGATGCGCCGGACGTCGGCGCCAATCTGCAGGACCATCTGCAACTGCGCATGATCTACAAGGTCGACGGCATCGTCACGCTGAACAAGCGGGCCGGCAACCTGTTCGGCAAGGCGATGATGGGGCTGGAATATGCGCTGTTCCGCAAGGGGCCGCTGACCATGGCGCCCAGCCAGCTCGGCGTCTTCGCCAAATCGTCGCCGGAGGTCGGGAGCGCCGACCTCGAATATCACGTGCAGCCGCTGTCGCTGGAGAAGTTCGGCGACCCGCTGCACGGCTTCCCCGCCTTCACCGCCAGCGTCTGCGACCTGCGCCCGGCGTCGCGCGGCTGGACCCGCATCACCAGCGCCGATCATCGCGCCAACCCGGCCATCGCCCCCTGCTACCTGTCCGATCCGGCCGACCGGGCGAAGGCGGCGAAGGCGCTGGCGCTGACCCGGCGCATCGTCTCGCAGCCGGCGCTGGCCCCCTACCACCCGCAGGAATACAAGCCCGGCCCCAGCTTCCAGACCGAGGAGGAGCTGGCGAATGCTGCCGGCGACATCGGCACCACCATCTTTCACCCGGTCGGCACCTGCCGGATGGGCGGCGCGGACGATGCCACCGCCGTCACCGATGCCGAGATGCGGGTGAGGGGGGTGCGCGGCCTGCGGGTGATCGACGCCTCGGTGATGCCGACGCTGACGTCGGGCAACACCAACACGCCGACGGTGATGATCGCCGAACGCGGCGCCGCCCTGATGCGGGCCGACCGCCGCGCCGCCCTGCGGGGGTGACCCCGTCCGGACGGGCCGGTGCCGCGCAAAAATTTCGCTGACTCAGTCAACAATCCGCAACAGGATTTTCCGAACACCCCCGATCCCCGGCCAACCCGCAAAATCATTTGCCTGCGAAAGGCGCAGACTTGTCCCCAGAAAAGAAATCCGAGGGGACGAGAGATGGACGGCATGCAGCCGGGATTGCGGGGAGGCCTGCGGCCGGAACAGGCGGAGATCGACCGGAGCTATCGCCTCGACGACCGCTACTGCCGCACCGAGGGGCAGGTCTATCTGTCCGGCACCCAGGCGCTGGTCCGGCTGCTGCTGCTCCAGGCGGAGAGCGACCGGCGGGCGGGGCTGAACACCGCCGGCTTCGTCAGCGGCTATCGCGGCTCGCCGCTGGGCGGGCTGGATCAGGCGCTGTGGCAGGCTAGCCGGCATCTGGACGCCCACGCCATCACCTTCGTCCCCGGCGTGAACGAGGATCTGGGCGCCACCGCCGTCATGGGCACCCAGCAGGTCGAATCCTCCGGCGAGGCCACCGTCGATGGCGTGTTCGGCATGTGGTACGGCAAGGGGCCGGGGGTGGACCGCTCCGGCGACGTGCTGAAGCATGCCAACGCCTATGGCAGCTCGCCGCGCGGCGGCGTGCTGGCGGTGGCCGGCGACGACCATGGCTGCGTGTCCTCCAGCATGCCGCACCAGAGCGACCTTGCGATGATCGCTTGGTCAATGCCGGTGCTGAACCCGTCGGGCGTGCGCGAGTATCTCGATTTCGGGCTTTATGGTTACGCCCTGTCGCGGTTTTCCGGGGCGTGGGTCGGCTTCAAGGCGATCTCGGAATCGGTGGAAAGCTCGGCCACCGTCCGGCTGCCGTCGCTGGAGCGCGGCTTCCTGCCGGTGCCGTTCGATCCGCCGCCGGGGGGCCTGCATTACCGCTGGCCCGACCTGCCCAGCCTCGCCATCGAAGAGCGGCTGGCCGCCAAGGTCGCGGCGGTGAAGGCCTTCGCCCGCGTCAACCGCATCGACCGCACTGTCCTTGGGAGTGGCGGCTGGCTGCGCATCGTCACCACCGGCAAGGCGCATCTCGACCTGATGGAGGCGCTGCGCCTGCTGGGCATCGGCCCGGCGGAAGCGGCGGAGATCGGGCTGTCGGTCCACAAGATCGGCCTGTCCTGGCCGCTGGAGCCCGACTTCGCCCTGACCGCCGCGCGCGGCGCGGAAGAAATCCTCGTGGTCGAGGAGAAGGCGCCGGTCATCGAGAGCCAGCTGAAGGATCTGCTGTTCCATTTGCCGGCCGGCGAACGGCCACGTGCCGTCGTCGGCAAGACCGACGAGTTCGGCGCGCCCCTGCTGCCCGCCACCGGGGAGTTGCGGCCCTGGATTGTCGCCAAGGCGCTGGTGGAGCGCATCCGCCACCGCTTCCCCCAGCGTGATTTCTCCGCAAGGCTGGCGGAGCTGCTGCCGGGCGAGGCGCCCGCCGCCCCTGCCCTGCCCCGCACGCCCTATTTCTGCTCCGGCTGTCCGCACAACAGCTCGACCAAGGTGCCCGACGGCAGCAAGGCGATGGCCGGCATCGGCTGCCATTTCATGGCGTCGTGGATGGACCGCGACACGGTCGGCCTCAGCCAGATGGGCGGCGAGGGCGTCAGCTGGATCGGGCAGGCGCCCTTCAGCAAGCGCCCGCACATCTTCCAGAATCTGGGCGAGGGCACCTATTTCCATTCCGGCCTGCTGGCGATCCGGCAGGCGGTGGCCGCCAGAATCAACATCACCTACAAGATCCTGTTCAACGACGCCGTCGCCATGACCGGCGGCCAGCCGGTGGACGGCCCGATCTCCGTCGACGCCATCACCCGCCAGCTGGCGGCGGAGGGCATCACCCGCATTGCCGTGGTCAGCGACGCGCCGGAGAAATACGACAGCCGGTCCGGCCTCGCCCCCTTCACCACCGTGCATCACCGCGAAGAACTGGATGCCGTCCAGCGCGAGATGCGCGAGATTCCCGGCGTTACGGCAATCGTCTATGAGCAGACCTGTGCGGCGGAGAAGCGCCGCCGGCGCAAGCGCGGCACCATGGCCGACCCGGCGCGCCGGATGGTGATCAACGATCTGGTCTGCGAAGGCTGCGGCGATTGCGGGAAGAAGTCGAACTGCCTGTCGGTGCAGCCCAAGCAAACCGAATTCGGCGTGAAGCGGCAGATCGACCAGTCCAGCTGCAACAAGGACTATTCCTGCGCCGACGGCTTCTGCCCCAGCTTCGTCTCGGTGGTCGGCGGGTCATTGCGCAAGCCGAACCCCGACAGGGTCGCCGCCCGCTTCGCCGACGATCTGGCGGCGCTGCCGCTGCCGCAGCTTGCCGCCAGTGCCGACCCGGCCGAGATCCTCATCGTCGGCGTCGGCGGCACCGGAATCGTCACCATCGGGGCGGTGCTGGCGATGGCGGCGCATCTGGAGGGCAAGGCGTCCTCGGTGCTCGACTTCATGGGCTTCGCGCAGAAGGGCGGTGCGGTCTACAGCTATCTGCGGGTGGCGGAGGATGCGGGGCGGCTCAATCAGGCGCGGATCGATCCGAAACAGGCGCAGCTGGTGCTGGCCTGCGACACGGTGGTCGCGGCCTCGCCGGACGCGCTGAAGACGGTGCGGCTGGGCCGCACGCGGGTGGTGGCGAACGCCCATGTCGCTCCGACCGGCGCCTTCACCCGCGATGGTAGCAAACTGCCCGATGCCGGATCGCTGCTGCGGTCCTTGCGCCGCGCCGCGGGACCCGAGCGGGTGGAGGTGGTGGACGCCAACTGGGTGGTCACCGCGCTGTTCGGCGACAGCATCCTCGCCAACGTCTTCCTGATGGGCGTCGCCTTCCAGAAGGGGCTGCTGCCGGTCGGTCTGGAGGCGCTGACCCGTGCCATCGAGCTGAACGGCACCGGCGTGCCCGCCAATCTGCGCGCCTTCGCCTTCGGCCGCCTCGCGGCGCACCGGCCGGAGCTGCTGGCGACACTGGGGGCGGAAGAGGACGCGCCGGCCACCGATCTGGCGAGCATCGTCGAGCGGAGGGCGGCGTTCCTGGCCGATTATCAGGACAGCGCCTATGCCGACCGTTACCGCGCGCTGGTAGAGCGGGCAAGGCAGGCGGAGGCCCGCGTCGCCCCCGGATCGACGGCGCTGGCCGAAGCGGTGGCGCGCAGCGCCTTCAAGCTGATGGCCTACAAGGACGAGTATGAGGTCGCCCGCCTGCACAGCGACCCCAGCTTCCGCAAGAGCCTGGAGGAGCGTTTCGACGGCGACTGGAAGCCGGTCTTCCACCTCGCCCCGCCCCTGCTGTCGCGCGACACCAACGGCTATGGCGAGCCGCGCAAGATGGCGCTGGGCGGCTGGATCCTGCCGGTGTTTCGCGGGCTGGCGGCGATGAAAAAGCTGCGCGGCACGGCGCTCGACCCGTTCGGCTACACGGCGGAGCGGAAGATGGAGCGCGCCCTGGTCGCCCGCTACGAGGCGACGGTGGCGGAGATCGCCGAGCGTCTGTCGGCCGACCGGCTCGCCACCTCGGTGGAGCTGGCGGCCTTGCCGCAGGAGATCCGCGGCTTCGGCCCGGTCAAGCAGCGCGCGGTGGAGGCGGTCGAGCCGCGCTGGCGGGCGCTGGAACAGCGGCTGCGCGAGCGGGCTGCACAGGCGGCGTGAGACCGCCTTACTTTTCGAGGAAATGCAGGAAGGGGAAGGCTTCAAAGTCGAAGCGGATCAGGGCCGGCGCCTCGCCGTTGCGGACCAGATGGTCGTGGGTGCAGTAGGGGGCCGCCTGATCCAGCCCCCAGAAGGCCCGGCCCTCGTCGAAATGCCGGCCGATATAGCCGGCGACGAGGTCGAGATAACGCTGTGCCGCCGGTGTGCGGTTGAAGGCGAGGAAGCCGGCGAGGAAATCGCGGGTGGGCCCGCGGCCCCGGCGGTCCTGCATCACCGCCACGTCCCAGGACGGCCACGCCGCCATGGCGAGGCCGGGATCGGCGAGCAGCAGCGCATCGACATCGATCTGGATCACCGGCCCGGCCCCCGCCCGCAAAAGCTGCTGCGTCACCGCGAAACGGGCGGAGGCGTAATAGGTGAGCCGCACCGGCTCCGGCAGGGCGCTCAGATCGACGGTCTCGCAGGAGAGCGACAGCGGCAGGCCGTCGCCGGCCAGCCGCATCAACTCGGCCTCGACATCGGCCGGCGGGTTGACGACATGGACATGCAGGGCGCAGGAAGCGGCCTTGTTTTGCCAGCTTTCGAGAAAGCCGGCGCCGAAGCGGCGCCAGTAACCGCCGTCGCAGCCGACCAGCAGGATCGGCCGGCCATCGGACTTGGGGGCCACCGGCATGCGGCGGGCGGCACGGGCGAAGCAGTGCGGCGGCTCGGCGGCCAGCCGCGCGAAGAAGGCCGGCCCGCCATGCACCATCGACCACAGCAGCATCTCGAAATCGGCGGCGATGTCTTCCGCCGTCCAATGGCGGGCGAACTTGCGGAAATAGCGCTCGGCAAGGGCGAGCCGCTGCCGCCGGTAGAGGGCGTAGCAGACCACCGACAGGGCGACGCTGTCGCGCGGCTCCGCCATCAGCCGGCGGCGGGCGGCGGCGGCGACCCGCTCCAGCGTCGCGTCGTCCATCACGCCGGTCTGGATCGCGACGACCGCCGTCCCGAACAGGTTCCGGCAGGCATCGCCATGGCCGCCGTCGGCGGCACGGCCGAAGGCGGCGATGGCCTCGGCCAGGGCCGCCCGGTCGACCAGCCGGCCGGCAGCGGCGAGCGCGACGCCCATCACCCGGCTCGCCGCCAGCCGGCACAGGCCGAGACGGTACAGGCAGTCGGGCCGGCCGGGCTGGAGCTCGTCCAGCCGGCGGTAGTGTGCCTCGGCCTCCGCCGTCCGGTCCTGGGCGTACAGGCAATCGCCGAGCCGCAGCAGGTAGCCGTCGGTGTCCGGCGCCAGCCGCAAGGCCCGGCGCAGCGCCTCAGCCGCTGCAGTTGCGTCGCCAAGGTCGGTCAGGGCGCCGGCGAGGTTGCCGAACGGCTTGACCCAGGCGGGGTCAAGCGCCAGCGCCGCCCGATGCTGGCCGGCCGCCTGGGCGGCCTGCGTCGCCGCCCGCAGCGCCGATCCCAGATTGTCGCGGTAGGCGGCACACAGGGGATCCCGGCCGATCGCCTCGCCGATCAGCCGCACCGCTTCGGCATGCTCGCCCGACTGGTGGTGCAGAACGCCCAGCAGGTGCCACGCGTCGGCGACCTCGGGGGCGGCCTGGAGGATCTTCCGGTAGATGTCCGCCGCCTCGGCCAGCCGGTTGCCCTGGTGCAGGCCGACGGCGATGCGCAAGGCTTCGGATATCGTGGTCATCGCCGGCGCGCTCCTAAAGTCCCCCCAGATCCTGTGCTTCCAGGATCGTCTCCGGCAGGGTCAGGGTCAGGCCGTCGAAGGGGGCCAGCAATGCCCGGATGTTGGAGCCGACGCCGCAGACCCGGTATTCCAGCCGGACGGCCTCGATCCGTTCCGGCAGCATCCGCTTGTGGTCGGTGATCAGCTGCCAGGCGAGGACACAGCTGTTCTCCGCGTCCTGGGCGGTCGCATAGTCGTAGTCGCCGTAGCGGTTGCGGCGGGCGATGTCGGCGACCTTCACCTTCATGTCGGGAAACTCGCGCCGGGTCGTCGCCGTCAGCGTTTCCATGGTGTAGAGCGGCACCGGGAACACGCGCGGCGGCTGGACCAGCGCGCCGAACAGGCTGTCCGGCAGCGTCTGCACGTCGACGGTCAGGCGGTTCTCCCCGGCCAGCGAGGTCGGGTTGCCCAGCGCCACATTGTAGGTCTTGTAGACCGTACCGGTGTCGCGCATGCGGGCGGCGACGATGGGGAAGTCGCGGCTGTCCGGCAGCGTGACCGGCAGCGCCGCCGGCTGGATGCGGCGCCAGGGGGTGGCCGACTGGGTCAGGTTGTCGCGGACCCAGCCGGCGCAACCGGAGGTCAGCAGCATGGCCGCCGCCAACGCCGCCCACAGCGCGGCGCGCCCCGCGGTTCGGGGAACAGGAGTCACGGCCATCTCCATTACGGCCCTCGGGGCTTCCTTACCAGTCATGGTAGATCGTCTTCCAGGCAGTGGAGAGGCCTTCGCGCGATTCCTCGGTGCTCAGCCGGTCGTCGATGGACTTGAACTGGACGTAGGCCTCGTCGAAGCGCATCAGGTTGTAGAGCGCCCAGCCGCGCACGATGCCGAGGTTGCGCGGCTCCGGCTCCAGCTCCTTGCGGGCATCGAGCAGGCGCAGCACGTCGTTGTAGCGCTTGTCCTCCAGCGCCCGGCCGGCCTCCGTCGCCATCAGCGAGGCGCGGATTTCCGCCCGCTGCGTCGCGGTCAGATTGGCACGCGGCAGGTCGCGGGTCAGGCCGGTCACGTCGCCGGTCGCCAGCCGCGCGATGGCCTGCCCATAGGCGTTCTCCTGGGCCGGCGTCGCCGTCTGCGGCAGGCCCGACGCGGCGGGGCTGCGGCTGCCCGCCTTTCCGGGCGCGGTTCCCGTCGCCGAAGCCCCGCCTTTTGCCGGCTCGCGGGCGGCCAGGGTCTGCGCCTCGGCGAAGGCGGCCTCGGCCTCCGACGGGCGCTTCAGCTCCAAGAGGCACCAGCCGCGCTGCTGCAACAGGGCGGCGGTCGGGCCGCTTTTCGCAATGGTGCCGCGGATGATGCTGATGCACGCGGCGAAGTCATGGCGGGCCAGCGCGCGGTCAAGCTCGCTCGGGCCCTGCGGTGCGCTGCGTCCGCCGCCGGGGCCGGCGGGGCCGCGCGGCGGGTCAACCGCCTTCAGCGCCTGGTCGATGCGGCTCGACTTGCCCTTCCACGGAGCGGCGGCGGCACGGGCCTGCGCCTTGTCGCCCAAGCCGTTGTAGGCCAGCACCAGCCCCTCTGCCGCCTTGTCCGACGGCGTCCACTCGTTGGCCTGGGTGAACCAGCCCTGCGCCTCGGCGAAATTCTTCTGCTTCTGGAAATACCAGCCGAGCGCGATGGCGCCGTCGGCGTCCTGCTTGTCGCGGACGATGCCCTGGACGCGCGACAGGTCGGCCGCCGACAGGGCGCCGGGCTTCGCGTTCCCGAGCCGCTCCAGCAGGCGGCCGGTCTCCAGCTCCGCCTCGGCGCTGCGGACGGCGGAGTAGTCCTCCCCCGTCGCCGGGTTGGCGGTGGCGCCGAGCGCCGACAGCTCGCGCAGCCGTTCCGGGCTGAGATGGCGCGACGCCTTGAAGATGGTGTCGCGCCGCTCCTTCGCCTTGGGGCAGGTGGTGACGATGGTCTTGTAGGTGTCGAAGGCGCGGTCGGTCTGCTTCAGCTCGGCATAAGCCTCCGCCAGACGCCATGCATTGTCGAGCCGGTTGCAGGCCACCGCCTCCGGCTGGGCGGCGGCGGCATCGACCACCTCCTGCCAGCGCTTGGTGTCGCTGGCCGAGCGGATGCGCCCGGCGCTCTCGGCGAGGTCGAGTTCCTGGAGAAGCTTGTCGGACGGCTGCCAGGACGGCGACTTGCGCCGCTGCTCGGCGATGGCGGCGCGCGCCTCCGCCACCTTGCCGGCGGACAGCAGCGACCAGAACGGGCTTTCGTCGACGCCGGTGGCGGCCGGCTGCGGCGCGAACAGATCCTTGGGCGGTTCCCAGCCGGGATCGAGGGCGCGCAGGCGGGCGATCTCCGCCTCCATCCGCTCGCCGTCGCCGATGCGGGCATAATAGCGCAGCGCCGTCTCGTCCACCTTGCCGGCGGCGGGGGCGGAGCCGCTGCCGGGAGCCGGCGCCACCTCCACCTTCACGCCGGGAGCCAGCGCGCGGGCGCCGCCGTTCGACTGCGCCCAGGCATCCGACCCGCCGCCGGTGGCGGTGGCGGCGAGGATGAGGGCGGACAGGAGGAGAGGACGGGTCACGGATCGATCCCCAGGCTTTGCGCCGCCAGCGCGGACAGATGGGCCAAGGTGGTGGAGTAGTAATCCTCGTCGGGCGCCAGCGGCGGCACCGTCACGGCGTCGCCGGCCCCGGCAAGCTTGCAGGCCAGCCGGTAGACCGCCAGCATGCCGACCGACGCCGCCACCTGCGTGGTGGTGCCGCCCGGCAGCGACACGGTGGCGGGGACCGCCGAGCCGCCATATTTGGTGGCCCCAAATTTCGTTGCCAGCGTCGCGAAGGGGCGGAAGTAATAGGGATCGCGGTAGCCATCCATCGCCAGATAGAGCGGCACCCGCACGGCGTCGTAGCCATACTGTTTCTTGAAGCCATCGGCGATGCCCACCGTTCCGGCGGCGTCGAGCGTCATCCAGTCCGGCGGCAGCTGGAAGCCGCCGAAGCGCGCCTTCGACAGCAACACCAGCCCGGAATCCGACAGCTTGCCCCAGCGCTCGCCCCCCGGCAGTGCAGCGAAGGCGCGGATGGCGGGAAAAATCCAGTAGCTGGGGTTGAGGACCAGCGTCTCGCCCTTGCGGAAGCCGTCGCGACCCGGCAGCAGCACGGTCAGCCCGGCCTGCTCCACCAGAAGCCCGGCGGCCAGCGCTTTGACGATGGCGGCGGCGGCGGTGCGGTAGGCCTCCGCCTGCCAGGTCTCGGCGGCGCGCAGCAGCGCCCAGGCGATCAGCATGTCGCCGTCGGATGCGTTGTTGCGGTCGGCGACCCCGCCGTCGGGCGTCCAGCGCCACGCCACCAGCCCGTCGCCGCGCACCATCAACACACGCTGGGTCCAGCCCCACATCCGGTCGAAGGCGGCACGGTCGCCCCCGGCCACCGCCAGCAGCATGCCGTAGCCCTGCCCTTCGGAATGGCTGATGCCCTTGTTGCCGGTGTCGACGATGCGGCCTTCCGGCAGCAGGAAGCGTTCGGCATAGCGGCGCCACGCCGCCCCGTCATAGGGGGCGGCGCGCGATGCCGCCGGCAGTGCCGCAGCCAGCCCGAGGGCGGCCGTCCCGGCCAGCATGCCGCGCCGCGATGTTCCGACAGGGGACGTCATGACCCGCTCCGTTCCCGATGCCCGCTCTTCAGCAGAAGGCGCATGCTGACCGTCAGCACCACCGCCGTCCCCAGCAGCAGGGCGAACAGAAGCTCGATCCGCTGCGACAGGTTGCGGGCCAGAATCAGGATCAGGTTGCCGATGTCAAAGGGATTGAGAATGATCTGGTAGGGACGCGACACCTCCAGCGTGGTGATGGCCGGCGCAGCACTGCTCCACAGCGCCCCGCCGCCGCGCAGCTTGTCCCACAGCCCGGCCTCGCCCAGGCTGCGCATGGCACGGTCGACGGCGCGCGGATCCGCGGCGGTCAGCAGCGTCCAGGTCAGCGGCTCGGCCCCCGGCGCGCGGTATTGCAGCAGCGCTGCCTCCGGCAGGGTTTCGGCATTCTCGGTCAGCGCCACCACGTCGACCGGCGCCTCCTCCACCGTCCAGCTGTTGATGTAGCGCGCCGCCGCCGCCATCACCCGCCGCGCCCAGTCGGGCACCCAGCCGCGCCCGGTGGCGGCCGGGTCCTTGGCGTCGCCCGCCATCCGCTGCCAACGGTTGGCCGCACCGCCGTCGGCGGCCAGCGCCGAGCCCGCGATGCCCATCTGCTGCCCCAGCCCCTGCGGCACGCCCCCCGGCCGCGCCGGTCCCGGACGGGCGGCAGCGCCGGACCAGCCCAGCCGCAGCCGGTCGGCCAGGGCGCGGCGGTCGGATGCCGCCATCGGCTCGCCCCGCGCCTTGGCCTGGGCGATCAGGGCGCCGGCCTCCAAGAGACCGGCCAGCCGGTCGGCCGGCAGCGGGGCCGAGGTGAAGACGGCCTGCGGCAGCGCCGCGACCGGGCCGACGATCAGCGCGTTGTCGTTCGGCAGCCCGTCCCAGCCGGTGTAGGGCACCACCGCCATCAGGTCGCCGGCCCGCTGCGCCAGCTTGGCGGTCAGGCTCCAGGCGGCGCCGAACCAGGCGGGGTCGCGCCCGACGACGACCAGATCGAAGGGCGGCGCCTGCTCTCCCCCGGCGGTGCCGCCATAGGGAAAGGCGGTGTTGGCGAAGCCGCCCAGGCTCGGCAGCGTGACCAGACGGGCGAAGCCGGGGATTTCGATGCTGGAGCTGTCCAGCAGGGTGAAGGTCGGGCGCCGCACCGCGAAGACGCAGTCGGTGCCGCCGGCCGGCGGCAGTTCGGCCTCCAGCTCGATCAGGTTGGGGCCGGGACGGAACAGCGCCATCGGCAGCGGCATCTCGCCATTGTCGATGATGCCGCTGGAGCGCTTGTCGATCTCCATGGCGCCGGCCGACTTGCCGTTGACCCGGACGTTCAGCACCGCGCCGGGGCCGAGGTTGCCCTCGAACGCGGCGTTGACGTGGAACAGGATGGACCGGTCGCTGACCGGGGCGAAGCCGGCCGGCAGGGTCAGGCCGAAGCGGCCGGTGTAGCGGTAGCCGCTGTGCTGCACCGTCTGGAAGCCGAGGTCCGACAGGCGGTAGCGCCCCTCCGCCTGCACCGGCGGGGCCGGCGGCGCGGCCGGGACCGCCGCGTCGGTGACGATCATCGCCGTTTGGGTCGGCAGCGGCCGGGTCACGTCGGCCAGCCGCATCACCGCCTGATCGACCTCCTGCTGGGTCCGCCCCGAAGCGACGGCGACGAATCCGCCGCCGCCGGCGCCGCTGCCTTCAGGTCCGCCCTTGTTGACGGCATAGGGATAGACGCCGAGGAAGGGTCCGCCGATGGCGGCGGCCCGCGCCTCGCCCAGCAGGGGGGCGAGGCGGTCGCGGGTGCCGATCAGGATGTTCTTGCCGCCCGGCAGCGGCAGGCTTTCCAGCGTCGGGGCGGGAGCACCGGGAGGAGTGCCGGCGGGCTTGACCGGCACCGCCACCACCCGCGGGGTCTGGTCGCCCAGCAGCAGGCCGTAGGACTGCGCCACCATGGAGCCCCAGCCGAGATGGTCGGCGTCGATCTCGCTGCCGGGCTGGACGATGGCCAGCGGCTCCCGCGCCCGGTCGGCGGAGGCCAGAAGCTGGCGCACCATGGCGAGGTCCGGCTCCGGCACGCCGCCGTCGGACATCAGCGTCAGCGACGAGGCGGCGAGGTTGACCCGCGCCCACAGATCGTAGGTGCCGCGGACCGTGCAGATGGCGCGGTGCTGGGCGCTGGTCTGGAAGACGATCTGGTTCTCGCCGGGGCGGATCAGGCTGCCGGGGAGCGTGATGGAGGCGTTGACCGGCCCGCGGAAGGCGGCGAGCGGCAGGTCCGCCACCGGAGAGCCGTTGATGAAGACCGACATCGATCCCTTTTCGGGCAGGATGTCGATGCCGTTCTCGTAGGTCAGCGTCAGCACGGCGCTGGTCAGCCCGATCACCGGCGGCAGGACGGCGCGCAGCGCCACCGTCTCCGTCTCACCATGCAGCGTGACCTCGGGCTGGCCGTCGCGCAGGTTCGACAGCGGGATCACCCGGCGGTCGGCGGCCAGCGCCGGCCCGGCCCAAACGCCGATCCACAGCGACAGCAGCGCGCTCAGGGCCGCCAACACCGTCCGTGGCGACGCCCGCAGCATCCGGCCCCCGCCGGTCTGTTTGCCCATACCCGCCATCGCCGTTACGGAGCCTGGAAGGTCAGGATGCGGCGCAGCGCGCCCGGCAGGGCCAGCAGGACATGGCCCAGCCGCGGAACCACGCGGGTGGCGAAGAACAGCAGGCCGCCGAAGAAGGTCGGGGCGGCCACCCGCTTGCGGTCGAGGAAGATGTCCCAGCCGACGCTGTTGCCGAAGACGAAGCGCGCCATCTCCACGATGTCCTGGCGGTCGCGCGGGGCGAAGCCGGCGCCGACCGCCAGTTCGCCGTTGCGCATCTCGATGCGGAAGAAGCGGACGCCGGTGGTGGTCGCCGCCTCCGTCTCCGTCGCGGCGATGGTCAGCACCGGCGTTCTGGTCGGGCCGGCTCAGCAGCTCGCGCCATTTCGGATCGACGATCAGCCCGACGCCGCCGGCCGACACGTCGGCGACCGTCAGGTCGATGACAGTGCCGTCCTCGAACTTCAGCACCGCGGAGCGGTCGACGGTGAAGCGTTCCTGCCGGCGGACGCGCTTGCGCTCATAGACGACGGCGAGGCCGCCCAGCGCCAGCAGCAGGCTCAGCGAGCACCACACCGCCACCGGAACGATGGCCGCCCGGTGTTCGGGGAAGATGGAATAGCGCCATGCGCAGGCCGCCAGCCCGGCCGCCAGCAGCAGCGTGGTGACGATGAAGGGGGTGGCGAGCGGCGAGAAGCCGTCCTCCTCCACCGACTGGCCCTTGGCGGTCACCTTGAACACCGGGTCGCGCGGCCGGATCAGCGTCGCCAGCGCCGCGCGGGAGACGTGGAAGGATTGCAGATACTCGTACAGCTCCGAGAACAGCGGCCAGCGCATCCGCCCGTGCAGGAACTGCGACAGGAAGGCGGCGGCGAAGACGTGCGGGATGACGAAGCAGCCGAAGTCGGGCAGGTTGATGCGGTAGATCTCCAGCCCGAACAGGGCATAGCACAGCGGCGACAGCAGGAAGATCGGCCGCCAGAACCAGAAGAACCAGTAGAGCATGGTGCTGAGGTAGCACAGCCGCTGCGAGACGGTCAGGCCGCGCTTGAACAGCGGGTTCTTCAGCAGGAACAGCTGGATCATGCCCTGGGTCCAGCGCGACCGCTGGGCGATGAAGCTGTCGAAGGTCTCCGGCTGCAACCCGGCGATCAGCGGGCGCGGCAGATAGACGCTGCGCCAGCCGCGCGAATGCAGCTCCAGCGCGGTCTCGCAATCCTCCGTCACCGTGTCGCCGCTGAAGCCGCCGACCTCCTCCAGCGCGGCACGGCGCAGGATGGCCGCGGATCCGCAGAAGAAGGAGCCGTTCCAGCGGTCCAGCCCGGGCTGGATCGAGTAATAGAACATCTCGTTCTCGCTCGGCATCCGCTCGAAGGTGCCGAGGTTGTATTCGACCGGGTCGGGATTGACGAAGAAATGCGGGGTCTGGACTAGGAACAGGCCGGGGTCCTGCTGGAAGAAGCCGACCGTCGCCTTCAGGATGCCCACGGTGGGCACATGGTCGGCATCCAGGATCAGCAGCAGATCGCCGGACGTCTTGTGAAAGGCGTGGTTGATGTTGCCGGCCTTGGCATGCTCGTTGCGCGGCCGGGTCATGTAGGTGACCTGCAACCGTTCGCACAGCGCGGTCAGCGTCTCCCGCCGGGCCGAGGCCGCCGCGGCCTGCTCCGGATCGCTGTGGGCCAGCTTCTGGTCGGTGCCGCCGTCGTCCAGCAGATAGACGTGCAGCTTGTCGCGCGGATAGTCGATGCAGACCGCGGCGGCCAGCGTCGTCTCCAGCAGCTCCGGCTCCTCGTTGTAGGAGGGGATGTAGACGTCGACGCTGGGCCAGAAGGCGGGATCGCCCGTCGGTTCCGACGGCTCGCGGGCGAGCGGGTCGATGATGACGAACAGCGAGGTCAGGAACAGGACGAAGGACAGCGCCTCGGCAGCGAACAGGGTCACGCCGGGAATGAAATTCACCAGATCGTCCACCGGCGGCAGCGTGCCGGTCAGCCGCCAGAAGAAATAGCGGAAGGTGACGAAGGCCAGCAGCAGAACGGTCAGCGTACGGGCATGCCAGAAGCGCTGGGCGAAGCGCCCGAGCACGAAGGCGGCGGCCACCACGCCGGCCGAGATGGCGGCGCTTGCAAATCTTCCAACGGGCAAGGCGGCCAGCGCAAGAAACAAACCCGCCGACAGCAACAATAGAATCCAGAGCAGAACCGAACGCAGGGAGAATCGGCGGCTGTTCAGGTTCGGCTGTCGCTTGGATTGCTGCGCCTTATTGTTCAGGGGCCGAACAACGGTCTTGGCGCCGGGCGAGGTTGTCATGCGGATCCGCAGAATGGGGCCATTGCACCCTAGTGGGTGCCCCCTTATGGCTCAAGCTTCGTTACAAATCGTTACTGACTTGTGATGAAGCTTTCTAAAAAGCCGTATTTCTCCGGACCTGTGTCATCGAAATCGCAACGCTGGCCGTCCTCCGAACCGGCGGCGCTTCACCGGGAGTGCTGCGACTCGGGAGGGCCGGGCCGCAGCATCCCGCCGCGCGGCCCGGCCCCCCCCGATCAGTGGGGATCGATCAGGACCGATTACGCCGGCGGATTGACGGTGATGGTCGGATCCCAGGAGAAATAGCCGACCGTGGTCAGGCCGCCCGAGGAACTCGCCTGCACCAGCATGAAGTAGACCTTGTACTGCTCCGCGGTGCCGGCGTCGTTGTTGGTGATGGTTGCCTGCATGACATAGTCGTACTGCGTGGCCCCCGTATAGGCGGGGCCGGTCGCCGGGACCGGCAGCGTCATGATCGGTTCGTCCGGCTGGAGCATGATCGGCAGCGGCGTCGACATGACGTTGGTTCCGGCGAAGGTCGAGATCTGGTAGGGCAGCGCGTACATCGCGACCTCCTGCGACAGCGTCGAGAAGGTCCAGCGAACGTTGTCGCCGACGTTGCAGGTGATGTTCAGATCCGCCGTCGCCTGGGTCGTCGGCGTGGTCGACGTCACGAACACGGGCTGCGTCACCATATAAATGTATTCGTGCGCGATTGGCGTCGGGCTCGCGAAAGAACCCAGATTGCTTTGATAGGTGTTGTAAATCGTCTGAGCATCAACGACGACCTCGATATTCACAGTTGACATTTTCCATCATCCTTTTACGTGAAATTATGTTTAGGCAAATCTGCCTCTTGTTAAGTTGATTTAATGAGACGAAAAAAGCAACCGGCGATTCAAAATGAATCTGAAAATTCATAATGAGATTGTTAGTAACAAAACAATAATAAATAATAATTTTCCTTCGTATTCATTGGGGCTCATTGCAAATTTAAAAAATTACTATTGTGTTCATTGACGATTACATTTGAATGCGAGCCGAAATTTGCATACCATTGCGCCAACTGGGATGCTTTCCAGGGCTGGCGCCGCTGCCGCCCTACCCGGCGGCATCCGATCCCTGCCGCGCGGCTGCCCTGCGTCCCGGCTTGGGCTTGGGGGGATGACGGCGGGCGGGAATGCCGCCATGGTGGCTGACAGTCCGCCCACCCACCTGTTGCAGCGCAGGGTTCCGTCCGTCTCCATGCCCATCTCAGCCCTTCTGTCCGACGCCTTCGCCGTGCTGGCCCCGGTTTTCGTGGTGGCGGCACTCGGTTACGGCTGGACCCGCGGGAAGCTGCCCTACGACAGCGCCTTCATCACCACCTTCGCGATCAACGTGTCGTCGCCCTGCCTGGTCTTCTCCGCCCTGACCCGGCTGCACCTGTCCGCCGACGTGATGGGGGAGATGGCGCTGGCGGCGACGCTGTGCATGGCGCTGACGGCGCTGGCGTCGGTCCCGGTGCTGCTGGCGTCGGGGCTGTCGCTGCGGGTCTATGTGCCGGCGATGGCCTTCCCCAACGCCGGCAACCTGGGGCTGCCGGTCTGCCTGTTCGCCTTCGGGGAGAACGGCCTCAGCCTCGCCGTGCTGTTCTATGCGGTGATGTCGGTGGGGCAGTTCACGCTGGGGCCGGCGCTGGCCGCCGGGCGCTTCGACCTGGGACAGATGGCGCGCACCCCGACGATCTACGCAGTGGCGGCGGCGGTGGCGATCCAGCTCGCCGAACTGCCGCTGCCGGTGTGGATCGGCAACACCACCACGCTGCTGGGCAACTGCGCCGTGCCGCTGATGCTGTTCTCGCTGGGGGTGGCGCTGTCGAAGCTTCGCCTCTCCGGCGCGGTGCGCGCTTTGTCGATGTCGGCCTTCCGGCTGGCCGCCGGTTTCGCCATGGGGCTGCTGGTGGCCTGGGCGATGGGGCTGACCGGGGCGGCGCGCGGCGTGGTGCTGGTGCAAAGCTCGATGCCGGTGGCCGTCTTCAACTATCTCTGGGCGCTGCGCTACGGCAACGCGCCGGAGGATGTCGCCGGCATGGTGCTGGGGTCCACCGCCATGGCCTTCGTCGGCCTGCCGGCGCTATTGATGTTCGTGATGCAGTAGATTGGGAGGAGATTCATGGCGCACAGGGAACACCGCTATGCCGTCCGGCTCGACTGGACCGGCAATCTCGGCACCGGCACCTCGTCCTACCGGGCCTACAGCCGCGACCACACGCTGAGCGCCGGGACCAAGCCGGCGATCCCCGCCACTTCCGACGCGGCCTTCCGCGGCGATCCGGCACGCTGGAACCCGGAGGAGATGCTGGTCGGCGCCCTGTCCTCCTGCCACCAGCTCTGGTACCTGCATCTCTGCTCGGCCGCCGGGATCGTCGTCACCGGCTACAGCGACGACGCAGACGGCGAGATGGAGGAGGAGGCCGACGGCGGCGGCCAGTTCACCGCCGTCGTCCTGCGCCCGCGGGTGACGCTGGCGCCGGGATCCGACGCCGCCAAGGCGCTGGCCCTGCACCACGAGGCGGCGGAGAAATGCTTCATCGCCCGGTCCGTCAATTTCCCGGTTCGGCACGAACCGGCGGTGGAGGTCGAGGGAGAAATGGGGGAGAGGCGGCCGGCGATGAGCGCTGACTCCCTGCCCTCGCAAAACGCCCTGCCGGTCCTCGACGCCGTCGCCGGCCGGCGCAGCATCCGCGCCTTTTTGGCCACGCCGGTGGAGCGGGAGACGGTGCGGCACATCCTCGACCTCGCCGCCCGCGCGCCGAGCGGCTCCAACATCCAGCCCTGGAAGGTCCACGCCATTGCCGGTGAGGCGCGCGCCGCCCTGTCGGCGGAGCTGCTGGCCGCCCATGAGGCCGGGGAGCCGGAGGTGCCGGAATATCCCTATTACCCCGAAACCTGGCGGGAGCCCTATCTGGGCCGCCGGCGGGCGGTGGGCTGGGCGCTCTACGGCTCCATCGGCATCGGCAAGGGCGACCGCGATCGGATGGCGCGCCAGCATGGCCGGAACTGGCTGTTCTTCGGCGCGCCGGTCGGGCTGTTCTTCAGCATCGACCGCGACATGGGCAAGGGGGCGTGGCTCGACCTCGGCATGTTCATGCAGAACGTGATGATCGTCGCCCGCGGCTTCGGGCTGGAGACCTGCCCCCAGGCCGCCTTCTGCTACCGCCACGCCATCACTGCGCGGCACCTGGGCCTGCCCGACACGGAGATCATCGCCAGCGGCATGGCGCTGGGCTTCGCAGACTGGTCGGCACCGGAAAACAATTTCCCGACGGAGCGCGAACCGGCCGAGGGCTTCACCCGCTTCACCGGATTCTGAGCGCGGCGTCCTTAGCAGGGTGCGGGAAAACCATTTTGCTGCTGCGGTCGGGTTCTTTCCGGCAATCTCGCGTCAAGACCTTGCAAGATACCACCAGTATCTTGCTTCGGCCTTTCCTAATCTTGCCGAAAAGCCCCTCCCTCGCGACGCAAAAGCCTTTTTCCGCACCCTGTTAGAGCGTCACGAACCCGTGGGGCGCCGCCGCGGACGGCGCGCAGGGCGACAGCATGCCGGCGACGAAGGCGGCGGTCTGAACCAGCACGCGCGGCGAGAAGGGCTTGACGATGTAGCCCAGCCCGACGCCGCCGGCCTGCGCCTTGTTGGGCGGGTTGCCGGTGGCGAAGACGCAAGCGATCCCCATCGCCTTCAAGGCGCGGGCGACGTCGAGCCCGTTCGAGCCGTTGGCCAGCTTGATGTCGACGAAGGCCATGTCCGGCCTCTCCTGCCCGGCAAGGGCGAGAGCGGTCGGCAGATCATCGGCGATTCCCGTCACCGCATGGCCGGCCGACTGCAAAGTCAGCGACACGCCCTCGGCGATCAGGAATTCATCCTCTATGATCAGTATCTTCATTGTTCTTCTTATAAATTCTGCGCGTCGGCCGGGAGGATCACGCCTGGGTTGGAGTGTGCGGCTTCATCGGGAAAGTTAAAAGGAAACGCGTCCCCGGTGTCAAACGTTCGATCTCCAGATGCCCCCTCAATTGCCGCGTAAGATTGCGGACCGTGTTCAGGCCGAAGCCGCCGCCACCGCCGCTCGCGACCCCCTCCGGCAGGCCGATGCCGTCGTCGGCAACGTCGATGCGGACCTCGTTCCCCGCCACCGCCATATCCACCGTGACCCTGCCGCGCCGCCCGTCGGGAAAGGCGTGCTTGTAGCTGTTGGTCAGCAGCTCGTTGACGATCAGCGCCACCGGCACCGCGGTGTCGACCGGCGCCGACAGCGGCGTGCCCGCCGCCATGGTCATCGCCGGTTCGGCACTGCCGGTGAGCGGGACGGCGTTTTCGGCGATGCTGCGGATCAGGTCGGTCAGTTCGACGGTGTCGTACACCGCCCCCTCGCCATAGAGGCGGCGATGGACCTCGGCGATCGCCAGCACGCGGCTGCTGCTGTCCAGCAATTCCTGCCGCACCTCGTCGCTGCGATGCCGCATCGCCTGGGTCCGCAACAGGTTGGCGACGATCTGCAAGGAGTTCTTGACCCGGTGGTTGACCTCGTCCAGCAGGATCCTGTTCTCCTGCAACGTCGCGGCCAGCGCCTCCCCTTCCGCCCGCTCGGCCTGGTAATCCCGCTCCATCCGCCGGACGGTGGAGAAGCAGAGCCAGCCGGTGACGGTGACGAAGACGGCCCCATAGGCAATCGTCAGCAACTCCAGGATGGTGGCATGCCGGCTGCGCCGGGCGAGCAGCAGGTCCTCCTCCGCCCGCATGGTGGCGGTCAGGCGCCGGATCGCGGCCATCGTGGAGGCGCCTTTTCCCTCGCGGATGGTCGCCAGCGCCTGCTCCAGCCCTTCGTCGGTGACCTGCCGCAGAACCCCGGCTATCTGGTCCAGCCTGTCGGCGGTCAGGGCGCGCAGGGCCTTCACCTTGTCCTGCTGCACCGGGTTGTCGGCGGTCAGCGTCCCGATGCTATCCAGCAACCGGTGGCTGCGCTCCCTCCCCTCCTCGTAGGCAGCGAGATGAATGGGGTCCGGCAACAGCAGGTATCCGCGCTGGCCGGATTCGGTGTCGGACAGGGTGGATTGCAACTCCTCGACGGCGGAGATGACCTCGTGCGTGTGGTCGACCCAGTCGATGGCACGGCGATATTCGATGAAGACGGCGACGAGCAGCAGGAAGCCGACGAACAGGCCGCCAAGCAGCAGCGCCGATAGTCTGGCGGCACGGGCGCGCACCATCCGGCGCGCAAGGCTGGCATCCGTCCTGTTGGGCATGGGTTGTCCCCGCTTTACGCCGTCACTCACCTCTCCGAACAGTTCGGACAGTCTGGATCTTCATCTGTCCGGAGCATTGACGTGAATCAAGAAAAACTGCGCCGGCGAAGGATTGCGGGGGGATTGTGGGGTGCGCCCCATGCCACGGTCAGCCACTCAACGCCGCCGCCAGCGTATCGTGCAGGCGGCCGGGCTGGATCGGCTTGTGCAGCAACGCGCATTGGGCGCCGGCCGCCTCCCGCAGCCGGTCCGCCGAGGTGTCGCCGGTCAGCAGCACGCCGGGAATGTCGCGCGACAGGCGGCGGCGGACCATGTCCATCACCATCAGCCCCGTCGTCCCTTCCGGCAGGCGGTAATCGGCCAGGATCAGGTCGGGCTCCTCCCCCGACTCGATCAGGTCGCCCAGCAGCTGCTCCGCCTCCGCCCCGCTGCCGGCCTCCGCAACGCGATAGTTCCAATCCTCCAGCATCAGGACCAGCGCCATGCGGATGACGGCGTCGTCCTCCACCAGCATGACCAGCCGCCCGGCCTTGTCGTCGGTCCCGCTGCGGCCGGCGCTGCCGGACCGGTCGGTCATGTCCGGCCTGGTTTCGGTCAGGGGCAGGCTGACGGTGAAACGGCTGCCGCGGCCCAGCGAGGAGGTCACGTCGATGGTGCCGCCCAGCATGGTGACCAGCCGCTTGGCGATGCTGAGCCCCAGCCCCAGCCCTTCACGCCGGTCGCGGGCGGCGTTGCCGACCTGGTAGAAGTCCTGGAAGATGCGGTCGATGTGCTGGTCGGCGATGCCGATGCCGGTGTCCCACACCTCGATCTGCACATGGTCGCCGCGCTGCCGCGCCCCGATCAGCACCCGCCCGCCGGGTGCGAAATGCAGCGCATTGGTCAGCAGGGCGCGCAGCACCCGCTCCAGCAGCCGCGGATCGGTGCGCGTGGTCAGAGGCGGCGCCACCAGACGCAGGGCCTGCCCCGCCTTCTCGGCCGCGGATACGAATTCCCCATGCAGCCGGGCCAGCAGGGCGGCGATGTCGACCGTTTCCGGATTGGGGGCGACCAGCCCGGCTTCCAGCTTGGAGATGTCGAGCATCCCGTCCAGCATGCCGCCCAGCCCGCCGAGCGAGGACTGGATCTGCTCCGCCATCCGCCGGGCGCCGGGGGCAAGCAATTCCTTCATCAGCAGGTCGGAGAGCAGCATCAGGGCCTGCACCGGCTGGCGCAGATCGTGGCTCGCCGCCGCCAGGAAGCGCTCGCGCGCATCCAGCGCCACGTTCAGCTCGCGCTCCAGCGCCTTCACCGCGGTGATGTCGGCGACGCTGGACACCACAGCCTCGACATGGCCGGCCGGATCGGCGACCGGGCGGCTCGACACCCGCAGCCAGCGGGTGGGGGAAGTCGCCTCCTCCCCCTCGACCACGCCGATGATGCGCTCGACCACCGGCTTGCCGCTGCGCGCCGCTTCCGCCGCGGGGGGCAGCCCATGCAGCCGGTTGCCGTTGGCGTCGATGAAGCGGCGGCCGGCGGTGGTCGGGACAATGGTGGCCGGGGCGGTGGCCGGCGCCAGCAGCCCGTCCGCCCGGCTCTCTGCCTTGCCCTCCGCATCGAAGGCCGCCGCCATCGGGTCGAGCAGGGCGCCGGCGGGGCCGTCCAGCAGCCGCTCGGCCATGGCATTGGCCAGCAGGCTGCGGCCATCGACCGCGGTCATCGCCAGCGCATCGTGCAGCGACTGCACCAGCACCCGGTGCCGCCGCTCGCTGAGGTTCAGCGCCGCTTCGGCGGTGCGCCGCGCGGTGACGTCGCGGAAGGCGACGACGGCTCCCTGAATGCGCTCCTGCATCGGGGCGAGGCGCATGCCGGACGCCAGCATGGGGGAGATGGTGACCTCCACCAGCAGCGTCCCGCCATTCTCCCGGCGGAGCTTCTCGCAGGTGACGCTGCGCGGCCGGCCGTCGGTCAGCGACAGGGCCAGCGCACGGGCCGCCCCGCCCGCCGGGGATGCCGCCGGGTCCGTTTCGCCGACCGGCAGCCCGGTTACGGCCTCCGCCGGTCCGGCAAACAGGTCGGAGGGAGGGCGGCCGATCAGGTCGAGGTCGAGATGGCCGGTCATGGCCGTCGCCGCGGCGTTGACGAAGCGGATGCGGCCGTCGGCGTCCACTCCCAGGATGCCGTCGCCGACCGACTGGAGGATGTGGTGATAGTCGGCGCGCGCCCGCTCGGCATCGTCGCGGGCCTGCTGCACCTCGCGAAGCCAGGCGTTGCGTTCGGTCAGGTCGGTGATGGTCAGCAGCACGTCGCCGCGGTCGCTGTCGTCCAGCGTCACCCGGCGGGCGTCGGTCAACCCGTCGATGATCGTGCCCTGCGGCCCGAGATAGCGGAACTCCTGCCGGACCCACTCGCCATGGTCGCGCAGCCGGGCGAGCGCGGTGAACAGCCGGCCATGGTCGACGCTGTCGAGCAGCAGGGTCAGCGGGCGGCCCTTCAGCCGCAGCATCGGCAGGCCGAACTGCCGTTCGGCGGCGGCGTTGGCCTCGCCGACGATGCCGGCGGCGTTCACCGCCAGGCAGGCCAGCGGCACCGACTGGAAAAGCTGGAGATATTGCAGGCGGGACGCCTCCAGCGCCTGCTGGGCGCCGCGCAGTTCCTCGTTCTGGATCTCAAGCTCGGCCTGATGGACATACAGCTCGTGCAGCAGTTCCTTCATCGAGGTGGCGGTGACGTCCGTCGCCTCGAACGTCCCGCCGTTGAGAATGGTTTCGGCACGGCGGCGCAGTCGGCCGGAGGAATCCTCGCTCATTCGTCGCCCCCGTCGCCCTTACCAGCATTGTCGAACTGCAATTCCATCAGCTTGCGGTTGGTTATGTTGATGTGGCTGACGACGATGCCGCCGTCTTGGTCGTTCAGGCGGGTGGCGTGCATCAGGAACCAGCGTTGTTCATCGGGCGAATGGCAGGGATATTCGACGGAGAAATCATCGGCCTCGCCGTCCAGGATGCGGCGCAGCCCGTCATGCACCGCGCGGGCGATGCTGTCCGTCGACGCCGCCTCCGGGTTGAGGCAGACATCGAGATAGTTGGTGCCGACGCCGCAGCGCTCGGTCGCCGGGGCGCCGTTGCGCTGGGCGAAACCGCGCCAGGCGGCATTCACCATGACGATCCGGCCGTCGTGGTCGGTCACGGCGATGTGTTCCGGCAGGCTGTCCAGCACCTTTTGCAACCGCTCCTGCGCCTGCTTGGTCTCCGTCACGTCGACGAAGGTCACCACCACGCCGCCGATCTGGCTCTTGTCGGTCAGGTAGGGCAGGATGCGGGTCAGCACCCAGCGGCCGTCATAGACCCGGACATGGCGTTCCACCGCCTCCTGCCCGTCGAACACCTTGCGGATGTCGGCGAGGAAGTCGGGATAGTCGATGTTGGTGGACAGATGCGCGATGGACCGGCCGATGTCGCGCGGGATGATGTTGATGAAGCCGGCCGCCGCCGGGGTGAAGCGGCGGATGACGAAGTCGCCGTCCAGAAACACCGTGCCGATCTCGGTCGAGCGCAGCAGGTTGTCCAAGTCGTTGGTGATCTCGGTCAGCTCCTCCACCTTCGCCTGATATTCGGCGTTGACCGAGTAAAGCTCCTCGTTGACCGATTGCAGCTCTTCGTTGGTGCTCTGCAACTCTTCGTTCGAGGCCAGCAGCTCTTCGTTGGTGGCCTGCAATTCCTCGTTGGCGGTTTCCAGCTCCTCGATGGTCGCCTGGAGATTCTCGCCGCGCGACAGCAGCTCCTGCTCCAGGCCGCGGATGCGCTCGGCGGCGTCGGCATTCAGGTCGAAGTCGGAATCGGGAACCGACAGCGGCAGCATGTTGGCCCGGTCCAGCACCACCAGGGCGAAGCGGCGCCCGGTCTTGCGCGCGACATAGGGCTGGACCCGCAGGCTAAGCGCCGCCACCCCCTCGCGGTCCTTGACCGGGATGTTGGACAGCGCGAACTCCTCGCCGGAGCGGAAGGCGCGGTTGAGTGCCGTGCCCGTCACCATGGCGACCGAGGAGGGCAGCAGCTTCAGCACGTTCAGCGTCGCCTCGCCCGCCGGCACCTTCAGCAGGGACGACGCGTCGCCGAAGACATGCATGATGGTCATCTGTTCGTTGACCAGCAGGCAGGGCGGCACATAGGCCTTCATCAACGCGCCGATGGCCTCGTCGATGACCGCCCCTTCCTCCATGCCATGGCTTACGGCGTCCTCGCCATGGCGGGCCAGCGGGGCCGCCACCGTCGGCACCAGCAGGCGCGACAGCCGGAAGGAGCCGGCGCGCAGGCTCTGGAACACCTTGTTGCGGCTGTCGACGGTGTGGAAATCGGACTGGAGGTCGCCCAGCGTCTCGCTGGTGCCGAGGAACAGGAAGCCGCTCTGGCGCAGGGCGTACTGGAACAGGCTGAGGACCTTCCGCTGCAACGGCTGGTCCATATAGATCAGCAGGTTGCGGCAGCTCAGCAGGTCGATCTTGGTGAAGGGCGGGTCGCGCATGATGTTGTGGGCGGCGAACACCACCATGCGGCGGATGTCGCGCGACACCACGTAGCTGTCGCCGCGCGCGGTGAAGAAGCGGCTCAGCCGCTCCTGCGACACGTCCTCGGCAATCGCGCGCGGATACTCGCCCAGGCTGGCGATCTCGATGCTGTCCTGGTCGATGTCGGTGGCGAAGATCTTGACGTCGAAGCTGCGCCCCAGCTTTTCCTGCGCCTCGGCGAACAGGATGGCGATGGAATAGGCCTCCTCCCCGCTGGCGCAGCCGCAGACCCAGACGCGGACCATGTCGGTCGGGCTGCGGTTGGCGAGCAGGCTGGGGATCACCCGGTCGGCCAGGACGCGGAAGGCCGCCTCGTCCCGGAAGAAGCGGGTGACGCCGATCAGCATCTCCTTGTAGAGGTTGACCGTCTCGGCGCTGTTCCGCCGCAGCAGGGCGGCATACTCGTCCATCGACTCCAGGCCGGCGCCCTGCATCCGCCGCTCGATCCGCCGCAGCAGGGTGGCGAGCTTGTAATGCGAGAAATCGACGCCGGTGACGGAGCGGATGACCGCGATGATCTGGGCCAGCGGGTCGTCGCCGTCCTCGCGCCGCTGGCGCGGCGGCATCGGGCGGGCGCGGGCCAGGGTCTTGCGCGCATGCTCGATCAGGCGGGCCGGCAGAGCGTCCGGCGCCAGGGTGGCGTCGATCTGTCCGGTGGCCAGCGCGCTGCGCGGCATGCCGTCGAACTGGGCGGTCTCCGGCTGCTGGACCGCGGTGAAGCCGCCGGCCGACTTGATCGCCATCAGGCCGCGCGTGCCGTCCGATCCGGTCCCCGACAGGATCAGGCCGATGGCGAACGGCCCCTGGTCGCGGGCGAGCGCGGTCAGGAAGATGTCGATCGGCAGGCTCATGCCGCCGCCGGCATCCTTGGCGGTCAGCCGCAGCCGGCCATCCTCGATGCTCAGATGCTTGCCCGGCGGCAGCAGATAGACGGTGTTGCGCTGGACCGGAACGCCGTCGGTCGCCTGCACCACATCCATGGCGGTGTGCTTCGCCAGCAGGTCGACCATCAGGCTCTTGTGCACCGGCGACAGGTGCTGGACCACGACATAGGCGAGGTCGCTGTCGCCGGGCACCGCGTCGAAGAAGCGCTGCAACGCCTCCAGCCCGCCGGCCGAGGCGCCGATGCCGACGATGCAGCAGGCCGGCTCCGGCGGCGCGCCGGTCTCCGCCGGAACGCCCGCTTCCGCCGGAACGCCCCCTGCGTCTGCATCGGGCGATGCGGCGGGCGTCGGGTCAGGATGCGTGGCGGGCGTATCCGTTGGCACGGTGATAAACGAGTCCTTCTGGCGTCGGCCTGCCGGTTGTCTGTGCAAGCCAGACCCTGCCTATATCCAACGCATTTGATTTGGTCAACTTGACTGTCGCAGGCCATCGTTCTTCGACATTGTGCATTTAACTGGAATGTCCATATCTTTCCATCGATTTGACTTTGGTTTTATAACGAATGTATCGTGTCTAAAGCATTGCTCCGGCACGCCGGCTCACCAGTCCGCACCGAATGCCGGAAAGCCGGGGATGGGGTTGGGACGGGGGACCTGACGCGCGCGAAATTCCTGCTATGTTTGCTGCCCCGGGGCGTCGCATCCTGGGGCGTCAATGGCATGCAAGGCAGCGGGAACGGGTCATGAGTTTCACCTCGATCTATCGCCACGGCTTCGCGCGGGTGGCCGCCTGCACCACGCGCAGCACCCCCGCCGACCCGACGGCCAATGCCGCGGCGGTGCTGGAGGCGGCGCGCGCCTGTCACGAAAAGTCGGTGGCGGTGGCGCTGTTCCCCGAACTCGCGCTGTCCGGCTACGCCATCGACGATCTGCTGATGCAGGACCCGCTGATCGACGCGGTGGAGCAGGCGATCCTCGATCTGGTGCAGGCGTCGGCCGGGCTGATGCCGCTGCTGCTGGTGGGGGCGCCGCTGCTGTATGACGGGCGGCTCTACAACACGGCGGTGGCGATCCACCGCGGCGAGCTGCTGGGCGTGGTGCCGAAGCAGCATCTGCCGAACTACCGGGAATTCTACGAACGCCGCCAGTTCGCGTCGGGCGCCGGCACCGAAGGCGGGACCATCCGCATCGGCGACCTGACCGCTCCCTTCGGCCCCGACCTGCTGTTCTCCGCCGAGGACCAGCCCGGTCTGGTCGTCCATGCCGAGATCTGCGAGGACCTGTGGGTTCCGGCCCCGCCCAGCACCATGGCGGCGCTGGCCGGCGCGACGGTCCTCGCCAACCTGTCGGCCAGCAACATCACCATCGGCAAGTCGGACACCCGCCGGCTGCTGGCGAAGTCGCAGTCGGCGCGCTGCCTAGCGGCCTATCTCTATTCCTCGGCCGGGACGGGGGAATCGACCACCGACCTCGCCTGGGACGGCCAGACCTCGATCTTCGAGAATGGCGAGAAGCTGGCGGAAACCGACCGCTTCCCCGACGGCTCCCAGATGGCGGTGGCCGACGTCGATCTCGACCTGCTGCGGCAGGAACGGCTGCGCCAGGGCACCTTCGACGACAACCGACGCCTGTACCCCGGCGCCACCGGCGGCTTCCGCACCGTCGCCTTCCGGCTCGACGCGCCGGAGACCGATGTGGGGCTGCTGCGCGTGGTGCCGCGCCTGCCCTTCGTTCCCGCCGCCGCCGAACGGCTGGAACAGGACTGCTACGAGGCCTACAACATCCAGGTCGCCGGCCTTGTGCAGCGGCTGCGCGCCACCGGGATCAGGACGGTGGTGATCGGCGTGTCGGGCGGGCTGGACAGCACCCATGCCCTGATCGTCGCCGCCCGTGCCATGGACCGGCTCGGCCTGCCGCGCACCGGCATCCTCGGCTACACCATGCCGGGATTCGGCACCAGCGAGGGCACCAAGTCCAACGCCTGGAAACTGATGACGGCGCTGGGGGTGACGGCCAGGGAACTCGACATCCGGCCGGCCGCCAACCAGATGCTCAAGGATATGGACCACCCCTACGCCCACGGCGAGGCGGTGTACGACATCACCTTCGAGAATGTGCAGGCCGGCCTGCGCACCGATTACCTGTTCCGCCTCGCCAACCAGCACAACGGCATCGTGCTCGGCACCGGCGACCTGTCGGAGCTGGCGCTGGGCTGGTGCACCTATGGCGTCGGCGACCAGATGTCCCATTACAACGTCAATGCCGGCGTGCCGAAGACGCTGATCCAGCACCTGATCCGCTGGGTCGGCCGCACCGGCCAGTTCCAGCAGGAGGTCTCGGCGACGCTGGACGCCATCCTGAAGACGGAGATCTCGCCGGAGCTGGTGCCGGCCGGTTCCGACAAGGCGCTGCAGAGCTCCGAATCCGTGATCGGACCGTACGATCTGCAGGATTTCACCCTGTTCTACGTGCTGCGCTACGGCTTCCGCCCGTCGAAGATCGCCTTCCTGGCCCGCCATGCTTGGTCCGATGCCGAAAAGGGCGACTGGCCGGAGGGCTATCCGCTGGAGAAGCGCCGCGCCTACAGCCCGGCCGAAATCCGCGACTGGCTGCGGGTGTTCCTGCGCCGTTTCTTCGGGTTCAGCCAGTTCAAGCGCTCGGCCATGCCGAACGGCCCGAAGGTGACCGCCGGCGGCTCGCTGTCGCCGCGCGGCGACTGGCGCGCCCCGTCGGATGGCAACGCCCGCATCTGGCTGGAGGAGCTGGACCGCGAGGTTCCGGCGGAGTGAGCGGACAAAAAAGGCCGGCGCCCCATCGGAGCGCCGGCCTTTCTCCTGTCGGTGGCGATTCCTGATCGTCCGCGATGGCGGTCAGATCGAGATGCGCAGGGACTCGCGGTTGACCGGGGCGGCGTCCGGGGCGGTCATCGGGCGCGGCGGCACGGCGGGGCGCATGCCGGCCGGCGGCTGTCCCGGCGCCGGCGCGGCCTGCGGGGCCTGGGGCGCTTGCGGAGCTGCCGCCTGCGGCGTGCCCGGATGCGGCTGGGTGGCCTGCTGGGCGGCGATGAACTGGCCCTGGGCGGTCAGGCCGCTGGCGACGTTGCGGTTGATGTTGACCAGCGTGTCGATCTTGCCGAAATCCAGGTCGATCAGACGGTTGGTGGTCTCGCGGTCGACCAGCAGCGACAATGCTGCGATGTTGGTGCGGACCTCCGGCGGATGGCCGCAATCCTCCTCCGTGATCGCCGCCTGGAAGATCGTCCACAGGCGCTGATTCAGCTGAAGAGCCTCGCGGTAGGCCTTTTCGTCCTTGGCATGGCTGGCGGCGATGATACGGCGCGCCGCTTCCGCCAGGGCCCAAGCCTCGACGTCGCGCGGATTGTCCGAGGTCGGCTTGTTGGCGTAGGTGGGAGTCGGCTTCATTCCAAACCCTCGGGGGAAAACCCATCCGGTGGGGGCGGACCTGCCCCTTTGCTTCGTCCCGGAAGTGTCGGTTATCCGACCGGCTTTGTCAACGCAACGGGGGTAGTTCGGCCGGCGCGGAGGACCCTGACGCAAACTGGTCACAAGTTCTATGCGTTTCGGAGAGGAGTGAGGCCGCCGTCTCCGCCACCCGGTCCTCGTCGATGCCGTCCATCAGCCCGCGGGCGTTGGGGTCGGCGGTGACGCAGGCCAGCAATTCCGGCTGCGGGACGCTGCTGACCACCACCCGGCCGCGCGGCCCCCAGGGGCCGTAGATGGCGGGATAGCCGGGACCGAACAGCCCGACCGTCGGCACGCCCGCCGCCGCGGCGATGTGCATCAGCCCGCTGTCGTTGCCGACATAGAGCGCCGCCCGCTCCAGGCAGGCGGCGGCGGCCATCGGGTCGGTGCGGCCGGTCAGGTCGATGGCCCGCGGCCCCAGCGCCGCCAGCACCGGCTGCGCCCGTTCCCGCTCCGGCCCGGCTGCCAGCACCGCCACCCGGGCGCCGGCCAGCGGACCGCCCTCCCCGGTCAGGCACAGGGCCAGCCGGGCGAAGCGCTCCGCCGGCCATTCCTTGCCCAGCCAGTTCGCCGTCGGCCCGATGGCGAGGACCGGCCCGGTCCCGGCGGGGATCAGGGCATCGGCCTGCCGCCTCGCCTCCGCGTCGATCCACAGGCGCGGGGCCGGCGGCGGCGACAGGCCCAGCACGGCGGCATTTTCCTCCACCTTGTGCATCGGGCGCGCCGCTTTGGCGTGGAAGACACGGCGCCGCGCCGGCACCAGCCGCCCGACCGCCGAATTGCGCAAGTCCACCACCAGATCCCAGCGCGTGCCGACGCAGTCCAGCCACAGCCGCAGCCAGTGCCGCGCATAGGAGCGCTTCGCCAGCGGGATCAGCCGCTCCAGCCCCGGCACCGACCGGAACAGCGGCGCCGGCAGCGGCCCGCAGGCGACGGTCAGCCGTGCCGCCGGATAGGCGTCGGTCAGGTGGCCGAGCAGCCCGGTCGACAGCACCGCGTCGCCCAGACGGTTGGAGGTGATGAAGAGGATTCGGCTCATGACGCCGACGACCCGGCCCGGCCGGCATCGGGGCCGGCATCAGGACCGGCATGGGGGTCGGCATCGGGCGCGCCCTGCCGGCGTCCCGGACGCAGGCTGAGGCCGCGCGACATCACCCAGAGCGGCGGCAGCAGCATCGCCAGCGGCATGGCGTACATCAGCGGCACGAAGACGGTCGCCTTGCCGGCAAGGCTGGTCAGACCCAGCGCGCCCGCCTGCAACCCCATCACCGCCAGCACGGCGATGGTGACGCGGGAAGACTGGCCGCGCCGGTTGAATTCCCCCGACAGCAGCGCCGACAGCGCCACCAGCGCATAGGTCAGGGCCAGCAGCGGCGAGGAGAAGCGGTGGTGCAGCTCGGCGATCAGGCCGCGGCGCATGCGGTCGTCCTGGGCGGGGACGTTGCCGTCCATCAGCTCCGCCGTCGTGCGCTCGCGCGCGTCGGGCCAGCGGTCCGCCGCCTGCGGCGCCACCGCCTTCAGGTCGACGGCATAGCGGTCGAAGAACAGCTGCGACAGCCGGTTGGTCTTGCGGTCCAGCTCCTGCCGGTTGCCGTCATAGACGACGAAGCGCGTGCCGTCGGGGCCGGTCTGCATCACCGCGCGGTCGCCCATGATCGTCACCGGCTTGTCCGGCTGGCGCCCGTCATGGATCAGCACCTTGTGCAGGTTGCCGTCGGAATCGCGGTCGCGCAGGAAGACGCTGAAGCGGTCGCCGACCTCGTTGAACACGCCCTCGCGCAGGAACAGCTGCGAATAGTCGCTGCGCACGGTGTATTCCATCCGCACCAGCTCGCGGTGGGCGGCCGGGGTGATCCAGATGTTCAGGGTGAAGACGACGGCCATCACCCCCACCGCCAGCGCCAGCGCCGGGGTCGACAGCGAGAAGGGGCCGACGCCGGCCGCGCGCATCACCACCAGCTCGCTGTCCGTCGCCATCTTGTTGTAGGTGAACAGGATGGCCCCGACCAGCGCCAGCGGCAGCACGATGCCGAGGAAGGTCGGCACGGTCAGCAGCAGCAGCCACAGGAACATGCCCATCGGCGCGCCGGCGCTGACCACGATCTCGATCAGGCGCAGGGACTGGCTGAGCCAGATGGTCAGCGTCAGGCCGGCCGTCGAATAGAGCGTGGCGATCAGCAGGTTGCGGAACAGGTACCGTTGCAGTCGGTTCATCGGGGATCGGCCGGGGGCTGTATACGGCCGGCAAGCTGACCGCCCCGGCCCGCCGGGTCAAGTGTTGAAAACCGCGCGCCCCGACACGGGTGCCCCCTCGGACCGGGAAAGCGCTGGCGCCCGCCCGCGCCAGCCGGTATGACGGTCGTCATGGCGACGATCCAGGAAGCGATGGCTGCCGCGGTGGCGCATCATCAGTCCGGCCGGCTCGGCGAAGCGGCGGCGCTCTATCACGCTGTCCTGGACGCCCTGCCCGGCCATGCCGACGCCGCCCACCTGCTGGGCGTCGTCCATCTGCAATCCGGCCAGCCCGACCGCGCCGTCACCCTGATCCGCGGCGCCATCCAGCACAATCACCGGGTCGCCGACTATCACGACAATCTCGGCAGTGCGCTGAAATCGCTGGGACGGCTGGAGGAAGCGGTGGCCGCCCACCGGCAGGCGGTCCGCCTGCGGCCGGAGTTCGCCCAGGCGCTCTACAATCTCGGCAACGCGCTGGAGGCTCAGGGCCGGCTGGAGGAGGCGGCGACCGCCTTCCGGCAGGCGGCGGCGCGCCGTCCAGGCTATGCCCGCGCCCGCTTCAACCTGGGCAATGTGCTGGCCGCACTAGGCCGGCGGGCGGACGCCGACGATGCCTACCGTGCCGCGCTCGCCGACGAACCGACCTTCGTCGAGGCGCATGCCAACCGCGGCGCCCTGCTGCTGGCGCTGGAGCGCCCGCGGGAGGCGGCGGCTGAACTGGTCCGCGCCCTGGCGCTGCGCCCCGATCACGCTCCTGCTTTGTCCAACCTCGCCGCGGCCCGGCTGGCGCTGGGCGACCGCGACGGCGCCGAGCTTGCGGCCCGCCATGCCGTGGCCGCCCGGCCGGATCTGGCCGACTGCCTGCTTCGGCTGGGCGAGGTGCGCCATCGCGCCGACCGGCTGGGCGCCGCCGCCGCCGCCTACCGGACGGCGCTGGCCTGGGAACCGGCGCTGGCCCAGGCGCTGGCCAACCTCGCCCTTGTCCGCCAGGGCCAGGGGCTGCTCGACGCGGCGGAGGCCGGGAACCGGCGGGCGCTGGTGCTCGATCCGACGTTGGCCGATGTGCGCTCCAACCTCGCCTATCTGCTGCTGTTCCGGCCGGGGGTGACGGCGGCGGCGGTGCTGGAGGCGCATCGCGACTGGGACCGGGTCCATGGTGCCCCCCACCGCGGGCGCTGGGTGAAGCCGGGCAAGGCCGGCGCGCGCCCCGGCACACGCAAGGGGCCGCTGACCGTCGCCATCCTGTCCGGCGACTTCCGCCGCCACCCCGCCGGCCTGTTCGCCCTCCGCACGGTGGAGGCGCTGCCCGGCCACGACATCCGCCTGCTGCTCTACGCCAACCAGAGCGAATCCGACGACGTGACCGACCGCTTCCGCCGGGCGGCGGCGCAGTGGACCCCGGTCGCCGGCCTGACGGATGCGGAGCTGGCGGCGCGGATTCGCCACGACCGGCCCGATGTGCTGATCGACCTCGCCGGCCACAATGCCCGCGGCCGTCCCGGCGTCTTCGCCCGCAAGCCGGCACCGGTGCAGGTGGCGTGGTCGGGCTATATGGCGACGACCGGGCTGGCGGCGATGGATGCGCTGGTCGCCGACCGCCACCATGTGCCCGACGGGATGGAGGCCTTCTATGCCGAGCGTGTGCTGCGCATGCCCGACGCCTTCATCGCCTACGACCCGCCCGGCAGCGACGACGAACTGCCGCTGACGCCGCCGCCCTGCCTGTCGGGCGGGCCGGTCACCTTCGGCAGCTTCAACATCCTGACCAAGCTGAACGACGGCGTGCTGGCGGCCTGGGCGGAAATCCTGCGCCGGGTGCCGGACTCGCGCCTGCTGATGAAGACCAAGGCGCTGTCCTGCCCCGACACCGCCGCGCTGTGGCGCGGCCGGCTGGCCGCCGCCGGCATCGATCCCGGCCGGGTGACGATGGTGGGTGCCACCGGCAGCCTGGATCATATGCGCCATTGCGCGTCGGTCGATGTGGCGCTCGACCCCTTCCCCTTCTCCGGCAGCACCACGACGCTGGAGACGCTGTGGATGGGGGTGCCGGTCGTCACCCTGCCGGGCGAGACTTTCTCCAGCCGCCATTCGCTGGCCTTCCTGTCGGTGGCCGGCGTGGAGGGCTGCATCGCCGCCGATCCGGCCGATTACGTCGAGCGCGCCGTCGCCTGGGCCGCGGACCGGCAGAGGCTGGCGGAGCTGCGCCGCACTTTGCGGACCCGCATGGCCGCCGGGCCGTTGTGCGACGGCGGGACGCTGGCTGCCGCCCTGGCAGCGGACCTGCGGGCCCTGGCCCTGCCGCATTGAGGGCTGTGGCGGAACCAACCCGAATGCACCGGCGTTGAACGTGGGTACCCCCTCAGGCCCACAGACGCGGGATTTCGGCGCATGCACAGCACCACACGGCTCGCCTTCATGCTTTCGGCGACGGTCGCCGTCCTGTCGCTCGCCGGATGCGGCGATCAGGCGTCGCTGCCGGTGTCGGCCGGCACCGGCCCTAACCCGACGCTGCCGGCGCCGAAATCCACGCTGATCCCGACGGTCAACATCGCCGACGCCATCGGCTGGCCGCAGGGCGCGCAGCCGGTCGCGGCCAAGGGGTTGAGCCTCACCGCCTTCGCCACCGGGCTGGACCATCCGCGCTGGATGCTGGCGCTGCCCAACGGCGACATATTGGTGGCGGAGACCAACGCCCCGCCGAAGCCGGAGGATGGCAAGGGCATCAAGGGCTGGGTGATGGGTCTGGTGATGGGCAAGGCCGGCGCCAAGACGCCGAGCGCCAACCGCATCACCCTGCTGCGCGACAGCGACGGCGACGGCAAGGCCGATGTCCGCGAGCCTTTCATCGAAGGGCTGAATTCGCCCTTCGGCATGGCGCTGGTCGGCGGCGACCTCTACATCGCCGACACCGACGCGGTGGTGAAGGTGCCCTACAAGCAGGGCGACACCCGGATCACCGCCAAGCCGGTGAAGGTCGTCGACCTGCCGGGCGGGCCGATCAACCACCATTGGACGAAGAACATCATCGCCAGCCGCGACGGCACCAAGCTCTATGCCACGGTCGGCTCCAACAGCAATGTCGGGGAGAACGGGATGGAGGCGGAGCAGGGCCGCGCCGCCATCTGGGAGATCGACCTGAAGACCGGGGCGCACCGCATCTTCGCGTCCGGCCTGCGCAACCCGAACGGCATGGATTGGGAGCCGACCTCCGGCCTCCTGTGGACCGCCGTCAACGAGCGCGACGAGATCGGCAGCGACCTCGTCCCCGACTGATATGACCTCGGTGAAGGACGGCGCCTTCTATGGCTGGCCCTACAGCTATTACGGCCAGCATGTCGACCAGCGGGTCGAGCCGCAGCGCCCCGACCTCGTCGCCAAGGCGATCCCGCCCGACTATGCGCTGGGGCCGCACACCGCCTCGCTCGGCCTGACCTTCTCCCGCCAGGGCGATCTGCCGCCGAACCTGCAGGAGGGCGTTTTCATCGGCCAGCACGGCTCGTGGAACCGCGACCCGGCCAGCGGCTACAAGGTGATCTTCGTGCCGTTCCGCAACGGCAAGCCGGCGGGCGAGCCGGTGGACGTGCTGACCGGCTTCCTCGACAAGGACGGCAAGGCGCAGGGCCGTCCGGTCGGCGTGATCCTGGACAGCAAGGGCGCCCTGCTGGTCGCCGACGATGTCGGCAACGCGATCTGGCGCGTCGGCGGCACCGCAACCGCACAGTCGGCGGAGCGTCCGGACCAGCCGGCGAAGTGAAGGCAGGGAGGGGAGGCGGCTATCCCCCTCCCCTTCCTCTCGCATCGGCGTGATACTGCGCCATGATCTATCTCGACCATCTGGCCTCGACGCCACTCGATCCGCAGGTGCTGGAGGCGATGCTGCCCTGGATGCGGATTGAGGCGGCCGGCAACCCGCACGCCGCCCATCCGGCCGGCTGGCGCGCCGCCGACGCCATCGAACAGGCACGGGGCGAAGTCGCCACGCTTGTCGGCGCCCAGCCGGGCGAGGTCGTCTTCACCTCCGGCGCCACCGAGGCCAATGCGCTGGCGGTGCTGGGCGGCGTGCCGGCGGGCGGCGGCTGCGTCGTCTCGGCGGTCGAGCATGCCAGCATCCTCGGCTGCCTGCCCGAACTGCGGCGGCGCGGCCATCCAGTGGCCGTTCTGCCGGTCGACGGCAGCGGCCGGGTCGATCCGGCCATCCTGGACAGCGCCCTGGCCGGCCTGCCGACCCCGTCGCTGGTGTCGGTGATGGCCGCCAACAACGAGGTCGGGACGGTCCAGCCCCTGGCGGAGCTGGCCGCGGTCGCCGCACGGCACGGCGCGACGATGCACAGCGACGCCGTGCAGGCGCTGGGCACGCGCACGCTCGACATGGCGGCGCTCGGGCTGCATGGGCTCAGCCTGTCGGGGCACAAGCTGTATGGGCCGATGGGCATCGGCGCGCTGATCGTCCGGCCGCCCCTCCGGCCGGTGCCGGCCTCGGCAGGCGGCGGACAGCAGCGCGGCCTGCGGGCGGGAACGCTGCCGACGCCGCTCTGCGTCGGGCTGGGTGCCGCCTGCCGGCTGGCTCGGACGCGGCGGGAGCAGGACGACAGCCGCATCGGCGCGCTGCGCGACCGGCTTTGGCAGCGCCTGCGGGACCGGCTGCCCGGCATCCGCCGCAACGGGGCGGCGGATGGGCTGGCCGGCTGCCTGAACGTCACCGTCCCCGGCATCGACGCCGCCGACCTGCTGCTGGATCTGCCGGAGCTTGCCGTCGCCACCGGGTCGGCCTGCCACAGCGGCGCTGGCGAGCCGTCGCATGTCCTGCTGGCGCTCGGCCTGTCTGCGGCGGACGCCCATGCCAGCCTGCGCTTCGGGCTGGGCCGTGGCACCACGATCGCGGAGGTGGACGAGGCGGCCGACCGGCTGGCAGCCGCGATAGGGTCCGCCATGCTGAATCCGGCGAAGCCGGGGGAATGAATCGCCGGGCCGGAGCGTCTCCTTCCCACTGGCTCCGCCGGCAAGGGCTGATCCGGCGGGCAATAACAACGGCAAAGGGAGAGAAACCATGATCGGTGCGAGCATCCGGACCGCGGCGGCGGCCGCCTTCCTGCTGGCGATCCCGGCGGTTGCGTCGGCGCAGCAGGCCGGCCCGTCCGCCATGACCTTCTTCGTCACCAGCACCGGCACCGGCAAGGGCGCCGATCTCGGCGGGCTGGCCGGCGCCGACGGGCATTGCCAGCAGCTGGCCCAGGCGGCGGGCGCCGGCAGCCGCACATGGCGGGCCTATCTCAGCACCCAGGCCGCCGACGGCCAGCCGGCGGTCAACGCGCGGGACCGCATCGGCAAGGGCCCCTGGCAGAACGCCAAGGGCGAAATGGTCGCCCGCTCGGTCGAAGAGCTGCACGGCACCAACGCCCTGACCAAGCAGACCGCGCTGAACGAGAAGGGCGAAACGATCAACGGCCGCGGCGACCAGCCCAACACGCACGACATCCTGACCGGGTCGCAGCCCGACGGCACCGCCTTCCCCGCCGGCCAGGACATGACCTGCGGCAACTGGACCAAGAGCGGCACCGAGGGCGCGGCCATGCTCGGCCACCATGACCGCATGGGCCTGGACGAGCAGCCGCCGGCGAAGTCCTGGAACTCCTCGCACGCCTCGCGCGGCGGCTGCAGCCAGGACGCGCTGAAGAGCACCGGCGGCGCCGGGCTGCTCTATTGCTTCGCGGCGAACTGAGCGGTTCGCCACCGGCTGCGGCGGGGGGATGGAGACGTCATTCCCCCGCCCCGTCCGTCGCGCTCAGAACACCAGACGCGCGCCGACCTTGACCACGGCACCCAGGGAGTCGGCCCCGGTGTCGATGTTGGTGTCGGCCATCATCTGCCACTGCGGCGTGATGCGATAGGCCAGATCGGCGAGGTAATGGCCGCTGGCGGCACCATTCTCCGGCAAGGTCCGCCGCGCCTGCAAGGACAAGGTCATGTCGCCGCGCCCATAGGCCAGCGCCGCGTTCAGGCTGCGCACCGACACGCCGTCGGACTCCTGCTGCTGGCGCAGGTCGCCGTCGAGCGTCACGCTCTGCCATGCGAACTGGGTGCCGACGATCCAGGACTGGCGCGGCAGGCGACGGCTGTCGCTGCGCACCCGCGCCCGGCTGGTCCCGGCGGAAAAGCGGGTGCTGATGCCGCCCATGAGGACGGTCTTGCGCACCGCCGCCTCCACCAGATGCATGGCCTCGCGCGGGTCGGGCATGTCGCCGGCACCGCGCGGCATCGGGGTGTAGCTGGCGCCCAGCTCGAAGCCGCGCAGCGGCGGGGTGTAATAGCTGAGCTTCGCCGTCCGGCTTCCGGCCCCGGTGGAGGCCGGAACGGCCGCCGCCCCGACCAGCCGGTTGCGGGCGCTGTCGGCCTGCCCGATCTCCAGCTCCCCCCACGAGACATCGACAGCCAAGAAATGGCGCTGATCTGAAAAACTACCCTTTTGGTATAGGATATCCGCAGATGCGCCGCTTGCCGATAAAATCGCCATTGCCGCCAGAATAGGCATGGAAATGTTTCGTTTCATTTGACAAGCCCTGTGCTGTTCGGCCGATGGTCGACTGTCCGTTTGGTAGGTACGGCTCTATGTATCCTTTCCGGTTTGAGGGATGTTCGTCTAAAATTCTGACAAAACTGTGACCCGCTCTTTGCATGCTGCGATGCAAAAAGTTCGAGTGACTCGCGTCATGCGGGAAGCGTCAGATCGGGACGGCTGCCCTGGCAAGCAGCAGTGGCTAGACCACCGCGCTCACCGTCACCCCTGCCGCCTCCAGCGCGCGGCGGACGGTCGCCGCCATGGCGACGGCGGTCGGCGTGTCGCCATGCACGCAGATGGTGTCGGCCACGATGGGCAGCCGGGTGCCGTGGCGGCTCTCCACCGCCCCGTCCAGCACCATCCGCACCACACGGGCCGCCGCCAGTTCCGGGTCGTGGATCACCGATCCGGCCACCGTGCGCGGCGTCAGGGTGCCGTCATCCTCATAGGTGCGGTCGGCGAAGGCCTCGCGCGCCACGCGCAGGCCCAGATCCTGGCCGGCACGCTCCATGGCACTCAGCGGCGGGACGACGAACAGCAGGGCGGGATCCACCGCCTTGACGGCGCGGGCGATGGCGCCGGCCAGATCCGGCTCCACCGCCGCCATGTTGTAGAGGGCGCCGTGCGGCTTCACATGGGTCACCTGCCGGCCCGACAGCGCGGCACAGGCCTGGAGCGCGCCGACCTGATAGGCGACCAGCCGTTCGACCTCCGTCGCCGTGATGCCGCGCATGACGCGGCGGCCGAAGCCGGAGCGGTCTTCGAAACCGGGATGGGCGCCGATGCGGACCCCCTTCTCCCCCGCCAGCCGGGCGGTGTCGGCCATGATGGTGGGATCGCCGGCATGGAAGCCGCAGGCGATGTTGGCGGAGGTGACGATGTCCAGCATCGCCCGGTCGTCGCCCATGGTCCAGGCGCCGTACCCTTCCCCCATGTCGCAGTTCAGATCGATGCTCGGCATGGCGTTTCTCGCTCGTTCAATCGTCGGAAGACCCCGGCGTTCTCACGCCGCATCCGACTGTCGCAGGGAATGGATGAAGCCGGCAACCTCGCTGCGCATCGCCCCCATCTGGTCGGTCAGCATGCCGGCGGCAGTGTCGAGTTGCGCAGAGGCGTCGCCGGTCTGTCCGGCCACCTCGGAGGTGGCATTCACGTCGCCCAGCAGGGCGCGCACGCCCTGGGCGGCTTCGCTGACGCCGCGGCCGATCTCCGCCGTCGCGGCGTTCTGCTCCTCGACCGCCGCGGCGATGGAGGCGCTGATCTGGCTGAGGCTCTCCACCACGCGGGCGATCTCGACGATCTCGGCGGCGGCGGAGCCGGTGGAGCCCTGGATGGCGCGGATCTGCGTCTCGATGTCCTCGGTCGCCTTGGCGGTCTGGGTCGCCAGCGCCTTCACCTCGCCGGCTACCACGGCGAAGCCCTTGCCGGCCTCTCCGGCGCGTGCCGCCTCGATGGTGGCGTTCAAGGCCAGCAGATTGGTCTGCTTGGCGATGGCGTGGATCAGCGTCACCACCGCCGACACCCGGTCCGACGCCTGGACCAGCCCGGCCACCTGATCGGTGGCGCGGCCGGCGCGGCGCGACGCCTCGTCGGCGATGGATTGCGAATGCTGGGCCTGGGCCGAGATCTCGCGGATGGAGGCGACAAGCTCGTCCACCGCCGCGGCCATGCCGTCGACCGAGGCATTCACCGCCGCGGCGTTGCCGGCGGCCTGCCGGCTGACCTGCCCGTTGTGGTCCGCCACCCCGGCAAGGCTGCGGGTGGCGAGCCCCATGCCGTCGGTCGTGCGCATCACCTCGCCCAGCCTGCTGCCGACGCGCCGCTCGAAATCGTCGGCGACCGCGGCGATGGCGGCATGCCGCTCCGCCTCGGCCTGCCGGCGCAGTTCAACCTGTTCGGTCTCAAGCCTCTGCTTGGCGGCGCCCTGCTCCTTGAAGACCTGGACGGCTGCGGCCATGCGGCCGATCTCGTCGCGGCGGTCGAGCGACGGCACATCGACCGCGCCCTCGCCGGCGGCCAGCCGGGTCATCACCCCGGTCAGGCGGACGATGGGCCGGGTGGCGCCGCGCACCATCAGGAAGAGCACGCCGCACAGCGCGACCAGCGCCGCCAGCCCGCCGCCGGCCAGCAGCCACGCCCGCTCCGCCGCCTGACGTTCGGCCCGGCGGGGCGACAGGTGGATTTCCACGGTGCCGAGCTTGTCCATCCGGCTGCCGGCCTTGCGCAGAATGTCGGCATTGCGGACCAGCACCGACGGGTCGCCGTCCGACACGGTGCCGCTCTTGGCGAAGACCTGTCCCTTGGGATCGAGCACCCGGCTGCCGAGATAGTCGGGATCGTTGGTGAGTGCCGCCAGCTGTGCCGCGGCGGATTCGGCATCGACGTTCCACAGCGGCTCCGCCAGCCCGCCGGCGATGACGCGGACGGTGACCGCCGCCTTGTCCTGCAGTGCGCTGCGGGCATCCTCGCGGTTGACGGTGACGACGGCGGCTATGCCGGTCGCGCTGATGACCGTAACCATCAGGGCGATGGGAACGACGACACGCATGGCAAGGGTACGGCCCACACGCTGCAGCATCAGGTCCACTCCATCTGTGGGTTTTGGGGCGTTGGAAAGCGAAAGATCAGTCCCAGCCGGTGACAGCGCCGCCGATCAGGTTGAAGCCGAGCAGCCGGCCGCTGTCGTAGAGCGCGAAGCCGCCGGCCGATTGCAGGAGTGCCGGCAAGCCGTCCACCAACTCGCGATGGCGGGCCTGGATGCGCCCGGCCTCCGCCGCGTCGACGGCGGCGAAGCGCAGCCGCTCGCCGGGCCGCATCTGCGCCAGCGCCGCGACGTCCGGCCCGACGACGCAGGCGATCTTGGGATAGCCGCCGGTGGTCTGGCGGTCGGCCAGCAGCACGATGGGCCGCCCGGTGCCGGGAACCTGCACGGCGCCCAGCGGGATGCCGTCCGACGTGATGTTGAAGCCGCGGGCATGCTCGATGACGGGGCCGTCCAGCCGGCAGCCCATGCGGTCGGCCTCATGGCTGACGGTGTAATCCTCTTCAAGGAAGGCTTCGATACCGGCAGGGGTGAAATACTCCTGCTGCGGACCCAGCATGACGCGCAGCCGCCCTCCCCGCGCCGGCAGCAGGGAGGGGTCGAGGCAATGCTCGCCCCGGTCCGCCGCCTGGTCGAGGGCCAGCGGCAGCCGGTCGCCGGCCTTCAGCGCGCCACCTTCCAGACCACCCATACGGCTGCGTATGTGGGTGGCGACGCTGCCCAGCACCGGCTGGAGCGCGAAGCCGCCTTCCACCGCCCAATAGCCGCGCATGCCGCTGCGCAAGTGCCCGATGCGCAGGGTCTGGCCGTCGGTCAGACGCAGGCTGGTCCAGCCCGGCACCGGGTCGCCGTCCACCGTCAGCTCCGCATCGGCGGCGACGGCGATGCGCACCGGCCCGCCCTCGACCGTTACGCTGTCGCCGGCCAGGGTGAACTCCACCGCCCCCTCCCCCGGCCGATTGCCGAGCAGGGCGTTGGCAGCGGCATGCAGCAGCGGATCGGCCGCCCCGGCGACCGAGACGCCGTAGCGCTGATAGCCGACCCGGCCGCGGTCTTGGATGGTGGAGCTGGGACCGGCGGCCGCGACGCGCAGATGGGTGGTCATGCGGCAGCTCCCTGCATCAGGGCGATGGACGGCGTTACTGTTTCGCAGTCCGGCAGATAGCCGCTGATGCCGTCCAGCCGGTCATATTCGGCAGCACTGATCGCGGTGAAGCGGATGCGGTCGCCAGGGGCCAGCAGGAAGGGCGGTTCCCTCTTGAGATCGAATGTCCGGGCCGGGGTGCGGCCGAGCAGATGCCAGCCGCTGGGCATGGCGATGGGGGAGATCGCCGCCTGTGCCCCGCCCTGCATGACGCTGCCCGCCGGTGTGACCATGCGCGGGTTCTCGCGCCGGGGCTGGTGCAGCATCTCCGGCAACCCGCCGAGATAGGCGAAGCCGGGCGAGAAGCCCAGCATGTAGACCCGGTAGTCGGCGGTGCAGTGCAGCCGCACCACCTCCTCCGTGCCGAGGCCGCAGCGGCGGGCCACCTCGTCCAGATCCTCGCCATGGGCACCGCCGAAGCAGACCGGCACAATCCAGCGCAGCTGCGGTTCCGCCGCCGCCTGCGTCATCTCTGTCGCCAGCCCGAGCAGGGCTTGGCCCAGCGGTTCCGCCGCCGTCACCGCCGGATCGAACTGCACAAGGATCGAGCGGTATGTCGGTACCGTCTCAACGATGCCCGGCAGCCGGGCGTCGGCGATGCGGCGGTCGAGCCGGTGGACGGCGGCATTCGAATCCGGGGCGATGCCGTCGCCCAGTTCGACGATCAGGGCACTGTCCCCGGCCGCCCGCAGAACGGGGGCCGGGACCGGGGTGGTCACGCTCATGGCGGATTCTCGAAAGCTGGTCGAAGGGGAAGGCGACCGCCGGTCAGCGGGCGTTTTTCAGCGGGCGTACTTGTCCAAAATCTGCTGGTAGGCGCCGCTGGCCTTCATCGCCGCGACCCCGGCGTCGAATTCGTCGCGCAGCTTTGCGGTGTCGCGCGCCTTGGTGAAGGCGATGTAGCTGGGGATGTCCTGCACCGCCGGGGTCAGTTCCTTGACCTTGTCCAGGGCGCCGGCCTGCTTCAGGAAATACTGCGCGACATAGCGGTTGCTGGGCATCACCTCGAACCGGCCGGAGACCAGTTTCTTCACGTTGCTGTCGCTGTCGTTCGACTTCTCCACCGCCGGCAGCACGCCGGTCTTGATGGCGTCGTCGACGATGGAGCCGTAGCTGATCTGGTTGACCACGCCGAACTTGTGGTCGGCCAGCTTGGACAGGTCGCCGTCGAAGCTGACGGCGCTGTCCTTCGCCACGAACAGCGAGACCACCTGCGGCACCAGCACCTGGGTCGAGTAATTCAGGAACTGCTCGCGCTCCGGCGTCTTGTAGGCGGTGAAGACGGCGTCCGCCCCGCCGTCGCGCACGGTGTCGAGCGCGCGGGCCCAGGGCATGATCTCCACCGTCACGCTATGGCCGGCGGCCTTCATCGCCTCGGTCACGATGTCGTAGGCGATGCCGGCCGGCTTGCCGCCATCGTCATAGATCAGCGGCGGGAAGCTGAGCGCCACCATGCGCAGCTGGTCGGCCGAGGCCGGCGCCGCGGCGGCGGTCAGCAGGAGAACGGAGCCCAGAACGCTGGAAGAGAGCAGGCGGACGGAAAACGGGGTCTGCATCGGGCAAGCCTCCACCGTGTCCGCAAGGGGGCGGAATGCCCGCGCGGCGGCCGGTATCGCAGGGGATGAAGCGGGGGAGAGGAGCGGTCAGAGCACCGACAGGTGCGTGTTCAGCAGATCGGTGATCAGCATCGCGCCGGGGCTGTGGGTGATGGCGATGGGCGGGCGGGCGGTGCGGATCGCGACCTGTGGCGTCACCCCGCAGGCCCAGAAGACCGGCACCTCGCCGGGCTCGATGGGGACCGCCTCGCCATGTTCCGGGTGGGCGATGTCGCGGATGCCGATGGCGGCCGGGTCGCCGAAATGCACCGGCGCGCCATGCACCGACGGGAAGCGCGACGTGATCTGGATGGCGCGGATGGCGTCCTTCGGCACCATCGGCCGCATCGACACCACCATGTTGCCGCTGAAGCGGCCGGCCGGGGTGCAGGGGATGTTGGTCTCGTACATCGGCACATTGCGGTTCATCGCGATGTGGCGCACCGGCAGCCCGTCGGCCAGCAGGGCCTCCTCGAAGGAGAAGGAGCAGCCGATCAGGAAGGCGACGAAATCGTCCTGCCACAGGTCGCCGATGTCGGTCGGCTCGGCTGACAGCACGCCGTCGCGATAGACGCGGTAGCGCGGCACGTCGGTGCGGATGTCGATGTCATGGCCCAGCGTCGGCAGGCGCGGGTCGCCGACCTCCGACACCGCCAGCAGCGGACAGGGCCGCGGGTTCGCCTGGCAGAAGCGCAGGAAGTCGCCGGCCCAGTCGGCCGGCAGGATGGCGAGGTTGGCCTGGACATGGCCGGGGGCGAGGCCGGCGGTCTGGCCGCTGTTGGCGCCGCTGCGGATGCGCAGGCGTTCGGCGGCGGCGGTGAGCGGAGTGGTCGTCATGGGGATGGTCCGGAAAAGGAGTCGGGAGGATGGCGTTCGTCGATGGAAAGACTCTCACATGCCCAGATACGCCTGCCGCACCTCGTCGTTGCCGAGCAGGTCCTGGCCGCTGCCTTCCATCACGACGCGGCCGGTCTGGATGACATAGCCGCGGTCGGCGATCTCCAGCGCGCGGTGGACGTTCTGTTCGACCAGCAGCACGGTGATGCCACGCTGGCGGATCAGCTGGATGGTCTCGAAGATGCGGGTCACCAGCTTGGGCGCGACGCCCCAGGAGGGTTCGTCGAGCATCAGCAGGTCGGGCTGGCTCATCAGGCCGCGGCACATCGCCAGCATCTGCTGTTCGCCGCCCGACAGGGTGCCGGCCTGCTGGCGGCGGCGTTCGCCGAGCACGGTGAAGGTGTCGTAGGCGAATTGGAGCGTTTGCTCGCGTTTGGCCGCATCGCCGGTGGTGAAGCCGCCCAGCATCAGGTTCTGTTCCACCGTCAGGCGGGGGAACAGGCGGCGGCCTTCCGGCACCAGCACCAGCCCGCGCTTCACCCGCTCGTGGGCGGGAACGGACGAAATGTCCTGGCCCTTCAGCAGGATCGAGCCGCCGTCGAGCGCGTTCAGCCCGGCGACGGCACGGAGCGTGGTCGACTTGCCGTTGCCGTTGCCGCCGACGAGTGCCACGATCTCGCCCCGGTTCAGGGTCAGGCTGATGTCGCGGATGGCGGGGACGCGGCGGTAGCTGGACTGGATGTTGCGGACCTGCAGCATCGCCTCGCCTGCGGGTGCGACAGAGACGGCGACGGGGCGGACCGGTTGGGACAGCGTCGGTTGCAGCATCGTCTCATTCCCCCAGATAGGCGGCGATGACCGCCGGGTTCTCGGCGATCTCGGCCGGCGTGCCGTCGGCGATCTTGGCACCGTAATCGAGAACGAGCATCCGGTGGGCGATGGGCATGATGCCCTCCATCACATGTTCGACGATGATGCTGGCGATGCCGCGCTGGTGGATGCGGTGGACCAGGGCAGAGGCCTCGCGCACCTCGGTCGGGTTGAGACCGGCCATCACCTCGTCCAGCAGGATCAGCTTCGGTTCGGTGGCGAGCGCACGGGCGACCTCCAGCCGCTTCTGTTCCGACACCGTCAGGTCCGACGCCGGGGTGTCCGCCCGGTGCGACAGGCCGACGAAGGCCAGCTCGTCCTCCGCCCGCTCGCGCGCCTCGGACACCCGCTTGTTGCGCAGCATGGCGCCGACCATGACATTTTCCAGCGCCGTCATCGACTGGAAGACGCGGACGATCTGGAAGGTGCGGGCGATGCCGAGTGCTGCCGCCGATTCCGGTGTCGAGCCGGTGATGTCGTGGCCTTCGAAGGCGATGCGGCCGGTGGTCGGGGTGTGGAAGCCGGCGAGGCAGTTGAACAGGGTGGTCTTGCCGGCGCCGTTCGGACCGATCAGCCCGATGATCTCGCCATGATGGACGACGAAGCTGATGTCGCGGTTGGCGACCAGACCGTCGAAGGCCTTGCCCAGGCCGTCCACGGCAAGCAGGGGGGCGGTGTTCACGGGCGGATCTCCTTGGCGCTGGTTTCGACCTCGGCCGGCTTTGCTCCCGGCAGGTGGCGCCGCAGGTCGCCCAGAAGCCCCAGCACGCCGGACGGGCTGAACACGGCGACCAGGATGATCATGGCGGCGTAGATGATCATGTCGGTGCCGGAACCGGTGCTGCCGAACAGGGTGCGGCTGTATTCCTCGATGGTGATCAGGATGACCGCGCCCAGCACCGGGCCGGTCAGCCGGCCCACCCCGCCCAGGATGGCGATCAGCGCAATCTTGATCGAGATCGTCCCGGCGAACACCGAACCCGGATCGATGAACATCTCCTTCTGGGCGTAGAAGCTACCGCCCATCGCGGTCAGGAAGGCCGACACCGTCAGCGCGATCAGCTTGTAGCGGGTCAGGCTGACGCCCAGCGCGCGGGCCGCTTCCGGCTCGTCCTTGATGGCGCGGAAATAATAGCCGATGTGGCTGCGCTCGATGGCCCAGGACACCAGCACCGTCAGCACCAGCAGGCCGAGGATGACGTAGTAGTAGGGAAGCTTCGACAGGAAGATCAGCACGCCCCAGCCGCTCTGGTCCATCGGCAGGTAGAGGCCGACGGCCCCTTCGAGGGCGTCGCTGTTGGTGACCAGGATCTGCATGATCTCCGCCACCGCGATCGTCGCCATGGCGAAATAATGCCCCTTCAGCCGGAAGCAGGGCCAGCCCATGACGAGCGCGAAGGCCGCCGCCACCAGCCCGCCGGCGAGCGCGCCGATCCAGGGCGTCAGCCCCAGCGTCAGCAGCAGCATGGTCGAGGTGTAGGCGCCGATGCCGTAGAACACCGCATGGCCGAGCGAGACCTGTCCGGCATAGCCGCCGACGATGTTCCAGGCGACGCCCATCTGGGCGCCCATCAGGATCAGGATCAGGAAGTTCTGCTGCGACGGCTCGGTGACCGCCAGCGGCAGGACGGCGGCGAGCGCCAGCAGGGCGGCGGTGCCGGCCATCTTACGGGAAACATTGGTTCCGGTCGTCATCAGGCTTTCCCCAGCAGGCCGCGCGGACGCACCAGCAGTACGATCAGCAGCAGCGACAGCACGATGGCGGTCTTGTATTCCGGGCCGACCAGAAAGCCGCCCAGCACCTCGATCAGCCCGACGATGATGCCGGCCAGGAAGGCGCCGGTGACGCTGCCGAAGCCGCCCAGCACGACCACCACGAAGGCGATCAGGATGAAGTTCGACCCCACCTCCGGGAAGATCGGGAAGAAGGTGGCGATCAGCCCGCCGGCCAGACCGGCGCAGGCCGCGCCGATGCCCCAGGCGAGCGCGAACATCTTCTGGCCGTCGATGCCCATCAGGGTGGCCGCCTCACGGTCGATGGCGGTGGCCTCCAGCGCGGTGCCGAGCCGGGTGCGGTGCAGGAACATCCACAAGGCACCGGTGACGCCGACGGCCCCGAGCGCGGCGACGAACTGGGGCAGGCCGAACTGCACCGGACCGAAGGCGACGTTGCCGCTGACGAGGCTGTGCGGGATCAGCCGGTGGTCCGGCTTCCAGAAGAACTGCGCCAGACCGCGCAGCAGGATCATCAAGCCGAAGGTCGCGAAGATCTGCGACAGCATCGGCGCCTTCAGGATGCGGCGGATCACCGTCTGGTAGACGATGACGCCGACCGCGAACAGCAGCAGCGCCGTCAGGGGAAGCGCCACGATGGGGTCGATGGCGAAGAGGGCGAAGGCCCAGAAGCTGGCATACATGCCCAGCATCAGGAATTCGCCATGGGCGAAATTGACGATGTCCATCACGCCGAAGATCAGCGTCAGACCGACCGCGACCAGGGCGTAGATCAGCCCGATCAGGAGGCCCGAGACGAGCACTTGGAAGAGAATGTCTGCGGTCATTGCAGCACCCTTTTTGCGGTCAGGGTGGGCCGGAAGAGATTTGACAAGCGGCATATCCCCCTCTCCCCCGGGGAGAGGGCCGGGGTGAGGGGGACGCGCGGCGTGGCGATCCCGAAGGTCCCGCCATGCATCCCCCTCACCCTAACCCTCTCCCCGGGGGGAGAGGGGATTGCGGGCGCGCTGATCAAAGCCCCAATTGAAAGAATGCAACCTCAGCGGCCGTCCCAGGCGGGCATCGGGTAGACGACCGGCTTGGTCGCCACGTCGAACGGCCACACCGTCACATACTGGCCGCCCTGGACCTGGACGATGATGCCGGTGCCCAACTCGTTCTGGCCGCTGGCGTCGAACTTGACGCCCTTCCACGGCATGATCAGGCCGCTGGCCGGGATGTCGGTCTTCTGGAGCGCCTCGCGGATCGCGTCGGGCTTGGTCGAGCCGGCACGGTCCAGCGCGTCGGCCAGCACGGCGATGCCGGTGAAGGCGCGGGCCGAGTTGCCGTTGAAGTTCACGCCCGACCGCTTCTGCATCAGCTCGTTGACCTGTTTGATCAGCGGGTTGCGCTCGGCCTGATCGAGCGCCCAGACCTCGCGGCTGATGACGAACTCGCCATCCTTGCCCATGGTCTTCAGGAACTCGCTGTCGTTGAAGCCGGCATCGTTGGCCAGCAGCATCTTCGGCAGGAAGCCCAGCTCCTTGTAGGTCTTCATCGACAGGATGGCGTCGCCGAGATAGCTGGACTGCATGATGACCGCCGGGGCGGCGGCCTTGATGCGCTGCACCTCCGACGTCATCTGCGTCGTCTTCGCCGGATAGAGGATCTTCTCGGCGATGGTGAACTTCTGCTCCTCCGACAGCTTCACCTGAAGCTTGGTCGTCTCGTTGCCCCACAGCGTGTTCTCATTGAACAGCGCGACGCTGCGCAGCGTGTCGCCGGTCTTCTTCTCCATGTCGCCGAGGAAGGTGAAGAAGTTGCCGACGAACAGGTCGTCATGCGGCGTGGTGCGGAAGAACCATTTGAACTTGCGCTGGGTCAGCGAGGCCGAGGAGGATTCGCCGTTCAGGAAGGGCACGCCATAGCGTTCGGCGACCTGGCTGGCGGTGGCGGTGACGTTGGAGAAATAGGCGCCGGTCAGCGCCACGACCTTCTCGCTGGTGATCAGGCGCTCGGCCTCGGTGGCGCCGACCTGCGGGTTGCCCTGGTGGTCGCCGAAGATCAGCTTGATTTTCGCACCCTTCAGGTTCGGCAGGCCAATGCCGGCGACCAGACCCGGCGGGGCCGGGATTTCCTTGTTGACGATGGCCGCGGCCAGTTCGGCGGCGGCCTTCAGCTCGACGCCGGTGGAGGCGGCGGCACCGGTCAGCGGATAGATCACGCCGATGCGGATCTCGTCCTCGGCATGGGCCGGAGCGATGTCGAGGCCGATGCCGGTCAGCGCGGTCGTGGTCAGCAGGGCCGCCGCGGCAAGCAGGCGCTTGATCGTCTGGCGGCGGCTGGGGAGGCTGCCTTTGGGCAGGCGGGTGGGTTCGGTGATCGCTGGCGCGAACCGCATCGTGAAATCTCCTCTGTTCGGTGCCTTGGTGGCTTGCGGCGCCTGCCTTTGCGGCTGGTCGTTTGCGCCTTCTGAACAGGATGATGCCACGAACAGTCTTGGGTCCGTCCAATCGTAAGTTTTGATCTGGATTGATAAGCGGAGACGATCAATCGTCTGCTGATATGCGGGGCGCCTCGTTGCCGGTGGCCGCCTCGTATTCGGCAGCCACCGCGGCGGCCAGATCCGCGACCACCGACGCCATGTGGTTCTCCGCCGTGGCGGAATGGGCGGCGCAGAAGGTCATTCCGGGCAAGGGCGCCTGCGAGCGGATCAGGCGCAACCGGCCTTCCGCCAGTTCCCGCTGGACGATCACCGTCGGGATGACGCTGACGCCCACCGCGTCCACCGCCATGCGGACGACGCTGGCGAGCGAGCTGTTTCCGAACATCCGCACCTGCAATCCGACGGAGGAGAACATCTCGCGGATCACGCCATAGGGCTGGGTGGTGCGGGAAAATGTGATGATCGGCCAGGCCGCCAGATCGCGCAGCGACACCGGCTCCTCCGGCAGGGGCAGGGACGGGCTGACCACCCAGCCCAGCGGATAACTGCCGACCGGGACCGACCGGAACCGCACGTCGGTGTAGGAGGCCAGCATCACCGCCACGTCCAGCTCGTGCCGGGCGAGCGCATCGCGCATGCTGGGCGAGGTTTCGACCTCGATCTCCAGCGACACCGCAGGGTAGAGGGCGTTCAACCGTTCGATCAGCTGGCTGAGCCAGGTGTGGACCACCGTCTCCGCCACGCCCAGCCGGATGACGCCGCGGATGGCGCTGCGGTCGGCCACCGCGGTCAGCAGCTCCGATTTGAGCGCCATCATCTTCTCGGCATAGGTCAACAGCACCATCGCCTGCGGCGTCGGCGCCACCCGCCGGCCGACGCGGTCGAACAGGACGACGCCCAATTCGTCCTGCAGCTGGGCGATGCGGGCGGAGATGGCGGGCTGTGTGGTGTTCAGCCGCTCCGCCGCCCGGCGGAACCCGCCGAGCCGCATCGTCCAGATGAAGATCTCCAGCGACTTCAGGTCCAGCATGCCTCACCCATCCCCGTCCCGGATCATCGCACGCCGTACAATCGCCGCAGCCCTGTCAGTCCCGCTCGTCCAGCGCCGCCAGTTCAACCTCGATCACCGCCAGCCGTTCCCGCAGCCGGTCGCGTTCGGCCTCCAGCGCCTCGCGGCGGCTGACATGGTCGAGGGCGCGGTTCCGCAGGTCGCGCTTGAACCGGACAATCTCCGGCCGGGTCACGTCGGGCCGGATCAGGTTGCTCTGGTCGGCCAGCCGCAGCTGCTCGCCGGTCAGGGTGGCAAGCTGGTAGACGGTGGCGTAGCTGGGCGGCAGCTTCGCCCCCGGCAGCCGACCGCTGTCCACCGCCTCCGCCACCATGCGCAGCTGGTAGGCGACCTGATAGCCGAAGGGCAGCTCGTTCTCGACCATCGCCTGGAACTCGCCATGCGGCAGCCGCGCCCGCGCCTGGACCAGATAGCGGCCGATCAGCAGGAACTTCTCCTGCGCGCTGCGCCAGAGGGTGGAGATTTCCTGGACGAACTCCTCGCGCCGGACGAGGTCGACCGTCGCCTCCGACATGCGCTCGATCCGCTCGTCCACCGCGATGTGGCGACGGGCCTGGGCCTTGGAAACCTGCTTGAACCCGCTCATTGCGCCAGCTCCAGTTCATGGCGGACAAAGGCCCAGACACCGGCGACATGCTCGGCCCCCTTGCCCCCCTTCAGCTCCAGCAGGCCGAGACCGCGGCCGGCGGTGAACTGGATGTCCTCGTAGTCGGGAACCTCGACCGGGCAGATCCGGCCGTCGCCCAGCAGCTTGCGCTGCGCCTCGGTGAAGCCGCGGGTGCGCGGCTTGACGCGGTTCATCACGAAAGCCGCGTTCTTGCCATAGCGGCGGACGAAGCGCATCCAGGGCCGGACGGAGTCCAGATCGTCGTCGCTCTGGCCGGTCGGCACGACGATCAAGTCGGACGACAGGGCCAGCAGCTTGAATTCCTCCGGGTGGTCCTCGATCGACGGCGGCGTGTCGATGACCAGCAGGTCGAACCCCGCGATGCCGTCCAGGGCCGCCCGGATGTCGAGCGGCGTCATGCCCGCCTCAAAATGGGTGATGGACGCCATGCCGTCCGGCCGCTTGGCGAACCATTTGGTCAGACTGCGCTGCGGATCGAGGTCGAGCGTCGCCACCGCGCATCCGTCGAGCGCCGCCGCAACCGCGATGTTGCGGCTGAGCGTCGTCTTGCCGATCCCGCCCTTCGGACCATTGACCAGCAAGCGCTTCACCGGCACGTGTCCCGTGTCGTTGCTCATTCCCGTGCCCCTTATCGCCATCGGCTGATGGCCCCTTTTACCAAAGCCAGGCCGTGGCGCAAATCTAAGACATGTCTTAACTTCGCAGCATCCGGACAGGGTGTCGCCCCGGCCACAGGCGGAACACCTAAGACAGAAAACCGCACCATCATCGCATACGGCGCATGGCCGACGCCAGCACCGGACGCACCGCACCGGTCGCGCAGCCGGTCTCCCCGGCCCGTTCGCCCGCCATGGCAATGGCGCGCAGCCGGGCGGCAAGGGCATTTTCCTCGGCACAGGCCTCCTCGCACAAGGCGCGGATCTCGGCAATGCTCGGCCGCCATTTGCGGGTACGCCGCCACCGGCGTGCCGCCTGATCGATGGCCCAGGCCGGGAACTCGCCCAAATCGTCGGCCCAGTCCATCGCGAGCAATTGCTCCACCTCCGGGCTGGTCGCCTTTGCCGGAAAATGGCTCAGCAGAGCCAGCACCCGCCCCAGCAAATGGTTGGCCGATGCCGGAGCCAGGATGGTATCGGCGATCTCCGACAGAGCGTGGCGGGCCAGTGCGGCATGGCGCGGCGTCACCCCGTCCGGTGGCGTCCAGTCCTCAACGACATCGGCGAAGCCGTCTTCGGTGAAACGGCTGTGGCGTCCGACCTGTCCGCGGTCGAGAAGGCGCTGCAACGGTTCCGGCAAGGCTTCGCGGAGCATCCGGTTGCGCAGGGCCGGCGCCATCGCCGGGTCGAAGGGCAGCGGCAGGCCGGGCGGTGCGGCAGCCGCAGAGGAGGTGGTGGGGAACTGGTGCAGGTTGCTCATGCGATCCCCCAGGGGGTGGCGGGTGTGTTCGACCCTGTGTTCGGCGGCGTGTGGTTCAGGCGGGCGGCAACGCTGGCCCAGGCCGACAGGCGTTGTTCGGCGTTGGCGGCGGAATTCGGCCCGGAGGCGGCAGTGCGGGGCGTGGTCCGCGCTGTGCGCTCGTCCGGCCCGCGGCTGTTCGGTCCGCGGGCGCTTGCCGCGGGCTGTTGCGCCATACGGCCGGCGTCCTGCAGCAGCCAGGATCGCCACGCCGCGGCCGGATCCCGGTAGCGGTAGCCATGGGCCCGGCATTGCAGGACGAAGCGTTCGGCATGGCTGTCGATGTCGAGGTCGGGAAAGCGCTCTGCCGCCCATTGCCGGTCGGCCGGGGGAGGCGCCCAATCGGGGACAACCGGCTTGGCGGCGACCGGTTCGGCGGCATCGGCAGGGATGCACGACGTGCCCTTGTCCGCACGCCGGTGGAGCGTGTCAGGAATCTGTTCTGGTTCAGGCTGTTCCTGACTCGTGGCTGAACAGGGGGAGTCCGTGGACGAGTCAGCGGGGATGTCCACCCCTGCACCGTCCTGCGCCCCGCCCGACGCGATCAGCGCCAGCCGGTAGCGGCAGCTGAGACGCCCGCCATTGGCCGAGCGGCGGTGTTCGATGCCGACCAGCCCGAGCGCCTCCAGCCGGCCCAGGATCCGGTTGACGGTCGGCCGGCTGCGTTTCAGCTTGTCGGCCAGCGTCGCCTGCGACGGCCAGCACACCCCCGCCTCGTCGGCGTAGGTGCTGAGCGCCGCCAGCACGGCGAGGCCATCGGCGTCGAGGTCGGGGTGGTCGAGCCACCAGGCCGGGATCCGGCCCCAGCGATTCTGTCCGGTGTGCGTTTGCCGGGTGGGGTTTTGCCCGCCGGGGTGCAGGCTTGCGGTCCTGTTTGTCATCTGTGGCGATACTCCTCCGCGCCCCTGGACGCGAGATTGGCGCAAGATTGGCCGCATGATCGGCCGTCGCGATTGGTGCGGAGGATTCGGAGCGGTCGGCGGAAGAGTCGAATCGCGGGCTCGCACTCCATGAAGCCGCAGCCCGCGGATGGTCAGCGACAGCCCGCGACCGTAAAGCCCCTGCCCGCGACCATGGAGCATCGGCCCGCGATTGGCCGGCGATGCCGCGCCGAATCGGGATCCTGGCGCCTTTGGCCGCGGATGTGGAGCGATTGCCCGCGATTGCCGGCGGCCCGCAGCCCGCGAACCTGGAGCAACAGCCCGCGATTGGCCGGCGATGCCGTGGCGATGGTGTGAATCGCGGGCAATCCGGTGCCGAAGCGATCCGCATCCGCCCCCTATGGAGCGGCAGCCCGCGGTTCGCCTCGCCGCGATTCCCGGCCGGCGGGGCCGATTCTCCCCGATTCTTCAAGGGCTCGCGGAGTTCGGCCCCGGCGATGCCGCGTCCGGGCGGCAATCGCGGGCTATCGCTCCATGACCGCGGGCCGTTGCTCCATCATCGCGGGGTGCCACACCATATCCGCGGGCTGTCGCTCCATCCCGGATGCGGTAAACTCACTGCGTTCTGTTGCACCGGCGGGTCCGCCGCGCCATGGTTACTCCCGACATCCGGAGACGTTCATGACCAAGATGGCCCCGACCAGCGCCGCACAGCTCATCCTGTTCGAGCTGGAAGACCGTTCGCAATCGCACCTGATCGCGCTCTACGATCTGGCGCCGCGCTTCGTCTTCGTCTCCCGCGACAACGACAAGGAAAAGGCCGCCAAGGACAAGGGCGAGCTGGTCACCAAGGACAACTTCATCAAGTCGGTGCGGCGCGAGTTCGCCTTCCGCGGCCGCAATTACCGCCTGACCGTCCAGCCCGCCCGTATCGACCGGCTCAGCACCGCCAAGAAGGACGACCGCGCCCCCGGCGCCGGTCCGGATCTGGTCGAAGTGGAGATCTTCCCGTCGGAGCGCGAACAGGTGGTGGAGCAGGTCGTCCGCCGCCTCGCCATGGACCGCTCGCGCCTGTCTCTGACCGGCGAGAACCGCGACAAGGTGCAGATGCGCTTCAGCCTCTACGAGATCCAGCGGGAGCTGCGGGCGGTCAACCACACCCTGTCGATCCAGGACATCCGCGAATCCCTGACCATTCTGGCCCGTTCGCGCATCATCATCTCAACCGGCGGCAGCGCCGAGCCGGGCAAGAAGAGCCGCGGGCAGAACCTGCTGGAATCGACCGCCTTCCCGGTGCTGGCGATCCGCTCGCGCCCCGATCTGGTCGATGAGGACGGTGGGGTCGAGGAGACCTATCTGGAGTTCAACCCGCTGGTCTCCGCCGCCATCCGCGACCTGGAGTTCAAGCCGGTCTCCTACGCCTGGCTGATGAAGCTGAAGTCGCCGGTGTCGCGCTGGCTCTACAACCGCCTGTCCATCGAGTACGACACCGCCGACGACGAGGCGAAGCCGGTGTCGATCAGCGCCGACGAGATCATCAAGAACAGCGGCATGAACGAGTGGTCGCGCCGCCGCGACACCTTGCGCGTGGTGACCTCCGCGGTAGACGCCCTGGTGGACGAGGGCATCCTCGACATCGCCGACAAGGAATACACCAAGGTCGGCAAGCGCATCGACGCCATCGACTATGTGCTGACGCCGTCGCAGAAGTTCCTCGATCAGGTCCGCCGCGGCCGCCGGGTGCAGATCACCAACATCGACCTGCTCAAGCAGATCGTCGGCAACGCCATGCGGCCCGACGGCTTCGTGCCGTTGAAGGCCGGCGAGGTGGCGGAAATGCGCAACAAGCGCGCCAAGCGGCTGGCCGATCCGGCGAAGGCCGAACAGGCCAGCCTGCCGCTGCCGAAGAAATAGCCGCTCAGCGTGCCAGCAGGCGGCGCGCCACCAGCGTGATGGCGGTCCCCAGCAGGGCGCCGGCCAGCACGTCGGACGCCCAATGGCGGTGCTTGACCACCCGGCCGCTGGCCATCGCCGCAGCGGCGCCGTAGATCATCAGGCTTTGTGCCGGCGACCGGCTGACCGTGGCGAGCGCGGTCGCGGCGGCGAAGGCGCTTCCCGCATGGCCGGACGGTAGCGAGCGGGCGCTGATCTTCTTGCCCGGCCGCTGCCGCGGCTCGCATTCGTCGGGACGGCGGCGCTTGACGTAGCGCTTGATGGAGCGGCTGGCCGTCGCCGTCGCCACCAGCCCGAGGACGCCGACACTGCCGGCGCGGCGCAGATCCTCCTGTCCGGTCAGCAGTCCGACAAGTCCGGCGATGGCGAAGCTGGGGATCAGGACCGGCCGCTTTATGACGTAATGGCCCGCGCTTGCCAGCACCCGGCTCATCGGTCCCGGATCGCAGGTGACGATGTCGTGGACCTGGGCGTCGAGCGCATCGACCGCCGTCAGAGCCGGCTGAAGCACCGCCGGTGCGGGCCGCCCGCCATAGCCGATGCCGCCGCCCGGATTCTCGATGCCGCCCTGCTCAACATTCTGTTGGATGATGTCGCTCAACGCCGGTCCCCTGCATGCCGCGCCGCGAAAACCGGCGCAGCAGGGGAACGCGGCGGATGCGGGGGCGGTTCCCCGCCCCCACGTGCCTGTCGGCTTCTGTCAGCCCTGTGCTGGCCGCCAGCCGGCGAAGGCGTTCAGCAGTGCGGTCAGCACCCGCTGCAGGCTTGAAGCCCGGTCCGGGCGATAGGCGAAGGGCGGCGCCTCCTCGTCCATGTAGCGGTCCTGCGCCAGTTCCATCTGGATGGCGTGGACGCCGTTCGCCGGCTGGCCATAAGCGCGGGTGATGTGGCCGCCGACGAAGCGGCCGTTGGTGACGCAGGTCAAGCCTTCCGCCGCCGCGGCGCTCTCCATCGCCGCGACGACCTGGGCGGCCAGCTGCGGATCGATGCTGGCGCCGCGCGCCGTTCCCAGATTGAGGTCGGGCAGGCGTCCGTCGAACAGCCGCGGCACATGGCTGCGGATCGAATGGGCGTCATAGAGCAGGGCGAAGCCATGCCGTGCCTTCACCCGCTCCAGCTCCGCCGCCAGCGCATCGTGGTAGGGGTGCCAATAGGCCTCGACCCGCTGCGCCACTTCGGCCTCGTCGGGGGCTTGGCCGTCGCGGTAGAGCGGCGTGCCGTCGAACATCACGTCCGGGCAGAGGCCGGTGGTCGCCTGTCCGGGATAGAGGCTCTCGCCGGTCGAGGCGCGGTTGAGGTCGACGACATAGCGGGAATAGCGGGCGCTGAGCAGCGTGGCGCCCATGTCCTTGGCGAAGCCGTACAGGCGCGGGATGTGCCAGTCGGTGTCGCGCAGGGTCAGCGCCTCGTCCGTCAGCCGCTCGGCCAGACCTGGGAAAAGGTCCGTGCCGCAATGGGGCATGCTGATGACCAGCGGCCCGTCGCCTCGCTCCAGATCGAAGATGGTGTCGGTCATTGTGCGGTCTCCAGGGATACCGGCATCAGATGGTCGAGCGACCCGTCGCGCACCAGGGTACCGATGGCGGCCAGATCCGGGGCGAAGTAACGGTCGACCTCGTAACGCGGCACCTGGGCACGGATGGTGGCGATGGCCTGCTCCAGCCGCTCCGTGGTCTTCAGCGGGCGATGGAACTCCAGACCCTGAATCGCGGCCAAAAGCTCTATACCGACGATGTCGGCGACATTGCCGGCGATGTCGCCCAGCCGGCGCGCCGCGAAGGTCGCCATGCTGACATGGTCCTCCTGGTTGGCGGAGGTCGGCAGGCTGTCGACGCTTGCCGGGTGGGCGAGCGTCTTGTTCTCCGACGCCAGCGCGGCGGCGGTGACATGGGCGATCATGAAGCCGGAGTTCAGCCCCGGTTCGGCGACCAGGAAGGGCGGCAGGCCGCTGATGGTGGTGTCGATCAGCATGGCGATGCGGCGTTCGGCGAGCGCACCGATCTCCGACGCGGCGATGGCGAGCTGGTCGGCGGCCATCGCCACAGGTTCCGCATGGAAGTTGCCGCCGGACAGCACCTCGTCGGTGTCGACCAGCACCAGCGGGTTGTCGGTGACGCCGTTGGCCTCGATCACCAGGGTGCGCGCGGCCTGCCGCATCTGGTCGAGCACGGCGCCCATCACCTGCGGCTGGCAGCGCAGGCTGTAGGGATCCTGTACCCGGTGGCAGTCGGGGCCCTGGTGGCTGGCGTTCAGCTCGCTGCCGGCCAGCATGTCGCGGAAGGCGGCGGCAACGGCGATCTGGCCGGGCTGGCCGCGCAGCGCGCTGATGCGGGCGTCGAACGGACGATGGCTGCCCATCACGGCCTCGACCGATAGGGAGCCGGCGACCAGCGCCGCCTTGAAGGTGCGCTCGATCTCGAACAGGCCGGCGAGCGCCAGACCGGTCGAGACCTGTGTGCCATTGATAAGGGCGAGACCCTCCTTGGCCTTCAGGTCGAAGACCGGCAGCCCGGCGATGCGCAGACCCTCTTCCGCCGGCAGCGTCTCGCCCTTCACCCGGACATGGCCGATGCCGAGCAGCACGCCGCAGAGATGGGCCAGCGGCGCCAGATCGCCCGAGGCGCCGACGGAGCCCTTGCCCGGCACCACCGGCAGCACGTCGGCCTCATAGAGCTTCAGCAGCGCGTCGACCAGCGCCGGCCGGACGCCCGAGGCGCCGACGGCGAGGCTGACCGCCTTGATGACCAGGATCAGCCGCACCACGCCATCGGCCAGCGGGGCACCGACGCCGGTGGCATGCGACAGGATCAGGTTGCGTTGGAGCTTTTCCAGATCGCTGGCCGCGATGTGGGTGTGGGCGAGCTTGCCGAAGCCGGTGTTGACGCCGTAGACCGCCTCGTCGCCGCCGGCGATCCGGTCGATCAGGGCGCGCGAGCGTTCCATCCGCGGATAGGCCGCCGGGTCGAGCGTCAGGGCCGGACGGTCGCGGTAGATGCTGCGCAGCGTGTCGAGCGACAGCGCGCCCGGAACCAGAGTGATGGTCTCGCTCATCCCAGAAGTCTCCCAAGTGTCTTTTTGAAGCGTTCGGCGATTTCGTCCTCGCGCGGGTGGCGGCGGTCGCGGACGACGGCGCGTCCGGCGATCAGCACGTCCCGGACGAGGGGAGTGTTTCCGGCGAAAATCCAGCCATCCAGCAGCGCGTCGCCGCCGGATACCATTTGCGCCGCCAGTAGCGGGTGGTCGGTGTCGAGCACGACGATGTCGGCGCGCAAGCCCGCGGCGATGCGCCCGGCCTCGAAGCCGGTCGCCTGCGCGCCGCCGGCCTGGGCATCCTCGACCAGCCGGCGGGCGGTGGAGCGGCGGGGGCCGCCGGCCAGCACGGTGCGCCGTTCGCTGGTCAGCCGCGCGCCGTACTCCAGCCAGCGCAGTTCCTCCACCGGGCTGACGGAGATGTGGCTGTCGGAGCCGATGCCCCAGCGCCCGCCCTGGGCCATATAGGATTGGGCGGCGAAGAAGCCGTCGCCGAGATTGGCCTCGGTTGTCAGGCACAGACCGGCGATGGCGCCGCTGGCGGCGACGCCCGCCACCTCGGCGTCATTCATGTGGGTGGCGTGGATCAGGCACCAGCGGCCATCGACCGGCTGGGTGTCGAGCAGATGCTCCACCGGGCGTCGGCTGCGGTAGGCGACGCAGTCCTCGACCTCCCGGCGCTGCTCGGCGATGTGGATGTGGATCGGGCCTTGCGGGTTGGCGGCGACGGTCTCGGTCAGGAGTTCGTCGGGGACGGCGCGCAGCGAATGCGGGGCGATGCCGAGTTGCACGTCGTCAGCGTCGCCATAGCTGCGGCGCAGGGCCGTGGTCAGCCGGTCGAACCCTGCCCCGTCATGGATGAAGCGGCGTTGCCCGGAGGTCGGCGGCGTGCCGCCGAAGCCCGACGCGTTGTAGAGCACCGGCAGCAGCGCAATCGGCAGACCGGCGGTCCTTGCGGCGGCGATGGCGCGGTGGCTCATCTCCGCCGGGTCGGCATAGGCGCTGCCGTCGCGGTCGTGGTGCAGGTAATGGAATTCGGCGATGGCGGTGAAGCCGGCCTTCAGCGTCTCCACATAGAGCTGGGCGGCGACCGCCTCGAAATCCTCCGGCTCCATGCGGTCGAGCGCCCGGTACATCACATCGCGCCAGCTCCAGAAGCTGTCCGAGCCCTCGCCGGAGGATTCGCCCATCCCGGCGATGGCGCGCTGGTGGGCGTGGGAGTGCAAATTGGCGATGCCGGCGACCGCCGCCCCGGCAAAGCGCTCCGCATCGGCCGGGCAGGCGGAACCGGGCGTCGCCGTAACGATCCGGCCCCGGCCGTCCACCGTGACCAGCACATCCTCCGCCCAGCCGTCCGGCAGCAGCGCCGAGGCAAAAAACAGGTTGCTCATGAGGGCGCCCTCGCTATTATAGACAACACTATACAAGTATAGGCAACCTGATGCCAAGAGGGTTGCTGCACGAACTTGTAGGAAGGAGCCGAACCGATGCCGACCAGTGCGCCGTGGGATTCCCTGTGGATCGACCTGTCCGTTGCGACGATGAACGACGGGGAAGGCTATGGCGCCATCGCCGACGCGGCGGTGGGCATCAAGGACGGCCGCATCGCTTATGTTGGGCCGCGCACCGAGCTGACCGGCGCACCGGAGGATTCTGGCGACCGAGGTGCAGTCGGGGCAGGGCGGCTGGATGACACCCGGCCTGATCGACTGCCACACCCACCTCGTCTATGGCGGCAACCGCGCCCGCGAGTTCGAGATGCGGCTGAACGGCGCCAGCTATGAGGAGATCGCGCGGGCCGGCGGCGGCATCCTGTCCACCGTCACCGCCACCCGCGCCGCCAGCGAGGACCAGCTTCTCGCCGCCAGCCTGCCGCGGCTGGACAGCCTGCTGGCCGAGGGCGTGACGACGGTGGAGGTCAAGTCCGGCTATGGCCTCGACACCGAAACCGAGACGCGCATGCTGTGCGTCGCCCGCCGGCTGGCCCAGGTCCGCCCGGTGGAGGTGCGGACGACATATCTCGGCGCCCACGCCCTGCCGCCGGAATTCAAGGGGAATGCGGACGGCTACATCGACCGCATCTGCACCGAGACGCTGCCGGCTATCGCCGAAGCGGGCCTCGCCGATGCGGTGGACGCCTTCTGCGAAGGGATCGGCTTCTCCGTCGCCCAGACGCGCCGGGTGTTCGAGACGGCGAAGCGGCTCGGCCTGCCGGTGAAGCTGCATGCCGAGCAGCTCAGCAATCTCGGCGGCGCCCGGCTGGTGGCGGAGTTCGGCGGGCTGTCGGCCGACCACATCGAACATCTCGATGAAGAGGGCGTCGCCGCGATGGCCAAGGCCGGCACGGTCGCGGTTCTGCTGCCCGGCGCCTTCTACGCTCTGCGCGAGACCAAGATGCCGCCCATCGAGCTGCTGCGCCGCCATGGCGTGCCGATGGCGCTGTCCACCGACAACAACCCCGGCACCTCGCCGGTGACCTCGCTGCTGCTGATGCTGTCGATGGGCTGCACCTTCTTCCGCCTGACCCCGGCGGAGGCGCTGGCCGGCATCACCCGTCATGCGGCCAAGGCGCTGGGGCTGGACGACCGTGGGGTGATCGCGCCGGGCAAACGCGCCGATCTGGCGGTCTGGCGCATCGAGCATCCGGCGGAACTGGCCTATGCCATCGGCCTCAACCCCTGCATGGCGGTGGTCAATGGCGGGGTGGTCCGCAAGCCGCACGTCGAAGCGGGGGCCGCATGAGCGACACCATCTCCACCGCCCAGCCGCGCTATGCCCAGATCAAGGAGGCCATCCGCCGCCGGATCAGCTCCGGTGACTGGCCCGAAGGCTTCCAGATCCCGTCGGAGCATAAGCTGCTGGAGGAATTCTCGGTCAGCCGCATGACGGTCCATCGCGCGCTGCGCGACCTGACCGACGAGGGGTTGCTGACCCGCGTCCAGGGGCTTGGCACCTTCGTCGCCGAACGGCCGCCCAGCACCGACGTGGTGGAGCTGCGCAGCATCGCCGACGAGATCGCCGAACGCGGCAACGTCCATGCCTGCCGGGTGGAGCGATTGCTCGCGGTTGCCGCCGATGCCGGGCTGGCGCGCCGCTTCAACCTGCCGGTCGGGGCGAGGCTGTTCCATTCCATCGTCGTCCACAGCGAAAGCGACGTGCCGGTCCAACTGGAGGAACGCTGGGTCAACCCGGCGGTGGCACCCGACTATATCGACCAGGACTTCACCCGCCAGACGCCGGGCGAGTACCTGATCCGGCTGGAATCCTCGCCCCAGGTGGAACACGTCATCGAAGCGGTGTCGCCGACGGCGGAGATCGCCCGCCTGCTCGACATCCCCGTCACCGAGCCCTGCCTGCGCGTGACCCGCCGCACCTGGGTCCAGGGTCGGGTGGTGACGGTGGCGATGCTGGTCCATCCCGGCAGCCGGTACCGGCTGGGGGCGCGGTTCCAGCTGCCGCCCCATTAGCAAGAACCGACCCTAGAAACGCACATCCCTCCCACCAGGAGCCATCCACCGATGTCATCCCGCCTCGACAACCAGCGCGTCATCCGTGCCCCGCACGGCCCCGAACTGAGCTGCAAGAGCTGGCTCGCCGAGGCGCCGATGCGCATGCTGATGAACAACCTCGACCCCGACGTGGCGGAACGGCCGCAGGAGCTGGTCGTCTATGGCGGCATCGGCCGCGCCGCCCGCGATTGGGAGAGCTTCGACCGCATCGTCTCGGCGCTGAAGACGCTGAACGACGACGAGACCCTGCTGGTCCAGTCGGGCAAGCCGGTCGGCGTCTTCCGCACCCATGCCGACGCGCCGCGCGTGCTGATCGCCAACTCCAACCTCGTGCCGCGCTGGGCGACCTGGGAGCATTTCAACGAGCTGGACCGCAAGGGTCTGGCGATGTACGGCCAGATGACCGCCGGCAGCTGGATTTACATCGGCAGCCAGGGCATCGTGCAGGGCACCTACGAGACCTTCGTCGAGGCCGGGCGCCAGCACTACAACGGCGACCTGAAGGGCAAATGGATCCTGACCGGCGGCCTGGGCGGCATGGGCGGGGCGCAGCCGCTGGCCGCCACCATGGCCGGCGCCTGCATGCTGGCGGTCGAATGCCGCCCCAGCAGCATCGAGATGCGCATCCGCACCGGCTATCTCGACCGCCACACCGCCGACCTGGACGAGGCGCTGGCCTGGATCAACGAGGCCTGTGCCAAGGGCGAGGCGATCTCCGTCGGCCTGCTCGGCAACGCCGCCGACGTCTTCCCGGAACTGGCGCGCCGCGCCGGCACCGACATCAAGGCCCGGCCGCACATCGTCACCGACCAGACCTCCGCCCATGATCCGGTGAACGGCTACCTGCCGCAGGGCTGGACGCTGGAGGAGTGGGAGAGCGCCCGCGAAAGCCAGCCCACCGCCGTCGCCGCTGCCGCCCGCAAGTCGATGCGGGTGCAGGTGGAAGCCATGCTGGCCTTCCACGCCATGGGCATCCCGACCGTCGATTACGGCAACAACATCCGCCAGATGGCGAAGGAGGAGGGGCTGGAGAACGCCTTCGACTTCCCCGGCTTCGTCCCCGCCTACATCCGTCCGCTGTTCTGCCGCGGCATCGGTCCCTTCCGCTGGGCGGCCCTGTCGGGCGATCCGGAGGACATCCGCAAGACCGACGCCAAGGTGAAGGAGCTGATCCCCGACGATCCGCACCTGCACAACTGGCTCGACATGGCGGCCAAGCGCATCCAGTTCCAGGGCCTGCCGGCGCGCATCTGCTGGGTGGGGCTCGGGCAGCGCCACCGCCTCGGCCTCGCCTTCAACGAGATGGTGAAGTCGGGCGAGCTGAAGGCCCCCATCGTCATCGGCCGCGACCATCTCGACAGCGGCTCGGTCGCCAGCCCGAACCGCGAGACCGAGGCGATGAAGGACGGCACCGACGCCGTGTCGGACTGGCCGCTGCTGAACGCCCTGCTGAACACCGCCAGCGGGGCGACCTGGGTCAGCCTGCACCATGGCGGCGGCGTTGGCATGGGCTTCTCGCAGCATTCGGGCATGGTCATCGTCTGCGACGGCAGCGACGCGGCGGCCAAGCGGGTCGAGCGCGTGTTGTGGAACGACCCGGCCACCGGCGTGATGCGCCATGCCGACGCCGGCTATGACATCGCCATCGAGTGCGCCAAGGAGCAGGGGCTGAACCTGCCGTTTCTGAAGTAAGGCGGGGAGGGGGGCGGTCACGCCCCCCGGATCAAATCCGAATACCAGCGCGCGGATTCCTTCGGGATCCGCGCCTGGGTTTCGAAATCGACCCGGACGATGCCGAACCGCGTGCCGTAGCCACCGCCCCATTCGAAATTGTCCAGCAGCGACCAGACGAAATATCCCTGCACATCGGCGCCCCGCCGCTTCGCCTCCGCCATCGCCGCGATGTAGGCCTGGAGGTAGGACAGCCGCTCGGTATCGACCACGCGGCCCTCGGCGTCGGGTGTCTCCGCCGCCTTGGTGCCGTAGCCGTTCTCCGTCACATAGATCGGCAGCCGGTAGCGCCGCGTCAGGTCGAGCAGCGTGTCGCGGAAACAGCCGGGGTCAAAGGGCCAGTCGATGGCCGTCCGCTTCATTCCCGTCGGCGGCGAGCCGAAGCCGAAACCCCAGATCAGGCTGTCGTCCCGCCGGCCGTAAACCGGTGCATAGTGGTTCAGCCCGAACCAGTCCACCGGCCGGGCGATGCGCGCCATGTCGCCGGGCTGCACGTACGGTTCGATGGCGTCGGCGATGCGGCGTGGGTAATGGGCCAGCAGCTGCGCGTCGGGGAAGGCGCGGTTCCAATGCTCGTCGAACAGGGCCGCCGCCTCGACATCCTCCGGCCGGTCGGTCTCCGGCCGCATCGGCTGGACGCTGTGCACCGCGCCGATGGAGGCATCCGGCACCAGCGTCCGCAGCACGTCGACCCCGGCGCCGTGGGCGAGGTTGACGTGGTGGATCACCTTCAGATGGGTGGCGCGGTCGGCGATGCTGGGCGCCCCCCAGCCGAAGGCCCAACCGAACAGGGTGAAGACCGAGAACTCGTTGAAGGTGGCCCAGCGCTTGACCCGGTCGCCGTAGCGCCGGGCGCAGAGCGCCGCATAATCCTCGAACCAGCCGATGCTGTCGCGGCTGGCCCAGCCGCCCATGTCCTGCAAGGCCTGCGGCAGATCCCAGTGGTAGAGGCAGAGCCAGGGCTCGATGCCCCTGTCCAGCAGCCGGTCGATCAGCCGGTCGTAGAACTCCAGCCCCTTGCCGTTCGGCGCCCCGCGCCCGCGCGGCAGCACCCGCGGCCAGGAGACGGAGAAACGGTAGGCCTGCAAGCCCAGCTCCGCCATCAGATCGACGTCCTGCGGCATCCGGTGGTAATGGTCGCAGGCGACATCGCCGCTGTCGCCGTTGTCGACCCGGCCCTTCAGCTTGCAGAAACTGTCCCAGATGCTGGGTGCCCGCCCGTCGGCCTCGGCCCCGCCTTCGATCTGGTAGGCGGAGGTGGAGGCGCCCCACAGGAAATCTTTGGGAAAAACCGGACGTTCGGCCATGGCGGATCACCCGAATGGAGAGTGCCGGAATCCTACCCCTTTCCCGTCGGCGGGGAAGGGGCCAATCGTCGCTGGGGCGATGTCGGGGGCACCACCCTCCGCCGGGTATTCCGTCACCATATCGCGGTCGACAGGACGGCGCGGCGCTCCTATGGTCTCGCCGACCGGACGAGTGAATTCAGAAAGGAACGGGCGCATCATGGCGAAAAAGGACGGAGTCAACGGCAAGGGCGGCCAGTTCAGCGGGACGCCGGCCGACCGGCTGGTCCGGCTGTGGCGCAACAACGACGAGCGCTTCGGCGCGCTGCTGGACGAGGTTCTGGACGGCAACCGCCAGGGCGTGATCGAGGCCGCGGTGGGCAAGCTGCGCGAGGAGGAGAGCTACGACTTCATGGACGAGGTCGAGGCCTTCTCGGAAACGGCGCAGAGCACCGACGAGCAGGGCGACCCGACCCTGTCGACCCTGTTCTGGCTGGCGCTGGAGGTCGATGGCCGGCTGGACGAGCCGCCGTCGGTCGACACCATCGAACGCGCGCTGGATTCGGCCGGGCTGCTGGAGAAGGCGTCCGACATGCGCCTGCTGCCGCTGTGGCTCGACCCGGAACCGCTCTCCTACCTTGAGGCCGCCGACCGCCGCACCCTGCTGCGCCGCCTGATCGATTCGACGGAGGCGGCGGAGGCCTTCGTGCGCGAACAGGATCTGGTGGCATCTCCCGATGACGCCGGCGTCCGCCTCGTCGGCGTGGTCGGTCTGGTGATCGAGGAGGATGCCGTGCAGGATGGCGAGGCGATGCCCGACCCGCTCAACCTCGGCTTCACCGGCGAGGGCCAGGAGATGGAGATCGATCCCATCGAGCAGGAGCGCATCCGTCAGTCGATGGCCGCCTTCGCCGAGGCGGTCGGCGCCGCCGACCCGCGGGTCAAGCGCTGCGAGCCGGTCGGCGGTCTGAACGACCTGCTGGACTTCACCGCCGAAGGCGTCTGGCCGGACGATGTGGATGCCAACTTCGACGAGGTCAACGACTTCCTCGACATCGCCGGCAACGAGACCGGCGACGGCGTCCTCGACGTGACGGTGAGCGAGGGGCCGGACGGCCTGCAACTGCGCGCCTACAACTCCGACGGCGTGCTGCTGGACGAACGGTCGTTCGACCTGAGCGGCGACCGTGCGGACGAGGCGCTGGCCCTGATCAAGCGACGCTGCCGCCGCGTCAGCGAAGGCTGAGCGGCAACAGGGCCGAGGGGGCGGGGGCCGGTCAGGCCCCCGGCGCCACCACGAAGCAGGCCATGCCCTGGTTGACCAGCCCGTTGCAGGCGTTGGCCGCGTCCTGCTGCGACAGGCCGGACAGGCGGGCGCGGTAGAGCGGCCCGGTCTGGGTGTCCACCGCCTGCACGATCCGCTGCGAGCGCGACAGCGCCGGCACCGAGCTGCGGGCGCGGTCGATCACGCGCTGGCTGTCGTCGGGCGAGCGGAAGGCGCCGAGCTGCACCGTCCACACCCCACCGCCGGCGGTTGCCGCCCCCGCCATCGTCGCCACCGGCCGCGGTGCCGGAGCATCGGGGGTGGAGGTGTCGGGTGCCACCACGCGGACTGTCGGTGCCGGTGCCGGAGCGGGCAGGGCCGCCACCGCGATCGGTGGGCGGCTGGCTGCCGGCCGGCTGCTGGCGGGCGGCGTGTAGGATGGCGCCGGATTGACGGGCGCCGAATAGGAGGAGGACGGCCGGGCGTAGGGCGAGCCGTAATCCGGCGGCGAATCGGACGAGGTGACCGGCGGCGCGCTGACCAGCACGATGTCGGCGCCGTTGGGGGCCGGGGTGCGGTTCAGCCGCGGCCCGACCGACGCGATGTAGCGCTTGGTCTCGCCCGGCAAGGTGCGCTTGCCGGCCAGATAGTCGCCGTAGCAGCCGGGACCGCAATTGTAGGCGCCGAGGAAGCCCGGTGCGCCGAACAGATTGTACATCTCGCGCAGGTAGGCGGTGCCGGCGATGATGTTGTCATGCGGATCGAAGGGGTCGGAGCCCAGATTGTGCTTGCGCCGCATCTCGTCATAGGTCGCGGGCATCACCTGCATCAGGCCCATGGCGCCGGCCTTGCTGACGATGGGTTTGCCGTTGACGGTGGTGCGCCCGCCGCTCTCCTGGCGGATCACCTCGCGGATCCACAGCTCCGGCATGTCGAACCGCTTGGAGGCTTCCGCGACATGGGCGTCGACTTCCTCCGGAGAGGCAACGCGATGCGAGCCGCCCCCGCTGGCGCAGGCGCTCAGCAGCGCGGTCAGGGCGGCACAGGTCAGCAACGGCTTCAGGCGACGCACGGAACCCCCGGTCATCGTTCAGTTCAATCTTTTGGATAAGCCCGATTTGGAGGTAAGGACATTTGCACATTCCCGGCCCGCCGTAAACCGTCCCAGCTGTGACCTTCGACGCGGCCGGAGAGCGCGGAGGGGGAGGGGCATTCCAGTCCTTCGGACGCGCAAGCGGCCGTCCGGGCATCTGCCGTCCGGTGCGGCCTATGGCGGGATTTCCATCACCGGATTTTCAGGCCATCAACTCTCGCGGCCCTCAGCTTTCGCGATCGTCGTCCGGATCGCGGCGGGTGGCGAGTTCGCGCATCAGCCGCTCCTTGGCGGTCTTCCGGCTCGGCCGGCCGCCGCCGCGCCCGAACAGCCCGCCCAGCAGCCCGCCGGGCTTCGGCGCGTCCTCCGGCTCCTCGGTCATCTGGGCGCGCTCCGCCTCGCGCCGGGCCAGCATGGCGGCGCGGTCGACCAGCGGGTTGCGCAGCCGGCGCGGCAGCGCCTTGAAGGCGAGGTTGGCGCGTTCCAGGTCGGCGATGTCCTCGGTGGAGCGGGCGATGCGCAGCGCCACCCGCAGCAGGTCGAGCCGCCACGCATCTTCCGGCGCATGCGGCAGCGTCTCCGCCGCCGCCAGCAGGGTGTCCAGCCCCTTGCCGGTCAAGGCGCTGGTGGATCGTTCCCCGCCGGATTGCTCCCCATTGGGTCTGTCGGTGTCGCGGTCCCGTCCCATTCCGTCATCGAAGCTGTCGCGCCGAAGGCGGACTTTAGGACGCCGACCGCCGCTTTGTCTGCCCCCAAGCGGGGGCCACACCGTTTGGGTGGGGGAGGGCAGGGCATTTGGCTTTCCCGGGAGAGGCAAGACGTCGGGTGGTCCGCCAGAGGAACTCGGGATAGGGGCATGGTTTCCGGCGTCGCTTTGGGCACAAGTGCTGAAGATCTGTGCACATGATGCGCCACTAATACTGCCTCTGATCAAGATGTTGCCGGAGCAGGACCGAGCGTTCCTGTGAAGCTGTGGTCACTCCCCAAATACAGTTAGGGCTTTCTTCATTATTTCCGGCCGTAGCATACTATTATGGTATGCAGAGACGGTATGGCCGGGCGAAGGCCAGGGCAGCTCTACCCGATCCTGCGGTACACCCAGGAGAGCGACCATGTTCCGCGGAATGAAGATCGGTGCCCGTTTGGCGGTTGCTCTGGCGGGAAGCGTCGTGCTGGCGGTCGGTGCGACCACACTCAGCAACTTGTGGCTCAGCCGCCTGCTCGTCGAACATGCCGCCGACAATCAACTGAAGACGTTGCAGGAATTCCTGGATGCAAATGTCGCGAGCGAGGCCCGGCGTGCCCTGACCCTTGCCCAGGCGCTGGCGGGGAACGGGGAAATCCAGGCTGCGTTCGCCGCTCAGGACCGCAACCGTCTTGCGGGCATGCTCGTGCAGGGGTTCAAGGATCTCAAGGAACAGCACGGCATCACCCAGATGCAGTTCCACACACCGGCATCGGTATCGTTCCTGCGGGTTCATCGACCGGAGAAATTCGGCGATGACCTGTCCTCGTTCCGCTTCACCGTGGTCGAGGTGAACAGGACCCACAAGCCGGTCTTCGGGCTGGAGAACGGCGTGGAAGGCCTTGGCATCCGCGGCGTCGTGCCGATGGTCAGCCAGGGTGCCCAGATCGGCTCCTTCGAGGTCGGCCTTTCCTTCGGCAAGCCGTTTTTCGAGGCGTTCCACAAGGAGACCGGTGCCGAGGTCGCGTTCCATACCGTGAAGGACGGAGGCTTCGAAACCTTCGCCTCGACCTTCCGCGAGGCGCTCGCCCTCGGCCAGGACCGGATGAAGGACGCGCTGATCCGGGAATCGGAAGTGCAAACCTACCAGCTCGGCGGCGCCAATTATGCCGTCCGGCTCGCTCCCGTCCGCGACTATCGCGGAACCGCCATCGGTTTCTACACCATCGCGATGGACCGGAGCGCGTTCGACACGGAAATTGTGGAAGCGCGGACCTCGGCGATCCTGATCGGATTGGCGGTGCTCGCGGTGGCGCTCGGCGTTGCCTGGCTGGTGAACCGGGGTATTGCGCGTCCCATCCAGGGGATGACCGAGTTGATGGGCGACCTCGCCAGGGGGAACACCGATATCCGCGTTTCCGGGATCGGGCGCCGCGACGAGATCGGCGCCATGGCGGACGCGCTCGAGGTTTTCCGCCGCGGCATGATCGAGACCGAGGCGCTGCGGGCCGAGCAGGAGATTCTGAAGCAGCGGGCGCAGGAGGACCGGCGGGCGGCGATGCTCGACCTTGCCGACCGTTTCGAGGAGAGGGTCGGCCGTCTGGTCGGGGCCGTATCCTCGGCGGCGACGGAAATGGAGGCGTCCGCAGGGTCGATGTCAACCACCGCGGAGCAGACGAACCGGCAATCCGCCGCGGTGGCCGCGGCCTCTGAGCAGACGTCCGCCAATGTCCAGACGGTGGCGGCGGCGACCGAGGAGCTTGCCGCCTCCATCACCGAAATCGGCAGCCAGGCGTCGCAGTCGCAAAGCGTGGCGGGCAATGCCGTGACCGATGCGAGGCAGACCGACGAAGCCGTGCGCAAGCTGGCCGACAGCGCGAAGCGGATCGGGCAGGTCGTGGATCTGATCCAGGATATCGCGAGCCAGACCAATCTCCTGGCCTTGAACGCGACCATCGAGGCGGCAAGGGCCGGTGAAGCCGGGAAGGGCTTCGCCGTGGTGGCTTCCGAAGTCAAGGCGCTCGCCACCCAGACCGCGCGGGCGACGGAGGAGATCAGGCAGCAGATTTCCCAGATGCAGCAGGATTCGGATGGCGCCGTCGACGCCATCAAGGGGATCGGCGGGGTGATCGGCGAGATCAGTGAGATCGCCTCGGCGATCGCTGCGGCGGTTGAGGAACAAGGCACCGCCACGCAGGAAATCTCGCGCAATGTCCAGCAGGCGGCCGTCGGAACGCAGGAGGTGTCCTCGCACATCGTCAGTGTTCGCGAGGCTGCCAATGAAACCGGGGCGGCGGCGGCACAGGTCCTCGGTGCAGCCCAGGAACTGTCGCATCAGGCGGAGGTCCTGGCGGCCGAGGTCAAGGGCTTCCTCGACAATGTCCGGGCGGCATAGCGCACAGCCGGTCGGCGGGCGGTCTTCACAGAAAAAGCTCCCTCCCGGTCGCCGGGAAGAGGGCTGCAAGTCAGTCGGGGGAAATTCGCGGCAGGATGCCGGCAATCATGCCGGCGCCCGCGGGGGCAGGCGCGGCATCTCGAAGCCGGCCCTTGCGCGACGCAGCGAAAGGGCCGGGAAACTCACCTTACAATCGGGTTATTCGGCGGACTGCGCCACGGTCAGGCCCAGCCGCTTGGCCACGCCCTCGCCATAAGCGGGGTCGGCGGCCAGGAAATGGTTCAGCTGGCGCTGCTGGATGTTCAGCGGGGCGTTGCGCAGGCTGCCGGCGATGTTGTCCATCAGACGGTCCTGCGCTTGCCCGCCGATCAGGCGGAACAGGGCTCCTGCCTGGGCATAGTCGTCGTTGCCCTCGCGGTGGTCGTAGTGGGCGGCGTCGCCGCTGATGCGCAGCGGCGGCTCGCTCGCCACGCCGGTCTGGGTCGGACCGCCGAAGCTGTTCGGCTCGTAGTTCGGCCGGCCGCCGCCGTTGCCGTCGGTGCGCATGGCGCCGTCGCGCTGGTAGTTGTGGACCGGGCAGCCCTGCGGCTTGTTCACCGGGATGGTGGCATAGTTGCCGCCCAGCCGGTAGCGATGGGCGTCGGCATAGGCGAACAGCCGGCCCTGCAGCATCTTGTCCGGGCTGAAGGAGATGCCGGGCACCACGCTGGCCGGGCTGAAAGCCGACTGCTCGGTCTCGGCGAAGAAATTCTCCGGGTTGCGGTTCAGCACCAGCTCGCCGATTTCGACCAGCGGGTAGTCGGCATGCGGCCACACCTTGGTCAGGTCGAACGGGTTGATGCGGTAGGCGTCGGCCTCGACCTCCGGCATGATCTGCACCGATACGGTCCAGGCCGGGAAGTCGCCGTCCTCGATGGCGGCGTACAGGTCGCGGGTGGCGTGGTCGGGGTCGATGCCGCTCATGGTCTCCGCCTGCCCGGCGGTCAGGTTCTGGATGCCCTGGCGGGTCTTGAAGTGGTACTTGACCCAGAAGCGTTCGTTCGCCGCGTTGATCCACGAGAAGGTGTGGCTGCCGAAGCCGTCCATGTGGCGATAGCCGCGTGGGGTGCCGCGGTCGCTGAACAGGATGGTCAACTGGTGCATGGTCTCCGGCGACAGGGAGAAGAAGTCCCACATCGCGGTGGGATCCTTCAGGTTGGTGGCCGGGTTGCGCTTCTGGGTGTGGATGAAGTCCGGGAACTTCAGCGGATCGCGCAGGAAGAAGACCGGCGTGTTGTTGCCGACCAGATCGTAATTGCCCTCTTCCGTATAGAACTTCACCGCGAAGCCGCGCGGGTCGCGGGCGGCTTCGGCGGACCCCTTCTCGCCGCCGACGGTGGAGAAGCGCAGGAAGACGCCCGTCTCCTTGCCCACGCCCGACAGGAAGGCGGCCTTGGTCCACGCCGTCACGTCGCGGGTGACGCGGAAGGTGCCGTAGGCGCCGGCGCCCTTGGCATGCACCACGCGCTCCGGAATGCGTTCGCGGTTGAAGTGGGCCAGCTTCTCGATCAGGTGGAAGTCCTGGAGCAGCAGCGGACCGCGCGGCCCGGCGCTCAGCGAATTCTGGTTGTCGGGAACGGGCTGGCCGAAGCTGGTGGTCAGGGTGCTCATCCGGGTCATCCTCGTTGGGGCGGTGTTGCCTGAAGCGGCATCATTGTCTCGCCCCTGGTTATCCGGCGTCTTGAACGATATATCCAAGACATAGAAGGAAATGCACCAATAGGCATCGTCTATGAATGTCTCCGGCAATCTCTCCGGCCTGTCCCTGCGTGACCTGGAATATGTGGTCGCCGTCGCCGAGCTGCGCCATTTCGGCCGGGCCGCCGAACGCTGCGCTGTCAGCCAGCCGTCGCTGAGCGCCCAGATCCGCAAGCTGGAGGAGTTGCTCGGCCTCTCCCTGTTCGAGCGGACCAGCCGCAAGGTCCTGCTGACCCCGCGCGGCGAGGCCATCGTCGCCCAGGCCCGCGTCGTGCTGGAAGAGGCGCGGCGCCTGCTGGCGCTGGCCGACGGGTCGGACGGGGCGCTGACCGGCCGGCTGCGGCTGGCGGCGATCCACACGCTCGGCCCCTATCTGTTCCCGCATATCCTGCCGCAACTGCGCGACGCATGGCCCGACCTGACGCTGATCCTGTCGGAGGGCCGCACCGAAACTCTGCTGGAGGAGGTGCGCGACGGCCGGCTCGACGCCGTGCTGCTGGCCCTGCCGGTGGACGGCGACGGGCTGGCCGCCGAAGCGCTGTTCTTCGAGCCTTTCCTGCTCGCCCACCCCGCCGGCCATCGCCTGTGCGGCGCTCCCCACCTGTCGCTGGGCGATCTCGATCCGGCGGAGCTGCTGCTGCTGGAGGAGGGGCATTGCCTGCGCGATCAGGCGCTGGCCGCCTGCGGCCTCAGCGCGCGGGGCGGCGGCGTGCATGCGACCGGGCTGGAAACCCTGCGCCACATGGTGGCGGCCGGGGCGGGCTGCACGCTGATGCCGTTGCTGGCGACCAGGGGGAGGAGGGCCGGACCGCGACCGTCGGCGGGCTGGTCGATTACCGTCCCTTCGACGGGGCATCCGCAGGGGGGCGGCCGCCCGGCCGCGTCATCGGTCTGGTCTGGCGCAGCAGCGATCCGCGCGACCGCGGCCTGCATGATCTGGCGGCCTTGCTGCGCCGCACTCTGCCGCCGGGCACGGAATCCGTTCTATCCCGAAGAGATGACTGAGGCCGGAAGGAACAAGCGCCCATCGGCTGGGTTGAAGGCTCGGCCCGCGCCTCTCACTGTCCAGTGACGCGGGAATGACTTTCGATCCAGGCGGAGAAACGGGCGATCATGGCAAATATCCTGAAACAGGCAACGCGGCTCGGTGAAGGATTGCCCTTTCCTCTGGGCGCGACATGGGACGGGCTTGGCGTCAACTTCGCCTTGTTTTCCGCGAACGCGACCAAGGTCGAACTGTGTCTGTTCGATGAAAGCGGCGAGGAGGAGCTTGAGCGCATCGAGCTTCCCGAATTCACCAACGAGATCTGGCACGGCTATCTGCCCGACGCCCGCCCCGGCCTGCTTTACGGCTACCGCGTGCATGGCCCCTACGAGCCGGAGAACGGCCACCGCTTCAACGCGAACAAGCTGCTGCTGGACCCCTATGCCAAGGAGCTGGTCGGCGAGATCCGCTGGAACCCGGCCCATTTCGGCTATGTGATGGAATCGGGCGACGACCTGACCTTCGACGAGCGCGACAGCGCGCCCTTCATGCCCAAGTGCAAGGTGATCGACCCCGCCTTCACCTGGGGCCGCGACCTGAAGCCCGGCACCGCCTGGGACCGCACCATCTTCTACGAAACCCATGTGAAGGGCTTCACCAAGCTGCATCCGGCGGTGCCCGACAGCCTGCGCGGCACCTATGGCGGCATGGCGGTGAAGGAGGTCGTCGACTACATCAAGTCGCTCGGCGTCACCTCGGTTGAGCTGCTGCCGGTCCATGCCTTCGTCCAGGACCAGCATCTGGTCGACAAGAATCTCGCCAACTACTGGGGCTACAACTCCATCGGCTTCTTCGCGCCGGAGCCGCGCTATGCCGCGTCGGGCAACACCATCAAGGAATTCAAGGAGATGGTCGCCCATCTCCACAATGCCGGGCTGGAGGTGATCCTCGACGTCGTCTACAACCACACGGCCGAGGGCAACGAGCGCGGGCCCACCCTGTCCTTCAAGGGCATCGACAACGCCTCCTACTACCGCCTGCTCCCGGACCAGAAGCGCTACTACATCAACGAGACGGGGACAGGGAACACCGTCAATCTCAGCCACCCGCGCGTGTTGCAGATGGTGACCGACAGCCTCCGCTACTGGGCGACGGAGATGCATGTCGACGGTTTCCGCTTCGACCTCGCCACGATCCTCGGCCGCGAACCGTATGGCTTCGACGAGGGCGGCGGCTTCCTCGACAGCTGTTTGCAGGACCCGATCCTCAACAGCGTCAAGTTGATCGCCGAACCGTGGGACTGCGGTCCCGGCGGCTATCAGGTCGGCAACTTCCCGCCGGGCTGGGCGGAGTGGAACGACAAGTTCCGCGACACCGTCCGCGCCTTCTGGAAGGGCGACGAGGGCAAGCTGCCGGAGGTGGCGCCGCGGCTCTGCGGTTCGGGCGACGTCTTCAACAAGCGTGGGCGCAAGCCCTGGGCCAGTGTGAACTTCATCACCGCCCATGACGGCTACACGCTGAACGACCTCGTCTCCTACAACGACAAGCACAACGAGGCGAACGGCGAGGACAACAACGACGGCCACTCCCACAATCTGTCCTGGAACCATGGGGCGGAAGGGCCGACCGACGATCCGGAGATCAGGTCGCTCCGCGAACGGCAGAAGCGCAACCTGCTGGCGACGCTGCTGCTGTCGCAGGGTTCGCCGATGCTGCTGGCCGGCGACGAGTTCGGCAACACCCAGCACGGCAACAACAACGCCTACTGCCAGGACAACGAAACGGCCTGGCTGAACTGGGACGACATCGACGAGGACGGCCAGTCGCTGATCGAGTTCGTCCGCCGCGTCATCGCGATCCGCCAGTCCTTCCCCATGCTGCGCCGCGGCCGTTTCCTGTCGGGCGAATACAATGCAGAGTTCGACGTCAAGGACGTCACCTGGCTGACCCCCGCCGGCGACGAGATGGACGAGAGCCATTGGCACGACGGCAACGCCCGCTGCCTCGGCATGCTGCTGGACGGCCGCGGCCAAGCCAGCGGCATCAAGCGCCCGGCGATGGACGCCACCCTGCTGCTGGTCATCAACTCCCACCATGACGTGGTGGAGTTCACCCTGCCGGAGGTGACCGGTGGCAGCGTCTGGCGTTGCCTGCTCGACACCAACCTGCCCGACCCGGACGAGGTGCCGCGCGTCAACACCGGCGAGGGCTATATGGTGACCGGCCGCTCGCTGCTGCTGCTGGCGCTGGAGCCGGACGGCAAGACCTCCTTCGCGCTCCGCCGCGCCGCCCGTGCCCTGCGCAACGTCGCCGAAAGCCCGACCCTGTCCTTCGGCGAGGAGAGCGCGGAGACGGCGAAGCCGTCGGAGACCATTGAGACGGCGAAGCCGTCGGAGGCCGTGGAGCCTGCGGAGACGAAGGAACCGGCCGAGGCAGAAGCGGTTGCGGAGCCCGCACCGGCGACGGGCGAAGCCCCCGCGAAGACATCCACCTGACCCATCGCCTTGTTTCCCCCTCTCCTTGCAAGGGAGAGGGGGCCTCCCGGACCCCGGACAGCCCGCCATGAAACTCTACGAATGCCAGAACTGCCACCAGCCTCTCTATTTCGAGAACACGCTGTGCGAACGCTGCGGCTACCGGCTCGGCTATCTGCCGGATGTCGGAACCCTGTCGGCCATCGACCCCACCGACCATGACGGGGTGTGGAGTGCGCTCGCCACCAGCGAACCGCTCTACAAATTCTGCGCGAACGCCGAACTGGACGCCTGCAACTGGATGCTGCCGGCCGATTCGGCCGACACCCACTGCGCCGCCTGCCGGCACAACCACATCATTCCCGACCTGTCCGACACCGACAACCTGACGCGCTGGCGCAAGCTGGAGCTGGCCAAGCACCACCTGTTCTACACCCTGACCAACCTGAAGCTGCCCTTGCAGACCCGGATCGAGAATCCGGAGGAGGGGCTGGCCTTCGACTTCCTGTCCGACACGGTGGCGCCCGACGGCACGGTGACGCCGGTGCTGACCGGCCATGCCAACGGCCTGATCACCATCAATGTCGCCGAGGCCGACGACGCCGAGCGCGAGAAGCGCCGCACCGACATGGGCGAGCCCTACCGCACTCTGCTCGGCCATTTCCGGCACGAGATCGGCCATTACATCTGGGACCGTCTGGTGCGCGACGATCCGGCGCTGCTGGAGCGGTTCCGCGCCCTGTTCGGCGACGAGCGGGAGGATTACGGTGAGGCGCTGAAGCGCCATTACGCCAACGGCGCGCCGACCGACTGGCAGGCCAACTTCGTCAGCACCTATGCCACCGCCCACCCGTGGGAGGATTTTGCCGAGACCTGGGCGCACTACCTGCACATCGTCGACACGCTGGAGACCGCCCGCGCCTTCGGGCTGAAGATCCGGCCGCGCATCACCGAGGGGGCGGAACTGGAGGCGGAGGTCGACTTCAACCCGCACCGGGCCCGGCGGATCGAGGATTCTGATCGACCCCTGGCTGCCGCTGACCTATGCGGTCAACAGCCTGAACCGCAGCATGGGCCAGCCGGACCTCTACCCCTTCATCCTGTCGCCCACGGTGATCGAGAAGCTGGGCTTCATGAACGGGATGGTGCGGGGGCTGTAACGGATGCCGGCTCCCTAACCCTGCGCCCCCATCACCGACCGAAGCCAGCGCACCGCGCGGTTGCGCCCGTCGCGCTTCGCTTTGTAAAGCGCGGCGTCGGCGTGGCGCATCACCGTCGCCATGTCGCGGTCGTCCTCCGGCCACGAGGCGATGCCGATGGAGCAGCCGACCCTGATTCGCTCGCCGTTGAACGACACCGGCTCGTTGACGGCGGCGATGATCCGGGCGGCCAGCTCCGTGGTGTCCGGGGCCGGCCGGCCGGCGCGGCGGGGAAGCACGGCGGCGAACTCGTCGCCGCCCAGCCGGGCGACCACGTCGTCGTCGCGGAAGATGCTGGCCAGCCGGCCGCCGATCTGGCGCAGCACGACATCGCCGGCATCGTGGCCCAGCCGGTCGTTCACCGGCTTGAAACCGTCGAGATCGATGTACATCACCGTCGCCGAGCCGCCGCCGGTGCCGGTGGAGGCCTCGACATACTGCTCGAAATAGCGCCGGTTCGGCAGAGCCGTCAGCCGGTCCTCGTAGGCGATGTCCTCCAGCCGCATCAGCGCGGCATCCTTGTTGGTCAGACTGTCGATCATGTCGCGCAGCGCCGCCGAAAGCCGGCGGATCTCCGCCGCACCGCCGACATCGGGGATGGCGACGCCGCGCTCGCCCTTGCCGATCTGCTCGGCGGCATCGGCGATGGCACCCAGCGGCCGGGCGATGCGGCCGGCGGCGATCCAGCCGATCCCGCTGAACAGCAGGGCCAGCAGCGCGCCCGACCCGATGATCATCGCCCGCAGGCGGTCGGTCTCGGCATTGACGATGTCGGCCGGCTGGCTGGCGACGACGGTCCAGCCCAGCCCGGCGTAATCGTGCAGCCCCCTGCCATGGGCGACGCCGGTCACATAGGTGATGCCGTCGGGCCAGACCTCGCTGCGCCAGCCGTCGCGCAGCCTGGAGTTCAGCGTCGCCACCGGCAGGGGCTTGCCGACGGCCGAATCGGGCCCGATCAGCACGGTTCCGTCGGCCGACAGGATGTAGAGCGTCAGCCCCTTGTGGTCGGCGAGCGGCTCGACCAGCTGACGGATCAGGGCATGCGCCCACTCCCAGCTGTAATGGGTCGCCAGCACGCCCACGGTGCTGCCGTCCGCCTTCTGAAGCGGGGCGGACACGTCGACGAATTTCGGCGTCTCGCCTTCCAGGTAAGGCACCTTGCCGCGCAGCGCCACCGCCTCGTGCACGTCGCCGACATAGAGACCCTTCATGCCTTCCTGGTGGACCGGCCGGGTGGAAATGTCGGCCCCCATCAGCAACCCGTTGGACGCGGCGACCACCCGTCCGTTCACATCGGTCATGCCGATCCAGGCGATGGTCGGGTCGCGGCGCTTCAGCTCGTCGATGGTCGATTGCGCCACCGCCGGGTCCTTCAGCGCGTCGATGCGCGACAGCGCGGCGATCTGGTTGGCGCGCGCCCACATGGTCGAATCGAGCTGCCGGGCCAGCGACTGCGCCAGCCCGGTCATCGAGTTGCCGACCTCCTTCGCCAGCGCATCCGCCGCACCGTTGCCGACCACCAGCCCCTTCACCAGCGTCGAGCCGAGCAGCAGGACGGCCACGGTGACCGCAACGGTCGTTCGCAGGCCGATGGCGTGGCCCGGCTTGCGGGCCGGTCTGCTGCTCTCTCCGGCAGCGCTGGCGCTCGGCTGTCCAATGGCCGTCATCGTGGCATGATCCTTTCGGGCGATCTCGGCCCAGGCCGGATGAGGAACGGTCTGTAGCGACGCTCTATCATCCCAGCCCTTTATAAAGGGTCAAGCGGAACCATGACTTTGCTGTGCAATCTGCGGGCGTATCCGGTCGCGCTGCGGACCCGTTTCGAGCGCATGGCGATCAAAAAAGTTCGCAAAGCTGACTTTCAGCATATTGCGTAAAAAGGAAAAGGCCGCTAGCAATACAGCCGCGGCCCGAGTTTAGGGAGGAAACGCCTGAAAGGCGATAGAAACAACAAATAATGCTGCGTCGCCGAAAATCCAGCCCGATGAGGCTGGATTTTTCGTTTGCGCCGCAAGAATCTTCCTCCAAACCACGCCGCCCCGTCAATGGAGGGATTCCCCGAAGGGTTGGTTGCGCTATCATGGTGGCCCAACGAACCATAAGATCGGGAAGAGTCCTCATCATGAAACGGCGTGCGTTTCTCACCAGCGCCGGCGTCGGCCTTGCCGCCGCCGGGACCGCCGGGACTGTCGCGGCTCCGGCCATCGCGCAATCCTCCCAGCCCGAAATCAAGTGGCGCATGGCGTCGAGCTATCCCAAGAGCCTCGACACCATCTATGGCGCGGCCGAATTCATCGCCAAGCGGGTGTCCGACGCCACCGACGGCAAGTTCCAGATCCGCACCTTCGCGGCCGGTGAGATCGTGCCGGCGTTGCAGGTGCTGGACGCCGTGCAGAACGGCACGGTCGAGTGCGGCCAGTCGGCGGCCTATTTCTATGTCGGCAAGGATCCGACCTTCTGCTTCGACACCGCCATGCCCTTCGGCCTGAACACCCGCCAGCACATCGCCTGGATGATGCATGGCGGCGGGCTGGAGCTGATGCGGGAGGTGTTCAAGGATTACAACATCCACCACATCCCCGCCGGCAACACCGGCGCCCAGATGGGCGGCTGGTTCCGCAAGGAGATCAAGAGCCTGGACGACCTGAAGGGCCTGAAGATGCGCATCGGCGGTCTGGTCGGCCAGATCCTGACGCCCTTCGGCCTCGTGCCCCAGCAACTCGGCGGCGGCGACATCTATCCGGCGCTGGAACGCGGCACCATCGACGCGGCGGAGTTCGTCGGTCCCTATGACGACGAGAAGCTCGGCTTCCACAAGGTCGCCAAATACTACTACTACCCCGGCTGGTGGGAAGGCTCGGCCCAGATCCCGCTGATGTTCAACATGCAGGCCTGGGAACAGCTGCCGAAATCCTACCAGACCATCCTGGAGCAGGCCTGCTGGGAGGCGAACAGCTGGATGATCGCCAAGTATGACACGCTGAACGCCGCGGCGCTGAAGCGTCTGGTCGGTGCCGGCGCCATCCTGCGTCCCTTCCCGCGCGACATGATGCAGGCCTGCGAGAAGGCGGCGTTCGAATTCTACGACAAGCTGGCCGCCAGCAATCCCCGCTTCAAGAAGGTCTATGACGGCTGGAAGCCGTTCCTGGAGCAGGAGCGCCTGTGGTTCCGCGTCGCCGAGAACGGCTTCGACAGCTTCGTCTACAGCCAGGCGGCGCAGCAGCGCTGACCGCATTGCCCGAAGGCGCCGGCCACCGGTCGGTACCTTCGGGCAACGATATGAAGGCAGGGGCGGGTCGCCTGCGGCGATTCGCCCCTGCCTTCATGGCAAACACTGATTTTCACGCCGCCGTATGTCCGCTATCTCGATCATCGGTCTTCTCAATCGCACGCGGATGGAGCACACTGCCGGTCTAAGCGTGGGCATCGCCTTCGCATTTGCACAAAAAATCGGCAAACTGTTGAATTGATCAAGACATAGTCATTCCTCTTGTCTATTTTCTTAAACGCGTGTTACCGTCAGGGCCACAAAGACGGACCGGGCCGGGGTGGCGTACCCGGCCGCAGGTCGCCTGTGACGGGAGCGGACGGATGGACGGCGGGATGATCGCGACGACAGATACCCTGGTGCGCTTCACCGGGGTGCAGAAGACCTACGATGGCGAGCATCTCGTGGTGAAAAGCCTCGATCTCGACATCCGCAAGGGCGAGTTCCTGACGCTGCTCGGGCCGTCGGGGTCGGGCAAGACCACCACGCTGATGATGCTGGCCGGGTTCGAGGTGCCGACCCATGGCGACATCTTCATCGGCGACCGGCCGATCAAGAACGTGCCGCCGCACAAGCGCGACATCGGCATGGTCTTCCAGAACTACGCCCTGTTTCCCCACCTGACCATCGAGGAAAACGTCGCCTTTCCGCTGTCGGTCCGCGGCATTTCCAAGGCGGAAACCAAGGACCGGGTTCGGGCCGCGCTCGACATGATCAAGCTCGGCAACCTCGCCGGCCGCCGTCCCGGCCAGCTGTCGGGCGGCCAGCAGCAGCGCGTGGCGCTCGCCCGCGCCCTGGTCTTCAACCCGGCGCTTGTGCTGATGGACGAGCCGCTGGGTGCCTTGGACAAGCGCCTGCGCGAGCATATGCAGCTGGAGATCAAGCGCCTGCACGAGACGATGGGCCTGACCGTCGTCTACGTCACCCACGACCAGGGCGAGGCGCTGACGATGTCCGACCGCATCGCGGTCTTCAACGACGGCATCGTCCAGCAGATCGACCGGCCGGATGCGCTGTACGAGCGGCCGGTGAACAGCTTCGTCGCCAACTTCATCGGCGAGAACAATGTTCTGAGCGGGGTTGTCGAAAATATCGAACAGGGCTGGGCGCGGGTCGCGCTGGATGCCGGCGGTTCGGTGGTGGCGCAGGCGGTGAACATCGGCGGCGCCGGCAACCGCACCTCGCTGTCGCTCCGCCCGGAACGCGTGGCGATCGAGACCGGCGACAGCGGCGACAGCACGATGAACCGTCTGCCGGCGACGCTGACCGACCTGATCTATCTCGGCGACCACACGCTGGCGGTGCTGAGCACCCCGGCCAACCCGGAATTCATGGTCAAGCTGCCGGCCGGCTCCTATGCCGGCCTGGCGCCGGGCCAGGACGTCTACATCGCTTTCCGCCCGGAGGACTGCCGGGCGCTCGATCCGGTCTGAGGACGTGGTTCCTCAGCACCAGGGTGCCTTCCAGCAACAACAACCACGACGAATAAGGACGGGGATCATGTCGAAGATTAAGGTGGCTCTCGGTTTCGCTGCGACCTTCACCGCCCTCACGGCCCTGTCATCGGCGGCCAGCGCCCGCGACCTCACCGTCGTGTCGTGGGGCGGCGCCTATCAGGACGTCCAGAAGAAGGTGTATTTCGAGCCGTTCAAGGCCACCGGCACGGCGATGAACGACGAGTCCTGGGACGGCGGCGTCGGCGTCCTGCGCGCCAAGGTCCAGGGCGGCGCCTCGACCTGGGACGTGGTGCAGGTCGAGAGCGAGGAGCTGGCGCTCGGCTGCGACGAGGGCCTGTACGAGAAGATGAACTTCTCCAAGATCGGCGGCGAGGATTCCTATCTGCCGTCGACCGTCAACGCCTGCGGCGTCGGCGCCATCGTCTATGACTTCGTCCTGGGCTACGACAAGGACAAGCTGAAGGACGCGCCGAAGAGCTGGGCCGATTTCTTCGACACCAAGAAGTATCCGGGCAAGCGCGGCCTGCGCCAGGGTGCCAAGACCACGCTTGAAATCGCGCTGATGGCCGACGGCGTGGCGCCGGCCGACGTCTATAAGGTGCTCGGCACCGAGGCCGGCATCGACCGCGCCTTCAAGAAGCTCGACACCATCAAGAACGACATCGTCTGGTGGAAGGCCGGCGCCCAGCCGCCGCAGCTGCTGGCGTCTGGCGAAGTGGCGATGACCTCGGTCTACAACGGCCGCATCGACGCCGCCAACAAGAAGGAAAGCAAGAACTTCGGCATGGTGTGGAACGGCGCGCTCTACACCGTCGACAGCTGGGTCATCCTGAAGGGCAGCCCGAACGTCGATGCCGCCTACAAGTTCCTGAGCTTCGTCGGCAAGCCGGAGAACCAGGCCAAGCTGTCCGAAGGCATCGCCTACGGCACCTCGAACAAGAAGGCCCCGGCGCTGCTGTCCAAGGCGGTCCTGGCCGACCTGCCGACCGCGCCGGACAACATGAAGAGCGCGGTGGAGATCAACACCGACTTCTGGCTGGAGAACATCGACCGCCTGACCGAGCGCTTCAACAAGTGGGCGGCCAAGTAAGCTTTATCTGAGGGCCACCTCATACCCCCTCTCCCCCGCTCACGCGCAAACTTCGTTTGCGCTGACGCGACAGGCGGACCTTTGGTCCGCCGAAAGCGGGGAGAGGGTCGGGGTGAGGGGGATGCACAGCGGCACGCGTCGGGCCGATAAGCGCCTCCCCCACTTAAGTTTTTTTTGGCGGACTATTTCCCGCCCTTCGGTGACCGGACGCCATGCGTCCCCCTCGCCCTCACCCTCTCCCCGGGGGGGAGAGGGGATGGTCCCGGCTTTTTGGGGCTCTATGCACCTGCGTCTTTCCAACAGGACAATGCCGATGACAGCCGCATTCGTTGCCGGCGCCGACGTGCCGTTGAAGCGTCGATTGAAACGGGCCGAGCGGGCCCGGCAGTTCCGTGCGCTGGGTCTGGTGCTGCCGCTGCTGGCCTTCCTGCTGTTCACCTTCGTCGTGCCGCTCGCCGGCATGATCTGGAAGTCCGCGGACGACTGGGAGGTGCCGCAGGTGATGCCGCAGACCGTCGCGGCGCTGGAGCATTGGAACGGCCAGGGCCTGCCCGACGAGGCCGCCTTCGCCGCGCTCGCCGCCGACATGCGCACCGCGCGCGAGGCCGGAACGCTGGCCGTCGCGGCCAAGCGGCTGAACTACATCGTCAACGGCTACCGCACGACGCTGCTGTCCACCGCGCGCAAGCTGAAGGAGCAGCCCGCTCCCGGCACCGCGAAGGAGACGCTGATCGGCCTCTCGCCCGCCTGGGGCGAGCGCGAAAGCTGGACGGCGATCAAGAGTGCCAGTGGCCCGGTCACCAGCTATTACCTGCTGGCCGCGGTCGACCTGACCCGCAACACCGACGGCGCCATCGTGGCCGCCCCGCCGGATCAGGCGATCTACCGCGACGTCTTCATCCGCACCTTCACCATCGGCTTCGGCGTCACCGCGCTCTGCCTGATCCTGGGATTCCCGGTCGCCTATCTGCTGGCGAACCTGCCGACCGGCCGGTCGAACCTGCTGATGATCTTCGTGCTGCTGCCCTTCTGGACCTCGCTCCTGGTGCGCACCTGCGCCTGGATCGTGATCCTGCAGAGCGAGGGCATCGTCAACGGCTCGCTGCAATGGCTGGGCGTGATCGACGAGCCGATGCGGCTGATCTACAACCGCTTCGGCGTCTACATGGCGATGACCCATGTGCTGCTGCCCTTCATGATCCTGCCGCTCTACAGCGTCATGCGCGGCATCTCGCCGGCCTACATGCGGGCCGCCGCCTCGCTCGGCGCGCCGCCGGCGACCGCCTTCATGCGCATCTACCTGCCGCAGACCATTCCGGGCATCGGCGCCGGCTGCCTGCTCGTCTTCATCCTGGCCATCGGCTACTACATCACGCCGGCACTGGTCGGCGGGGCGGCCGACCAGATGATTTCGTCCTTCATCGCCTTCTACACCACGGAAACGGTCAACTGGGGCCTCGCCTCGGCGCTGGGTGCGGTTCTGCTGCTCTCCACGCTGGTGCTGGCGGTTGTCTACGGCAAGCTGGCGCTCGGCCGCCAGACGACGGGAGGTCTGAAGAATTGAGCGCGAACCATTCCCCCCAGACCGCCAGCCAGCGTTTCGCCTGGATCGCGACAATCGTCGCCTCCACGCTGGTGTTCATCTTCCTGATGGCGCCGATCCTGGCGATCGTGCCGCTCTCCTTCAGCTCCAGCACCTACCTGACCTATCCGCTGCCCGGCCTGTCGCTGCGCTGGTACGAGGATTTCCTCGGTTCCGCGCGCTGGATGAACGCGCTGAAGAACAGCGTCATCATCGGCGTGGCGTCGTCCATGCTGTCGATGGCGCTGGGCACGCTGGCCTCGCTGGGGCTGGCCCAGTGGAAGAGCAAGTGGAAGCCGCTGGTGCTGGCCATCGTGCTGTCGCCGATGGTGGTCCCGGTCGTCATCACCGCGGTCGGCGTCTATTTCTTCTTCGCGCCGCTGGGGCTGACCGGCAACTATCTCGGCCTGATCCTGGTCCACACCGCGCTGGCGACCCCCTTCGTCGTCATCACCGTGTCGGCGACCTTGCAGAGCTTCGACATGACCTTGGCGAAGGCCGCCGCCTCGCTGGGGGCGCCGCCGCTGCTGACCTTCCGCAAGGTGATCCTGCCGCTGATCCTGCCGGGCCTGGCGTCGGGTGCGCTGTTCGCCTTCGCCACCAGCTTCGACGAGGTGGTGACGGTGCTGTTCCTCGCCGGGCCGGAGCAGCGCACGCTGCCGCGTGAGATGTTCAGCGGCATCCGCGAGAACATCAGCCCCACCATCACCGCGGTGGCGGTGGTGCTGACGGTGATCTCGGTCTGCATGCTGTCGACGCTGGAAATCCTGCGCCGGCGCAACGAGCGGCTGAAGGGGAACGCGGAGTAGGGGAGTCGATGACGGGGAGGAGAATGTACTCTTCCCCGATCCCGCTCACAGATAGGGCGGGGTGCAGGCGCTGATCAGTTCGCACTCGATGTCGCCGACGTTGCGGAAGCGGTGCGGCACGCGGCTGTCGAAGAAATAGGCGTCGCCGGGGCCGAGAAGCTGCTTGCGGTCACCCACCGTCAGCTCGATCTGGCCCTTGATGACGATGCCGCCCTCTTCGGACTCGTGTTGCAGCATGGTGCGGCCGGTGTCAGCGCCAGGGGCGTAGCGTTCGTGAAGGATTTGCAGGTTGCGGCTGCGCAGGTCGCCGACCTGACGGAAGGAAACCTGGCCGACCGTGCCCTTCAGTTCGCCGGCCAGTTCGATCAGCTCGCCGCCCTTGAAGAAGATCTGCTCGGGCGGCGGCAGGTCATCGGAGGAGAAGAATTCGGCCAGGGTCATCGGGATTCCCTGAAGCACCTTGCGCAGCGACGACACCGACGGGCTGCTGCGGTTCTGCTCGATCAGCGAGATCGTGCCGTTGGTCACTCCGGCTCGCTGGGCGAGCGCCCGCTGGGACAGCCCATGCTGTTCGCGGATCTGCTTCAACCTGGCGCCGACATCGAATTCCATCACCGGACTCCTGCTCCTCACCCGCTCTAGGCAATAGCCCATTCGCGCAACCCCGTCATCAGAATATGAACAGCTAAACAGGGGTTGTTTAATTTATTAAACATGGTAGGCTTCTCTCCAAGGTCCAGGCCCCCGCGCAGGAAATCCTTGATTGCCAAGGAAGTTTTCGCCGGGTGCGGCCGGCCGGTTCCATAAATCCTTCATCCAGGGCGGATCGAACATGCTGTCGCTGAACGACCAGGGCCTTCTCCGAACCAAGGGCTACGTGAACGGTGCGTGGCGCGCGGCCGACTCCGGGAAGAGCTTCCCGGTCACCAACCCCGCCACCGGCGCCGTCATCGCCGAGGTGTCCGACATGGGCGCCGCCGAGACGCGCGAGGCCATCGACGCCGCCAATGCCGCCCTGCCGGGCTGGAAGGCCAAGACCGCCAAGGAGCGCGCGGCAATCATGCGCCGCTGGTACGAGCTGATCCTGGCGGCGCAGGAGGATCTGGCCCAGCTGATGACCGCCGAGCAGGGCAAGCCGCTGACCGAATCGCGCGGCGAGGTCGTCTATGGCGCGTCCTTCATCGAGTGGTTCGCGGAGGAGGGCAAGCGCGCCTATGGCGACGTGATCCCAAGCTTCGCCGCCAACAAGCGCATCGTCGTACTGAAGGAGGCCATCGGCGTCGTCGCGGCGATCACGCCGTGGAACTTCCCGAACGCCATGATCACCCGCAAGGTGGCTCCGGCGCTGGCCGCCGGCTGCACCGTGGTGGTCAAGCCGGCCGAGGACACCCCGCTGTCCGCCCTGGCGCTGGCCGAACTGGCCGAGCGCGCCGGTTTCCCGGCCGGCGTCTTCAACATCGTCATGGGCAGCGAGCCGGCCGCCATCGGCAACGAGCTGACCCACAGCCCCATCGTCCGCAAGGTCAGCTTCACCGGCTCGACCGAGGTCGGCAAGCTGCTGATGCGCCAAGCCGCCAGCACGGTCAAGAAGGTGTCGCTGGAGCTGGGCGGCAACGCCCCCTTCATCGTCTTCGACGACGCCGACCTGGACGAGGCGGTCAAGGGCGCCATGGCGTCGAAGTACCGCAATGCCGGCCAGACCTGCGTCTGCGCCAACCGCCTGCTGGTCCAGGCCGGCGTCTATGACGCCTTCGCCGCCAAGCTGGCCGAGGCGGTCAAGGCGCTGAAGGTCGGCGACGGCACCGAGCCGGGCGTCACCCAGGGTCCGCTGATCAACGCCGACGCCATCGCCAAGGTCGAAGAGCTGATGGGCGATGCGCTGGAGAAGGGCGCCACCGTCGCTCTCGGTGGCAAGCGCCACGCGCTGGGCGGCACCTTCTTCGAGCCGACCATCCTGACCGGCATCACCACCGAGATGCGCGTCGCCCGCGAGGAGATCTTCGGCCCGGTCGCCCCGCTGTTCAAGTTCGAGACGGAAGAGGACGCCATCCGCATGGCGAACGACACCGAGTTCGGGCTTGCCGCCTATTTCTACAGCCGCGATATCGGCCGCGTCTGGCGCGTGGCGGAAAAGCTGGAATACGGCATCGTCGGCATCAACGAGGGCATCATCTCGACCGAGGTGGCCCCCTTCGGCGGCGTCAAGGAGTCCGGCATCGGCCGCGAAGGCTCCAAGTACGGCCTCGATGATTTCATGGAAGTCAAATATCTCTGCGTCGGCCTCGGCGCCTGACTGTCGTCAAAGGAAAACAGACCATGAGCACCAACCAGTCCTTCGTCGCCCGTCGCGAGGCCGCCGTCTCCCGCGGCATTTCCGCCGGCATGCCCTTCTACATCGACCGCGCCGAGAACGCCGAGATGTGGGACATTGAGGGCAAGCGCTTCATCGACTTCGCCGGCGGCATCGCCGTGCTGAACACCGGCCATCGCCACCCGAAGGTGATGGAGGCGGTGAAGGCCCAGCTCGACCGCTTCACCCACACCTGCGCGATGGTCACGCCCTATGACAGCTTCGTCGAGCTGGCGGAGAAGCTGAACGCGCTGGTCCCCGGCTCGACGCCGAAGAAGACCGCCTTCTTCACCACCGGCGCCGAGGCGGTCGAGAACGCCGTCAAGGTCGCCCGCGCCGCCACCGGCCGTCCGGGCGTGGTCGCCTTCTCCGGCGGCTTCCACGGCCGCACGCTGCTGACCATGGGCCTGACCGGCAAGGTCGTTCCCTACAAGGTCGGCTTCGGTCCGTTCCCGGCCGAGATCTTCCATGTGCCGTTCCCCAACGCCTACCGCGGCATCAGCGAGGCGGAGAGCCTGAAGGCGCTGGACACCCTGTTCAAGTCCGACGTCGATCCGGCCCGCGTCGCCGCGATCATCATCGAGCCGGTGCAGGGCGAGGGCGGCTTCAACATCGCCAGCCCGTCCTTCCTCCAGTCGCTGCGCGCGGTCTGCGACAAGCACGGCATCGTCATGATCGTCGACGAGATCCAGACCGGCTTCGCCCGCACCGGCAAGATGTTCGCCTTCGAGCATGCCGGGATCGAGCCGGACCTCGTCACCATGGCGAAGAGCCTGGCCGGCGGCTTCCCGCTGTCGGCGCTGACCGGCAAGGCGGCGCTGATGGATGCCCCGATCCCCGGCGGCCTGGGCGGCACCTATGCCGGCAGCCCGCTGGCGACCACCGCAGCACTGGCCGTCATCAACGTCATCGAGGAAGAGAAGCTGGTCGAGCGCAGCGAGCAGCTCGGCGAGCGCATCGCCGGCCGCTTCCGCACCATGGCCCAGCGCAACAGCCTGTCGGTGATCGGCGATGTCCGCAACCTGGGCGCCATGGTCGCCATGGAGCTGGTGACCGACCGCGAGACCAAGGAGCCGGCCGCCGACCTGACCAAGGCGCTGGTCGCCAAGGCAGCGGAAAAGGGCCTGATCCTGCTGTCCTGCGGCACCTACGCCAATGTCATTCGCATCCTGGTCCCACTGACCGCCTCGGACGCCCTGGTCGATGAAGGCCTGGACATCATCGAGCGGTCGCTGGAAGAACTGGTGTCGGCGTAATAACCTCCCCCTCCCGCTCCTCTATCCCTCTTGGGGTGGAGGAGCGGGAGGGACGTGGGGACCAGAAATAATTCAGGAGGAAGACACCTTGGCCGGACCCTTGTCGCACATCCGGGTGCTGGAGCTGTCGCGCGTGCTGGCCGGGCCGTGGTCGGCGCAGACGCTGGCCGATCTCGGCGCCGACGTGATCAAGGTGGAACGGCCGGGGGCCGGCGACGATACCCGCGCCTGGGGTCCGCCCTGGGCCGGCGGCCAGTCGGCCTATTTCCTCTCGACCAACCGCGGCAAGCGGTCGATCACCATCGACTTCGAGCGGCCGGAAGGGCAGGAGCTTGTCCGCAAGCTGGCCGCCCAGGCCGATGTGGTCATCGAGAATTTCAAGGTCGGCGGGCTGGTCAAATACGGCCTCGACTATGACAGCCTGAAGGCGGTCAACCCGCGGCTGGTCTATTGCTCGATCACCGGCTTCGGCCAGACCGGGCCGTACCGCAACCGCGCCGGCTACGATTTCATGATCCAGGGCATGGGCGGGCTGATGAGCATCACCGGCCAGCCCGACGGCGAGCCGGGCGGCGGTCCGGTCAAGGTCGGCGTCGCGGTGACTGACATCTTCACCGGACTCTACGCCACCATCGGCATCATGGGCGCGCTTGCCCACCGCGACCGCACCGGCGAGGGGCAACAGGTCGATCTGGCCCTGCTCGACGTGCAGGTGGCGGTGCTGGCCAACCAGGCGATGAACTGCCTGGTCGGCGGCAAGGCGCCGCAGCGGCTCGGCAACGCCCATCCGAATATCGTGCCCTATCAGGCCTTCGCCACCCGCGACGGCTACATCATCCTGGCGGTCGGCAACGACGGCCAGTTCGCCAAGTTCTGCGCGGTCGCCGGCCGCCCCGATCTGGCGAAGGACGAACGCTACGCCACCAACCCGGCCCGCGTCGCCAACCGCAAGGAGTTGGTGGCCCTGCTGGAGGAGTTGATCCGTACCCGCGACAGCCACGACTGGCTGGACGCGCTGGAGCAGGTCGGCGTGCCCTGCGGCCCGATCAACGATCTGGCGGCGGTCTTCGAGGATCCGCAGGTCAAGGCCCGCAACATCCACCAGGATCTGCCGCACCCGACCCAGGGCAGCGTGCCGACGGTGGCGAGCCCGATCCGCTACAGCGGCACCCCGCTGGTCCACGACACCGCCCCGCCGACGCTGGGCCAGCACACCGACACGGTGCTCGCCGAAGCCCTCGGGCTGGGCGAGGCCGACATCGCCGCCCTGCGCGGGAAGGGCGTGATCTGACAGCCGGAGATGAGGCCGGAAAGCGGGAGCTTTCCGGCTTTGTCGTCAGAACTCCGTCACGACGGTGACGCCGGTGCCCTCGAAACTGTCCATGGTCATCAGGGCATCGATGGACTGTTCCAGCGTGATCGTCCGGCCGATCAGCTTCTCCAGCGCCAGCTTGCCGGACCGCATCATCTCCAGCATCGCATCGTAGCGGTGGGCCTGCATGCCGTGGCTGCCGAGGATTTCCAGCTCGTTGGCGATGACGCGGCTCATCGGAATGGCCGGCGTGCTGTTCTCGGCCAGCATCAGCCCGACCTGCACATGCTTGCCCCGCTTGCGCAGGTTGGCGATCGAGTTGAAGCAGGTGGTCGGATGGCCCAACGCGTCGAGCGAGACATGGGCGCCGCCGCGGGTGGTCTCGATCACCGCTTCGGCGACTTCCGCGACCTCCGACGCGTTCACCGTGGCGACGGCGCCGAGCGCGCGGGCCAGGGCGAGCTTTTCCTCCGAAATGTCGACGGCGACGACGTTGGCGCCCACCGCATTGGCGATCATGATCGCCGACAGGCCGACGCCGCCGCAGCCATGGACGGCGACCCATTGGCCGGCTGACGCCTTGCCCTGGTCGATGACGGCGCGGAACGAGGTGACGAAGCGGCAGCCCAGGCTGGCCGCCGTGGTGAAGTCCATGCTCTCCGGCAGTTCCACCAGATTGATGTCCGCCTGATGCAGGCCGACATACTGGGCGAAGGATCCCCAATGGGTGAAGCCGGGCTGGAACTGCCGGTCGCAAACCTGATGGTTGCCGGAGTGACATTCGGGACAGGCGCCGCAGCCGCCGACGAACGGGACCGTCACCCGGTCCCCGACCTTCCATTTCGTCACGTCCCTGCCGACCGCCTCGACGATGCCGGCCAGCTCGTGGCCGGGGACATGGGGAAGCTGGATGTCGGTGTCGTGGCCGACCCAGCCGTGCCAGTCGCTGCGGCAGACGCCGGTCGCCATCACCTTGACGACGACGCCATGCGGCTCCGGCGTCGGATCGGGCACGGTCATGATGTGCGGCGGGGCGGAAAATGCCTCGTAGACCACGGCTTTCATCGGGGGACTCCGTCTGGACGCTCCCCGCAGTCTACGCCGGGCCTGCTGAAATTGGCTTTCAATTGAAGAGAGGTCGGACCGGAGATATGAAAGAATTTTTCTTCTGATGGCTTGATTGCGAAGGAGTCCTTCAGCATGGACGCGCTGGACAAAATGGATGCCGCGATTGTCGACCGGCTGCAACAGGATGGCCGGCTGTCCAATGCCAGGCTTTCCGAACAGCTGGCGCTCAGCGAGGCGTCCTGCTGGCGGCGTCAGAAGCGCCTGGAGGAAAGCGGGGTGATCAAGGGCTATCAGGCGATTCTCGACCGCCGCAAGCTCGGCTTCGGCGTCATGGCCTTCGTGCAGATCGTCTGCACCCAGCATGGGGAGGACGTGACCGCGGCTTTCGAGGCGATCATCCAGGGCTGCCCCTCGGTTCTGAGCTGCCACAACACCACCGGAGAGGCGGATTTCCTGCTGGTGGTCGTCGCGCGCGATCTCGACGATTACAGCGGGTTCGTCGACCGGGTTCTGCGAAAGCTGCCGGGGGTGGCCAGCATCCGCTCGAACCTGTCGCTGCGGGAGATGAAGGCGACGAACAGGCTGCCTGTCATCGGGTAGGGCGGAGATCGCGCCATGCCTTTGCGCGATCTCCGATCCTGTACGATGCCGGGGCGGCGCTTTCGTGAAGGAACGCGGCATCAGGCCGCGCGGACACCCCGGAGGAACTCGTCGACCGCGGAACTGAGCGTCCTGGCTTCGCGCGACAGCTCTCCGGCGGCGTCCAGCACCTGGCCCGCCATGCTGCCGCTGAGGCTGGCGGCTTTCTGCACCTCGATGACGTTGGTGGAGACCTCCATGGTGCCGGAAGCCGCCTGGGTCACGTTGCGCGAGATTTCCCCGGTCGCCGCGTTCTGCTCCTCTACCGCCGAGGCGATCGCGGTGGCGATCCCGCTCATCTGCGTGATCGTTGCGCCGATCCCCTTGATGGCATCGACGGCTTCGCTGGTCACCGCCTGCATCGTGGCGATCTGTGCTGCGATCTCGTCGGTGGCGCGGGCGGTCTGGGTGGCGAGGTTCTTCACCTCCGAGGCGACCACCGCGAACCCCTTGCCGGCATCGCCCGCCCGTGCCGCCTCGATGGTGGCGTTCAGCGCCAGCAGATTGGTCTGGCCGGCGATGCTCTGGATCAGGTTCACCACTTCGCCGATCTTCTGCGCGGCGTTCGCCAGACCGGCGACGGTGTCGTTGGTCCGCTCCGCATCCTTGACCGCCTGGGCGGAGATCTGCGACGACGTGCTGACCTGCTTGGAGATTTCAAGCAGCGATGCCGACATCTCCTCGGTGGCGGCGGCGACGGTCTGGACGTTGGCGGAGGTCTGTTCGGCGGCGGCGGCCGAGGCGCTGGCCTGATGGCTGGTCTGCTCGGCCGTACCGACCATCGTCGTGGCGACCGACTGCATGTTGCCCGATGCCGTGGCGACGCTTTCCACCACCCCCTTGACGCTGGCCTCGAAACTCCGGGCCAGCGACGCCATCGACGCCTTGCGGTCGGCCTCCGCCTTCGCCTTCGATTGCTCCTGCTCGGCTTCCAGGCGGGCGTTCTCGATGGCGTTCCGCTTGAACACCTCGACGGCCTTCGCCATGGCGCCGATCTCGTCGCGACGCTCCTGCCCTTCGATCTGCACGCCGTTGTCGCCGGCCGCAAGCCGCCCCATGACGGCAGTCATGCCGCGGATCGGAGTGGCGATGCCGCGCGACAGCAGGATGCCGGCCGCGATCGCGAGGATGATCATGGCTCCGCCGCCGACGAGGTTGACGGTGTAGGAGGTCGAGAAGGCAATGGCCTGATCGGCCGCGCGCTTGCCGAGCAGATCGCGCTCCATCTTGTCGATCTCCGCGATTTTGCCGCGCAGCCCATCGATCGCTGATTTCCCGGCGCCGGAGGCTTCCAGCGCGCGCGCCTGCTCGCGGGTTTCAGGCTTGGCCATCAGTTCGATCTCTTTCTCGGCGACCGTGGCCAGCCACGTCCGATAGAAGCGGTCGACATCGGCGAAGCGGATCTGCTGCGTCGGGTTGTCCGCCGTCAGTTGCTTCGCTTTGGCAAGGGATTCCGCATAGTGGCGCTGGCCCTCGCGGTACGGCTCCAGGAACTTGTCGTCGCCGGCGATCAGATAACCACGGACACCGGTCTCCTGATTCACCACCGATCCCAGGATCCTGTTGACCTCTTCGAGCACCTCATAGGTGTGGGTCGTCCAACCGCTCGATGTCTCGATGAACGAAAGCTTCGAATAGCTGGAAAAGGCGACGGCCAAGGCGATTGCAACCATAGATGCAAATGCGCCGGAAATTTTCTTGGCAATCGACAGGTTTGCAAGGCTGAACATTGTCTCGTTCTCTCCCAATCCATACGCCCGGAGTGCGTTGAGGGTTTGCATCTTATGATGGCAGGCATAGAAGAAAAAACTGGGTCTAGTATTTCTATTGGAAGATCCCACAAAGTATTCTGGAGAAAAAAATTAATGAAATGTTAAAAACTTATATTCGGATTTACACCGATTTATTTTGTCAATGTCTGCTACATCCGAATGAATGTCGGTTCATTTTTCTAGAATTGGCAACAAAGCGCTTAGCCCCGCAATTAAATATTTTATGGTTTCAGAAGATGATTTCTCAGAACGGAGATTTTGTTCCGCAGCGGCGAAAACTTGGTGTGGTCATGAAGCGATCTCCGCGGTCAGGCTCCGGACGCGGTGAAAGACGGTGCCTCGTATTGCCCCGGGCGCATCGGCGCCGGCCGGCACGCGCCAGTGCCCATTCGGCATCGCTCCTGTCCGCCGGGCGGGGGTTGCGTTCGTCCGCCATTCCAGCAATATCGCTGCCCGCGCAGGTCTCCGGCCTGCTCCCGCGGACCCTGCCGTCAACCAACTCCCGGACCCCTTCCATGACCGCGGCCCCCGCGACCGACACCCGTGCCGGCATCCTGATGATGCTGGGCGGGATGACGCTCTTCACGCTGAACGACGCGCTCGGCAAATGGCTGGTGGCCGACCATCCGGTCGCCATGCTGCTGGCGGTGCGCAGCCTGTTCGGGCTGGCGGTGCTGGCGCCGATGATCTGGCGCGAGGGCATCGCCGCGGTCTTCGCGGTCGACCGGCTGCCGCTGCACATCCTGCGTGTGGCTCTGATGACGGTGGATGTCGCCTGCTTCTACTGGGCGGTCGGTTATCTGCCGCTGGCCGACGTGATGACCATCTACATGTCGGCGCCGCTGATCGTCACCGCGCTGTCGGTGCTGGTCCTGCGGGAAAGCGTCGGGTGGCGCCGCTGGGTGGCGGTGCTGGTCGGCTTCATCGGCGTCGTCATCGTGCTGAACCCGACCGGCCGTTTCGACCTGTGGCCGTCGCTGGTGGCGCTGATCGGCGCCTTCATCTTCTCAAGCGGCGTGATCTCCACCCGCGTCCTGCGCTCCGCCTCCAGCCTGACGCTGGTCGCCAACCAGATGGTCGGCGGTCTGCTGATCGGCGGGGTGACGCTGCCCTGGACCTGGGAGGCGCCGGGCTGGCTCGGCTTCATCCTGCTGGGGCTGCTGGGCGTCACCGCGCTGGCCGGCCACGCCATGATGAACCGCTCGCTGCAGCTCAGCCCCGCCGCGGTGGTGGTGCCGTTCCAGTATGTGTCGATCCTGTGGGCGGTGATCCTCGACCTCGCCGTCTGGGGCACGGCCCCCACGGCACGCATGGGGGTGGGGGCGGCGCTGATCATCGGCAGCGGCCTGTTCATCGTCTACCGCGAACAGCGCGTGAAACGAGGCGTCGCGGCAGAGGGGGTGACGGAAGTGCCGTAAGGTTCCGGCTTACAGCGCGAAATAGCGCGGCACCAGCCTGACCGTCACCGGGTCCACCGGACGCCAGCCATAGTCGCGGATGACGTCGTTGGATTCCACCGGGCGCCGCCCGTCCGCCAGCGACCAGGTGATGTGGTAGGTCGAGCCGTCCGGCCGGTCGCTGGCGCCGTCGACGGCGACGACCAGAGCCTGCACCCCCTCGCCGTCGTCGGCATAGCCGATCACGTCGGCCTCGGTGGCGGCGGGCAGCGGCTCCTGCGGGCCGACGCCGAAGCTCAGCGTCACATGGTCGCCGACCAGCCTTTCATAGCGGGGCGGAACCAGGGCCAGCAGGCGCCCGCGTTCGTCCGCCGGCAGTTCCCACCCGGTGTATCCCGATCCCATCGCCCCATCCTCCGCACCGCAAGGCGCCGGCCCACTCAATACAGCACGCTCACCGCCGGCCACCGCTCATGATCTCGTCCATGATCTTATTCGCTTCGGCCGGTCCGGCAATCAGTTCGATCATGCGGATGGCGGTGTAGCCGGTGCGGGTGCTTCCGGCCGGTCCGGCCAGCGCCTGCTGCGCCTTTTCCGTCAGCGAGGCGGTGGTCTTCTGCGTCATCTCCCGCAGCTCGCCGCGCAGCCCCAGCGTGTCGGCGATGGTCGCGCATTTGCGCAGCGCACGGGCGTGGTTCTCGGCCTGGGCCAGCTGGGCACGCCCCTCGCTGGCGCCGATGGCGCTGTTGTCGAGTGCGCCGATGGCGGCGACGATGCCGGCGTCGGCATCCTGCAGCACCTGGGTCTTCACCATGGCATGGACGGAGCTGCGCACCTGCTTCAGCCGCTGGTCGAACTCCTTGTTCCGGCTGTGCTCCATCGCCGACCGCGTGGCGTCCAGGCTGGCGACGAGGTCGAGGGCCAGATCGGCCACCGCCATGCGGTCATTGGCCGGGCTGTCCTGCCAGCTGCGCGAGCGGTCCTCGATCTGGGCGACGACGGTGCCGCTCAGCTGCATGAACAGGGTGGCGCGGTCGGCCGACTTCTGCCCCAGATCCATGTCCCACAGCCCGCTGAGCAGCACCGACGGATCGGTCAGGCGCGAGGCGGCGAGCAGGATGAAGATCCGCAGCGACGCCGGTCTGGCGCGGGACAGCCGGCGGCCGATGGTCTGGATCGCCTCGATATGGTCGCCGTGGAGCTTTGGCACCGGCTTGGGCGACAGCGCCGCCTTCAGCTCCATGATCTCGGGCGCGATGGACAGGAGGATGGCGATGTCCGCGAGCGCCCGTGTCCGGCTGGGGTTCATCCGCAGGTCGAGCGCTTCGCTGAAATGCCCGGCCACCGCCCCCTCGGCGATCTTCGACACCGCTGCGGCGCATTCGCCCCAGAAGGCTTCGGTCAGCGCCTTGCGATCCGGCCCGTTCTGTAGGGCGGGGCGGAAGGCGCGCATGCGCTCCTTGCCGACCTCGGCCTCCACCAGCGGCCACAGGCTGTTCATCAGCGACCGTTCGATCACGCTCAGCGGCACCGGGTCGGCCTTGCCCAGCGCCTCGAACAGGTCTTCAAAGGGATCGCAGAACAGCCGCTTCAGCGTCGGCCGGCGGTGCAGCCGCAGCTCGACCAGCCGGGGACGGATCACGGCGATGGTGCGCTGGATGTCGGGATGGTCGTTCATCTGCTCCAGCAGATCGACGATCTGGCGGAACTTGGCCTCGTCGATGTCCAGAAGCTTGTCGCCCAGTGCGACCAGATCCCTCATCTCCATGGTCAGGCCGCTCTCCCTTTGATCGTCTCGATCCGCATCACCAGATCGACATCGAGCTGGCCGCTGCGCCAGTCGACATAAGCGCGCACCGACCGCTTGTGGCTGTTGATCAGCTTGTCCGCCAGCGCGGACTGCTCGGCGCGGCCCTCGTCCTTCGGCAGCAGGGGGATGACGCGGAAGATGTCGTGGACGGCCATGTCCTGGCTGTAGCGGTCCTGGGTCAGCGCGTCGTTCCACAGCAGGATCAGATATTCCCAGCCGTCGAGCAGCCAGGACAGCCGGCTCGACGCCTTGCGGATCTGCGGGCGCTTGGTCTCCCACTGGCGCAGCAGCACCTCGAACGACGCCATCGCCTGATCGAACTGGCCGATGACGTTGCGGGCGTGGTTGACCGTATGCTCCGCCACCTCGGCGCAGAAGCCGCCGATGGGGGCCGCTTCCGACACGTTGTCGGTCGCCCAGTCGGTCATGCTGTCGCGGAACCCCTGGAGATCGCGCATCAGCCGCCGCAGCCGCGCCGGCTTGGGCGAACTGGCGAGCCCGATGGCCTCCATCATCAGCGCCAGCTCGGCGATGCGGCCGTAGAGTTCCTTCGGTTCCAGGGCCAGGCGCTGCGCCGCCTTCATCATCAGGTCGCGCGTCAGCTTCTGCCCTGCGGCGGAGGTCAGGCCGACCTTCAGGATCTCCGTCGATTCCAGCCCGACCGCCTTCAACGCTTCGACGATCAGCTGGTAGTTGATGAGAAGCCGCTGGTCCTCGTCGTCGCTCAGCGCCGCTTCCGCCGCCGCCACGGCTCCGCCGCCGGCCAGCCCGCAGCGCGCCGCCTCCAGCACCGCCTTGCGGATGTCGTCGGGCGAGCAGCCCTCGGCCTTGGCGATCAGATCGTGCAGCATCCGGTCATGCACGGTCATCGGGAAGGCCAGCGGCAGCGACTTCCAGGGAACCACATAGACGCCGCGCCCCTCGGAAAGGTTGGGCACCAGAACCTCCAGCTGGTCGCGGCTGTCCTTGCGCACGCGGGTCTGCGCCAGCACAGGCGTGGTGAAGGCCACGGCGGCACCGCGCTCCTCGAAGGTGGACGGGGCGAAATTGGTCAGAGAACGCATCTTGTCCTGCGGCCCTGGCTGCGGGGTGGGGTGTGGGGCGTCGTCGATTACGGCACTGCGATACTGAATTTTGCGTTAAATCCAATACAAGCGCCAATGGAATATATGACTTTCGGACTGACGGAACGGATCTCTTGCGGTACTCCCCGCCTCCGGCCTTCGCTGTTCCGCCCCCTCGTCCGTTGTCAGGGGAAGGGACGGTGCGCGGAGGGCAGGGGGATGAAAGCGGGTGCGGGATCGGTGTTCAAATGGATCGGCTACGGCCTGCTGGGCCTCGTCGGTCTGGTCGTCGTCGGGGTCGGCGCGGTGGTGCTGCTGTTCGACTGGAACGACGCCCGCGGCTTTGTCGCCCGCCGCGCCTCGGCGGCGCTGAACCGCGAGGTCGCCATCGACGGCGACCTGCGGGTGCATCTCGGCAACCCGATCCGCATCCATCTGGAAGGGCTGCGCGTCGCCAATGCCGAGTGGGCGCAGGACAGGACGATGGCGGAGATCAGGGCGCTGGACGCCTCGCTGCGCCCGTGGCCACTGCTGCGCGGCAACTGGGAACTGCCGGAGCTGAAGGTCGAGGGGCCGAAGCTGATCCTGGAGAAGAACGGCAAGGGCGAGGCGAACTGGAACTTCGGCCCGCCCAACGCGGAGAAGGAGGTGGCGAAGGAGGCCGTGACCCCCGACAAGCGCGGCGACATTCCGGTGATCGGGCGGCTGCTGATCGCCGACGGCAGGATTCGCTACCGCGACCCCACCAGCGACATCGACATCGACAACACCATCAACACCGCCACCGGCGACAACGACAGCGACACCGTGCAGCTGAACGGCAAGGGCAACTTCGCCGGCAAGCCCTTCACCCTGGCGGTGGAGGGCGGCTCGCTGCTCACCCTGCGCGACGATCCCAAGCCCTATCCGCTGAAGATCGACGCCGCCGTCGGCAAGACCAAGGGCCGCATCGAAGGATCGGTGGCGGAGCCGGTGAAGCTGGAGGGCGTCGACCTGTCGGTGGCGCTCAGCGGCAACGATCTGGCGGAGATCTTCCCGATCCTCGGCATTCCGACGCCGAAGACCCGGCCCTATTCCATTTCCGGCCATTTGTCGCGCGAAGGCGGCCTGTGGGCCTTCCACGGCATGAACGGCAAGGTCGGCGAAAGCGATTTGTCCGGCGACCTGTCGGTCGACACCAACGGGGAGCGGCCGATGGTGAAGGCCGACCTCACCTCCAACCGGCTGGCGGCCCTGGATATGGCCGGCCTGATCGGCGCCTCGCCGCGCGGCAGCGACGACTACCCGACCCGCGGCAACGGCCGCGTCATCCCCGCCACCCCGGTGAATGTGGAGATGCTGCGCAACACCGACATGGATGTCCGCCTGCGCGGCAAGCGGGTGGAGGCGCCCTTCGCTCCGCTCCAGGATCTGGACATGCGGGTCAGGCTGGCCAACGGCGATTTGCATTTCGATCCGCTGTCGCTGGGCATCGGCGGCGGGCGGATCGCCGGCACGGTCCAGGTGGACGGCAGCCGCAAGGTGCCGGCGATGCGCACCAACCTGGACATCCGCGCGATGAAGCTGTCCAGCTTCTTCAGCGAGACCTCGCTTGCCGGCCAGATCGGCGGCACGGTGGCCGGGCGCATCCAGCTTGCCGGCTCCGGCAAGACGGTGGCCGACCTGCTGGGCAGCTCCGACGGCAAGATCGGCGTCGCGGTGGACGGCGGCCGCGTCACCAGCCTCGCGGTCAAGGGGCTGAAGACCAACATCCTGGAAACGCTGGGCGTGGTCATTTCCGGGTCGAAGCCGATGCCCTTCAACTGCCTGGTCGGCAACATGTCGGTGCGGAACGGCGTCGCCCAGGTCGAGGCGCTGGTGCTCGACACGCCGGAAACGCTGGTCACCGGCAAGGGGCAGATCAGCCTGCGCAACGAGGCGCTGGACCTGCGCATCGTCGGCGATTCGAAGTCGCCGCAGGTCTTCGCCACCCATGTCCCGGTGCTGGTCGGCGGCACGCTGGGCAACCCGGACATCGGCGTCGATCCCACCGAGTTGGCGGCGCGGGGGGCTGCGGCGGTGGCGTTGGGCGTGCTGCTGACCCCGCTGGCCGGCGTGCTGCCCTTCCTTGACCCGGGCAGTGAGGAACAGCCACAGTGCGGCCGGCTGGTGCAGGATGCCCGGTCCCCCGACAAGGGGGCGGCGGCTTCAGGCAAGTCGGGCAATGGCCGCGGGGACGGAAAGGCGTCGGGTTCGGCGCGCTGACCGGACGCAGATCCGCGTTCCCCTGTCCGATCCGGCATCGGATCACAGGATAAGGACGCTGCCTTTCCCAATGACCATCGACCAGATGTTATCGTTCGGGATCATCGGCGCGGTGATCGCGCTGCTGATCTGGGACCGGCTGCGCTACGACCTTGTCGGGATGATCGCCCTGCTGGCCTCGGTCGCCGCCGGGATCGTGCCGGCGAAGGAGGCGTTCCAGGGCTTTTCCGACGACATCGTCATCATCGTCGGCTCGGCCCTGGTGGTCAGCGCCGCCGTCGGCCGCTCCGGCGTGGTGGAGGCGGCGATGCGCCCGCTGACCGCGCGGATGACCGGCGTCTGGACCCAGGTGGCGGTCCTGGCCGGGGCGGTGACGCTGCTGTCGGCCATCGTCAAGAACATCGGCGCGCTGGCCATCTTCATGCCCATCGCCCTGCAGGTCGCGCGGCGGAGCGGCACGCCGGTGTCGCTGCTGCTGATGCCGATGGCCTTCGGCTCGCTGCTGGGCGGGTTGATGACGCTGGTCGGCACCTCGCCCAACATCATCGTGTCGCGGGTGCGGGCGGAGATGACGGGCGAGCCCTTCCACATGTTCGATTTCACGCCCGTGGGGCTGGTGATCGCGGTGGTCGGCGTTGCCTTCCTGACGGTCGGCTACCGGCTGCTGCCGAAGGGGCGGGCGGCGGGGGCCGGCCCGGCCTTCAACATCGACGACTACACGGCGGAGGCGCTGCTGCCCGCCGGATCGCAGTTCGTCGGCCGCACGGTGGAGGAGCTGGAGTCCTTCGGCGAGAGCGAGGTGACCGTCGCCGCCATCGTGCGCGAGAATTACCGCCGCTATGTCCCGTCGGGCCATTGGGTGCTGTTCGCCGACGACATCCTGGTGCTGGAGGGCGACACCACGGCGCTGGGCGATCTGGTCAAGCGCGCCGGCCTCCGGATGATGCACGACAAGGGCCAGGAGGGGGTGGAGGACGAGGACGACGTCGCCGTGGTCGAGGCGGTGGTGGAGCAGCGCTCCGCCATGATCGGCCACAGCATCGAGGAGGTGAACCTGCGCGAGCGGTTCGGCGCCAACCTGGTGGCGCTCAGCCGGCGCGGCCGGCCGATCCGTCAGCGGCTGCGCCGCATCCGCCTGCAATCGGGCGATCTGGTGGTGCTGCAATGCCGGCAGGCCGCCGTCTCCGACACGCTGGCCGAGCTGGGCTGCCTGCCGCTGGCCGAGCGCAACCTCGCCATCGGCCGCACGCCGAAGCGCGCCGTGGCGGTGGCGGTGCTGGGGCTGACCGTCACGCTGGTCGCCACCGGGCTGGTGCCGGTCGCCATCGCCTTCTTCGGGGCGGCGGTGGCGATGACCGCCCTGAAGGTGGTCAGCCTGCGCGATGCCTACGAGGCCATCGAATGGCCGATCCTGGTGCTTCTGGGCTCCCTGATCCCGGTCAGCGAGACGCTGCGCACCACCGGCGGCACCGAGCTGATCGCCGGTTTCCTGTCGGACCTGTCGCAGGGCCTGCCGCCGGTGGGGGCGCTGGCGATGATCATGGTGGCGGCGATGGCGGTGACGCCCTTCCTGAACAACGCCGCGACGGTGCTGGTGATGGCGCCCATCGGCGCCAGCCTCGCCACCCATCTCGGGCTGCGGCCGGACGCCTTCCTGATGGCGGTGGCGATCGGGGCGGGCTGCGATTTCCTCACCCCCATCGGCCACCAGTGCAACACGCTGGTGATGGGCCCCGGCGGCTACCGCTTCGGCGATTACTGGCGGCTCGGCCTGCCGCTGTCGATCATGGTGGTGGTGTTCGGCACGACGGCCATCGCGATCTTCTGGCCGCTGGTGCCGCGCTGAGGGGCAGGCGCGCCGGAACACGTCCGTTCACGGGATCGTGTGTTCATGACAGGTTCCGTGTTCCCTCCGTCTGGTGTAGGCTTCCCGTCGGGGGCTGAAGCCTGACGGGAGGCGGGAATGTCGGTGTGGCGCCGCTATCTGGTGAAGGACGTGACCGGCCGGCTGGTCGATCTGCCGAGCCGCCTGCTCGACCGTGCCGACGACGGCACAGCACCGCTGCCGCATTTCGCCGGCCGTTGCGTGGAGATGGTGGCGGCGGTGATCGTCGGCGACCGCAAGGCCCAGGCCCGCGTCACCGAACTGGCCTTCACCAAGCTCTATTTCGACCAGATGGGCTATGTCGACGCCGCCAAGCGCGAGCGGATGATCCGCCTGATGCTGGAAAGCTGCGCCGACCGCCGTTGCCCGCCGCCGAGCCGGAGTGCCTCGCCGGACGGCTGCGCCCACCTGTCCCGCCGCGCCGTCGCCGCCCGCGACCAGCTGATCCGCGAATTCGGCTGGGAACCCAAGCCCGCCGAACGCGACGCCGCCCTCAGCCGCCTGGACCCGGCCCGCCTGCGCGCCGCGACGGTGGAGCCGACGCGCACGCTGCATTGAAAATCGGGGCATTGAGTCCAGCCCCTTTCCGGGGCGGGAGAAGACGCGCTCCCACACCTGCAAAGGGGAGGGGGGCCTTTTCGAGCCGCTCCCCCAGGCCCATATGCGGACGACCGCAAAGCTTGGAGCCTGTCGAACCGCAGATGAGTCCTCCCGATACCGCCCAGACGCTGTCTTTCGCGCGCGTGCGACAGCTGGCCCTGATCGGCGCCGGATGCACGATCATCCTGCTTGGCCTGCTGATCGCCCCCCTGCCCGGTCCCGGCGGCCTGCCGGTGATGCTGCTCGGCGGCGTGCTGGTGCTGCGCAACTCCGCCGACGCCCGCCGTCTGTTCGTGCGGGGCAAGCGCCGCTACCCCCGCATCTTCAGCCCGGTCGAACGCATCCGGCTGAAGTTGCGCAACCGCCGCCTGCGCAAGATCTACGGCGAGTAGGCCGCCGGCGCCTGCCGGGCGGGCGCTTGCCCCCCGGCAGGCGCCGGCAATGCCGTCAGGGAGCGGGCAGGGCCGGAACGCCGTCCTTCCACTGGTCCCAATGACCGACGATGTGGTCGACCATCCGCGACCCGACCAGTTCCACATTCTCCACCGTCTCGGCGAAGCCGCCGGCGGTCTCGCCCGGCTTCGGGTCGAGGTGCTGGAGCGTGGTCTCGTTCGGGTTGCCCTGGTCGAAATTGACCGCGCCGCGCAGGCTCATCACCCGGTCGGAGCCTTGCAGCCGCTTGATGACCAGCGTGATCGCCGCCGCCTCCATCTCGGTGATGACGTAGTCGTCGGCGCCATAGAGCTTGGCGATGTACTGCGCCTGGGCCGACATGCCGGGGCCGTGGAAGAAGGTGTCGCCCGTCATGTGGGTGCCGGTGCCCACAAAAGGAGCACGCTGCGCCGCTTCCTGCGGATAACGCTTGCGGTAGGCGCGGGCGGCGTCGCTGTCCTTCAGCGGCGTGTCGGCGGTCAGGCGCATCGCCCAGGACACCAGCGCCGGATTCATCGGGAACAGCCGCACCGCCTCGTAGCCCTTGCGCGGCATGAAGGTCGGCTCGCCCGCCTTGTTCTCCTCCGGCGCCCAGCGGTGGCCGAGGTCATAGTCGACCACCCAGGTCGCCCAGCTCACTTCGCCGATGGTGCCGCGCGACGGCGGGGTGCCGGCCACGCCGGTGACCATGAAATAGGCTTGCGACAGGTCGAGCTGCGGGTTCAGCAGGATCGCCTGCATCGAGGCCGACGAGCTGACCTTGCCCATGCCCAGCACCGATCCGCAGACGCCGTCGGCGTTGCAGTAGACCGGGTTCAACGCGCCCTTCACCGTGATCGGCTCGGCCGTCTGCCAATAGCGCTCGTACCAGTGCTGGAACTCGCCGGCGCGGTCGCCGGTGTTCTTGCCGATCTCGAACATCGAGCCGACGAACACCTTGACCTTGATCGGTTCCGCAGCCTGCGCGGAAGCGGCCAGCCCGAACAGGACCAGGGCCGGGACCAAAGCCGACAGGGCGGCACCGCGGCAGCGGGAAGAAAACGACATCGGAATTTCACTCCTTGGGACGGAAACTTACCTGAGTATGCAACAGCCATACCATGGCCGTCTCCATCGCTCGGTGGGAGTCCGAACGATTCCGTGATCAACCCGCAACCGTCAGCCCTGCGGAAGCGGGCACTGGACAGCATTGCCCCGCAGCGGCCATCTTGTGCGTCCGTTCGCATGAGGAGGTTTTGCGGTGAAGTCGGGCAACGCGCTGCTGTCCAGCTATGGCACCACCATTTTCGAGGTCATGTCCCGCCTGTCGGAGGAGCATGGCGCGATCAATCTGGGCCAGGGATTCCCCGACGACCGCGGGCCGGCCGACGTGCTGCAAGCCGCGGCCGATGCGCTGCTGACCGGGTGGAACCAGTACCCGTCGATGATGGGCACGCCCGACCTGCGTCAGGCGCTGGCCGCCCACGCCGGCCGCTTCTACGGGCTCGACGTCGACTGGAAGACCGAGACGATGGTCACGTCCGGCGCGACCGAGGCGCTGACCGCCTGCCTGCTCGGCCTGATCAATCCGGGCGACGAGGTGGTGCTGTTCCAGCCGATGTACGACAGCTACCTGCCCATCGTCCGGCTGGCCGGCGGCGTGCCGCGCTTCGTCTCGCTGAAGGCGCCGGACTGGAGCTTCAGCCGCGCCGACCTGGAGGCCGCCTTCTCTCCCCGCACCAAGCTGGTGCTGATCAACGATCCGCTGAACCCCGCCGCCAAGGTCTTCGACCGCGCCGAGTTGGAGCTGATCGCCGAGTTCGTGCAGCGCCACGACGCTCTGGCGGTCTGCGACGAGGTCTATGAGCACATCGTCTTCGACGGCCGCCGCCACATCCCGCTGATGAGCCTGCCGGGCATGCGCGACCGCTGCCTGAAGATCGGGTCGGCCGGCAAGACCTTCTCGCTGACCGGCTGGAAGGTCGGCTACGTCACCGCCGCCCCCCACCTGTTGCAGCCGGTCGCCAAGGCGCACCAGTTCCTGACCTTCACCACCCCGCCGAATCTCCAGACCGCCGTCGCCTACGGGCTGGGCAAGGAGGAGGCCTATTTCACCGGGCTCGCCGCCGGTCTCCAGGCCAAGCGCGACCGGCTGTCGGCAGGCCTCGCCTCGGTAGGGTTCGAGGTGTTGCCCAGCGCCGGCACCTATTTCGTCGCCGCCGACATCTCGCGTTTCGGCTTCGACGGCGACGACCAGGCCTTCTGCCGCTGGCTGGTGGCGGAGGCGAAGGTCGCCGCCATCCCCGTCAGCGCCTTCTTCGTGGAAAACGCGCCGACCAACGTCGTGCGCTTCTGCTTCTCAAAGAAGGATGAAGTGCTCGACACCGCCATCGACCGGCTGCGGCACCGCTTCGTGTCAAAATAGAAATCCACGGGCACAATTGGTAGGTGGACAAACAGTCAGGATATTTGACAAGTCTTAACAAATTGGCGCGATGATCGGCTCCACCCCCGCCGCATCGCGCCCGACGTTACAGATCGGCGCTGCGGACCGGATGCAGGGGGCGGTGGAACGGCGGAGCGCAGGGCATGCCACGTCTCCCGACCTTTCGTTTCCCCTTTGTCAGGGCGCTGTCCATCCGGAACGGCATCCTGATGGCAACCGCCCTGGCGCTGGCCGGGGTGTGGGCCGGCTATGCCCTGATGGCGTCCTCCATGCTGGACGGCCAGATACGGGAGGCCATCGTCAATGCCCAGACGACGGCACGCGCCTATGAGAGCAGCACCAGCCGCACCATGCACGACGTCGACACCACGCTGCGCTCCTTCGCCGAACGCTATGCCGAGGGCGGCTTGCCCCGCGCCCGCCGAATCATCGACGATGGACTCTACGACGCCGGCCTGATCCATCACTTCAGCGTCTTCGGTCCCGATGGCGCCCAGCTCTTCCGCAGCGAGGGAAAGGGGCCGCCCGAAGGGTTGGAGGACAGCGGCCTGATCGCCTATCACCAGGGGGAGGGGCGGTCGCTGATGAAGATCGGCCTGCCCTTCAATGGGTCGGCGACCGGGCAGCCGCTCTTACGCTTTTCCCGGCGGCTGGAGGATGCGGCGGGGGAATTCGCCGGCGTGGCGGTCGCCAATGTCGATCCCGATCACCTGTCCGATTTCTACCGGCAGGCCGACGTCGGCCGCAACGGGGTGGTCACGCTGGTCGGGCTCGACCGGGTCATCCGCGCCCGCGGCTCCAAGGACGGAAAGGATTCCGTCGGGCTCGACGGCTCCGGCTCCAATTTGTGGGTGGCATTGCAGCAGTCATTGAGCGGGGTTTTCTGGCAGGACAGCATCGCCGACGGCATCCGCCGCGCCTACGCCTACCGGCCGGTCGAGGGCTATCCGCTGATTCTCGTCGTCGGCATCGCGGTGAAGGACATCGACGCCGCTGTCGCCGGCTTCCGTGGGCAGATGCGGATCATCGCGGCGCTGCTCAGCGTCTCCATCCTGCTGGTCGCCGCCTTCCTGCTGGTCCAGCAGCGCAACGCCGAACGGCTGGCGGCGGCGCTGGCGGTCAACCGCGACTTCCTTGCCCGCGTCAGCCACGAGCTGCGCACGCCGCTGAACGCCATCCTCGGCTTTTCCGAGATCATCAAGGACCAGATGTTCGGGCCGGACGCCGGGGAGCGCTATGCCGATTATGCCAAGGACATCCATGCGTCCGGCCAGCATCTGCTGACCCTGATCGACGACATCCTCGACCTGTCGCGCCTGCAGGCCGGCAAGTTCGCCCTGCTGATGGAGGATGTCGACCCGGTCGCCGCCGCCGAATGGGCGCTCCGCATCGTCACCCCCCAGGCGGAGCAGAAGTCGATCCGGTTGGAGATCAACCGCCCGCTGTCGCCCACGCTGGTGCGCGCGGACGAGCGGGCGCTGAAGCAGATGCTGCTGAACCTGCTGGGCAATGCCCTGAAATTCACGCCCGAGAACGGGCGGGTGCTGGTCAGCGTCGCGCGCGGGGTGAATGGCCGCTGCGTCGTCCGCGTCACCGACAACGGCATCGGCATGACGGCGGAGGAGTTGCGGCAGGCCTCCATCCCCTTCGGCCAGACCTCCGCCCTCACCACCCAGCCCGGCCGCGGCACCGGCCTCGGCCTGCCCATCGTCAAGTCGCTGATCGAGGCGCATGGCGGCAGCCTCCGCATCGACAGCCGGCCGGGGCAGGGCAGCCAGGTCACGCTGGAATTCGCCGCCTGACCCTCGCGCCAGCACTCATTTCCGGCACGCGATCAAGGCGATCTTCGGGACGGCGCCGCAAAGCCATGGCGAAACCCCTGCCGCTTGGGCATACTCCGCGCCGGTTTTATCCAGGTCCGAGCCGACGCCAGGGCTGCCCCCGGCCGCGTGCCTTCGGATCCACCCGCGGAATTGGGGCCTGTCTATAATGTTGCGTGCGCTGGCGCGTGTCTGTGCCGTTCTTGCCGCGTGCTCCGGCACGCTCACCGTATCCCAGACCTTCGCCGCCGACCCGCCGGCCGAGCCGGTGCCCTTCGGCGTATCCAGCGTCGAAGTGGTGGCGGAGCGCGATACGCCACAGGCCTGCTTCACCTTCACCGACCGGCTGGAGCGGTCGCGCGCCGTCAACTACCGCGACTATGTCACGGTGGAGCCGTCGGTCGACGGCGCCGCCATCGCCCGCGACCGCACGCTCTGCGTCGAGGGGCTGCGCCACGGCGACAGCTACCGCGTCACGCTGAAGGACGGGCTGCCCGGCGCCGACGGCAAGCGCCTGCCGGCCGCCGACACCCGCGAGGTGCAGGTGCCCAACCGCAAGCCGTCGCTGGCCTTCCGCGGCGCCGGCTACATCCTGCCGCGCGTCGGCGCCGAAGGGCTGCCGCTGCGCTCGATCAACCTGGACCGGGCGAAGCTGCAGGTCCTGCGCATCGCCGACCGGGCGCTGGTCGAGAAGATCTATTTCGGCCGCATCACCCAGCAGATGACCGACTACGACATCGGCGAGATCCTGGACAAGTCGGGCCAGGAGGTCTGGCGCGGCGAGATGGGGATCGGCAACCAGCCGAACCGCACCGTCACCACCGCCTTCCCGATCGACGGCGTGCTGGGCAAGCTCGAGCCCGGCGTCTATGTCGCCATCGCCGGTGCCGACGAGATCAAGCCGGGCGGCTGGGACCGCAAGGCGACCCAATGGTTCGTCGTCTCCGACCTCGGCCTCAACACCATCCTCGGCGACGATTCGCTGGTGGTGTTCTCCCGCTCCGTCCAGACCGCGGCACCCGCCGCCGGGGTGGAGCTGCGTCTGGTCGCCCGTAACGGCACCGAACTGGGACGCCTCCAGACCGGCGAGGACGGGCTCGGCCGCTTCGACCTCGCCGCCTTGCGCGCCGCCGGGGCCGAGCCGGTCCAGGCGCTGTTCGCCGCGCGCGGCGACGGCGACTTCGCCGTTCTCGACCTGACCGCCGGCGGCGCCCCGCCTGCCGAGGCCCAGGACAAGCCGGTCGGCGTCGTCCGCCCGGCCGCCGGGGGACTCGACACCTATCTCTACACCGAGCGCGGCATCTACCGGCCGGGCGAGACGGTGCAGCTGACCGCCCTGCTGCGCGATGCCGACCTCAACCCGCCGCCGGCCGGCAAGCAGCTGACCATCCGCGTCCTGCGCCCCGACGGGCTGGAGGTGGAGCGGCGCAGCCTGGCCGACAGCGGGGCCGGCGGCTATGCCACCCGCATCGACCTGCCGATGAACGCCTATCCCGGCAACTGGGTCGTCACCGCCCATGCCGAGCCGGACGGCCCGGCCATCGGCCGTGTGGAGTTCCTGCTGGAGGATTTCGTGCCGCCGCGGCTGGACGTGGCGCTCGCCTCCCCGACGACGGAGCTGGCCTCCGACGGCGAGGCCGACATCGCGCTCGACAGCCATTATCTGTACGGCGCGCCGGCTTCCGGCCTGCCGGGCGAGCTGACGGTGACGCTGCGCGCCGCCGCCAACCCCTATCCCAGCCTGCCGGGCTATCATTTCGGCCTGGTTCAGGAAGAGGTGAAGCCGGCCCGCGCCGACCTGCCGGGCTTCATCACCGATTCCAACGGTTCCGCCCGCCTGAAGGTCAAGCTGCCGCGTCCGCCCGACAGCACCCGCCCGCTGGAGGCGGTGGTGCGCGCCACCCTGTTCGACATCGGCGGCCGCCCGGTCGGCCGCGATTTCGTGCTGCCGGTGCGCCACCAGCCCTTCGCCGTCGGTATCAAGCCGCGCTTCGAAGGCGACGGCGTGCCGGAGGGGGCCACCGCCGGCTTCGACGTGATCGCCGTCGGCCCCGACGGCAAGCCGACCGACCGCGCCGACCTCTCCTACGAGCTGTTCGAGGAGGAGTACGATTATGCGTGGTACGAGGCCAACGGCCGCTGGGACTACAAGGTCACGGTGAAGGACCAGCGGGTGACCGGCGGGTCGCTGTCGGCCCAGGCCGCCGCCCCGGCCTCGGTGGAGACCCCGGTCGCCGCCGGCCGCTACCGGCTGGAGGTGTTCGATCCCAAGACCGGCGTCGCCAGCAGCTTCCGCTTCGCCGCCGGCTGGTGGATGACTCCGACCGCCGGCGAACGGCCGGACGCGGTCGACGTCTCGGTGATGATGCCGGCCTACCGCTCCGGCGAAACCGCCTGGGTCTTCGTCAAGCCGCCCTATGACAGCCAGGTGCTGGTGGCGGTTGCCGATCGCGGCGTCAGCTATGCCGTCACCCGCGCCATCGGTCCGCAGGGCGCCTTCCTGGAAATCCCGGTCGGGCAGGGCTGGACCAGCGGTGCCCATGTGCTGGCGACCGCCTTCGCCACCTCCGACCCGCAGTCGAAGAAGCCGCCGCGCCGCGCCGTCGGCCTCGCCTGGCTGGCGATGGACAAGGCCCCGCGCACGCTGGACGTCCGCCTCTCCGCCCCGGCGGAGACGGAGCCGCGCCGCGCCATGACCGCCGACATCGCGGTGGAGGGCGTCGCCGAGGGCAAGCAGGCCTTCGTCACGCTGGCCGCCGTCGACGAATCGGTGATGCAGCTGACCGACCAGCCCTCGCCCGATCCGGCCCGCCATTACCTGCGCAAGCGCCCGCTGACCGTGGAGCTGCGCGATTCCTACGGCCGCCTGATCGATCCGGCCAGCCTGGACGCCGCCCGGCCGCCGGTGCAGCCGACGCCGCGCCTGCGCCAGATCTCCGGGATGGTTCCGCCCAAATCGGAACGGGTGGTCTCGCTCTATTCCGGCATCCTGACCGTCGGCGCCGGCGGCAAGCTTTCGGTTCCCCTCGATCTGCCCGATTTCCAGGGGCGCCTGCGCCTGATGGCGGTGGCCTGGAGCGAGGGGCGGATCGGCCAGGCCGAAAGCCAGATGCTGGTGCGCGACCCGGTGGTTGCCGACGCGGTGCTGCCGCGCTTCCTCGCCCCCGGCGATACGGCGCAGGTCCTGCTGTCGCTCGACAACCTGAACGGCCCGTCCGGCGACTACCGCATGACCCTGACCGCCGAGGGCGCCGTCTCCATCGTCCGGACGGAGTCCAGCGGTGAGGCGGCCGGCGAATCGGGCAACGAGCTGGCCGTGCCGAAGCTGGCGCGCGGCAAGCGGGCGACCGCCGGCCGTGTGCTGACCGCCACCGCCGTCGGGGCCGGCCATGTCACGCTGGACGTCACCGGTCCCGACGGCGTGCGCGTCACCCGCCGTTGGGATGTGACGGTGCGTCCGGCCACGCCGCCGGTGTCGCGCCGCAACGTTGCCGCCCTGCCGACCGACAAGGGCCTGACCGTTCCCGCCGACATCGCCGCCGGCCTGCGGCCGGAAACCGTCGCGGTCGGTGCGGAGATCGCGCCGCTGCCGGACCTGGACGTGCCGGGCCTGCTCTTCGCGCTCGACCGTGCCGCCGCGGGCGGAGCGGAGCAGACCGCCAGCCGCATCCTGCCGCTGCTGTCGCTGAGCGACGTCGCCGCCGGCCTCGGCATCGCGCCGGAGGACCGCATCAAGGCGCGTGTCCAGCGCAGCGTCGACCGGCTGCTGACCTTCCAGCGCATCGACGGAGCCTTCGCCCCCTGGTCGCCGAAGGGCGATCTCGATCCCTGGCTGACCGCCTATGCGGTGGATGTGCTGGGCCGGGCCAAGGCGGCGGGCTACCGCATTCCCGACCAGCCCTACCGCAAGGGTCTGGACTGGCTGAAGCAGGCCATCGACAACGCCTGGGTCGAGACCGCCGACCTGCCGGGCCGCGCCTATGCACTCCATGTGCTGGCACGCGCCAAGATGATCGACGCCGGTGCGGTGCGGTACTTCCGCGAGAACTATTGGGACCGGCTGCCGACCGACTTCGCCCGGGCGCAGATCGCCGCGGCGGCCGCCGTGCTCGGCGACCAGCCGGGTGCTGCCGAAGCCTTTTCCAAGCTGTCCGGCGCCCGCATGGTCACATCCAGCCTGCGCGACCACGGCTCCTCCCTGCGCGACGAGGCCGGTGTCGTCTTCCTGATGGCGGAGAGCGGTGCCGTGGAGCGCGACCGCATCTTCCAGGCCGCCGAGCGTGTGGCGAAGACCTTCGCCGCCGTCCGCACCACCAACCTGCAGGAGCAGGCCTGGCTGCTGCTGGCGTCCAAGGCGCTGATCGACCGGGCGGCTCCGATGAAGCTCGCCATCGGCGACCAGACGGTGGAGAACGCCAAGCCGCAGATCCTGGCCGTCGATCCCGCCGCCCCGCCCGCCATCCGCAATCTGGGCGGCGAGGTCAGGCAGATCCTGTCGGTGACGGGCGTGCCAGACCAGCCGGCCGGCGCTGAGGAGCAGGGGATGACCATCCGCCGCCGCCTGTTCGACATGGCCGGCCGTCCGGTCGATCCGGCCGGCATCCGCCACAACGACCTGCTGGTGGTGATCCTGGAGGGCGAGGTCGGCGACCCGCTCGACCATTCGGTGCTGGTCAGCGATCCGCTGCCGGCCGGCTTCGAGATCGAGAATGTCCGGCTCGCCAACAGCGGCCAGCTCGGCAAGCTGTCCTGGCTGGGCGAGCTGTCGTCGGCCCGCAATGTCGAGTTCCGCGAGGACCGCTTCCTGGCCGCCGTCGACCTGCCGAAGGCGGCCCCCCGCTTCCGGCTGGTCTATCTGGTCCGCGCCGTCACCCCCGGCGACTTCGCGGCCCCCGGCGCCCAAGTGCAGGATCTCCAGCGTCCCCACCTGTCCGCCCGCACCGCCGCCTCCCGGCTGCGCGTGCTGCCGGAGTAAAGCAGGCACAAGCGGAGGGGGCGCCGGCACCGGCGCCCCCAACCGAGTTGACGACGTCTAAAGGTAGCTCTGTTCGCCCCGGTGGCTCTCCCGCCGCCGGGCGAGGAGGGTCAGGCCCGCCACCACCACGGCGAATGCCAGGGTCAGCATCAGGTAGAAGGCCAATGCGAGGCCGACGGTCATGGTGCCGATCAGCACCATGGCCAGTATCCAGACGCCCAACGATACGATGGCGCGCGCCGACATGGGTTGTCTCCTGTCCCCTGTCCTGATCCGCCCGAAAACTTCAAAACCCGCCCTGAACCCGTCACGGCCTTGCGGCCGTCTGTTATTCGCCGCCCCCGCTTCCCACATCCGAGTGTGGGCAACGGCGAGGAGGCGTGCATTCACCGCGAAGCCTGCCACAGCCGCCGTCATCGGCGGGGCGTGGCATCCTGTCACTGTGCGGGCGCGCCGCACCCGTTAGGGACTGAACTGTCGCCGTCCCAAGGCGCCGATCCGTGCCTCCGGCCTGCTGGCCTGCCAACTGGTTGGCATGGTCAACAAGTCTGTTGACAGCAAGCGGCATCGACCTTACCTTTACGTAAACGTCAAGGAAGGGAGCAGGCGGAGTGGATCGGCTTTCGTTCGGCAACGGCGCGATGGAGACGGGGGAGGGTGACGGCGATGGCTGCCTGTCCGGCCCCAGGCTCGCCATCGGCGAACTGGCCGGGGAGTTCGGTCTGACCCACCGCACCATCCGCCATTACGAGGATGAAGGGCTGCTGTCGCCGGAGCGGATCGGCACCGCCCCTGGGGGCACCCGTGTCTACGGCCACCGCGACCGCGCCCGGCTGGCGCTGATCTGCCGGGGCAAGCGGCTGGGCTTCAGCTTGGCCGAGATCAAGGATTTCCTGAACCTCTACGACACCGACGACGCCCAGATCGAACAGATGCGCTACATGCGCTCCATCGCGCGCCGCCGGATTTCCGCACTTGAACAGCAGCTTGCCGACGTCGAACAGACGCTGGCGGAGTTGTGCACCATCGACACCCAGATCTCCGAGCATCTCAGCCGCAACGGCATCACGGAGACGCAGGACATGGAGGAGAAGCACTCATGAAGTCGGTCGTCATCGCCGGTTATGCCCGTTCGCCCTTCGCCTTCGCCCACAAGGGCGAGCTGACCAAGGTCCGCCCCGACGATCTGCTGGCCCGCGTCATCGCGGCGCTGGTCGAGCGCACCGGCCTGAAGACCGAGGACGTCGAGGACGTCATCGTCGGCTGCTCCTTTCCTGAGGGCGAGCAGGGGCTGAACGTCGCCCGCAGCATCTCCTTCCTGGCCAAGCTGCCGCAGACCGCGGCGGCCACCACGGTGAACCGCTATTGCGGCTCCTCCATGCAGTCGATCCACCAAGCGGCAGGCGCCATCCAGATGGGCGCCGGCGAGGTCTTCGTCTGCGGCGGCGTCGAATCGATGACCCGCGTGCCGATCATGGGCTTCAACCCGATGCCGAACCCGGCGCTGAAGGAGTCCTATCCGGAAGCCTACTGTTCGATGGGCATCACAGCGGAGAATGTCGCCCGCAAATACGCCATCTCCCGCGCCGAGCAGGAGGCGCTCGCCGTCGCCTCCCACGCCAAGGCCGCGGAGGCGCAAGCCGCCGGTCGCCTGGCCGATGAGATCGTCGGCATCCAGACCCCGGCCGGTCTGGTCGACAAGGACGGCTGCATCCGTCCCGGCACCAACGCCGACAGCCTGGCGGGCCTGAAGCCGGCCTTCACCGCCGACGGCACCGTGACCGCCGGCACCTCCTCGCCGCTGACCGACGGCGCGTCGGTCGTGCTGGTGACGACGGAGGAGTATGCCCGCGCCCACGGCCTGCCGATCCTGGCGAAGATCCGCTCGGTCGCCGTCGCCGGCTGCGCGCCGGAACTGATGGGGCTGGGTCCGGTCCCGGCCACCCGCAAGGCGCTGGCCCGTGCCGGCCTGTCGATCAACGACATCGACATCATCGAGATCAACGAGGCCTTCTCGTCCCAGGCCATCGCCTGCATGCGCGACCTCGACATCGACCCGTCCCGCATCAACCCGGACGGCGGCGCGCTGGCGCTCGGCCACCCGCTGGGGGCCACCGGCGCCCGCATCACCGGCAAGGCCGCGGCCCTGTTGAAGCGCGAGGGCAAGCAGTTCGCGCTGGCGACCCAGTGCATCGGCGGCGGCCAGGGCATCGCCACCATCCTGGAAGCGGTCTGACGAACGGGATCGGGGAGGAAACGACCATGAAGATCGAACGCGCCGCCGTGATCGGTGCGGGCGTGATGGGTGCCGGCATTGCCGCCCATTTCGCCAACGCCGGCATCCCCTGCGTCCTGCTCGACATCCCGGCGAAGGAGGGCGACCGCAGCGCCATCGCCAAGGGTGCAGTGGCAAAGATGCTGAAGACCGATCCGGCCCCCTTCATGCATCCCAAGAACGCCAGGCTGATCACGCCCGGCAATCTTGAGGATGACCTGACCCTGCTGGCCGACGTCGACTGGATCGTCGAGGCCATCGTCGAGAACCCGGCGATCAAGGCCGACCTCTATAAGCGCATCGACCCGGTGCGCAAGGCGGGCTCGGTGGTGTCGTCCAACACCTCCACCATTCCGCTGGCGGTGCTGACGGAGGGGCAGAGCGAGCAGTTCGCCAAGGACTTCCTGATCACCCACTTCTTCAACCCGCCGCGCTACATGCGGCTGCTGGAGATCGTCGGCGGCGCCGACACCCGCGCCGATGCGCTGGCCGCCATCGCCGACGTCTGCGACCGCCGGCTCGGCAAGGGCGTCGTCCATTGCAAGGACACGCCGGGTTTCATCGCCAACCGCATCGGCGTCTTCTGGATCCAGGCGGCGGTGAATGCCGCGGTCGATCTGGGGCTGACGGTGGAGGAGGCGGACGCCGTCGGCGGCCGTCCGATGGGCATCCCCAAGACCGGCGTCTTCGGCCTGATGGATCTGGTCGGGCTCGACCTGATGCCGCACATCGCCAAGAGCATGTCGGCCACCCTGCCGGCGAACGACGCCTATCGCGGCCAGATGCGCGAGCACCCGGTCATCACGAAGATGATCGCGGAGGGTTATACCGGCCGCAAGGGCAAGGGCGGCTTCTACCGCATCAACAAGGCCGGCGGCGGCAAGGTGAAGGAGTCGGTCGACCTCCGGACCGGCGAGTACGCTCCGTCGGAGAAGGCACGGCTGGACAGCGTGTCCTCCGCAGGCCGCGACCTGCGCAAGCTGTGCGAGCACCCCGACAAGGGTGGCCTCTTCGCCCGCCGCGTCCTGGCCCAGACTCTGGCCTATGCCGCCAGCCTGGTGCCGGAGATCGCCGACAGCATCGTCGCCGTCGATGAGGGCATGCGGCTCGGCTACAACTGGAAGCAGGGCCCGTTCGAGCTGATCGACCGGCTGGGCACCGACTGGTTCGCCGAGCTGTGCCGCTCGGAAGGCATTCCGGTCCCGGCGCTGGTCGAGACCGCCGCCGGCCGTCCCTTCTACCGGGTGGAGGGCGGCAAGCTCCAGCACCTGACCACGGCCGGCGTCTATGACACGGTGGTGCGCCCGGACGGCGTGCTGCTGCTGTCCGACATCAAGCGCGCCGCCGGCAAGCCGGTGTGGAAGAACGGCTCGGCCAGCCTGTGGGACATCGGCGACGGCGTGCTGTGCGTCGAGTTCACCAGCAAGATGAACGCCGTCGATGCCGACATCATGGCCGCCTACGAGAAGGCGATGCGCCTGATCGGCGACGGGAAGGGCGACTGGAAGGCGCTGGTCATCCACAACGAGGCCGACAATTTCTCGGTCGGCGCCAATCTGGGCCTCGCCCTGTTCGCGCTGAACATCGGCCTGTGGCCGCAGATCGAGGAAATGGTGGAGGGCGGCCAGCGCACCTACCGCGCGCTGAAATACGCGCCCTTCCCGGTGGTGGCGGCCCCCAGCGGCATGGCATTGGGCGGCGGCTGCGAGATCCTGCTGCATTCCGACCATGTCCAGGCCCATGCCGAGACCTATGTCGGCCTCGTCGAGGTCGGCGTCGGGCTGATCCCGGCCTGGGGCGGCTGCACCGAGATGCTGGCCCGTCATCAGGCCAACCCGAAGGCGCCGCGCGGACCGATGCCCGGCATCGCCAAGGCCTTCGAGATCATCAGCACCGCCACCGTCGCCAAGTCGGCGGCCGAGGCCAAGGAACTGCTGTATTTCCGCGCCACCGACGGCATCACCATGAACCGCGACCGGCTGCTGGCCGACGCCAAGGCCAAGGCGCTGGAACTGGCGGCGGACTACACCGCGCCGGAGAAGACCACCAGCTACGTCCTGCCCGGCCCCAGTGCCAAGGCGGCGATGGAGCTGGCGGTGGAAGGCTTCGCCCTGCAGGGCAAGGTCACGCCGCACGACAAGGTGGTTTGCGCCGCCCTGGCCGAGGTGCTGAGCGGCGGCGAGGAGGCCGACATCTCCAAGCCGGTCGGCGAGGACCACATCCTGCGGCTGGAGCGCGAGGCGTTCATGGGTCTGGTGCGCACCGGCGGCACCATCGACCGGATCGAGCACATGCTGCTCACCGGCAAGCCGCTGCGGAACTGAGGGGGAGGAACGAGAGATGCCGATCTACAAGGCTCCGCTTGAGGATGTGCGCTTCGTCCTGGACGAGATCGTCGGGCTGGACAAGCTGTCGGCCCTGCCGGGCTATGAGGACGCCACGCCGGAACTCGTCGGCCAGGTGCTGGAGGAAGGCGCCAAGCTGTGCGAGGAGGTGCTGTTCCCGCTGAACCAGTCCGGCGACGGCGAGGGCTGCCATTTCGAGAATGGCGAGGTCCGCACGCCCAAGGGCTTCAAGGAAGCCTACAGCACCTACATCGAGGCCGGCTGGCAGGGGCTGGCCTGCGACCCGGCCTATGGCGGGCAGGGGCTGCCGAAGCTGGTCAACACCATGCTGGAGGAGTTCATCTGCTCCGCCAACCTCAGCTTCGGCATGTATCCCGGCCTGTCGCTCGGCGCCTACAACGCGCTGGCGATGTACGGCTCGGACGAGCTTAAGCAGCGCTTCCTGCCCAAGCTGGTCGACGGCACCTGGTCCGGCACCATGTGCCTGACCGAGCCGCATTGCGGCACCGATCTCGGCATCATCCGCACCAAGGCGGTACCGGATGAGCAGGGTGCGTTCAAGATCACCGGCACCAAGATCTTCATCTCGGCCGGCGAGCATGACCTGACCGAGAACATCCTGCATCTGGTGCTGGCCCGCCTGCCCGACGCGCCGGCCGGAACCCGCGGCATCAGCCTGTTCCTGGTGCCGAAGTTCATGCCCGACGCCGACGGCACGCCGGGTGCCCGCAACGGCGTCGCCTGCGGTTCCATCGAGCACAAGATGGGCATCAAGGCGTCGTCGACCTGCGTCATGAACTTCGAGGACGCCACCGGCTGGCTGGTCGGCGAGCCGCACAAGGGCATGCGCGCCATGTTCGTGATGATGAACGCGGCCCGTTTGGCCGTGGGCATCCAGGGGCTGGGTCTGGCCGAGGTGTCCTACCAGAACGCCGTCAACTATGCCCGCGAACGGCTCCAGGGCCGGTCGCTGTCGGGGGTGAAGGCGCCGGACAAGCCGGCCGACCCGATCATCGTCCATCCCGACGTGCGCCGGAACCTGCTGACCGCCCGCGCCTTCACCGAAGGGGCGCGTGCGCTCGGCGCGCTGACCGCCTACAAGCTCGACGTGGCGGAAAAGCATCCCGACGAGCGGACCCGGCGGGATGCCGACGAGTTCGTCCAGCTGATGACGCCGATCGTCAAGGCGCTCTTCACCGACATCGGTTTCGAGTCGGCCAACATCGCCGTGCAGGTCCATGGCGGCCACGGCTTCATCTGGGAAACCGGCGTCGAGCAGTATGTCCGCGACGCCCGCATCTGCCAGATCTATGAGGGCACCAACGGCATCCAGGCGCTCGACCTCGTCGGCCGCAAGCTGCCGCAGGACATCGGCCGTCTGCTCCGCCACTTCTTCCACCCCGTCGGCCGCGACATCGAGGCGGCGATGGAGAAGGACGAACTGGGCGAGTTCGTGATGCCGCTGGCCAAGGCCTTTGCCAAGCTCCAGCAGGCCACCGCCCTGATCGCCCAGAAGGGCCTGAAGGATCCGGAGGAGGCCGGTGCCGCTGCCAGCGACTATCTGCGCCTGTTCGGGCTGGTGGCGCTGGGCTGGACCTGGCTGACCATGGTGGAGAAGGCGCAGGCCAAGCTCGAAGCCGGGGAGGGCAATGCCGCCTTCTATGAGGCCAAGATCAAGACCGCGCGCTTCTTTATGGCCAAGCTGCTGCCGCAGACCAACAGCCTGTTCATCACCATCGCCGCCGGCGCCAAGCCGCTGATGGAACTGGAAGACGCCGCCTTCTGACGAACGGCGCGATCCTTTGTCCGATTGTTCTCCGGATTGTGAATCTTCAAAACCGGTCCGGTGCCGTAACATGGCGCCGGACCGGTTTTTTTCTTTTGCGACAGATCCAGCGGCGCATTCGCACATTGGCCTAAAATTGTCATAGCTCTTTGGAAATATCACTGCTGGGAAGTGCAGCCTCTGTCCCCTAGGCCATCGGAGCGGTGACAAAAGTTAATTTCCGGTTGTCGGTCATCGTCCCTGCGTGTTACATCTCAACAGAGATTACGTTCGGCCGGTGCCTGCTATATCCTTTGGATTTTAGGGAATATGCGGGTGGCGACAACCCCCTCCTTTTCTCAAGCCCTTTGGGCGTCTTTTGGAGGGGCAGCATGGTTCAGGAGTTTGAGCGATGAAGATCCTGATCGGTGATGATCACGTCCTGTTTCGGGAAGGTCTTCGCCGTCTGCTTGAGCAGCTTCGAGATAATGCCACCTTTGCGGAGGCAAGCAATTTCGATGAGCTTCTGGACATGGCGGCATCGAAGGACGAGACCTATGACCTCGTCCTGACCGACCTGCGCATGCCGGGATGGCCCGGCTTTTCCGGCATCGGCATGCTGCGCGACCGGCAGCCGAACGCGAAGGTCGTGGTGATCTCCGCGTCCGAAGCGCAAGCCGATGTGCGCGAGGCGCTGGAAAACGGTGCCGCCGGCTATATTCCGAAATCGTCCAGCGTGAAGATCATGCTGAGCGCGCTCGACCTGATCTTCTCCGGCGGCGTCTATGTGCCGGCGACGGTTCTGCGCGAGGGGAACGAACCCGACCAGCGTGGCGGCGGCTCGGTCATTCCGCCGACCGATCCGCAGCTGGAACAGCTGCTGACCCAGCGCCAGCGCGAAGTGCTGGACCGTCTGCGCGAAGGCAAGTCGAACAAGCAGATCGCCCATGAGCTGGGCCTGTCCGAAGGCACGGTGAAGATCCACATGACGGCGATCTTCAAGTCGCTGGGCGTGCGCAACCGCACCCAGGCGGCGATGGCCTTCCCGCAGTCGCACTCGGCCTGACGCCGCTTTTCCCGAGACAAGGAAAACGCCCCGCCGGAGCGATCCGGCGGGGCGTTTGCTTTTCAGGCTGCGGGAGCCGGGTCAGCCCATGCCGGCGACGTAGCCGCGCAGCGACTCGACCTCCAACTCGGCATCGTCGATGCGGGCCTTCACCACGTCGCCGATGCTGATGACGCCGACCACCCGGCCGGCCTCGACGATGGGCACATGGCGGATGCGCCGTTCGGTCATCACCGCCATCATGTCGGCGACGGTGTCGGTCGGGGCGGCGGTGATCAGCTCGCGCGTCATCAGGTTGGCGGCCGGGCCGTCCAAGGCCGCGGCGCCGTTGCGGGCGATCGCCCGCACGACGTCGCGTTCCGACAGAATGCCGACCGGCTGTCCATCGTCATCGATCACCAGCACGGCGCCGATCCGATGCTCGGTCAGCAGGCGGGTGACGGCGGCAACGCTGTCGTCCGGTGCGGCGGAAACGATCCTGTTGCCCTTGCGCTTCAAAACGGCTGCAACATGCATGGCGGTACGGCCTCCCTTCCGATGACCCCTATATCGGAATCATGGGAATGACCGTACAATCCGCAAGGCTGACGGTAAAAAGAAAAAAGGCCGCCTCCCCCAAATGGGGGAGGCGGCCCTTCGGATGCCCGGGACCGGTCCCGAAACCCGGTCTTAGAAGCGGTAGCCGACGCCGACGCCGACCAGCCACGGGTCCAGCGTGACCTTCGAGGTGACCGGCAGGACGGCGGTGCCCAGGCGGGCGTTGGCGGTCACGTCGGTCTTCAGGAAGACCTTCTTGACGTCGAAGTTCAGCGACCAGTTGCCGGTCAGGGCAACGTCGACACCGGCCTGCAGGGCCCAGCCGAAGCGGTTCTTGTAGTTGGTGTCGGTGATGCGCAGGCCGCCGGCGTTGGGGCTCTCGGCCGCATCCTCGTTGTAGAACAGGGTGTAGTTGATACCGGCGCCGACATACGGGCTGACGCGCTCCTTCGGCATGAAGTGGTACTGCACGGTCAGGGTCGGCGGCAGCAGCGAGACCTTGCCGATCTCGGTGACGCCACCGGCGGCGGCGATCAGGTTGCCCTTCACGCGGTGGCGGCTGGTGCCGGCGATCAGCTCGGCGGCGATGTTGTCGGTGAAGAAGTAGGTGAAATCGACTTCCGGAATGTAGTCGTTGCCGACCTTGGCCGAGCCGACGTCACCCAGCGTGGTGTTGTTGATCGTGCCCTTTTCCTGAGGCAGCACGGCCAGGCCGCGCGCACGGACGACGATGTCGCCGGCCGACTTACCCTTGAAGTCCTGAGCGAGCGACGGGGAGGCGATGGCGACGAGGGCCGAGGTCGCCAGCAGGGCGGCGGCGGCGCGCGACAGGATGGTCATGGGGTCTGCTCCAGGCAATGCGTTGTTGCTGTTCTGTGGCATCAGCCGATGGAGCTATTACCAGACACCGAGTACGGGTACTAGAGGGGCTACAACCCTTCCTCTCCTGATGCAGCAGCTATGCAACAGTGACGAGTTGTCGCATGGACAAGCCAGTCAAGGAGTTGGTTTGATTGTCCGTTGCGGAACCAGCGCCATGCAGTTCTGGACGATGGCGTAGCATTGACCAAGTCGCGCCGAACCGCCGGTGGCACCGCCATACACGACGCGCTCGACAACGCCATTTCTCAAACTGAAGGTTGCTTCACAGTCGAAGCTGTTGACTTCATAGCCATAGGACGGCCAGCCGGCGCCATAGCCGTAATAAGGCCAACCCCAGCCGCCGTAATACCCCACCGGCGGCGGGCTTGGGTAGGAGACGAGGCGGGAACTGCGGTAGGTGAAGAACTCGCGGTTGTCGACGCTGGCCTGCCGTTCCGGCACCCCGGCGCAGGACAGCAGCGTTTCCTTCGGCATGCCGACCAGGGCGGTCTGCGCCACCAGCGCCTCGTCCGCCGCCGGGTTGGCACAGCCACCGAGCGCGCCGGTGGCGGCCAGTGCCGCCACGGCAAGGGCACGCCCGCTCATCGTCCCCAATCGACGCACAACCGACCGACGCACACGCATCGCACGCCTCCTGTGCCCTGACGGGCGATCCGATTTCCTTTTCAGCGCTTCCTGGCCGGCGACAGAATCCTGCTCGGTCACGCCCAGTGCCCGCACATCCTCCGGCAGGCCGCGTCCGGTGGCCAGCCCGGCCGCCACCCGGCCCATGGCCGGCGCCGTCTGGATGCCGTAGCCGCCCTGGCCGGCCAGCCAGAAGAACCCCTCCGCATCCGGCGCGAAGCCCACCACCGGCACCTTGTCGGCGACGAAGCTGCGCAGGCCGGCCCAGCGGTGGGCCAATCTGCGAACGGAAAAGCGCGCGGCTTGTTCCAGCCGGTCCACCGTGATGGCGACGTCGATGTCTTCCGGCTGCACGTCGCAGGGCTCGATCGGCGTCTGGTCGGCGGGGGAGGCCAGCAGGCGGCCGGCATCCGGCTTGACGTAGAAGGTCTCGGCCACGTCCGACACCATCGGCCAGCCGTCCAGCCCGGTCTTGTCGGCCGGAGTCTCGAAGACCGGATCGAAGGTGATGGCGGTGCGCCGCTTCGGCACCAAACCGACGGTGGCGACGCCGGCCAGCTTCGCCAGCTCGTCCGCCCAGGCTCCGGCGGCGTTCACCACCACCGGTGCGGCAAAGCTGCCGGCCCCGGTCTGCGCCACCCACAGCCCGTCCTGCCGGGTGAGCGTCCGCACCTCGGCATCGGTCACCACCCGGCCGCCGCGCGCCTTCAGCCCGCGCAGATAGCCCTGGTGGAGCGCATGCACGTCGATGTCGCGGGCATCCGGCTCCCAAACGCCGCCGGCGACATAGTCCGGGCGCAGGAAGGGCGCACGGGCCAGCACCTGCTCGCGGTCGTAGCGTTCCACCGACGGCGTCAGGCTGCGGCCCTGGTCGTATTCCGCGTCCAGCCGGTCGATCTCGGTCTCGCGTCCGACGATGAGGACACCGCGCGGGGTCAGCATCGCATGGTCGGCGAAGCCGGCGGGCGGGGCGGTGTAGAAGTCCCAACTGGCCACCGTCAGCGCGCGGATCGGCGCCGGGCCGTAGGTCTGGGTGTAGAGCGCCGCCGAGCGGCCGGTCGAGTGATAGCCGGGCTGCGATTCGCGCTCCAGCACCAGCACCCGGCCCTGTGCGGCCAGCTCGTAGGCCGCGGATGCGCCGGCAATGCCGGCCCCGATCACCAGGAAATCGACGCGCTCCAACGGTCCCGCTCCTCTCGCCTTGTTATCGGCCGCCTATCTTGCGGCGACGCTTTGGTTCGGCATTTGATCCGGCAGGGCGACCATTTCAAGGATCAGTTTCTGCCGCAATGCCGCGACGAAGCTGTCCTTGTCCATGGCGCTCTTCACGAAGCTGCCCGGTCCGCCGATCACCGATTCCTCGAAATACTCCTCCAGCCAGGGGAATTCGTCGAGGATGGCGAGGCCGTTGACGGTGATTCCGCGCTTCGTCACCCGGTCGCGCGCCTCGGCCGGTTCGATCCCGGCATTGGAAAACCCGTTGGACACCAGATCGATCACCTGCCGCGGCGCCTTGCCTCCCCGGTCGAACAATTTCGCCGCCTCGACGAGGGCGCTGCCGATGGCGGTCGAGTCGCCCTGGAAGCCGCGGGGCAGGGCGTCGATGCGGTCGGCGAAGCGGCCGGCATCCTCCGGCTTGTCCAGCGCGGTCCAGGGTATCAGCACGCGCAGGCTGTTCGGCCCGGAATAGGCGGCCAGCGTCACCCGCGCCCCGGCCGAGGCCAGCGCGTCGGCAACCGCCGGATCGCGGAAGGCGGCGGCATGGCCCTGCAGCTGGAATTCCAGATCGCCGGTGGTGATCGAGGCCGATCCGTCGAGCGCCAGGACCAGCGCCACCCCCGCCTTTCCCTCCGTCCCGCCGGGCGGGGCGGCAAGCGCCGCTCCGCACAGGCCGAGCAGGGCGACCAGAAGGGCGATCACGGCACGCGGCATTCCCATCGGCACTCCCTCAGGCGTCAGCCCCGCTCAGGCATGCGAGAGGGCGTGGCGCACCACCTTCACCATCACCGACGGCAGGGCGTGATCGCCCAGCCGGTCCACCGGCACCCAATTGCCGTCGGCCAGATGCCAGTCGGCACCGGCTTGGCCGACGACCACCTCAAGCTCCAGGTGAAAATGGGTGAATGTATGGCGGACCATGCCGGGCAGCCGGCGCCAGCGGGCGGGCAGGGGCTGCTGCGCCGCCACCGCCGCCTCGCCGGGCAGCTCCGGCCCCCAGGATGTGGACGGCACCTCCGCCATGCCGCCCAGCAGCCCTTCCTCCGCCCGGCGGCGCAGCAGGACGGAGCCGTCGGGGTTCAGCAGCCAATAGGCGACGCCGCGCCGGGTCGGCTTCTCCGCCTTGGCGACCTTGCGCGGCAGGGTTTCGGCGATGCCGGCGGCGCGCGCCTCGCAATAGTCCGCCCATGGGCACAGCATGCATTTCGGCTTGCGCGGCGTGCAGATGGTGGCGCCCAGATCCATCATCGCCTGGGCGTAGTCGCCGGGCCGGACGTCCGGCGTCAGGGTGGCGGCCAGCCGGCGCAGCGTCGGCTTGGCATTGGGCAGCGGCTCCTCCACCGCGAAGATGCGGGCGATCACCCGCTCGACATTGCCGTCCACCACGGTCGCCTTGCGGCCGAAGGCGATGGCGGTGATTGCCGCGGCGGTGTAGGCGCCGATGCCCGGCAGCTCCAGCAATTCCGCCTCGTTGCCCGGGAACCGCCCGCCATGAAGGTCCACCACCGCGCGGGCGCATTTGTGCAGGTTGCGCGCCCGCGCGTAGTAGCCGAGCCCCGCCCAGGCGACCAGCAGGTCGTCGAGCGGCGAGTCCGCCAGATCGCGCACGGTCGGCCAGCGTTCGGTGAAGTTGCGGAAATAGGGTGCCGCGGCGGGGACGGTCGTCTGCTGCAGCATGATCTCCGACAGCCAGACCCGGTAGGGATCGGCGGTCTCCCCCGGCTTGGCGCGCCAGGGCAGGTCGCGGCGGTGGCGGTCGTACCAGGACAGCAGCCGCCGGGCGGCCTCGATGGAATCTGGAATCATGATGGAAGAAATAGAGGGTTCGGAGCGTCTGGGGAAGGGAGTGGGCAGGTGCCCGTCCAAGCGTCCGTCCGGGTGTTCGGCCAATCCCCGGCCCAACCCCGCTGGCCGGGCGCTGGGCATCGGCCCACGCTTGCGCTAGGGTGCCGCCAACCCACATGACCCGGAACCGGTCGCCAAGGCCGGGGCCGCACAGGAGTGATCGCAGAGCATGAGCGGACCGCGTCGCATCGGCCAATCCGTTCCGGAGGTCGCCGGCAAGGTGCTGGGCAAGCGCGGGCTTGCCTTCGGTGCGCTGATCACCGACTGGCCGTCCATCGTCGGCCAGCAGCTGTCGCTGCGCACCGCGCCCGACAAGCTCAGCTTTCCCCGCGGCAAGCGGGAGGAGGCGACCCTGCACATCCGCGCGATGGGCGCCATCGCGCTGGAGTTGCAGCATCTGGAACCGCAGATCATCGAGCGCATCAACAGCTTCTTCGGCTATCGGGCGGTGGCGAAGATCAAGCTGATCCACGCGGCCCTGCCGTCCACGCCGTCGCCGGTGGTGCGCCCGCGCGCCCTGACGATGGACGAGGAGATCGGCATCACCACCACCACGGCGACCATCGAGGACGAGGAGCTGCGCGCCACGCTGGAACGCTTCGGCCGCTCTCTGATGGCCCGGCCGAAGCGGGCTGCGCGCTAACCGGCCTGCTGGACGCACCCTGCTGGACGCAGCGGTGCGTCATTGTCTATACGTCAACATCTGGTAGGAACGAGGGCAAAGTGAACCGCAAAATTCTGGGAATCGCCGGTCTTCTGGCCATTGGCTTCACCGCCGCGTTCGGCACCGCGATGACCGCGGCGCCGTCGGCGGCACAGGCCGCGGCCACCCTGCCGCCGGTGTCGGAGCTGATGGCCGACCGCGTGATGGGCGATCCGAAGGCGCCGGTGACGATCCTCGACTATTCGTCGATGACCTGCCCGCACTGCGCCCATTTCCACACCGACATCCTGCCGAAGATCAAGGAAGCCTACATCGACACCGGCAAGGTGAAGCTGATCTTCCGCGACTTCCCCTTCGATCAGGCGGCGCTGAGCGCCAGCATGCTGGCCCACTGCGCCCCGGCCGAGCGCTACTATCCGCTGACCGACGTGCTGTTCAAGAGCCAGGCGACCTGGAGCCGCGCGTCCGACCCGGCCAAGGCGCTGGGCCAGTACGGCAAGCTGGCCGGCATGAGCCAGGAGACCATCGACGCCTGCCTCGCCAACAAGGAGCTGGCCGACGCCATCCTGAACAGCCGCCTGACCGGCCAGAACCAGTACAAGGTCGAAGCGACCCCGACCTTCATCCTGAACGACGGCAAGGCGCGCATCGAAGGCGCCCAGTCGTTCGAGGAATTCTCCAAGGCGATCGACAAGCTGCTGAAGTAAGAGGTGGCCGTGTTCGGGGCCAGCTCGGCCCCGGATGCGGCACCTCATCCAAGCCCGGTACACCGAAGGTTCTTATCCCAGTGCAGTTCACGCGTCTCCGCCTGTCGGGCTTCAAGTCTTTCGTCGATGCCACCGACCTGGTCATCGAACCCGGCATGACCGGCATCGTCGGTCCCAACGGCTGCGGCAAGTCCAATCTGGTGGAGGCGCTGCGCTGGGTGATGGGCGAGACCTCGGCCAAGCGCATGCGCGGCGACGACATGGACGACGTCATCTTCGGCGGCACCTCCAGCCGGCCGGCGCGCAATCTGGGCGAGGTGACGCTGGCGGTCGACAACCGGTCGCGCACCGCGCCCGCCGGCTTCAACGAACATGACGAGCTGGAGATCACCCGCCGGATCGAGCGCGGGTCCGGGTCCGACTACCGCATCAACGGCAAGCTGGTGCGGGCGCGCGATGTCCAGCTTCTGTTCGCCGACAACGCGTCGGGCGCCGGCTCCCCGGCGCTGGTCAGCCAGGGCAAGGTGGCGCAGATCATCTCCGCCAAGCCGCAGGACCGCCGCGCCCTGCTGGAGGAGGCCGCCGGCATCACCGGCCTGCATTCCCGCCGGCACGAGGCCGAGCTGCGGTTGAAGGCGGCGGAGACCAACCTGACCCGTCTCGACGACGTGATCGGGGCGATGGATACCCAGCTGCAAAGCCTGAAGAAGCAGGCGCGGCAGGCATCCCGCTACCGCAACCTGTCCGACCAGATCCGCAAGGCGGAGGCGGTGCTGTGGCATCTGCGCTGGCTCGCCGCCCAGGAGGAGCGCGCCCGCGCCCATGCCGCCTTCGCAGCCGCCGAGGCCGAGGTGCGCGACCGCATGCTGGCCGTCAACCAGCTGGCCGCGCGCCGGACCGAGGCCGCCGCCGGCCTGCCCGAGAAGCGCCAGGACGAGGCGCGGGCCGCCTCCGCCCTGCAACGGTTGGTGATCGCCCGCGAACAGCTGGACGCCGAGGAGAAGCGCGTCGCCGACCAGCAGCGCGCCCTGGAGGCGCGGCTGCGCCAGATCGCCGGCGACCTCGGGCGCGAGGAGGCGCTGGCCGCCGATGCCGGCGAGGCGCTGGCCCGGCTGATGGCCGAGCGCGACCGGCTGATCGAGGCGCAGGCCGACGAGGAGATGCTGGAGGAAGCCGCCGGCGAGGCTCTGGCCGAAGCGCGCGAGCAGGTCGATGCGCTCGACCGCGAGCTGACCCGGGTGACCGAGGCGGTCGCCACCGACGAGGCCCGCCGCGCCGCCACCCAGCGTCAGGCCGCCGAACTGGAGACCCGCGCCGCCGGCCTCGCCAAGCGGTTGGCCGAGCAGCAGGCCCAGCGCGCCGCACTGGAGACGGAGATCGCCGCCCGCGCCGACCTGTCGGAGGCAGAACTGGCGGTCGAACTGGCTGACCAGCGGCTGGAGCAGGCCCGCGACGCCGCCGAGGCCGCCGAACTGGCGAAGGCGGAGGCCGAGCCGGCCCAGTCCCGCGCCCGCGAGGCTCTTTCTGCCGCCGACAGCGCCCGCGCCCGGCTGCGGGCCGAGGAACGCGCGCTGGCCGAACTGCTGGAAGCCGGTGCCGGCGGGCAGTTCCCGCCGCTGGTCGATGCGGTGACGGTGTCGCCCGGCTATGAGGGGGCGCTGGCCGCCGCGCTGGGCGACGCGCTGACCGCGCCGCTCGACACGGCGGCCCCGGTGCATTGGCGCATGCTTCCCGCCTATGAGGCGGCAGCACCGCTGCCGGCCGGTGCCGTGCCGCTGTCGAACCATGTGCAGGGCCCGCCTGCCGCCGGCCGCGCGCTCGCCCACATCGCGGTGGTCGCCGACGCCGCCCAGGGTGCGGCTTTGGCGGCGACGCTGGCGCCCGGGCAGGTGCTGGTCAGCCGCGACGGCGGGGCGTGGCGCTGGGACGGGCTGACCGTGCAGGCCGGCGCCCCGACTGCCGCCGCCATCCGCCTGAAGCAGCGCAACCGGCTGGCCGAACTGCGCGGCGAGCTGGAGCTTGCCGAGGAACAGGTCGAGCTGGCGCGCGAGGCGTTGGACGCCGCCAAGCGGACGGTCGAGGAGGCGGCCCAGGCCGACCGCCGCGCCCGTGACGCCGTGCGCGACGGCTTCGCCGCGCTGAACGCCGCCCGCGACCGCCATGCCAAGCTGGCGCGCGAGGCCGACGCCGCATCCACCCGCCTCGCCGCGCTGGCGGAGGCGGTGGAACGGCTCGCCGCCGAGGAGGGCGAGGCCGCCGCCCGCCGCGACGAGGTGCTGGAACTGCTGGAGCAGCTGCCCGACCCGCGCGAAGGGCGCGAGCAGGTCAACGACCGGCGCACCGCCCTGGCCGAGCGCCGCGCCGTCCTGGCCGAGCGGCAGAACGCGCTGGACCGGCTGACCCGCGAGGCCCAGGCCCGGCGCCAGCGCCTTGCCGCCATCCAGTCGGAAACCGCCTCCTGGGACACCCGCTCCGCCGGGGCCGGGGGACGCGTCGCCGAACTGCGCCAGCGCGCCGCGGAGGCCGACAGCGAGATCGCCCTGCTGTCCGGCCGCCCGGCGGAGATCGCGGCGGAGCGCCAGGACCTTCTCGACCGCATCGCCCTGGCCGAGCGCGACCGCAAGCGCGCCGCCGAAGCACTGACGGAGGCCGAATCCCGTCTGGCCGCGACCGAGCAGGCGCTGCACGATGCCGAAGCGGCGCTGGCCGACGGGCGCGAGGCGCGCGCCCGCGCCGAAGCCGCGGTCTCCGCGGCGCTCCAGCAGGAGCGCACCCTGACGGAGCGCATCGCCGAACGTCTTGACTGCCGGCCGGAGGACACCCGTGCCGCCGCCGACCTCGACCCTGCCGAACCGATGCCCGATGCGGGCGCGGTGGAAGCGCGGCTCGACAAGCTGACGCGCGAGCGCGAGAACATGGGGCCGGTCAATCTGCGCGCCGAGATCGAGGCGGAGGAACTGGAGGCCCAGATCGGCGGCCTGAACGGCGAGCGCGAGGATCTGACCGCCGCCATTGCCCGCCTGCGCCAGGGCATCGCCAGCCTCAACCGCGAGGCGCGCGAACGTCTTGTCGCCAGCTTCGACGTGGTCAACCGCGACTTCCAAGAGCTGTTCACCCGCCTGTTCGGCGGCGGCAAGGCCTATCTGGAGCTGGTCAACGCCGAGGACCCGCTGAATGCCGGACTGGAGATCTACGCCAGCCCGCCGGGCAAGAAGTTGCAGGTCCTCTCGCTGCTGTCGGGCGGCGAGCAGGCGCTGACGGCCTTGTCGCTGCTGTTCGCCGTTTTCCGGTCCAACCCGGCGCCGATCTGCGTGCTGGACGAGGTGGACGCCCCGCTGGACGAGGCCAATGTCGGCCGCTTCTGCGATCTGGTCGAGGACATCGCGCGGCAGGGCGACACCCGCTTCCTGATCATCACCCACCACCGCCTGACCATGGCCCGCGTCGACCGCCTGTTCGGCGTGACGATGGTGGAGCGGGGCGTGTCGCAGCTGGTCAGCGTGGATCTGAGCAGGGCGGAGGAGCTTCGCGGGGTGGCGTGACGGGAAGGGGGCGACGGTGGCTTTCCGCGCTCATCCCCCCCGCTTCCACACCGTCGTCTCGATGTAGCGGCTCGCCAGGAACCGGTAGGTCTGCTTCTGCAACGCCTCCACCTTGGGGGAGCGCTCCATCGAGATGTCGTCCCAGCCGCGCAGCAGGTCTTCCCACTCCAAGAGCTTGGCGCGCAGATCGTCGCGGATCTTGCGGATGAACTGGATGGTGGGGTGGAAATTGCGCAGCGCGCCGACGATGTCGCCGGTCTGGGCGTCGGCCTGATCGAAGATCATGTCGTATTCGCGCACCGGCTTGCGGATCAGCCCCTGCATCCGGTTCAGTTCGCTGCAGAAGGTGCGGTCGGTGCGGTAGATGGTGGCGAGCTTGCCCATCGCCTGCTCGATGCGGCGGATGTGCCGGAAGCGGTCGCGCAGCGCCTCGATGTAGGACAGCTCCTGCGCCAGATCGTCGATGCGGTCGGTCAGGTACTGTTCGGGGTTGTTGGTCAGTTTCAGCCGCTCGGCGATCTTGGCGAAGGCCGCCTTCATCTTCTCCTGCGTCTGCGGGTCGTCCAGCAGCTGTTCCAGCTGCGACTGGTCGGAAACGATGATCTCGTTGCCGGTGAAGGACGAGACGATCTGCATGGTCAGCCGCCCCTTGGCGGCGATGCGGTGCTTGTCCTCCACCGACCAGGAGGCGCGGCCGTCCAGCAGCTCGCCGGGGATTTCCTCGCCCGGCCGGATCTGCTTCACGAAGGCCAGACCCTGTTCGATGACCTCCAGCAGGCGGGCATCGTGGGTGCCGTCCTCGATCTGGAAGGACTCCATCAGGGTGGGGAAGGCCAGCGCCACCTTCAGGTCGCCCAGCAGCATGTTCAGCACGGGATCCTTGCTGTTCGGATCCTGGCAGAAGAAGGCGCCGGGCAGGCTGAAGACCTTGTGCTGGAAATCGAAATGCGTGTCCCGCATCGGCTGGACCAGGACATTCTCCTGCGCCGCCTTCTCGGCGATGGCGGCGTCCGGGGCAGCGTCCGGGGCGGCGTCCTTGCCCGGTGCGGCATCCGAAGAGGGGGGAGTCTCGTCGCTGCTGGAGATGTCGGTCATGGGTGGGGGCGGTACTCGGCGGGGGACGGAGGTGGATGCGTGGAGGCCATGGATTGCTTCCCCAGCCTACAGCAGATCACGCAGACGGAACCACATCATTGCGAGGACCAGCGCCGGGGTGCGGAAGCGCCGTCCGCCGGGGAAGGGGGTGTGGGGGATGCGGGCGAACACGTCGAAGCGCCCGGCGGTGCCGCTCACCGTCTCCGCCATCAGCCGCCCGGCCATGCCGGCCAGCGCCACGCCATGGCCGGAATAGCCGTGGGCATAGAGCGTGGTGGGCGACAGCCGGCCCAGATGCGGCATGCGGTTCATGGTGATGGCGACCCGCCCGCCCCAGAAATACTCGACGCGGGCGTCCTTCAGATCCGGATAGATCGCCAGCATCTTCATCCGCATCGCCTGTTTCAGACCCGGCCCGTCCACTCCGGAATAGCTGACGCCGCCGCCGAACAGCAGCCGGTGGTCGGCGGAGCGGCGGAAGTAATCCAGCGAGAACTTCATGTCCGACACCGCGATGTTGGTCGGCAGCAGGGTCCGTGCCCGCTCCTCGCCCAGCGGTTCGGTGGCGATCATGTAGGTCGCGACCGGCATGATGGTGCGGTCCAGCGCCGGGGCCAGCCCGCCGAGATAGGCGTTGCCGGCGAGGATCAGGTGCTTGGCCGTCACCCGCCCGCGTTCGGTGCGGACCCAGGGCTTCGCCCCGCTGTCCATGGCCAGCACGCGGCTGTTCTCGAAGATGCGAACCCCGGCGGCATCGGCGGCGCGGGCGAGGCCCAGCGCGTAGTTCAGCGGGTGCAGATGGCCGCTGCCCTCGTCCAGCAGGCCGCCGATATAGGCGTCGCTGCCGACATGGGCACGGATGCCGGCGCGGTCCAGCCGCTGCACCCGGTCATAGCCGTACCCGTCGCGCATCTCCTGTTCCAGCGCCGCCACGTCCTGCATGTGGCGCGGCTTCAGTGCTGCATAGGCGAAGCCCCAGGTCAGGTCGCAGGCGATGGCGTGGCGCTCCACCCGCCCGGCCAGTTGGGCCTTCGCCTCCTCGCCGAACTCCCACAGGCGGCGGGCATCCTCCTTGCCGACCCAGCCCTCGACGGTCGCCATCGGCTTGTTGTAGCCGGTGATGATCTGTCCGCCGTTGCGGCCCGAAGCACCCCAGCCGCAACTTTCCGCCTCCAGCAGAACGACGTCGAAGCCGCGCTCCGCCAGTTCCAGCGCCGCGGTCAGGCCGGTGTAGCCGCCGCCGACGATGCAGACGTCACAGGCGGCCTCGCCCTCCAGGGCCGGGCGGTCGATGCGGGGGGCGGCGGAGGCCGCGTACCAGCTGTTCAGGTAGGAGGCTTTCGGCATGGCCGCAGTTAAGTCCGAGCCGATGGGGAGGTCAACGGAAAGGCGGATATTTCACCGAACCGTCATGCGGAACCCTCTGGCGCGTTCCGCCGGAACGGCGTCATAGTGTCGCTGTCGTCCACAGCACGGAGGGGGCTGCCCATAGTCCGGAGCGGTCCGCCATACCCATGGGTTTTATGGAAGACTTCATCAAGAAGAACCGCATTACCGAAGTCGAATGTCTTGTGCCCGACATGTCGGGCATCGCGCGGGGAAAGATCGTCCCCGCCGAAAAGTTCCTCCGCATCCTGCGCGACCGCGGCCTGCGCCTGCCCGAGGCGATCTTCGTCCAGACCGTGACCGGTGAATTCCCCGACGACGAGGACATCACCTCGGACGAGAATTCCGACATCTACATGATTCCGGACGAACGGACGATCCGCTTCGTCCCCTGGTACACCGAGCCGACGGCCCAGGTCATCACCGACTGCGTCTATGCCGACGGCAGGCCGGTCGACGTGTCGCCGCGCCATGTGCTGAAGCGCGTGCTGTCGCTGTACGAGGAGCGCGGCTGGAAGCCGCTGGTGGCGCCGGAGCTGGAATTCTTCCTGGTCCAGGTCAACAAGGACCCCGATTACCCGCTGGTCCCGCCGGTCGGGCGCAACGGCCGGATGGAAAGCGGCCGGCAGGCCTTCGGCATCGACGCGGTCAACGAATTCGACCCGATCTTCGAGGCTGTCTATGATTTCTGCGAGAAGCAGGACATCGACATCGACACGCTGACCCACGAGGCCGGCGCCGCCCAGATCGAGATCAACTTCAACCACGGCGACGCGCTGGAACTGGCCGACCAGGCCTTCCTGTTCAAGCGCACGGCGCGCGAGGCGGCGATCCGCCACCAGATCTACGCCACCTTCATGGCGAAGCCGATGCAGGGCGAACCCGGCAGCGCCATGCACATCCACCAGTCGGTGGTCGATACCGTCACGGGCCGCAACCTGTTCAGCAATCCCGACGGCACCGACAGCGACCTGTTCATGGCGCACATCGCCGGGTTGCAGAAATACCTGCCTTATGTGATGCCGCTGTTGGCGCCCAACGTCAACAGCTACCGCCGGCTGGTGCCGAACTCCGATGCGCCGATCAACGTGCATTGGGGCCGCGACAACCGCACCACCGGCCTGCGCGTTCCCGTCTCCCAGCCCGACGCCCGCCGGGTGGAGAACCGGGTGGCCGGCGCGGACGCCAACCCCTATCTCGCCATCGCCGCGTCGCTCGCCTGCGGCTATGTCGGCATGACCCAGGGGCTGGAGCCGAACGACCCGATCAAGGGGTCGGCCTACCGCCTCGCCTTCACGCTGCCGCGCCACCAGTCGGAGGCGCTGACCAAGTTCAACGCCTGCAAGCCACTGAAGGAAATCCTCGGCGAACGCTTCATCGACGCCGTCACCTGCGTGAAGCAGACGGAGTACGAGGCCTACAACCGGGTCATCAGCTCGTGGGAGCGTGAGAATCTGCTGCTGAACGTCTGAGCCTTGGCGTCACGATTGAAAGGGCTGCCGGCGGGGACATCCGCCGGCAGCCCTTTTACGTATTTGGTTCCCTGTTCCTGCGCCAGTCCCGCTCGCCGATGTCCGTCCACTCCGTAGCGGGTCGCGCCGGCTGACCAGCCGTTCGTGAGCCGTCCCGCCCCGGAGATCCGAAAGTTCGGTCCGAAAGCCGGGTCCATCCGCGCCCCCCATCGCCCGTCCTACCCCGAGCGGTGCGATCCCCCTCGCCGGCCGGTCGCCGGGCACGGTGCTCTGCCACCACCGTGCAGCCCGGTTTTGGCGGATGCGCTTAAAAACGCAAGGTCGTCGTTCATCCCTTTATGGCCGCCGGCACACGTAATCGAAGACTTTCAAAGCAAAACCGCAGTGTATTTTCGACCCTGTGAGGAGAGGCAGGGGAAGATACGGTCGCCATGCGGCGGTTTGGCGCCGGCTGGGCGTCACTGCACTTTGTTATCTCCTTTGAAAATAGTCAAGGCACGGGGCCGTAGCTTTCGCGGGACATGGCGTTTCTGCCGCCGCGGCACGCCTTCGATTGCCTTGGCCGATTGCCCCGCCCGGGCGGATGAGCCGGAGCCGGGGCAGTGTCGCGACAAAAGTGATGGGCAACCGATGGATGGCCAAGCATGAGCATGCAACCTGCGATCCCGTCCCTTCGAACAGGCCTGCGAAGCGTTGGCTGGGTTCAGCGCAGCATCATTTTGGCGTCGCTGTTCATCGTGCTGACGACCGGGCTGCTGGGGCTGGCGCTGCACCGCGGCGGCCATGCCAGCAACCTGACCGACATCCAGAACCTGTTCGTGCTGGAGAACCCCGACCTGATCCCGGTCGACAGTTGGGACCCGATGATCGCCGCACTCGACTGGCTGCATGAACGGCCGGGCGAGAATGTCTATGACGGCGTGTTCTTCAAGCAGCACATCAAGTTCCAATATCCGGTGACCTCGCTGCTGCCGCTGGAGGCGATGAAGGCGCTGGGGGTGCTGAACCTCGTGGCGTTCGAGCGGGTCAACCTGCTGTTCGTGCTGGCGACCGCGGCCGGCATGGCGATCCTGGTGCTGGAGATGGCGGCGCGGCTGCGCCTGCCCGGCGCGCGGGACGACCGGCTGACCCAGGTGCTGCTGGGCGGCTTCGGCTTCGTCGCGACGCTGTGCTTCTATCCGGTTCTGAAGGCCTTTTCGCTGGGGCAGGTGCAGGTCTGGCTGAACGCCGCCTTCGTCTTCGCCTGCATCGCCCTGCTGCGCGACCGGCGGGTGCTGTGCGGAGCCCTGCTCGGCGCCTCGACGCTGATGAAGCCGCAGATGTCGCTGTTCCTCGCCTGGGCGGCGCTGCGCGGCGACTGGCGGATGGCGGCGGGCTGGGCGGCGGTCGTGGTGCCGGGGGTGGCGCTGGCGACCCTGGTCTACGGCTTCGCGCCGATGATCGATTACCTGGAGGTGCTGCTGTTCATCGGCCGGCACGGCGAGAGCTATCACGTCAACCAGACCGTCAACGGGCTGGTCAACCGCCTGCTGCACAACGGCAACAATCTGGAATGGTCGGCGGAGGCCTTCGCCCCCTATCACCCGGCGGTCCATATCGCCACGCAGGTTTCGGGCCTCGCCTTCGTCGGCTTCGGCCTGCTGTGGCGGCGGCGCGACCGCGGGGCCGAACGGATCCTGGCCTTCGTCGTCGCCGGCATCTGCTTCACCGTCGGTTCGCCGGTCGCCTGGGTGCATCATTACGGCATCCTGCTGCCGGCCTTCGCGCTCGCCTTCCTGATCCTGCTGGAGCCCGGGCTGCGACGTCCGGCCGGGGCGGTCACGCTGCTGGCGGTGGCCTATTTCCTGGCCGGCAACGTCCTGTTCTGGCCGGTCAACGCGCTGGCCGACAGCCCGCTGAACGTCCTGCAATCCTATCTGTTCTTCGCCACCCTGATGCTGCTGGGCCTGATCACTGTGCTGGCTCCACGGCACGACCGCGCCGCAGCAGCCCTGTGGGGCGTCGAGGGAGCGGTCGGGCGCGGTCATGCCCCGCCGGCCGAGGAGGCTGCGCCCTCCGTCGTCGCCCTCCCGCGTGCCGCCACTGCGACGCCGGTCCCGCCCCCGGTCGCCGAGGAGCCGCCGCTGTTCGTCGATCTCGACGGCACGCTGCTGAGGACCGACCTCCTCTATGAATCGCTGTTCGGCCTGATCAAGGCGCAGCCCTGGGCGGCGCTGCTGGTGCCGGTCTGGCTGGCCGGCGGCAAGGCGCGGCTGAAGGCGGAACTGGCCCGCCGGGTGGAGATCGACCCGGCCGGCCTGATCTACAACCCCGCCGTCCTGCAACGGCTGGAGGAGGAGCGCAGGCGCGGCCGGCGTCTGGTGCTGGCGACCGCCGCCCACCACCGCTATGCCGACGCCATCGCCCGTCATCTCGGCCTGTTCGATCAGGTGCTGTCCAGCAGCGACGGCCTGAACCTGAAGAGCGAGCGCAAGCTGGAGGCGATCCGGGCGCAAGTGCCGTCCGGCATCTTCGACTATATGGGCAATGACGAGGCCGATTATGCCGTCTGGCGCGCCGCCCGCCGCGGCATCGCGGTGGACGCCGCGGCCGGGGTGGTTCGCCATGCCGCCACGCTGTGCCCGCTGGAGACCATCGCCACCCCGCGCCGGCCGCGCCTGCTGCTGATCCTGAAGGCGCTGCGCCTGCACCAGTGGCTGAAGAACCTGCTGGTCTTCGTGCCGCTGGTGGCCGGCCAGAAGCTGGGGGAGGTCGGGCCGACCCTCCAGGCCGTCGCCGCCTTCCTCGCCTTCGGGCTGTGCGCGTCGAGCATCTATGTGCTGAACGACCTGCTGGACCTGCCGGCCGACCGCCGCCACCCGCGCAAGCGCCGCCGTCCCTTCGCGGCCGGCGACCTGCCGCTCGACCTCGGCCTGTCGTTGATCCCCGGCCTGCTGCTGGCCAGCCTCGTCCTGTCGCTGGTGGCGCTGCCGCCGCTGTTCCTGGCGGCGCTGGCGACCTATGCCGCCTCGTCGCTGTTCTACAACCTGTTCGCCAAGAACCGGGTGATCTGGGACGTGATGCTGCTGGCCGGGCTCTATTCGCTGCGGGTGCTGGGCGGCGCCACGGCGACGGCCATCGTCCCGTCCTTCTGGCTGCTTGCCTTCTCGATGTTCCTGTTCCTCAGCCTCGCCATGGTGAAGCGCTATTCCGAGATGGACAGCATGCTGAAGCTGGGGCTGGGGCAGGCGGAGGGCAGGGGCTATGTGACCGCCGACATGCCGGTGCTGCAATCCATCGGTGTGTCGGCCGGCTTCCTCTCGGTGCTGGTGATGGCGCTCTACATCAACAGCCCGGAGGTCGGGCGGGTCTATGACCAGCCGCAGGCGCTGTGGATCATCTGCCCGCTGCTGCTCTTCTGGATCGGGCGGGTGTGGCTGCAAACCCACCGCGGGCTGATGCACGACGATCCGGTGGTGTTCGCCGCGCGCGACAAGTGGAGCATCGCCATCGGGCTGGTCTGCGGCGCCGCGCTGATGCTTGGCCGGGCGTGAGCCGCCGCCCTCCATCCTTCCGTCATTTTCCCGGAGCCGCCATGCCCATCGCCGTCGTCGGACTGATCCTGCTGAGCGTCACCCTGTCCGCCATCGCACAGATTTCCCTGAAGATCGGCATGTCCAGCCCCGCGGTGTCGACCGCGCTGGCACGGGGGGAGGCCGGGCAGATCGCCCTGTCTGTGGTCGCCACGCCGCACATCCTGACCGGGCTGGCCTGCTACGGGCTGGGCATGGTGGTGTGGCTGGCGGTCCTGGCGAAGGTCGATGTTTCCATGGCCTATCCCTTCGTCGGGTTGGGCTTCCTGGTCACGCTGGCGCTCGGCATGCTGCTGCTGGGCGAGACGGTCAGCCTGACCCGCCTGATCGGCACGCTGCTGGTGGTTCTGGGCGTGGTCCTGACGGCGCAAAGTTAAGGTATCGTAAACCAAACCAAAGGTCCGGCCGCAAAACAGGAAGGCGCTGTGACAATAGTCGCAGCGCCTTATTCCGCATTGCACCAATATCTTTGGTACACGACTGTCTGCATGCCAATGAGTACCATGATATGGCGACGAGTTTCGTCACAGTATCTTTCAATTTGAAAATGGAATGACACGATTCGGGTATTGACCGGAAAAGATTGACGGGTATAACTGACGACATATTCGCGAGCATAAATACCAGGGCACGCAATTTTAAAGACAGGCGACCCGGGTTCCGGCCGGCAGGCCGTTGCCTTGGGAAAGGGTTTCCTTTGCCGGCCGCGACACTCTCTTGCGGGTTCCCCGGAACCCCTGGGGTCGCGGCCGGTCGCCATTTGCCAGCCCCAAGGTCTGGATCCAAAGGCCCGTGCGGACGGCTGCACCGCCGCCCGGCGGCATTTCCCCGGCGGCGATTCGCAGCGTTGGAGCCGGGTCTTCGCCCCGACCGGCCCGTTGCGACATTCGGTGTGTAGAGGATTGATTGCGCATGGCTTCGCGGAGATGGCCGCCGCCTGCAAACCAGTCCCGGAAACCAGCCCCCGACCACGACCCAAACCGTTGACAACATGGCCGGGCGTGGGTGCAATAGCGCCCGCGAGCCGGGCCAGCCGTTGGGATGTGGCGGTGCCCGCAACACACACGAACAGGTCGGGGCAAATCATGAAAAAACTCGCTCTCAGCCTCATCGGCGCGGTCGCGGCGATCGCCATCGCCGGCCCGGCGATGGCCCAGGCCAAGAAGCCGGTCAACATCTACATCTGGAACGATTATCTGGGTGAAACGACCCTCGCCGACTTCACCAAGGCCACGGGCGCTGAGACGAAGGTCGACCTGTACGACAGCCTGGAACTGCTGGAGCAGAAGGTGCTCGTCGGCAAGTCCGGCTATGACGTGATCGTGCCGACCGCGGAGCCGACCCTGTCCCGCCTGATCCAGGCCAAGGTCGTGGGCCCGCTCGACAAGTCGAAGATCCCCAACTACAAGAACCTCGACCCCAAGGTCCTGAAGCTGCTGGAGAATTCGGATCCCGGCAACAAGTACGCCGTGCCCTATCTCGGCGGCACCGTCGGCATCGCCATCATCCCGGAGAAGATCAAGGCCGTCGCCCCCGACGTGGCGCTCGACAGCTGGGACCTGATCTTCAAGCCGGAGGTGGCGAAGAAGGTCGCGGCCTGCGGCATCACCGTGATGGATTCGGCCATCGACGTCATCCCGTCGGTGCTGAACTATCTCGGCCTCGACCCGAACTCCGAGAAGAAGGAGGATCTGGACAAGGTCGAGAAGACGCTGATGGCGGTGCGCCCCTACATCAAGCGCTTCGTCACCGGTGAGAACATCAACATCCTCGCCGGCGGCGATGCCTGCGTCGTGATGGCCTACAACGGCGACGCCATCCAGGGTGCCGCCCGCGCCGCCGAGGCGAAGAGCGCCAAGGTCGAATACATCACGCCGAAGGAAGGCGTGCAGGTCTGGTGGGACACGCTGGCGGTTCCGGCCGACGCGCCGAACAAGGACGGCGCCTACGAGTACATCAACTTCGTGCTCGACCCGGCCAACATGGCGAACATCTCCAACAAGGTCAGCTACGCCAACGCGGTGCCGGCCTCGCTGGCGACGGTCGCCGACGACATCAAGTCGAACCCCGGCATCTTCCTGCCGGCCGACAGCAAGCTGAAGCTGTTCTCGCTGAAGCAGATCAAGCAGGCCACCGACCGCGCCCGCACCCGCGTGTGGACCAAGGTCAAGACCGGCAAGTAAGCCGGGCCCCCCTGAGAAGCGCCGCTCCATGGTGCTGGCCCGCCCCGGCCGATCCCCAGCGATGGGGAGCGGCCGGGGCGTTGTCATGAAAGAGGAAACCGGATGGCCGGTCAGCCAATTCGCAAGCCCACCCGCCTGGAACCGTGGCAGGACGCGGGCCAGACCCCTTATGTCCGCATCGAGAAGGTGACGAAGACCTTCGGCGATTTCGTCGCCGTGGACGAAGTCAGCCTGTCGATCTACCGCAACGAGTTCTTCGCCCTGCTCGGCGGCTCCGGCTCCGGCAAAACGACGCTGCTGCGCATGCTGGCGGGGTTCGAGCAGCCGACCGAGGGCAAGATCTACATCGACGGCGTCGATATGGCCGGCATCCCGCCCTATGAGCGGCCGGTCAACATGATGTTCCAGTCCTACGCCCTGTTCCCGCACATGACGGTGGAGCAGAACGTCGCCTTCGGCCTGAAACAGGACGGGGTGGCGAAGGCGGAGATCCGCGACCGCGTGACGGAAATGCTGGGGATGGTCCAGCTGTCGGCCTTCGGCAAGCGCCGCCCGCACCAGCTGTCCGGCGGCCAGCGCCAGCGCGTGGCGCTCGCCCGCTCGCTGGTCAAGCGGCCGAAGCTTCTGCTGCTGGACGAGCCGCTGGGCGCGCTCGACAAGAAGCTGCGCGAGCGCACGCAGTTCGAGCTGGTCAACATCCAGGAAAAGCTGGGCGTCACCTTCATCGTCGTGACCCACGACCAGGAAGAGGCGATGACCATGTCCTCGCGCATCGCGGTGATGAACCATGGCGTGATCGCCCAGGTCGGCACGCCGACCGAGATCTACGAATACCCGCACAACCGCTTCGTTGCCGAGTTCATCGGCTCGATCAACATGTTCGACGGCCGCGTCGTCTCGACCGAAGGGGACCAGGTCCTCGTCGCGTCGGAGGAGGCCGGCTGCGAGCTGCTGATCGCCCACGCCACCCCGGCGCCGGCCGGCTCGCCCGTCTCCGTCGCCATCCGGCCGGAAAAGATCGCCCTGTCGAAGGAGCCGCTGCCGGATGGTGACGGCCGCAACCGGACGACGGGCATCGTCCGCGAGATCGCCTATCTCGGCGACGTGTCGATCTATCTCGTGCAGCTGCCGACCGGCAAGACGGTGCGCGTCACCGCCCCCAACATCACCCGCCGCACCGAAATGCCGATCACCTGGGAGGACGAGGTGACCCTGACCTGGCGCCCCTTCGCCGGCGTGGTGCTGACCCAATGAGGACGGTCGTCTCCGTCCTCGTTTCCGGGCTCAGCCGGATCGGGCTGTGGGGCCGCGGCGTGGTCGTCGCCATCCCCTATCTGTGGCTGCTGCTGTTCTTCATGGTGCCCTTCCTGATCGTCTTCGGCATCAGCTTCTCCGAATCGATCATCGCCCAGCCGCCCTATTCGTCGCTGGTGGAGTGGCTGACCGACGAGGATGCCGGCACCTCCAAGCTGCAGATCCTGCTGAACATCAGCAATTATTTCCGGCTGGGCGGGGACGACCTCTACATCCTCGCCTATCTGAATTCGCTCAGGATCGCGGCGGTCACCACGTTGATGTGCCTCGCCATCGGCTATCCCATGGCCTATGCCATCGCCAAGGCCGATCCGGCCCGGCGCGGACCGCTGATGATGCTGGTGATCCTGCCCTTCTGGACCAGCTTCCTGATCCGAATCTATGCCTGGATCGGCATCCTCAAGGGCAACGGCGTCATCAGCAATCTGCTGGAATGGGCGGGCATCACCAGCGGGCCGGTCGAGATCCTCTATTCCGACTGGGCGGTCTATATCGGCATGACCTACTGCTATCTGCCCTTCATGGTCCTGCCGCTCTATTCGACCCTGGAGAAGATGGATCCCAGCCTGCTGGAGGCGGCGGCCGACCTCGGCTCCCGTCCGTTCAAATCCTTCCTGTCGATCACGCTGCCGCTGTCGCTGCCGGGGATCATCGCCGGTTCGCTGCTGGTCTTCATCCCGGCAGTGGGCGAGTTCGTGACGCCGGAACTGCTGGGCGGCCCGGACACGCTGATGATCGGCCGCGTGCTGTGGAACGAGTTCTTCGCCAACCGCGACTGGCCGGTCGCGTCGGCGGTGGCCATCGCGCTGCTTCTGGTCCTGGTGGTGCCGATCATGATCTTCCAGCATGTGCAGGGCAAACAGGCGGAGGCCGGGCGATGAAACGGTTCGGATTCCTGTCCTGGGCGCTGCTGTTCGGCTACGCCTTCCTCTATGTGCCCATCGCGCTGCTGGTCGTCTTCAGCTTCAACGAGTCGCGGCTGGTGACGGTGTGGAGCGGCTTTTCGACCAAATGGTATGGCGAACTGCTCCACAACGACGCCCTGCTGGATGCGGCGTTCCTGTCCTTCCAGGTGGCGGCGGTGTCGGCGACGCTTTCGGTGCTGCTGGGCACCTGCGCCGGGCTGGCGCTGACCCGCTTCGGGCGGTTCCGCGGCCGCACCCTGTTCGGCGGCATGATCACCGCGCCGCTGGTCATGCCGGAGGTCATCACCGGCCTGTCGCTGCTGCTGCTGTTCGTGGCGATGGAGCAATGGCTGGGCTGGCCCGACGGGCGCGGCGTCACCACGATCACCATCGCCCACACCACCTTCACCATGTCCTACGTCGCGGTGGTCATCCAGTCGCGGCTGGCCGGCATGGACGGCAGCCTGGAGGAGGCGGCGATGGATCTGGGCGCCCGTCCGGCCAAGGTGTTCTTCGTCATCACCCTGCCGCTGATCGCCCCGGCGCTGGTCGCCGGCTGGCTTTTGGCCTTCACCCTGTCGCTGGACGACGTGGTGGTGGCGAGTTTCGTCTCCGGCCCCGGTTCGACGACGCTGCCGATGGTAATCTTCTCCAGCGTCAAGTTCGGCATCAGCCCGCAGATCAACGCGCTGGCGACGCTGATGGTTCTGGTGGTGGCGGCCGGCATCTTCGTCGCCAGCATCGTCATGGCCCGCCAGGAACGGCAGCGCAAACGCGACGAACAGATGGCGATTCAGAACGGCTGAACGGCTTTTTGGAAGCGTTCCGCAGACCTAGCCATCCGCGCGCAGCAGACCTCTGCCGCCGCGGATGGCAATTGCCCGTTTCCTTTGCTATGTTGATGTCATCGTCAACAGCGAAAGAGGTCGTGCCATGCGCGCGCTCCTGTGGTTCCCCTTGTTGAGACTCGGATTTTTCAGTCCCGTTTCCACTGCCTATGCGACCACCCGTTCGGTCACCGCCCGCCGCGCCCTGCGCCCGCCGTCCGGCCTCTAGCCGGGCCTCATGCCGGACTCCTCTCCCGGCATGACGACGCGACGTCCATCCGCGTCTTTTTAAAATCCCGTCGCCGCAAGGCCACTCTGCACGACGCCCCTCTGCCATAACGCCAAGCACGCGCTGCGGCGGACGCGATTGCCAAAGGCGCGCTCCCGTGGTTAGGGTGGAGGGGTATGAAAAATGTCCCGGTCTCTTGCGGCGCGCTGACCGTTGTCTCGGTCCGACCGTTGTTTCGGTGTCGCGGCTGCGACGGGCAGAGGACTTTGAAAAAGGGTAGAGGGATCGACGCATGACGACACCGAACGCCCCGATGCCGACGGGTGAATGGACGGGTCAAGGCTTCCGCATGCCCGGCGAATGGGCCAGCCACAGCGGATGCTGGATGGCGTGGCCGTGCCGGCCGGAAACCTGGCCGGAGGGCGCTTTCGACGCCGCGTGCGACGCCTATGCCGAGGTCGCGCAGGCCATCTCCCGCTTCGAGCCGGTGACGATGGTGTGCGACCCGGCGGACGTGGCGGAAGCCTCGCTCGCCTGCGGTCCCGGCATCCAGATCCTGCCGCTGCCGATCAGCAATTCCTGGATCCGCGACACCGGCCCCAGCTTCGTCGTCGACGGCAAGGGTGGGCTGGCCGGCGTCCATTGGGGATTCAACGCCTGGGGCGGCAATTACGAAGGCAGCGACAAGGACCAGCAGGTCGGCCGCCTGATCCTCGACCATCTCAAGCTCCCCTGCATGTCCGCCCCGCTGGTGATGGAGGGCGGCTCCTTCCATGTCGACGGGGAGGGGACGCTGATCACCACCGAACAGTGCCTGTTGAATCCCAACCGCAATCCCGGCCTGTCGCGGGAAGAGATTGAGCAAAACCTGAAGAGCCATCTCGGCGTCGAGACGGTGATCTGGCTGGGGCAGGGCTATCAGGACGACGAGACCGACGGGCACATCGACGAGATCGCGCTGTTCGTGCGTCCGGGCGTGGTGATGGCGATCACCACCGACGATCCCGGCGACCCCAATTTCAAAATCTTCCAGGACAATCTCGACCGGCTGAAGCGTGCCCGCGATGCGAAGGGCCGCGAACTTGAGGTCATCACCATCCAGCAGCCGGCCCGCCGCGACGTGAACGGCGTGCGCCTGACCCTGTCCTACACCAACCTCTACATCGCCAACGGCGGCATCGTCATGCCGGCCTTCGAGGATCCGGCCGACGACGAGGCCTTCCGCGTCGTCCGCAAGGCCTTCCCCGACCGCGAGGTGGTGCAGATCGCAGCGCTCGACATCGTCCGCGGCGGCGGCGGCATCCACTGCATCACCCAGCAGCAGCCGCTTCCCTGACGGGCCCGATCATGGTTTGGCGACCCTCGCCGCCGTGACGGGGCAGGCGAGGGAACGTGGCGGCGCGGCCGGTGTTCATGTCGGGCATTCTCCCTTCCGGAAAGCCCGACGATCATGGCCGAGGACACCGCCCGCCGGCTGCAGGCACGCCCCATCGCGGTGACGAAGGCCGCTCCACCCGTCTCCACCCAGAACGATCCTGCTGATCATCACGCTGATCGTGGTGACGCTGTATCTGGCGGCGGACATCCTGATGCCCATCGCGCTGGCGGTGCTGCTCAGCTTCGTGCTGACGCCCATCGTCACCCGGCTGGAGCGCTGGCGTCTGGGCCGCGTTCCGTCGGTGCTGGCGGTGGTGGCGCTGCTCTTCCTCGGCATCATCGGCTTCGGTGCGGTGGTGGGCAGCCAGCTGGGCGATCTGGCCGACAATCTGCCGACCTACCAGCGCAACATCCACACCAAGATCGAGTCGCTGCGCAGCGCCACCGCCTCGGCCGGCGACCGCGGCGCGCTGAAGCAGGCGACGGATGCCTTCCGCGACCTGCAACAGGAGATCGAGCGCGCCACCGCCGGTGCCGCGGCCAACCAGCTGCCCGGCGCCGGTCCGGCGCCGCAGGCCGGCGCGCCTGTGCACCGCGAGCCGGTCCCGGTGCGCATCGACCAGTCCGACACCGGCGTCTTCGACCTCGTCAGCCGGGTGCTTGGCCCGGCGATGACGCCGATCGCCACCGCCGGCATGGTGCTGGTCTTCACCATCTTCATGCTGTTGCAGCGGGAGGATCTGCGCGACCGGATGATCCGGCTGGTGGGTTCCGGCGACCTCAGCCGGACGACGGAGGCGATGAACGACGCCGGTGAGCGGGTCAGCCGCTATCTGCTGATGCAGGTGGTGGTGAACGTGACCTACGGGCTGCCCATCGGCGTCGGGCTCTGGCTGCTCGGCGTGCCGAACCCGCTGCTGTGGGGGCTGCTGGCGACGGTGCTGCGCTTCATCCCCTTCCTCGGGCCGGTGATCGCCTCGGCCTTTCCCATCCTGCTGTCCTTCGCGGTCGACACCGGCTGGACCCTGCCGCTGCTGTGCATCGCCCTGTTCGTGGCGGTCGAGCTGTTCTCCAACAATGTGGTCGAGCCCTGGCTCTACGGAACGGCGACCGGCCTGTCCTCGCTCGCGATCATCGTGGCGGCGGTGGTGTGGACGACGCTGTGGGGCCCGGTCGGGCTCTTGCTGGCGACGCCGCTGACCGTCTGCCTCGTGGTGCTCGGCCGCCATGTGCCGCAGCTGCATTTCCTGGAGGTGATGCTGGGCGACCGCCCGGTCCTGCCCGACGAGGCGAAGATCTACCAGCGCCTGCTGGCCCGCGATCCCGCGGAAGCGACGGAACTCGCCGAGGAGCGGCTCGGCAAGTCCACTCCGCTGGAACTGGCCGACGGACTGCTGCTGCCCGCCCTGTCGCTGGCCGAACAGGAGCGCCAGCGCGGTTCCCTCAACCCGGACGGGAGGCAGGCGGTGGCCGAGGGCATGGCGGGGCTGCTGGACGAGTTGTCGGATGCAACCGCGCCTGCCGAGAATGCGCCGCGCGTGCTCTGCGTCGGGGCCCGCAACAATCTGGACGAGGCGGCGGCCGGGCTTCTCGCCTATCTGCTGGCGGGACGCGGCATCCATGCCGATGTCGTGCCCTGCGAGAAGGCATCGACCCGCTCCATCGCCAGCCTCGGCACCACGGGGGTGGATGCGGTGGTGCTGTCCTCGCTCAACCCGTCGGCGCTGGGCCATTGCCGGCGGATGATGCGCCGCCTGCGGATGCATTTCGGCCCGCGCGTGCCGATTCTGCTCTGCCTGTGGAGCGCCCATCCGGAATCCGAGGTGCCGGAGCGGGCCAGCGCCGAGACCGACGCCACTCTGGTCGCCACCGGGATGGCCGGGGCTCTGGCGCAGCTGGAGGAGCTGAACATCGGTGCCGTGCCGGTGCCGGACACGGTTGCCGAAGCAGCACCTTCCCCGACCTAGGCTGCTGCCGCCCAGCGGTTGCGTCCGGCGCGCTTGGCGATGTAGAGCGCGTCGTCGGCCGCCTGGATGCAGGTGTCGGCGGTCTGCCCCTGGCGATAGGACGCAACGCCCAGGCTGAGCGTCACCGTGATGCTGCTGTCCTGGTGGGCGAACGGATGGTGGGCGATGAGCTGGCGTAGTTTTTCCGCGACGGTTTCGGCCTGGATCTGATCGCTGCCGGGCAACAGGATCAGGAATTCCTCTCCGCCCCAACGGGCGCACAGGTCGTGCAGGCGGAGGTTCCGGCGCAGCAGGCCGGCGGTCTCCACCAGCACATGGTCGCCGGCGGCATGGCCGAAGGCGTCGTTCACGTCCTTGAAATGGTCGATGTCCAGCATGATCAGGGCGAAGCCGCTGCCGTTGCGGCCGACGCGGCACAGCTCCGCCTCCAGCCGCTCCATCATCTGGCGGCGGTTCGGCAGATCGGTCAGCGGGTCGGTCTGCGATGCGGCGTGCAGCGTGCGCGCCATCTGGCGGGTGTCGGTCTGCATGCGGTCGCTGATCTTGGCGATCTTGGTCAGCTGCCGCATCAGCTTCATGTGGTCGTTGGCGAGCGCGCGGAACTCCTGCATCAGCGGATGGCCGGCATAATCCTCGTTCGCCGCAAGACGGTCGACCCAATCCTGAAGCCTCTGTTCCTGCAGCATCATGCCCATCGTTCCCCGCCGCAAGGCCCAGCGCCTGGGCAAGCCCGTTACCGTCGTGCCGTCGGAATTGTCGACCTCGGAGTCGGCAGCCCCTGTCATTGCGACGTCTCCGGTACCGGAACCGCCGCCGAAGCCGTTGCCGCCGTGGACATCGCTGCCCGCGCCACCGGCAGCCGGACGGTGAAGGTCGAGCCCTGGCCCGGCTCGCTCGCCACCGAGATCCCGCCGCCATGGGTATCGACGATGCAGCGGGCGAGGTGGAGGCCAAGCCCGGCCCCGGTCGTCCCCGCCGCGTTGGAGGCACGGAAATACTTGTCGAACAGCCGCGCCGCGTCGGCTGCGTTGACACCGATCCCCTCGTCCGAGATCCGCACCGTCACCTGACCGCCCGCGCCGCCTCCGCAAGGGCTGCCGGCGGCACCGTCGCCGACCGAAAGGTCGAGGCGGATCGTCCCCCCGTTCGGCGAGTATTTGACAGCGTTTTCCATCAGGTTGGAGAACACGACCGCCAAAAGGTCGCGGTCGCCTGGAATCGGCACCGGAAGGTCCAGGCCGTGCAACTCGAACCGGTGGCCGGTGGCGGTCCCTGCCATCTCGCCCGCCAGCGTGGTCAGCATCGCCGCAAGGTCGAAGGCCACTGGCCGCGCCTTCGCGGCGCCAAGCCGTTCGTTGGTCAGGCAGCGTTCGATCAGGTGCAGCATCCGCTGGACCGCGTTGCGGATCTACCGACCCGCGGCATCGCCGAAACCGGCAGCTTCGGCTCCAGCTCCAGCATCTGCGAGGCGCTGTCGATGATCGCCAACGGCGTGCGGAATTCGTGGCTGACCATCAGCACGAACTGCCGCTGCTGGCGCGTTATCTCCTTGGTCTCGGTCTGGAGACGGTCACTGATCTTGGCGATCTTGTGAAACTGGCGCAAAAGCTTGCCATGCCGCTCCGCCAGCGTCTGGAATTCCGCCAGCAGCGGGTTGTCGGCATTGGCCGGATCCTCGGCCAACCGTGCCACCCATTGACGAAGCTCCTGTTCCTGTGAGCGCATCGGCATTTCGGGTACTCAGCGCGCCATCAATGGGCCAGAATTTCAAACGGCAGAGACACGTCCTCGGCAAACTCCTCCGCCATGTCGAGGGCGCGGTCGTTGTCGCTGTCGTAATGCCAGCGCACCGACACCGTCTGGCCCTGCTGGTGGGCGCCGTCCAGCATTTCCAGCACGTCGATCATGCATTTGATGCTGCTGGTGTTGAGGTAGCTCAGCCCGATGTCCAGCACCACTGCCGGCGCGGGGGTCTTCAGATAATCCTCCAGCCAGTTGAACACCGGCGCGTAGAAATCGAAGGAGTTCTCCGGATAGGATTCGCCTTCGATGCGCAGCAGTCCGGCCGCCGGATCGAAATCGATCAGGGGAGAGCAGGAGGTTGCCTCGATCCGCAAACTGTCCATTATGTGTATTCCGTGATTTCTTATAGCTGCACTTCAAGGCTGAAGAAGAAATAGGTGTCATCCACCGCGCGCAACGAATATTCCAGCGGCCGGGTGGCCTTGCGCGCCATGTCGATCAGGCCCAGCCCGGCGCCGCTGGCGCCCGCCTCGCGCGGCTTGCGCGACTGTTCCTTGTAGACCGCCTTCAGGCCGGCCTTGTCCAGCCCGCGCAGCTTCTCCAGCATCGCCGACAGGCCGGGGACGTCGTCCGCCTCCACCAGATTGCCGGAGCTGACCACGTAATGGTCATGCTCCTTGCCGATCACCACGATGCCGCTGTTGGCCGGGATCGGCCGGCCCAGCGCTTCCCGCGACGCCGTGTAGTTGCGGACATTCTGCGCCTGCTCCACATAGACGGAGAAGACGTCCATGATCGCCGACTTTTCGATCCGCTCATTTTCCAGATGGTTGCGGACCGCCTTGCCCAGCTCTTCGATGACGCTGTGGCTGAAGGGGCCGCTGAAGCAGATCAGCAGCTTCTGCCGCGACAGCAGCTCCTGAAGGTTGAAGAGTTCGTTGCCTTTCATCGGACCTTGACGACCTGCCTTACGGGTGAACGGGGTGGGATGAGGATGCGTCGGGCGCGGATGCCGCCGCAAGCACCGGTGTTGCGGCCGGTGCGGCGGCAGGCGAAACGGTGAAGCCGACCAGGGTGATGTCGTCGCGCTGTGCCCGCTCGCCCTGATGCTCGGCCAGGGCCTGCGCGAAGGCGGCCCGGCGCTCCGTCATCGGGATCGCGTCATGCTCAAGCAGCATCGCGGCGAAGCGGCGGTTGCCGAAGCCGAAGCCGCGGGTGCCGCCGGCCTGATCGAGGAAGCCGTCGGTGGTCAAATAGAAGCTGCGTCCGGGCGCCAGCTCCACCCGGTGGGTGGTGAAGCGGTGGCTGCTGTCGGACCGGCGATAGCCCAGGCTCTGCGCATCGCCCTTCACCTCATCGACGGTCCCGCCGGCAGCGGAGTCGACGATGTGCAGGCCGATCCGCCCGCCGGCGAACAGCAGGTCTCCCCGGTCCGGCCGCACGAGGCACAGCCCGATGTCCAGGCCGTTGTCGAAGCGCGGGTTGTCGCGCCCGCGGGCCAGTGCCGCGCGCACCATGCGGTTCAGCCCGCCCAGGATCGTCGCCGGATCGCTGTCCGGCGTTTCCGACAGCACATGGTCCAGGACGGCCGACACCGTCATCGTCATGAAGGCCCCCGGCACGCCATGGCCGGAACAGTCGGCGACGCCGATCAGGAAACGGCCGTCCTCCAACTCGCGGAAGATGTGGAAATCGCCGCCCACCACGTCGCGCGGACGCCAAAGCACGCAGACGCCGTCCAGGTGCCGTGCCATTTCCCGCTCGTCGGGCAGGATGGCGGATTGCAGGAGGCTGGCATACTGGATGCTGTCCATCACCTGCCGGTTGACGACCGCCAGCTGCTCATTGGACTGGCGCAGCTCCTCCGTCCGTTCGGCGACGCGCTGTTCCAGCCGCTCGGTATAGCCGTGGACGGTTTCCGCCATGTGGTTGAAGGCGACGGTCAGCTGCCCGATCTCGTCGGCGCGGGTGTTGCGCAGGCGGACGCGGTAGTCGCCGGCGGCGATGGCCCCGGCGGAGCGCGTCAGCCGGGCGAGCGGCGCCAGCACCAGCCGGTTCAGCAGGATGCTGATCATGCCGATGACGGCGAGCAGCGAGAAGAAGACCAGTCCGGCCATCGGCGCCAGCGCGGTCATGGTGGCGCTTTCCGCCTCCTCCAGCGAATAGGTCATGCGCAGCAGGCCGACCATCGTGCGCTCGCCGTTGCTGCCGGACATGACGATCTGCTTTTCGACGGTCGTCAGCTCGGCCCGGCCGGCCGGACGCTCCAGCGCCACCAGCGGCTCGCCATGGCCGCCGCGGCCGCCGGAAGCCGCCCACACCTTGACGCTGCGCACCGCCGCGTCCTCGGCCAACAGGCCGCGGATCATCGCCTCCACCGCGCGGGTGTCGAACTCCCACACCGCCTGCCCCATGGCCGAGGCCTGGAGCGTGCCGACCAGGGTCGCCCGGTGGGTCAGCGCCTCCCTCTGCTGCCGGCCGACCAGGACGGAGGAGACGCCCATGGCGATCAGCCCGACCAGCAGGGTGCAGCCGACGATCATCAGGATGACGCGGGTCAGCAGCGACGACCCGCCGGCACGGACCACCTCGTCGCCCGACCCCTGGGGGCCGGCGCCGCGCAGCGTATAGGATTCGGTGTCGTCCCATCCCGTGACGCTCATCCACATCCTCCTGACCCGGCCGATCGGACGATCCGTGTTCATGGCGGGTTTCAAGTCAGCCGCGGCCCCGGTTGCCGGATCCGCGATAGTCCCAGGCGCATCAGTAAATCCACCCTCGCGTGCAGCATGCCGACAGTCATCGAACCGGCCGGCGGACATGATGCATGTGGCGGATAAGGTTACCCTTAGCACGACGGGATCAATCAGTCCTGAAATAACATTCGGCACCGGCTTCATGCAGTGTCGGGACATCCGGGAAAATGGGAACAATCGGAAACCGGCGGAGACCATTTCCATCCAATTGCGACGAAGTGTAACAACGGCCTGGCCACCCGGCTGAAGCCTTTGGGGGAAAGCGGTTTTTCCCGTAGACGCCCGCGTCGCCGGCCGTGCTACCCTCGGATACTGTTGCTTGTGGCAAGAGCCGGCGGCTGGAGCTGTCTTCTGGGGGAGAGCGAAGGATGGCGTTTGGTGTTCGTGCATTCGTTGTCCCGCGGACCGTTCCAGCCAGACTTGCCGCCGTCGGCGGGGCCGTTCTTGCCGCATTGGCCGCGACGGCGTTGCCCGCCGCTGCGCGTCCGGTGACCGTGCTGGCGCCGGAACTGCCCCCGATGATGAGCGCCGACGGCACCGGGCGCGAGGCCAGCATCATCGCGGAGACGCTGGCCGCCTGCGGGCATGAGGCGCATTTCAAGGTCGTCCCCTTCGGCCGCCACTGGAACGACTACCGCGACAGCGTCCAGGGAAGCGCGCAGGCCGGCGGGCAACCGGGAGGGCAGATCGACGCCGTCTCCACCGTCCCGGCGGGCATGGAGATGCCGGGAGCCCGCTCCGCCCCCTACATCCTCTACCAGAACGGCGCCTCCGTGCTGAAGAGCAGCGGTTTGACCGTGCAGTCGCTGGCCGATCTGGCGGGCAAGCGCGTCATCACCTTTTCCGGCGCGCCGGACGTGCTGCCGGGGCTGCGCGCCGCCATCCCCAGCTTCGGCGATTTCCGGGAGCGCGCCGACCAGATGGTGCATTCCAACCTGCTGTTCGCCGGTCGGGTCGACGCGGTTCTGGCCGACGGCCTGATCTTCGCCGAATACAACCGCCAGCTTCAGGAAAAGGCGAAGGCGGCCGGCGGCCTGCCCTTCGACCCGGCCCAGCCGGTGCAGTTCACCGCCATCTTCCCGCCCACCGCCTACAGCATGGTGTTCCGCGACGAACAGCTGCGCGCCGACTTCGACCGCTGCCTTGCGGAGATGAAGGCGAAGGGGCGCCTCGACGCCATCGACCGCGACTGGGTCGGCCGCTATTCCGCGACGGTCGGCGACCGCTACCTGTCCCAAAGGTGAGGTCGCGGAACCGGATTTGCGGAACCGGGGTTTATCCCATCCGTCCGATATGGTTTGCGTAACCGCTTCGGGCGTTTAATATAACTTCATATGAATGTGAATGGGGGCGTGAGGCGTCGTGGCCCGGATCATTGTGGTCGAGGACGAAGCCGACCTTCGTGACGATCTTGTCGAATATCTCGACCGCTGCGGGTTCGAGGTGGGGGGTGCGTCGCGCGGCGCCGAGCTGGACCGCCTGCTGGAGGCAGGCCCGGCGGATGTGATCGTGCTCGACATCAATCTGCCGGACGAGGATGGATTCTCGGTCGCCCGCCGCGTCCGCGCCAGCTCTTCGGCCGCCATCATCATGCTGACGGCGCGATCCGGACTGATCGACCGTGTCATCGGGCTGGAGCTGGGCGCCGACGTCTATCTGGTCAAGCCGGTCGATTTCCGCGAGGTGGAGGCGCAGATCAAGGCGCTGATGCGCCGGATGCAGAAGGGCGCCGCACCGCAATCGGCCACAGAGCAACCGGCGGGGATCGGGGTGTCGTTGCCCGGTCCGGCGCCTGCCCTTGCCCCTGCGGACTCGCGCAAGGTCTGGGTGTTCGACGACATCGAATGGCGCATCCAGCCGCCGACCGGTTCCGCCGTGCCGCTGACCGCGACGGAGTACAAGTTTCTTTCGCTGCTGGTCGCCGCCCCCGGTGAGGCGGTCAGCCGCCAGGACATTTCCGTCACCCTGACCGGCCGCGATTGGGACCCCTACAGCCGCTCCATCGATTCCCTGGTCCGCCGCTTGCGCATCAAGGTGGAGGAGCGCAGCGGCTGCGCCCTGCCGGTCCAGGCGGTCCACGGCGTCGGCTATGCCTTCGTCGGCCCGGTGGTGACCAGCGCGGTGGAGGACAGCGCCGACTGAGGCCGCGCTGCCGGCGGTGTGCTGCCGGCGGCAAGGGGCGTTGGCGGCGGGTCTCCACCCCGGTCTCGGCACTCGACTCCCGGCCCTCCTTCGGCGATGGTAGCGCCCGCAAGGAAGGGACGAGAGACCACCATGACAGATGCCACCGCCGCCTCCGAGAACACCCCCGCGACCGGCAGCCCCGCTTCCGGCGGCGCCAATTCGGGCAGCGACGGCAGCGGCCTGTATCTGGTCGACGGCTCGGGCTTCATCTTCCGCGCCTTCCATGCGCTGCCGATGCTGACGCGACCGGACGGCACGCCGGTCAACGCGGTGCTGGGCTTCTCCAACATGCTGCTGAAACTGCTGGCCGACGCCAAGGCGGAGGCCGTGGCGGTGGTCTTCGACAGCAAGCGCCTGAATTTCCGCAACGAATTCTACCCCGACTACAAGGCCCACCGCCCGGAGCCGCCGGAGGAGCTGAAGCCGCAGTTCGCGCTGATCCGCGAGGCGACGGAGGCCTTCTGCCTGCCCTGCCTGGAGCTTGAGGGCTATGAGGCCGACGACCTGATCGCCACCTACGCCCGTCTGGCGCAGGAGGCCGGCCGGCCGGTCACCATCGTGTCGTCGGACAAGGACCTGATGCAGTTGGTCCGCCCCGGCGTCGGCATGTTCGACCCGATGAAGAACAAGGCCATCGGCCCCGACGAGGTGTTCGAGAAGTTCGGCGTCCCGCCGGAGAAGGTGGTGGACGTACAGGCGCTGGCCGGTGACAGCGTCGACAACGTCCCCGGCGTGCCCGGCATCGGCGTGAAGACAGCCGCCCAGCTGATCACCGAATACGGCGACCTGGAAGCCCTGCTCGCCAATGCCGAGAAGATCAAGCAGCCGGCCCGCCGCCAGAAGCTGGTCGAGTTCGCCGATCTGGCCCGCGTCTCCCGCCGTCTGGTCCTGCTCGACGATCAGGTGCCGCCGCCCAAGCCGCTGGACGAGCTGCGGGTGCGCGAGCCCGATCACCAGCGGCTGATCGACTTCCTGCGCGCCCAGGGCTTCCGCAGCATCGTCTCCCGCGTCGAGATGGAGATGCAGAAGGACGGCCGCATCGCCGACGGGGCCGGCGGCTCGCTCCCGGCCCCCGGCTCCATGCCCAGCCCTGCGGCGAAGTCGCCGGCGACGGCGGAAAGCCCGGCCACGGAGGACCGCCCGGCCCGCAGGACGGTGCTGAACGTCCCGGAGGTGCGCTACGAGCTGGTCCAGGATGCCGACGCGCTGCGCCGCTGGGTCGAGCGGGCGCGCGAGACCGGCGTGCTGGCGGTCGACACCGAGACCGACAGCCTGACGCCGGCCACCGCCACGCTGGTCGGCGTCTCGCTGTCGACCGAGCCGGGCATCGCCTGCTACATCCCGCTCGCCCACAAGGCGGAGGGTGCGGCGGCGGCCGGCCAACTCGATTTCGAGGCCCCGACGCCGCCCAGGCAGATCGCGACCGACGAGGCGATGGCGATCCTGAAGGACGTGCTGGAGGACCGGTCGGTCCTGAAGATCGGCCACAACTTCAAGTTCGACCATCAGCTGTTCGCCCGCAACGGCGTCAACGTGTCGCCGGTCGACGACAGCATGCTGATCTCCTACGTGCTGGAGGGCGGGTCGCACGGCCACGGCATGGACGAACTGGCGGAGCTGCACCTCGCCTACACGCCGATCCCCTTCAAGGAGGTCTGCGGCACCGGCAAGAACCAGATCACCTTCGACCGCGTGCCGCTGGACAAGGCGCTGGCCTATGCCGCCGAGGACGCCGACATCACGCTGCGGCTATGGACGCTGCTGAAGCCGCGGCTGGTCGACGACCGCATGGTCACCGTCTACGAGACGCTGGACCGCCCGCTGGTCCCGGTGGTGGCGGACATGGAGCGGGCCGGCGTCCACATCGACAAGAAGGCGCTGTCCGACCTGTCGCAGAGCCTGTCGCTCCGCCTCGCCGAGATCGAGAAGGATGTCCATGCGCTGGCCGGCCAGAGCTTCAACATCGGCTCGCCCAAGCAGCTGGGCGAAATCCTGTTCGACACTCTCAAGCTCGGCACCGGCAAGAAGGGCAAGACCGGAGCCTATTCCACCGACAGCAGCGTGCTGGAGGAGCTGGCGGAACAGGGCCACACCATCGCCCAGCGTGTGCTCGACTGGCGCCAGCTCGCCAAGCTGAAGAGCACCTACACCGACGCGTTGCAGGAGAAGATCTCGCCGGTCACCGGCCGCGTCCACACCGCCTTCGCGCTGGCGGCGACCAACACCGGCCGCCTGTCCTCGACCGACCCCAACCTGCAAAACATCCCGGTGCGGACGGAGGAGGGCAAGAAGATCCGCCGCGCCTTCGTCGCGTCCCCCGGTTACAAGCTGCTGAGCGTCGATTATTCGCAGATCGAGCTGCGTCTGGTGGCGGAGATGGCGAACATCCAGGCGCTGAAGGACGCCTTCCGCGACGGGCTGGACATTCACGCCGCCACCGCCGCCCAGGTCTTCGGCATCCCGCTGGAGCAGATGACGCCGGACATCCGCCGCAAGGCCAAGGCGATCAACTTCGGCATCATCTACGGCATCTCCGGCTTCGGGCTGGGCCGCCAGCTCGGCATCGCGCCGGGGGAGGCCAACGCCTTCATCAAGACCTATCTGGAGCGCTTCCACGAGCTGAAGGTGTGGATGGAGGCGACCAAGGCCTTCGCCCGCCAGCACGGCTATGTGGCGACGCTGTTCGGCCGCCGCTGCTACATGCCCGGCATCCAGGAAAAGAACGCCGCCCGCCGCGCCTTCGCCGAGCGTCAGGCGATCAACGCCCCGATCCAGGGCACCGCCGCCGACATCATGAAGCGGGCGATGAACCGCATGCCGGGCGCGCTCGCCGCCGCCGGCAGCAACGCACGGATGCTGCTGCAGGTGCACGACGAACTGCTGTTCGAGGTGCCGGAAGCGGAAGCCGAGGACGCCGCGCGCATTGTGCGCGAGGTGATGGAGGGTGCGGCGACGCTCGGCGTGCCGCTGGTGGCGGAAGCCGGGATCGGGGATAACTGGGAAGAGGCGCACTGAGGGGGGCGAGAACCCCCCTCTCCCTCCCCGGGGAGAGGGGATTGCAGTTTTTTCCTACGCCACGATCCGTACCGGCACCCCCTTCGCGGCGGGCGTCTTCGACGCCTCGTCGTGATACCACAGCGGAATCAGCGGGTTCATCTCCGGGTAGTACGCCCCGACGCAGCCGCGCGGCAGCTGGAAGGGCGTCACCGTCAGCCCTCCCACCCGGCGGTCGACGTCGTCGCCGGCATCGCTCGCCAGCGCCACCACCTGACCCTCGCGCAAGCCGGCGGCGGCGATGTCCTGCGGGTTCATCAGCAGCACGTCGCGGGTGCCCTCGATGCCGCGCAGGCGGTCGGAGTAGCCGTAGATCGTCGTGTTGAACTGGTCGTTCGACCGCATCGTCATCAGCCGCCAGCGGCCCGGCGCATCCTCGAAGCCGATGGCGCGCAGACGGCCCGGCGGGGTGAAGTGGGCCTTGCCGGACTCCGTCTTCCAGATCCGCTCGCGTGCCGGGTTGCCGCGGTAGAAGCCGCCGGGGGTGAAGACCCGCTCGTTGAAATGGTGGAACTGGTCGGGATAGGTCGCCTCGATCTGGGCACGGATGCGGCGGTAATCGGCCACCCACGCGTCCCATTTTACCTTCGGGTTGGGCGGCAGGGTCGCCTTCGCCATGCCGGCGACGATGGCGACCTCCGATTTCAGATGCGGGCTGGCCGGCGTGTTGTTGCCGAGCGAGCCGTGGATGCAGCTCAGGCTGTCCTCCATCGTTACCGCCTGCGCGCCGCTCTCCTGCACATCCTCCTCCGCCCGGCCCAGGCAGGGCAGCAGATAGGCGACCTCGCCGTTGATCAGGTGGCTGCGGTTCAGCCTGGTCGCGATCTGCACGGTCAGGCGCAGGCGCGACCAGGCCGCCTCCATCCGCTCGCGCTCGGGGATGGCGCGGACGAAGTTACCGCCGAACCCGATGAAGGCCTTCACCTCGCCCGACAGGATCTTCTCGCAGGCCTTGACGGTGTTCAGCCCCTCCTTGCGCGGCGGCTCGAAGCCGTACTGTTCGGCCAGCCGGTCGAGCGGCACCAGCTCCGGCTTTTCGGAGATGCCGACGGTGCGCTGGCCCTGGACGTTGGAATGGCCGCGCACCGGCGAAATGCCGGCGCCGTCGCGGCCGATGTTGCCCTTCAGCAGCCACAGATTGACCAGAGCCCCCAGCGTCTCCGAGCCGTGCACCTGCTGGGTCAGGCCCATGCCGTACATGGCGATGGAGCGTTCCGCCTCGATGTAGATGTCGGCGGCCTGCTTTAGGTCGGCGCGGGTCAGGCCGGACTCCTCCTCGATCTCCTCCCAGCCGATGGCGTCGACCCGCGCCTTCATCTCCTCGAATCCGGCCGTGTGCTGGGCGATGAAGTCGTGGTCGAGGATATGTTTGCCGTCCGCCTTCCGCTCCTTCTCGGCGGCCAGCACATGCTTGATCAGGCCGGTGATCGCGGCGATGTCGCCGCCGGTCTTGACCTGGAAATAGAGGGTGGAGATTTGGGTGTCCTTGCCCGTCAGCATCTCCAGCGGGCTCTGCGGGTTGCGGAAGCTCTCCAGACCCTTTTCCCGCACGGGGTTGAAGGTGACGATCTTCGCGCCGCGCTTCACCGCGTCCTGCAACGGGTGGAGCAGGCGGGGGCTGTTCGACCCGGTGTTCTGGCCGAAGAAGAAGATGGCGTTGCAGCTCTCGAAATCGTCGAGCACGCAGGTGCCGACCGGCGAGCCGATCACCGTCTTCAGCCCGACCGAGGTCGTCTCGTGGCACATGTTGGAGCTGTCGGGCAGATTGTTGTGCCCGTAGAGCCGCGCGAACAGCGCGTAGAGATAGGAGGTCTCCAGGCTGGCGCGGCCCGAGGCGTAGAACACCGCCTGTTCCGGGGCGATGGCGCGCAGCTCCGCCCCGATGGCGGCGAAGGCCTCGTCCCAGCCGCAGGGCACATAGCGGTCGCCGGCGCGGTCATAGCGCATCGGGTGGGTCAGCCGCCCCTGCTGCTCCAGATCGTAATCCTTCCAGCCCTTCAGCTCCGTGACCGTGTGCTGGGCGAAGAAGTCGGGAGTGCAGCGCCGGCTGGTCAGTTCCCAGATCGTCGCCTTGGCGCCGTTCTCGCAGAACTCGAAGGCGCGGGGCTTGGCCGGCTTGGCCCAGGCGCAGGACACGCACATGAAGCCGCCGGGCTTGTTCTGCCGGCGCAGCGTGTCGAGCACGGCGGGGGTCGGCCGTTCCTCCCCCATGATGCGGGCCATCGACCCGACCGACCCCCAGCCTCCGGCCGGACCGTCGTAATGCGGGGTGTCCTTGTCGTCCGACAGGCCGTCGATGCTCATGGGGCGATACTCTGGGGAGTGGTCTTGCGACATTTCGGGGGCAGGCTCCTGGGACCGGAACGTCGGTTCCGACAAGGATCCAACCCGGCGGACGGCTTCGGGTTCCCCGAACCGGTCAGCGCTTCTTCTGGGAACTGGTGTTCCGGACATCCGGCTTGGACAGCACTGCGCGCAGCAGTTCGGCGTTCTTGCGTGCCTCCTGCTTCTGGCTGTCCCAATTGGCGGCGATCAGGTCCTGGCCGCGTTCGCGGGCATAGTCGCCCAGGCGCTGGAACAGCTCCACCCGTTCCTCGTGGGTCCGCAGGGCGACCCAAAGGGCCGTTTCCATCGCTTCGGCCTGCGCCGCCTCCATGCTGTCGGGGCTGTAGGCATGGCCGACATGGCAGCGGAAGCGCAGCACCGGTCCGTCATGGATCTCGCTCAGGCCGCCGCCGCATTCCGGACAGGACAGGGTGGTCGGCTTGCCGACCGCGTTGGTGTCTTCTGACACGGCTGTGAACTCCTGCTCGGCGATCCGCGCCTCCGTGGCGACATCGAGCGGCACGGGTGGGCCAGATGGGGCCGGTTCGGCGGCCAGCCGGTACAGCAGGGCCGGCATATGGGCGAGCGGCAGGACGTGATCGGCCTCGCCTTTGTCGATGGCGCTTTGCGGCATTCCCGGCCATTCGGCATCGTCCGGATCCTGGACGACGCCGATGCCGCCGCAGCGGCGGATCGCCCGCAGGCCGGACGTGCCGTCATCCAGGGTGCCCGACAGCACGACGCCGACGACACGGCTGCCGAAGGCGACCCCGGCCGAGCGGAACAGCGGGTCCACCGCCGGCCGGGTCCGGTTCTCCCGCGGGCCGCGGCGGACCAGCACCCGGTCGCGGTGGACCAGCAGATGGTGGTCGGGCGGCGCCACATGGATGTGACTGGGGCGGATCGGTTCGCCATCCACGGGATGGAAGGCCGGCAGCCAGCCGATCCGTTCCAGCAACTGCGGCAGGACGCTGGTGGCATTGGGCGTGATGTGGAGAACGACGAACACAGTCGGCGCCCATCCTTTCGGCATCGCGCCGAACAGGCGGGTGAGAGCGGTCAACCCGCCGGCCGACGCACCGATGGCGATGATGTCGCGATTCTCCATGAAACCAGAACAGGTCCGCATCCGCGGCGTTTCACGATTGGCTGAATAATTCACCTGTTGCTTGCAGCAGTTCCCGGGAAGGGCGTAGGTCTCCACGTCGCTTGAGCCGGGGGCGGGCAGGCGATTATGCTTGTCCCGACACCGTCATGACGCAGACTGATGACCAAGAAGACCGACGATCCCGACAGCGATTTCAACAATCTGATCCGTCACATCCAGGAAAGCCGCGGCATCGATTTCCGCGGTTACAAACGCACGAGCCTGGAGCGGCGCATCCGCCGGCGGATGGAGGAGGTCGGCTGCGACAGCTTCGCTGCCTACCACGCCTTTCTGGAAGTCCACCCGCAGGAATTCGTCGATCTTCTGAACACCGTCCTCATCAACGTCACCTCCTTCTTCCGCGACACCGAGTCGTGGGAGGTTCTGCGGCGGGAGGTCGTTCCCCGCATCCTGGAGCGCAAGGGCGACAAGGGGGCGATCCGCATCTGGAGCGTCGGCTGTGCCTCGGGCGAGGAGCCCTATTCGCTGGCGATGATGTTCGCGGAGGTGCTGGGGACTGTGGACTTCTGCCGCCGCGTCAAGATCTACGCCACCGATCTGGACGATGCGGCGCTGAACACCGCGCGCCACGCCACCTATGCGCCGCGCGACGTGGAATCGGTGCCGGAGCCGCTGCTGGAACGCTATTTCGAGCGCATCGGCAATCATTACGTGTTCCAGCGCGACCTGCGCAAATGCGTGATCTTCGGCCGCCACAATGTGGTCAGCGACGCGCCGATCTCCCGCATCGACCTGCTGATCTGCCGCAACCTGCTGATCTATCTGGAGGCCGACACCCAGGGCGTCGTCCTGCCGCGGCTGCATTACGCCCTGGTCAATGACGGCTTCCTGTTCCTGGGCAAGGCCGAAACCCAGCTGGCCCGGTCGCGCATGTTCGAGCCGGTCGACCTGAAGAGCCGCATCTTCGCCAAGGTGCCGCAGGAATGGCGGCGGAGTGCCGGCGGAAGCCTGTCGCTGGCCAACGACGCCGGCGGCCCCCGCGTCAACCAGCAGATGCGGCTGCTGGAGAGCATCGTCGACAGCAGCTCCACCGGCTATCTGGCGGTGAACGCCGAAGGGGTGCTGGTCTTCGCCAACACCCATGCCCGCCGCCTGTTCGACGTCGAGGAAACCGACATCGGCCGCCCGTTCCACGACCTGACCATCTCCTACCGTCCGACCGAGCTGCGCAGCCGGATCGAGGAGGTGCGAACCTCCGGCCGCATGGTCCGCATCGAACACCAGCCCTTCACCCGGCCGGAGGCCGAGCCGGTCCGCCTGACCATCGAGGTGGCGCCGCTCCACAGCCGCGACGGCAAGGCCTTCGCCACTCTGCTCAGCTTCTTCGACACCAGCCGCATCTTCCTGTTGCAGCAGGAGATCGAGGCGGCACAGGAAAGCCTGGAGACGACCATCGAGGAACTCCAATCCTCCAACGAGGAGCTGGAGACGACCAATGAGGAACTCCAGTCCACCAACGAAGAGCTGGAAACGACCAACGAGGAACTCCAGTCCACCAACGAGGAACTGGAGACGATGAACGAGGAGCTGCGCTCCACCAACGAAGAGCTGGAGGTCGCCAACGAGGAGATGCGCCGGCAGAGCGAGGAGGCGGGCGAGTATCGCCGCTATTCCGAATCGATCCTGCGCAGCATCGACGTCGGCATCATCGTTCTGGACGACAACCTCACCGTCCAGTCCTGGAACCGCTGGAGCGAGAATGTCTGGGGCCTGCGCAACGAGGAGGTGGCCGGAGAGCTGTTCCTGGATCTGGACATCGGCCTGCCGGTTCAGCGGCTGCGCCGCCCCCTGCACGACATCCTGACGACGCAGGCTCCGGCGGAGCCGGTGGAGATGGAGGCGATGGACCGCCGCGGCCGGCGCATCGCCTGCCGCATCCGTCTGTCGCCTCTGCTCTACGACAACCGGGCAGCCCGTGGGGCCGTGCTGATCATCGAGGACGTGACGGAACGGGCGCGGTCCGACGCCTTCGTCGAGTATCTGGGGCGCATCATCGGCCAGTCCCTGAACGAGGTCTATTTCCTCGACGCCGCCAATTTCAATTTTCAGCTGGTCAACAAGGGAGCGGAGGAAAAGCTGGGCTATTCGCTGGATGCGCTGCGCCAGATCGCGCTGCACGACCTGATGCCGGACATCGACGCGGCCGCCTTCAGCCGGCTGGTCGGGCCGCTGCTGTCCGGGGAAAAGGCGGAGATCGTCCTTGAAACCACCATCGAGCGTCCCGACCAATCGGTCCGCCCGGTTGAGCTTTGCATGCAGTATTTCGGTGAGGAACAGCCGCCGATCCTCGTCGCCCTGGCCCATGACGTGACCGAACGGCAGCGGATCGGCCTCGATGACAGCCGCGTGGAGGCGGCCAGCAATTGATCGTCAGGCCGATTTATACGATGGCGGCGCGTGGAGGTCGCGAAAGGTCCGGTTGTGATCAGGGTGGCCGATGCTGGCCACCCCGCCTGTACTCGATCCGGCTCATATCAACTGGCCTAAAGGAATAGGGTGGAACTGCGGCTGACTGTGACAGTTTAGATAATGAACCTACGGCTGGTTTGTCTGAACGACTCGATGCAAAGTTGCTCATTGGTGGCGCTGGCAGGGGCTGCACAGGATGTCGGATGCGCACGGATACAAGGGAGCGGAGCGGGTCGCGACCACTGGCGTGAAGGCTAGGCCGCTGATCGTGCAGCCCCTTTGGGACCACATGGACCATGCCGTCATCGTTACCGACTGCAATCTCGATGCGCCGGGACCGATCGTCCTCTATGTCAACCGGGCCTTCACCACCCTGACCGGCTATCGGGCGGACGAGGCCATCGGCCGTTCCCCACGCTTCCTGCAATGCCGCCGCACCGATCCCGCCGTGTCCGCGACCATCCGGCGTGACCTGCGGCAAAACGGTGCGGCCCGCGTTTCCCTTGTCAACCGCCGCAAGGACGGCAGCGACTATCTGTGCAGCCTCGTCATCACGCCACTGGTTGGGGTGCGCGGCGAAACCGAGCATTTCATCTGCGTGGCCCAGGCCCTGAAGGAAGACCGCACTCCCGACGCGCTGATGCGCCTGTCGGCCGAGCTGGAGCAGGCGCAGACGCTGATCGAGGATCTGGAGCGGCGTCAAAGCGACGCCGATGAGTTGATCGACCGTCAGCATCGTGAAATGGCGATCGTGACGGAGCGCTACCGCGAGTCCCTGTCTCAGCTGGATGCGATCCAGGAAAGGTTGGCCATCCGCGAGACTGCGCTGGACCGCCGCGGCAGGGATTTCGAGCGCTCGGATTCCGAACTGAACGCCTCGCTGGAAGAGCTGCGAGCGATGGACGAGGAACTTCGCGCCACGCTGGAGCAGATGGAGGACTCCAACATCCAGCTTGCCCAGGTCAACGAGGAACTCCGTCGCCTCCAGGCCGCCGATGCCGACAAGCTGCAGCTCCTGGCATCGGCCAGCCACGACCTGCGCCAGCCGGTGATGTCGATGGGGCTGTTCCTCGATGTCCTGCGCAACCGCCTGGGCGAGGCGGAGCGGCCGATCATGGGCGGGCTTCTGGCGGCACACCTGTCGATCCGCACCCTGCTGGACGGCATGCTGGACACTGCGAGGCTGGACGCCGGAGCGATAGAGCCGGTGGTCGAGACATTGCCGGTCGCCCTGATGCTAGAAATCATCCATGGCGAATTCATGCCGCAGGCCGAAATGCGCGGCCTACGCTTCCGCGCCGTTCCCAGCACCGCGATGGTGGTCAGCGACCCCCAGCTGCTGGAGCGCATCCTGCGGAACCTCGTCGCCAACGCGCTGAAATACACCGTGTCCGGCAAAATCCTGCTGGGCTGCCGCCGCTGCGGCGATTGCCTGCGCATCGAGGTGTGGGACACCGGCCCCGGCATCCCCGAGCACAGCCAGCAGGCCATATTCGAGGAGTTCCGGCAGCTCGACAATCCGAGCCATGATCAGAAACACGGCGTCGGGCTGGGGCTGGCGATCGTCTCGCGGCTCGCCGGCCGGCTCGGTCATCAGGTTCAGTTGCGCTCCTGGCCGAACCGTGGATCGGTCTTCTCGGTGACGGTTCCGCTGGCCGAACGTAAAAGGCGCAAGCGCCGCCGTTGATGGTGTGGCTTGCCACCTTCGGTTTGGAGGACGGTTATCCCCATGCGCCGTCTACGTGCCGATGGAACGGTTCATCCCAAGGCCAAATCGGTCCAAAGTCGCATCATGGCCCTGCGTCTCTATGGCCAAGTGGCACTTTTGCACGAGTAAAGGGGAACAAACGTGGATCATCACGTGCAGCACGCTCATGACTCAGCAAAGTTGGATCAGGCGTCCGACCGCCGGGGCTTGTCCGGCGCTCCCCTCAAGTTCCTGATCGTCGACGACCATGCCCTGGTCCGCTACGGCCTGTCGCTGGCCTTGCAGCAGCGCTATGAGGACGTCGCGATCGTCGAGGCGGGATCGCTGGCCGATGCCACGCGCAAGGCGCACTCCGAACCGGGTCTCACCGCCATCCTCTACGATCTTCAGATGGGCGACGCTGACGAGCACAGCGGTTTGGCCGAGATGCTGGAGGCGGCCGGCGATGTGCCGGTGATCGTGGTTTCGGGGGTGACCGACGGCAACGTCATCGCCTCCTGCATCCGCGCCGGTGCCCGCGGCTTCGTCCACAAGGGATGCGACGGCACGGTGCTCGACCAGGCGCTGCCCATTGTGCTGGAAGGCGGCATCTTCGCCCCGGCGCCGCCGGCCGTGCGCGGCGGCACGCCGATCCGCATTCCGCTGCCGGCCTCCGCGACGCCGGTCCGCACCGAAGGCGATGCCGTCAACAGCCTGACCGACCGTCAGCGCGAGGTGCTTCGCCTGCTTCTGGAAGGCCAGTCGAACAAGGAGATCGCCCGTGCGCTGGGTGTGCTGGAGGGCACCATCAAGGTCCATCTGCGCACCGTGATGCAGCGGCTGGGCGTTCGCAACCGCACCCAACTGGCGCTGGCGACCATGAAGTCGGGGATCAAGCTGTCGTCCTGATCGGTAAAGGGTGGGGGCTATTGCGGCGTCGGGCCGATGCCGCGTTGCTGGGCGGCGTCCAGCAGGCTGACGAGTTCGCCCGACACCCACCAGCGGCAGCGGCGGCGCTCCTCGGTCGCGACGGTCACGACGCGCTCGATCAGCCTGCTTTCCCCGGCGTTCAGCTCACGGCCATCGCGCAGGGCCCGCTCGGCGATGCCCAGCAGGGTCTTGTCGATGGCCGTCACCTCGATGGGGTAGCCGGCCTCCTCCGCCAGTTCGCACAGATCGGCCATGGCCGACAGCGCGTCCTCCCGGCCATAGGCGCCGATCTGCCGGAACAGGGCGGCCAGATGCTCCCCGATTGCCGTCAGCCAGGGGTTGGTCGAGGCGGCGATGCCGCGGCGGCGCAGCCGGTGGTTGAAGCCGTTGATGAAACGCACCGGGTCGATCAGCGGCCGGGCGGAGGTGCTGGCGTTCAGGGTCAGCAGCCGGTGGCTCAGCACCGGCACCACCTCGCCCTCGACCAGCCCGGTCACCCGGCCGACGGCGGCCGAGACCGCCGCCCAGTTGCGTCCGCCGCGCTCGACGCCGAAGCCCTGCAACGCGTCGTACCAGCGGAAGGCACGTTCCTGCAGGCGGTCCACCGTCTCGCCCGCCGTCAGCTGCGGCGGGGCAGGGCGGCTGAGATGCAGATCCTCCAGCTTCTGGCGCAGGCATTGCCAGGCGAACTGCACATGCCCGACCGCCGCCTCCACCAATGCCGGGCTGGGGGACATGCCATGGAGGGCCAGCGCCTGATCGGGATCGCGCGACCCGTTGATCAGGGAGAGCGCATAGTGCATCGCGCCGTCGGCCGAGCCGTGCTCCGCCATCTCCGACACGGCGTGCAGGATGCCGATGGTGTCGCGCGGACGGACCATCCCCTTCCACAGCGGCGCATGTTCCAGCATGGAGTCCAGCATCGCCAGATCGCCCATCGACAGCGGCGCCACGCCGGCCAGCCCGCGCTTGCGCAGCAGCGTCAGCCGTTCGGCGTTGGCGGTCGCCAGCAGCGGCCCGGCCACGCCGCGCTGGCGCAGGACGGCCAGCGAGCGGACGCGAAGCTCCTCCGCCCAGTCCGCTGCGGCGGTGGAGGCGAGGACCCTGTCCAGCGGATGTTCGCTGGCACGGGCGGCGATGTCGGACTGCACCCGTCCGGCCAGTTCGCGCAGATGCGGCAGCAGGGCGAACCACCAGGCACTGGCGTCGACCACATGCATGCAGCCGGGCGGCCGGCTTTCCGCCAGCATCAGCTGGTCGGTGCGCAGCATCACCGGATCGAACCAGCCGGTCCAGATGCGGCGCGCATGTTCGGTGCGCGGGCCGTTCAGCATGGCGACGATCAGCCGGCCGACCTCCACCGTCATCTGATCGTCTTCCAGATGCCCGGCCTGCACCAGCTCGAACAGCTTGGATTTCTGCGCCCGGTCCAGCGGAGCCAGAATCGCCTTCACCTTGTCCAGGCTGACGGAAGCCGGATCGGGTTCGACCGCGCGGAGCGGAGCGGTCAGAAGGGAGGCGCTGCGGTTGGGGCGGCCGGCCATTGGCGTTCACGGGCGCTGCTGAATCACGGCAATTTTAGGTACTGGCACGAATGATTGCTACTGGTATGTCGTGACATATTCTGTCGAGCTGTGTCGGAGCCGTTTCTTGCAGCACCTCCGCAACTTTTGGCCGACGGGCCGACACAATTGAAACGAGATGCATCAAATGCATCCAAAATTTATTTCATTTAAGCGCTAAATCGTCCCTTCACACATGTGTCCCGTACACCCATTATGGGGTCAGGCATCGCCTCACGCATCAAGGCGCTCACATGGTTCCGCAACAGATCGCCGACACCGCTCCCAGGTTGTTCAAAGTCATGACCCAGGCCGACTCCCGCAAGGCAGAGAAGATCGGACCCGAGCAGGCGGCAGACGATTTCGTCGCCCGTCTCGCCGCGGCCGGCCTGCCGGCCGACGAGCGGGCCGAGGCCTACGAGGCGGCGCTGAAGCGGCTGATGGCACACCTGATCCGGCAGGAAGGCTGGCTCGCCGAGGAATTCACCGCCGTCGCCCGGTCGCTCGGCGCCTACTGACCGCTTCCGCCGTCCACACGCCGGCCGCCCGTCCACTCAGGACCGGCGGCCTTTTTGCGTTTGTGGAGCGTTTGCAGAGGGTGGCCGTCCTCCCCTCTCCCCGGCGGGAAGAGGGGATGGCCACTGCCCTCACCGCTCGTTGAAGCTGTCGGACAGGGCGAAGTAGATCGGCTTCAGCAGATATTCCAGCAGCGACCGCTCGCCGGTGGGCAGCTCCACCTGGGTGGTCATGCCGGGAAGAACCGGGTGCTGGACGTCGTTGCGGCCGACATGGTTGCGGCTGAGCGCCACGACCGCCTTGTAGTAGGGGCGGTGCTGCTCGTCCAGGAAGGTGGAGGCCGAGATGCGCAGCAGTGTGCCGGTGATGGCGCCATAGCGGGCGAAGTCGTAGGTCAGCACCTTGACCGTCGCCTCCTGCCCGACCTGGAGATGGCCGACGTCGCGCGGGGTGACATGCGCCTCCACCGTCATTTCATGGTCGACCGGGACGACCTGCATCAGCACGCCACCTTCCGGCACCACCGCGCCGATGGTGTTGACCCGCAGAATCCTGCACCAGCCCGCGCACCGGCGACAGCACGGTCAGGCGCTGGGCACGGTCGTCGAGCTTGGCGCGGGCCTCGCGCAGCTGGGCGATCTCGGCGGTGACGGTTCCCATCTCGGTCACGGCGTCCTGCGACAGCTTGGCCGACTGGTCGAGGATGCGGTTGCCGGCCTCGGTGATCGCTTGGCCGGTGGCGATGATCTGCCCCTCGATCCGCCGCTGCTCACCCATCAGGCGCGACTGCTCGCGCTGGGTTTCCAGCGATTGCAGCTTCGACGACAGGCCCATCGATTCCAGCTTGTTGCGGATGTCGACCGATCCGGTGATGAAGGTGATCTGGTCCTTGATGCTGGCCAACTGCCCCTCATACAGCGCCAGTTCCGCCTCGCGCTGCGACACCTGGGCGCGCAGGACGGCGATGGCGGTGTCGCGGGCCTGGCGCTGGGTGTCGTAGATCAGCTTCTGGTCGGCGACCTGCGACTCCGTCTGCGGCGTGTCGGGACCGGCGACGCGGGCGAAATCGGCGGCCCGCCCGGCGGCGAAGGCGCGCAGCCGCTCCGCCCGCAGTTCCAGCGTCAGCAGCCGGGCATTCATCTGCTCCCGCTCCGCCTGGACCTGCTTGGGGTCGAAGGCGAGCAGCGGCTGGCCGGCCTCCACCAGATCGCCTTCCTTGACCAGGATGGACGACACGATGCCGCCCTCCAGATGCTGGACGACCTGGGCATTGCCGGACGGCACCACCTGCCCGGCGGTGACGACGGCCTCCTTGACCGGCATCAGCGTGGCCCAGGTCAGCAGGGCCGCCATCAGCAGGACCAGCACGAGGATGGTGGCGCGGACCAGCGACAGCGTCGCATCGTCGGCGCTGAGCGATTTGCCGGTGGGGCGGGCGAGGTCTGAAGCGGCCATCTTGCGGTTCACACGGGACTGGAGGAAAGAGCGAAAGGCGTCGGTGCCCGATCGGCGCCAGATCAGCGTTGTGGCGTAGCGGCGACGCCGGGCGGGCGTTGCAGCCCGATCCCACCCAGCAGCGCCCCGGCGATGCCGTTGGCGACGCTGTTGCCGCCGCCCGGGCCGCCGCCCGGGCCGCCATTGGGACCTGTTCCGGGGCCGACCGGACGGGGGCCGGGCAGGCCGCCGGCCGGGGCGGCGGGGCCGATCATGCCGGCATCCATGGTCAGCACCGTGTCGGCCAGCGTCAGGTGGCTCGGCCGGTGGGTGACCAGGAAGATGGTGCTGTGGCTGCGCAGGGCGGCGAGCGCCGCGTGCAGCGCCTTGTCGCCCTCGAAGTCCAGCCGGCTCGCCGGCTCGTCCAGCAGCAGGATGCGCGGACGGCGGATATAGGCGCGGGCCAGACAGAATCTTCTGGGTCAGGCTGGGCGACAGGCGCAGCGACTGGTTGTCGCCGATGCGGGTATCCAGCCCGCGCGGCAGCGCCTCCACCTCGTCCAGCGCGCCGGCCAGCGACAGCGCCCAGCGCAGTTCGGCCTCGTCGGCGGTCTGGTCGGCGAAGCGGAGGTTCTGCGCGATGGTGCCGTAGAACAGCGAGCTGGCTTGCGGCACATAGCCGATGGACTTGCGCAGGTCGACCGGGTCCATCTGGCGGATGTCGACGCCGTCGACCCGCACATTGCCGGCCTGCGGCGCATAGAGCCCCAGCATCACCTTCAGCAGCGACGACTTGCCGGCGCCGTCCGGCCCGACGATGGCGACGATCTGCCCCGGCTTGACGGTGAAGGTCACGCCGACCAGCGCCGGATCGGCATCGTTGCGGTAGCGCAGCGACACGCGGGAGAAGGAGACCTCGCCCTTCAGCCGGCGCGGCTGCAAGGTGGCGCAGCGCGGCTCGCGCTCCGGCCGGATGCTCATCAGGCCGTTGATCTGGCGGGCGTTGGCGCGCAGCTGCTCGATGCGCGGCAGCATGGAGACGGCGGTCTGCAACGGCACCATCACCCGCCACAGCAGCATCATCGACGCCATCAGCGCGCCCGGCGTCATCGTGCCGGCGAAGACCTGGAGGGCGCCGACGCCGACGGTGGCCAATCCTGCCACCGGCACCACCAGCCCGGCCAGCGCCGCATGGGTCGCCGACAGGTTGGCGGCGGTGTGGCCCGACCGGGCGGTGCGGGCGGACAGCCGGTCATAGCGGTCGCGCCAGTGGGCCAGCCCGCCGATGGCGCGCAGGGCCGGCATCTTGGCGACCATCTCGACGAAGAATTCCTGCCGCTCGGTGTCGGCCCGCGCGGTGATGCCGGTGCGGGCTCGCACCATCGGGTGGACGGCGGCGCCGATTGCGGCGGTGACCAGCACGGCGGCCAGCGGGACGAGGGCCAGCGGCCCGCCCAGCACCGCCATCACCATCAGATAGAACAGGGCGAAGGGCACGTCGAACAGCGCCGCCACCTGCCCCTGGCTGATGAAGTCGCGGATCGACTCCAGGTCCTTCACCCGCGCGATCTGCGTGCCGATGGCCGCCCGCTCGCTCATGCCCACCGGCAGCATCAGGATGCGGTCGATGGTGGCGTTGCTGACGGTGCGGGCGATGCGCGATCCGGCATGGGCCAGCGCCCGGCCACGGATCTGGCGCAGGGCGAAGTCGCCGGCGATGACCAGGAAGGCGCCGACGGCGATGGTGACCAGCGTGTCGAACGACCCGGTGCCGATCACCTTGTCGTAGATCGCCATGGTGAAGAGCGGGGCGGCGACGGACAGCAGGTTGATGACGGCACTCAGCCCCAGCACCGCCCACAGCAGCGGGAAATAGGCGTGGATGACCGAGCCGACCCAGTTCTGGCTCCCGGCGCCGGAGGCGGACTCCAGCGGCGTGAAGACGTAAGCCGTGCCCTTGCCGTAGTTCAGCGTGACCGTTTCGCGCGACTGGCCGCTGAAGGCGGTGACGCCGTCGGCATCGGCCGACAGCAGCGTGTAGATGCCGCCGTCGCGGGCGCGGAACAGGCAGGGCAGCAGCGACGGCTCCGGCCGGCCGAGGTCGAAGCGCAGGCTGCGCCCCTCGAAATGCAGGCGCTGGAACACGTCGCACAGCTCCTCCACCGTCTGCACCTCGGAGAAGTGGGGCAGGGCTTCCGCCAGCGTCTGCGGCGCGCCGCGCCAGCCGAGCGCGTCGAGCAGCGGCACCATGCAGGCGCCGACGGCCGACGCCTCGGCCAGACGGCGGCGCAGGATGTCGCCATCATCATGGGCGGCACGGATCGGCTGCGCATCGGTGCCGGATTCGGCCTCCGGTTCCACGGCGCTGGAGACGGCGGCCACCAGGGCCGGCTGTCCCCCGACGGCATCGGCGGCCGGGTTGCGGGCCACCGCAAGGCCGTCGACGATCTGCACCACCCGGTCGGCCAGCGACAGCAGCGACGGGCGGCTGCTGACCAGCAGGATGGTGACGCTGCCGCGCAACTCGTCCAGCGCACGGCGGAACGCCTTGTCGGACTCGACGTCGAGCGACGAGTTCGGCTCGTCCAGCAGCAGGACGGCCGGTTCGCGGACCAGCGCGCGGGCAAGGCAGATCATCTGGCGGGCACCGCGCGGCAGCGCCTCCTGCGAGGCGTCGCCGACGATGGTCTCGTAGCCCTGCGGCAGGCTGGCGATGCGGCGGTCGAGGCCAAGGCGCCGGCAGACCTCCATCGCCAGATCGGCCCGGCTGGGGTCGAACAGCGTCAGGTTCTGCAGGATGGTGCCTTTGAACAGCTCCGGATGCTCGCCGACATAGACGACGCCGCCGATGCCGATCATGGCGTCGGCCCCGGTCAGGGTGCGCACGCCGACCCGGACCTCGCCGGACCGCGGCCGCAGCACGCCCAGGATCAGGCGCAGAAGCGTCGTCTTGCCCGAACTGTTGGTCGCCACCACGCCCAGCAGCTCGCCCGGCCCGACGCTGAGCGACAGGCCGCTCAGGATCTCCGGCCCGCGGTCATAGGCGAAGACGACCTTGTCCATCTCGATGGAGCCGGGGGCCAGCGGCGTGGCGACCGCACCGTCCGACTCGGGGTTTCCATCCCTGGCGACCGGCGCCGCGGCGCCGTTGGATCCGACCTCCAGCAGGACATGGCCGATGCGGCGCAGGGCCAGCGACACCGACTGGTAGCGCACCCAGCGGTCGAACAGCGCCTGCACCGGCTGGACGCAGCGCCCGGCCAGCATCGAGCAGGCGGTCAGCACGCCGGTGGTCATCGCCCCGTCGATCACCGACACGCTGCCCAGCAGAACCACCAGCATCATCGTCGCCTGCGCCAGCGTGCCGGCGACGACGGAGGCGGTGCCGCTGAGCCGCGCGACGGTGAAGTCCTCCTCGCTGCAGCCCTGTTGCAGGCGCTCGTGGCGGCGCAGCAGGCCGGCCTCGGCCCCCAGCCCCTTCACCGTGTGGACGCCGCCCAGCACCTCGCTGATGAAATTCAGGCGCCGCTCCTCCAGCGTGTGGCGGCTCTCCAGCGCCCGGCGCATCCGCCGGCCCAGCACGGCGCCGACGATCAGGAAAAGCCCCAGCACCGCCACCGGGATCGCCGCCAGCCAGCCGGCCAGCAGGGCGATCAGGCCCAGGTAGAGGGCGGCGAAGGGGATGTCGATGGCCGATTGCAGCGCCTGGCCCGAATAGAATTCCCGCACCAGCTTGATGGCGCGGTAGACCTCGAAATGGGTGCCGATTCCCTGCTGGGAAAAGGCGTTCAGCGGCATGTGCATCAGCCGGTCGATCAGCGACGCGCTCGACTGGTGCTCGATCCTCGCCCCCATCCAGGTGGTCAGCGCCGAACGCGCGACCCGCAGGATCGCCTCCATCACCGCCGCCGCCCCGCAGCCGATGCCGAGCAGAAGCATGGTGCCGTCGGATTCGTTCGGCAGGATGCGGTCGTAGACGTGCAGCAGCGTGACCGGCAGGGCCAGTCCGAAGATGTTCAGCGCGAAGGATGCGAGGATCAGCATCCCCCGGTCGCGGCGCGGGCCCAGCATGCCGGACAGCAGGCGCCGCGCAGCCTTCTCGGCCGCACGGTTGCTGTCGCCGCGGTCCCGGCCGGTCGAGGCCTTGGCCGAGTCGGCGGAGGATGTGGTGCGGGAAGTGGGCTGAGGGGCGGGCTGCAAGCGGATCGACCTGTTTCACGGAGTTAACCGAGCGCTAATCAACACCATATTTGCTAGTGATAGGTAAATCCGCGAATAGCAACAAAAGGCAACCGAGTGACAAAGCGCGTTGCGCGCGGCCCTTCGGAGTTTGCGCGAAAGCGGTAAAAACCCAACAGTCCCAAGGGATTTCGTTGCCACTGGGTGGGCCCCCTGGGGTAGAGGTGGTGGGCGGTTCAGCGTCCAACATGTTGAAACTCATCACAGGATGTTTCTTATCACAAGCAAGTAGGAGCGCTAGAACCTAGGGTCGTGACGAGTGGTGCGGTGCGATTTCGCGCCCGACTTTATGGAGCGGTCCGATGGCTGAGGAAGCGGTTCAGGGTAAGGTCCCGGCGGTCGACGATCGTCAGATCCTGGACGATCTGACCCTTCTCCAGCAGGTCGACGGTACTCGCCTGGGCGGCGTCATCCATGAAGCGAGCTCGGTACAGCTTCAGCGGCCCGACGATACGCTGGGCTATGTCCAGACCGATTATCGCGGCGCCGAGGATCTGATGGTGGGCGGCGCGGTGCAGACCGGTGCCGTCGTCGGCGAATCGGTGGCGGTCGCCGCCGACCAGGCGGTGAACGCGCTGCTGCTGAACGGCGACGTGCTGCGCACCGAAGGCACCCGCGGTTCCGGCCCGACCGGTCCCGAGGGCTCCGGCCCGACGGACGGGGAGGGCCGCGGTGCCGACGGCAAGGCGGCGGAGCGGGCGGAGCTGCTGTCGACCGCGCGCACCACCTCGGCCTACGACCCGCTCGAGGCTGCGGCGTCGGACATCCCCGTGCCGGAGTCGCCCGATCAGGTGATCGACAATGGGGTGGTTCCCGCCGCCGAGGGCGTGACGTTCCTGCAGGCCGCCGCGGTGGTCGCCCCCGCCGTCGCCACAGCCTCGACTCCGGCCCCGGCCCCGGTGTCCGACACGCCCAGCCTGACGGTGAACGGGGTGTCCGGTGACGAGGACAGCGCCATCGCGCTCAACATCGCCGCCGCCCTGACCGACACCGGCGGGACGGAGGTGCTGACCGTCACCCTGGCCGGCATTCCGGACGGCGCGGTTCTGCGCGACGCCTCCGGTGCGGTGCTGACGGTGGTCAACGGCAGCATCGTGCTGACGGCGTCGCAGATCCCCGGCCTGACGCTGACCCCGCCGGCCAACAGCGGCGACAGCTTCAGCCTGACGGTGACGGCCACCAGCACCGACGGCACCGCCGCGCCCAACAGCGTCACCGCCACGCTGCCGGTCACGGTCAATCCGGTGTCCGACACGCCGACGCTCAGCGTCTCGGCCGTCACCGGTGCCGAGGATACGGCGATTCCGCTGACGATCAGCCCGGCGCTGACCGACACCGACGGCTCCGAGACGCTGACGGTCACCATCGCCGGCATTCCGACCGGTGCGGTCCTGACCAATGCGGCCGGCGAGGTTCTGACCGTTTCCGGCGGCTCGATCACCCTGACGCCGGGCCAACTGGCGGGGCTGGCGATCACCCCGCCGCTGAACAGCGACGCCGATTTCACGCTCACCGTCACGGCGACCAGCCGCGACGGCAGCGCCGCGCCCGCCAGCACCAGCCTGCCTCTGGTGGTCACGGTGAACCCGGTCACCGACACGCCGACGCTGAGCGTCGCTGCGGCGACCGGCAACGAAGACTCCGCGATTCCGCTGACCATCACCCCGGCCCTGACCGATACCGACGGGTCGGAAACGCTGAGCATCACCATCAGCGGCATTCCCTCCGGCGCCAGCCTCGCCAACGCGGCCGGCGATACGCTGTCGATCAGCAACGGCTCCGTCACGCTGACGCCCGGCCAGCTGGCGGGTCTCCGCATCACGCCGCCGGCCAACAGCGACGCCGACTTCACCCTGACGGTCACCACGACCGCGCAGGACGGCACCGCCGCGCCGGTGAGCGTCAGTGCGCCGCTGGCCGTCACCGTCAATCCGGTGACCGACACGCCGACCCTGTCGGTCAGCGCGGCGACCGGCAGCGAGGATACGGCCATTCCGCTGGTGATTTCGCCGGCCCTGACGGACACCGACGGCTCGGAATCGCTGAGCATCACGATCAGCGGCATTCCCGTCGGCGCGAGCCTGAAGAACAGTGCGGGAGACACGCTGACGATCGGCAACGGTTCGATCACGCTGTCGCCGAACCAGCTGGCCGGCCTGACGATCACGCCGCCGGCCAACAGCGACGTGGATTTCACCCTGACGGTCACCGCCACCGCCCGCGACGGCGGCGCCGATCCCGTCAGCGTCAGCGCGCCGCTGGTGGTCACCGTCAATCCGGTGACCGACACGCCGACCCTGTCGGTGTCCGCCGCCACCGGCAGCGAAGACACGGCGATCCCGCTGTCGATCACCCCGGCGCTGACCGATCTGGACGGGTCGGAGGTGCTGACCATCACCATCAGCGGCATCCCGGCCGGCGCCAGCCTCAGCAACACGGCCGGCAACACGCTGACCATCAGCAACGGCTCGATCACGCTGATGCCGGACCAACTGGCCGGTTTGAAGATCACGCCGCCGTCGAACAGCGACGACGACTTCACCCTGACCGTCACGGCAACGGCCAAGGATGGCGTCGCCACTCCGGTTTCGGTGACGCAGACCCTGGCGGTGACCGTCAACCCGGTGACCGACACCCCGACCCTGTCCGTATCGGCCGCCCGCGGCGATGAAGACACCGCGATTCCGCTGACGATCAGCCCGGCCCTGACCGACACCGACGGGTCGGAGACGCTGAGCATCCGGATTTCCGGCGTTCCGGCGGGAGCGACGCTGAGCGCCGGCACCTCGGTCACCGAAAGCAACGGCACCACCACCTGGACGCTGACGCCCCAGCAGCTTGCCGGTCTGAAGATCACGCCGCCGGCCAACAGCGACGTGGATTTCGACCTGACGGTCACTGCAATCGCCAAGGACGGCACAGCACCGGTCGCGACGACGAGCCAGACCCTGCACGTCACCGTCGATCCGATCACCGACACGCCGACGCTGAGCGTCACCGCGGCGAGCGGCAATGAAGACACCGCAATCCCGCTGTCGATCACTCCGGCCCTGACCGATCTTGACGGGTCGGAAACGCTGACGATCACCATCAGCGGCATCCCGGCGGGCGCCAGCCTCAGCAACACGGCTGGCAACACGCTGACCATCAGCAACGGGTCGATCACGCTGACGCCGGACCAGCTGGCCGGGCTGAAGATCACGCCGCCGTCGAACAGCGACGACGACTTCACCCTGACCGTCACGGCAACGGCCAAGGATGGCGTCGCCACTCCGGTTTCGGTGACGCAGACCCTGGCGGTGACCGTCAACCCGGTGACCGACACCCCGACCCTGTCCGTGTCCGCCGCCCGCGGCGACGAAGACACGGCGATTCCGCTGACGATCAACCCGGCCCTGACCGATACCGACGGGTCGGAGACGCTGACCATCCGGATTTCCGGCGTTCCGGCCGGAGCGACGCTTAGTGCCGGCACCTCGGTCACGGAAAGCAACGGCACCACCACCTGGACGCTGACGCCCCAGCAGCTTGCCGGCCTGAAGATCACGCCTCCGTCGAACAGCGACGTGGATTTCGACCTGACCGTCACCGCGATTGCCAAGGATGGCAGCGCGCCGGTGGCGACGACGAGCCAGACCCTGCACGTCACGGTCGATCCGATCACCGACACGCCGACGCTGAGCGTCTCCGCGGCGAGCGGCAACGAAGACACGGCGATTGCGCTGGCGATCACTCCGGCGCTGACCGATCTTGACGGGTCGGAGACGCTGACGATCACCATCAGCGGCATCCCGGCCGGTGCGACGCTCGCCAACACGCTGAACGGGACGCTGACGGTCAGCAACGGCTCGATCACGCTGACGCCCGACCAACTGGCCGGCCTCAAGATCACGCCGCCGGTGAACAGCGACGACGACTTCACCCTGACCGTCACCGCGACGGCCAAGGATGGCGTCGCCACTCCGGTCAGCGTCAGCGCACCGCTGGTGGTTACCGTCAATCCGGTGACCGACACGCCGACGCTGAGCGTCACTGCTGCGACCGGCAACGAAGACACCGCCATTGCGCTGACGATCAACCCGACCCTGACCGATACCGACGGGTCGGAGACGCTGACGGTGACCATCAGCGGCATTCCGGCGGGCGCCAGCCTCAGCAATACGGCCGGCAACACGCTGACCATCAGCAACGGCTCGATCACGCTGACGCCGGACCAGCTGGCCGGGCTGAAGATCACGCCGCCGTCGAACAGCGACGATGACTTCACCCTGACCGTCACGACCACGGCGAAGGACGGTGTCGCCACTCCGGTCAGCGTCAGCGCACCGCTGCTGGTGACCGTCAACCCGGTGTCCGACACCCCGACCCTGTCCGTATCGGCCGCCCGCGGCGATGAGGACACCGCGATTCCGCTGACGATCAGCCCGGCGCTGACCGACACCGACGGGTCGGAGACGCTGAGCATCCGGATTTCCGGCGTTCCGGCGGGAGCGACGCTGAGCGCCGGCACCTCGGTCACGGAAAGCAACGGCACCACCACCTGGACCCTGACGCCCCAGCAGCTTGCCGGTCTGAAGATCACGCCGCCGTCGAACAGCGACGTGGATTTCGACCTGACGGTCACCGCAATCGCCAAGGATGGTAGCGCGCCGGTGGCGACGGCGAGCCAGACCCTGCATGTCACGGTCGATCCGGTCACCGACACGCCGACGCTGAGCGTCTCCGCGGCGAGCGGCAACGAAGACACGGCGATTGCGCTGGCAATTAGCCCGGCGCTGACCGATCTTGACGGGTCGGAAACGCTGACGATCACCATCAGCGGCATCCCGGCGGGCGCCAGCCTCAGCAATACGGCCGGCAACACGCTGACCATCAGCAACGGCTCGATCACGCTTACGCCCGGTCAGCTGGCTGGGCTGAAGATCACGCCGCCGCTGAACAGCGATGCGGATTTCACGCTCACCGTCACCGCGACTGCCAAGGACGGCGTCGCCGCGCCGGTTTCGGTCAGCCAGACCTTGCCGGTGACCGTCAGCCCGGTGTCGGATACTCCCTCGCTGAGCGTCACGGCGGCGACGGGCAACGAGGACACCGCGATTGCGCTGTCGATCACGCCGGCTTTGACCGACACCGACGGGTCGGAGGTGCTGACCGTCACCATCTCTGGGATTCCGGCCGGTGCGACGCTCGTCAACACGCTGAACGGCACGCTGACGGTCAGCAACGGCTCGATCACCCTGAACCCCGACCAGCTTGCCGGGCTGAAGATCACGCCGCCGCTGAACAGCGACGATGACTTCACCCTCACCGTCACCGCGACTTCGAAGGACGGGAGCGCCGCGCCGGCCAGCACCAGTGCGCCGCTGCTGGTGACCGTCAACCCGGTGTCCGACACCCCGATCCTGTCCGTATCGGCCGCCCGCGGCGATGAGGACACCGCGATTCCGCTGTCGATCAGCCCGGCCCTGACCGACACCGACGGCTCGGAGACGCTGACCATCCGGATTTCCGGCGTTCCGGCCGGAGCGACGTTGAGCGCCGGCACCTCGGTCACCGAAAGCAACGGCACCACCACCTGGACGCTGACGCCCCAGCAGCTTGCCGGGTTGAAGATCACGCCTCCGTCGAACAGCGACGTGGATTTCGACCTGACCGTCACCGCGATCGCCAAGGATGGTAGCGCGCCGGTGGCGACGGCGACGCAGACCCTGCACGTCACCGTCGATCCGGTCACCGACACGCCGACGCTGAGCGTCACCGCGGCGAGCGGCAATGAAGACACCGCAATCCCGCTGGCGATCACTCCGGCGCTGACCGACACCGACGGGTCGGAAACGCTGACGATCACCATCAGCGGCATCCCGGCCGGAGCAACGCTCGCCAACACGCTGAACGGCACGCTGACGGTCAGCAACGGCTCGATCACGCTGACGCCCGACCAACTGGCCGGGCTCAAGATCACGCCGCCGTCGAACAGCGACGTGGATTTCGACCTGACCGTCACCGCGACGGCCAAGGATGGCGTCGCCACGCCGGTTTCGGTGACGCAGACCCTGGCGGTGACCGTCAACCCGGTGACCGACACCCCGACCCTGTCCGTGTCCGCCGCCCGCGGCGATGAGGACACCGCAATTCCGCTGTCGATCAGCCCGGCCCTGACCGACACCGACGGGTCGGAGACCCTGACGGTCACCATCGCCGGCGTTCCGGCGGGAGCGACGCTGAGCGCCGGCACCTCGGTCACCGAAAGCAACGGCACCACCACCTGGACGCTGACGCCCCAGCAGCTTGCCGGGTTGAAGATCACGCCGCCGTCGAACAGCGACGTGGATTTCGACCTGACCGTCACCGCAATCGCCAAGGATGGTAGCGCGCCGGTCGCGACGGCGACGCAGACCCTGCACGTCACCGTCGACCCGGTCACCGACACGCCGACGCTGAGCGTCACTGCGGCGAGCGGCAATGAAGACACCGCAATCCCGCTGGCGATCACTCCGGCGCTGACCGATACCGACGGGTCGGAGACACTGACGATCACCATCAGCGGCATCCCGGCGGGAGCAACGCTCGCCAACACGCTGAACGGCACGCTGACGGTCAGCAACGGCTCGATCACGCTGACGCCCGACCAGCTGGCCGGCCTCAAGATCACGCCGCCGGTGAACAGCGACGATGACTTCACCCTGACCGTGACCGCGACCGCCAAGGATGGCGTCGCCACTCCGGTCAGCGTCAGCGCACCGCTGGTGGTTACCGTCAATCCGGTGACCGACACCCCGACGCTGAGCGTCACTGCTGCGAGCGGCAACGAAGACACCGCCATTGCGCTGACGATCAACCCGGCCCTGACCGACACCGACGGGTCGGAGACGCTGACGGTGACCATCAGCGGCATTCCGGCCGGTGCAACGCTCGCCAACACGCTGAACGGGACGCTGACCGTCACCAACGGCACGATCACGCTGAACCCAAATCAGCTTGCCGGGCTCAAGATCACGCCTCCGCTGAACAGCGACGCGGATTTCGACCTGACGGTCACCGCGACCGCCAAGGACGGCACAGCGCCGATCGCGACGGCGACGCAGACCCTGCATGTCACCGTCGACCCGGTGACGGACACGCCGACGCTGAGTGTCACTGCTGCGAGCGGCAACGAAGACACGGCGATTGCGCTGTCGATCAGCCCGGCGCTGACCGATACCGACGGGTCGGAGACACTGACGATCACCATCAGCGGCATTCCGGCCGGCGCGATCCTCGCCAACACGCTGAACGGCACGCTGACGGTCAGCAACGGCTCGATCACGCTGAACCCCGATCAGCTTGCCGGGCTCAAGATCACGCCGCCGTCGAACAGCGACGTGGATTTCGACCTGACCGTCACCGCGACGGCCAAGGATGGCGTCGCCACTCCGGTTTCGGTGACGCAGACCCTGGCGGTGACCGTCAACCCGGTGACCGACACCCCGACCCTGTCCGTGTCCGCCGCCCGTGGCGATGAAGACACCGCGATTCCGCTGACGATCAGCCCGGCCCTGACCGACACCGACGGGTCGGAGACCCTGACGGTCACCATCGCCGACGTTCCGGCGGGAGCGACGCTGAGCGCCGGCAGCTCGGTCACGGAAAGCAACGGCACCACCACTTGGACGCTGACGCCCCAGCAGCTTGCGGGTCTGAAGATCACGCCGCCGTCGAACAGCGACGTTGATTTTGACCTGACCGTCACCGCAATCGCCAAGGATGGCAGCGCGCCGGTCGCGACGACGAGCCAGACCCTGCACGTCACCGTCGACCCGGTCACCGACACGCCGACACTGAGCGTCTCCGCGGCGAGCGGCAACGAAGACACGGCGATTGCGCTGGCAATCACTCCGGCGCTGACCGACACCGACGGGTCGGAGACGCTGACGATCACCATCAGCGGCATCCCGGCCGGAGCGACGCTCGCCAACACGCTGAACGGGACGCTGACGGTCAGCAATGGCTCGATCACGCTGAACCCCGATCAGCTTGCCGGGCTCAAGATCACGCCTCCGGTGAACAGCGACGATGACTTCACCCTGACCGTCACCGCGACGGCCAAGGATGGCGTCGCCACTCCGGTCAGCGTCAGCGCGCCGCTGGTGGTCACCGTCAATCCGGTGTCGGACACCCCGACCCTGTCCGTGTCCGCCGCCCGTGGCGACGAAGACACCGCGATCCCGCTGACGATCAACCCGGCCCTGACCGACACAGACGGGTCGGAGACGCTGACCATCCGGATTTCCGGCGTTCCGGCGGGAGCGACGCTGAGTGCCGGCAGCTCGGTCACCGAAAGCAACGGTACGACCACCTGGACCCTGACGAAGGACCAGCTGACCGGCCTAAAGATCACGCCGCCGCACAACAGCGACGTGGATTTCGACCTGACGGTCACCGCGATTGCCAAGGATGGCACAGCACCGGTCGCGACGACGAGCCAGACGCTGCATGTCACGGTCGATCCGATCACCGACACGCCGACTCTGAGCGTCACGGCGGCGACGGGCAGCGAGGACACAGCGATTGCGCTGGCGATCACTCCGGCGCTGACCGACACCGACGGGTCGGAAACGCTGACGATCACGATCAGCGGCATTCCGGCCGGTGCGATCCTCGCCAACACGCTGAACGGCACGCTCACCGTCACCAACGGGTCGATCACGCTGACCCCCAATCAGCTCGCCGGGCTGAAGATCACGCCGCCGTCGAACAGCGACGACGACTTCACCCTCACCGTCACCGCGACTGCCAAGGACGGCGTCGCCGACGCGGTCAGCGTGACCCAGCCCCTGCCGGTCACCGTCAACCCGGTGTCCGACACGCCGACGCTGAGCGTCACCGCCGTCACCGGCAACGAAGACACCGCCATTCCGCTGACGATCAGCCCGGCGCTGACCGACACCGACGGGTCGGAGGTGCTGACGATCCGCATCACCGGCATTCCGGCCGGTGCGACGCTGGTCAACACGCTGAACGGCACGCTGACGGTCACCAACGGCTCGATCACGCTCAATCCCGACCAGCTGGCCGGTCTGAAGATCACGCCGCCGCTGAACAGCGACGACGACTTCACCCTGTCGGTGACCGCCGTCTCCAAGGACCGCGGCGCGGCCGAGGCGACCACGACCCTACCGCTGGTGGTCACCGTTAACCCGGTGACCGACACCCCGACGCTGACCGTCACCGCGGCGAGCGGCAACGAAGACACCGCCATCGCGCTGGACATCAGGTCGGCCCTGACCGATCTCGACGGATCGGAGAGCTTGAGCATCAAGATCACCGGCGTTCCGGCCGGGGCGACGCTCAGCGCCGGCACTTTCGTCACGGAAAGCAACGGCACCACCAGCTGGACCCTGACCCAGGCGCAGCTGGCCAACCTGAAGATCACGCCCAAGGCCGACAGCGACGTCGATTTCACCCTGACCGTCACCGCCACGGCGACGGACCGCGGCCTGTCCCCGGTCTCGGTGCAGACGACCCTGGCCGTCACCGTCATCGCCGTGGCCGACAAGCCGACCGTTTCCGTCACGCCGATCACCTACGATCTGGCGGTCGGACAGAACGACACGCTGACCGGCACCGCCGGCAACGACACGCTGTCGGGCGGTGCGGGCAACGACACCATCCTGGGCGGCGCCGGCGACGACGTGATCTATGGCGACGGCAGCGGCACCTTCACCGTCGCCCTGTCGATCACCCCCGCCGTGACCGATCACGACGGGTCGGAATACATCTCCAAGGTGACGATCTCCGGCGTCCCGGCCGGGGCGACGCTCAGCGCCGGCACCCTCAACGCCGACGGCACCTGGACCCTGACCCAGGCCCAGCTGTCCGGGCTGAAGATGACCGCGCAGGAAGGCGACACCAGCCATCCCATCACCCTCACCGTCGTCTCGACCTCCAGGGAGCAGGAGAACGGCAGCACCGCCGACAGCGACCCGCGGACGCTGACCGTCAGCTTCGCCAACACGCCGAAGGGCAACGACAGCCTGGACGGCGGCGACGGCAACGACACCATCTTCGGCGGGGCCGGCAACGACACCCTGATCGGCGGGCTGGGCGACGACAGCCTGGACGGCGGCGCCGACAACGACCTGCTGGCCGGCGGCCCCGGCAACGACACCATCGACGGCGGCGCCGGCAACGACACCGTCACCTATGCCGGCTCGGCGACCGCGGTGAACGCCAACCTCGCGACCGGGGTCGGCACCGGGGAAGGCACCGACGTTCTGCGCAATCTGGAGAACGTCACCGGCTCGGCCTTCGACGACGTCATCACCGGCGACGGCGGCGCCAACATCCTGCTCGGCGGCGGCGGCAACGACACCATCACCGGCGGGGCCGGGACCGACACCATCCATGGCGGGGCGGGCGACGACCTGTCGATCTTCACCGTCGGAACCGACGGCGGAACCGCGTCGGCTCCGGAACTGCAGGATGGCGATGCCGGCATCGACACCTTCCGGGTGATGCTGACGTCCGCCCAGATGTCCAACCCGGCGATCCTGGCCGACCTGCGCACCCTGCGCGACCTGATCGAGGCGGCGGCGGCCGATCCCAACGCCGCGACCAAGGACACCGATGTCGCCAACGCCGTCACCCTGACGGCGCTGGGCATCAAGGTCGCGGATTTCGAGAAGCTCGAAATCTACGTCGACGGCCAGCCGGTCAATGTGCGCGAGGTGCTGAACTACACCCCGACGGCCACCGCCGCCGCCGCCACCACCTCCACCACCGAGGACAATGCGGTCAGCAGCCGCCTCGTCGCCACCGACCAGGACACCCTCAACGGCCGCACCGACGACAGCCTGACCTTCAAGGGGCCGGGCGCCGACGGCCAGCCGGTGCGGCTGGCGCACGGCACGCTGGTGGTGAACGCCGACGGCACCTTCACCTACACGCCGGACGCCGATTTCAGCGGCACGGAAACCTTCTCCTTCACCGTCACCGACGCCTATGGCGGCACCTCCACCGCCACGCAGACCATCAAGGTGGCGCCGGTCGCCGACTCCATCACGCTGACCACGCTGAACACGCGCGGCAACGAGGATGCGGCCGGCGGCATCGCCATTGCCCCCACCATCACGCTGAGCGACGTCGATGCCGCCAGCCCGGAGGCGGTGGAGACGGTCACGCTGACCATGTCGGCCTCGCAGCTGGATGTCGCCGGCGCCAAGCTGTACCTGAACGGCACGGAGCTGACGCGCAGCGGCAGCGGGACCTACAGCTGGACGATCCCGACCAGCGCCCTGGTGGCCGGTGGATCGGCCGGAACCTGGACGGTGTCCGGCCTGAAGATCGTCACCACCCGCAACTCCGATGCCGACCTCACCTACACCCTGACGGTCGGGACCATCGACAGCACCAGCGCCGGCACGGTGCGCGGCAGCAAGTCGGCGACCGGCACCATCACCGTCGATGCGGTGGCCGATGCGCCGACCGTGACCGCCGCCGCCGCGGCGACGGACGAGGACACCTCGGTCGCGCTGAAGATCACCCCGGCGCTGACCGACACCGACGGGTCGGAGAGCATCGGCTATGTCACCGTTTCCGGCGTGCCGGCCGGGGCGAGCCTTAATCTCGGCACGGTCCTGAGCACCCAGGGCGACGGCAGCACCAGCTGGAAGGTCAACGCGGCCGATCTGGCGAGCCTGCGCCTGACCCCGCCGCACGACTTCTCCGGCACCATCACCCTCCGCGTCGTCGCCACCTCGGTGGAGCGCGAGAACGGTTCGACCGCCGATTCCGCGCCGGCGACCTTGACGGTGACCGTCACCGGCGTGGCCGACGCCCCCATCGTCATCCCCGTGGCGGCGACGGGCAATGAGGATACCGCCATTCCGCTGTCCATCGACGCCCACCTGTCCGACGTGACGGGCGAGACGCTGGACCACATCACCATCACCAACCTGCCGGAAGGGGCGACGCTGTCCGCCGGCATCCACAACGCCGACGGCAGCTGGACGCTGACCCCGGCGCAGCTGACCGGCCTGACCTTCACGCCGCCGCCGAACTATTCCGGCACGCTGACGCTGAAGATCACCGCCACCTCGGTGGAAGGGGCGACCACCGCAACCTCGGCACAGCAGTCGCTGACGGTGACCGTCACCGCCGTCGCCGACACGCCGGTCCTGTCGGCCTCCGATGCGGTGGGGCGCGAGGACACCGCCATCCCGCTTTCGGTGGTCGCAGCATTGACCGACCGCGACGGGTCGGAAAGCCTCAGCATCCTCGTCGGCGGCGTGCCGGCGGGCGCCACGCTGAACCACGGCCATTACGACGCGACGCTGGGCAAATGGGTGCTGACCCAGGCCGACCTGTCCGGCCTGACCATCACCCCGCCGGCCAACTCCAACACCGGCTTCAACCTGACCTTCACCGCGCGGGCGACGGAAGGCTCCAACGGCGCCTTCGCCGACGCGGCTGCGGTGTCCGTCCATGTCGAGGTGCAGGGCGTTGCCGACGTGGTGACGCCGAACGGCACGCTGACCGCGCGCGGCGACGAGGACACGGCGATCAACCTGAAGCTCGGCGATCTGGTGATGACCGACAATGACGGGTCGGAGCGCCTGTCGCTGGTCGTCAGCAACCTGCCGTCGGGCTCCTGGCTGTCGCTGGCGGCCGGGCACGACAGCGGCCTGGTCTATCTCGGCAACGGCCGCTGGTCGGTCGATGCGGAGTACCGCAACGAACTGACGCTGACGACGAAGAAGGACTTCTCCGGCACCATCACGCTGAAGGTGGACGTCATCACCACCGACAGCAACGGCGCGCCGATCATCACCGTGAACGGCGTGACCTCCGGCGGGATGCTGAAGGACACCCGCGACCTGACGGTCACCGTCGACCCCAAGGCGGACGAGCCGGTCGTCTCGATCGGCGCCAGCGGGCTGGAGGATGCCGTCGGCGGCATCCCGCTGACCATCTCCGCCCTGACCGGCGACAGCGACGGGTCGGAGCACATCTCCTCCATCGTCATCTCCGGCCTGCCGGCCGGGGTGACGCTGACCAGCTCGGACGCCGGCGCGCTGACCGCGAATGCCGACGGCAGCTGGACGGTCGATCCGGCGAAGCTCGGCAACCTGCGCCTGATCGTGCCGGCCAACAACGCCGACGACTTCACCATCACCGTCAAGGTGACGGCGATGGACGGCACCGACACGTTGACCAAGACCTACACCCCGACCGTCACCATCACCGCGGTGGCCGACGCGCCGGTGTCGCATGCTGCCGACGGTTCGGCGGTGCCCTACCATGTCGACGACCAGTCGACGACCGGCGTGCCGGACGGGCTGGTGCTGAACCTGAACGCCTTCCTGGCCGACACCGACGGGTCGGAAAAGCTGGCGGTCACCATCGGCGGCGTGCCGAAGGGCACGGTGCTGTCGCGCGGCATCGACAACGGCAACGGCACCTGGACGCTGACCGCGGAGGACTACACCGCGGCGCTGGCCGAGGGCGGCCTGAAGCTGACCGTCAAGGATGCGAACGCCACCGGCATCACCCACAGTGTGTCCGGCAGCGTCGACACCGCCAGCGTCACGCTGACGGTCAACCCTTACAGCATCGAGAGCGAGGGCGACCGCAACACCAGCGTGTCCGACAGCTTCGTGCTGAGCTGGACCACCACCGCCTCCTCCGGCGGCGGCTCGACCGATCCGGGCAACGGCGGCAACACTGGCGGCGGCACCAGCCCGCCTCCTCCTCCGCCGCCCCCTCCGCCCCCTCCGCCGCCGCCCCCGGTGCTGGACCCCAGCGTCGGCAGCGACCGGCCGCATGCCGTGACCACCGCCGAGGATACGTCGGTGGCACTCGGCCTGAAGGACGGGCTGGCGAACTGGCAGGACGTCTCCACGGTCACCCTGTCGGGCATCCCGACCGGCGCCAGCCTGAGCAACACGGCCGGCGACACGCTGACCGTCACCGGCGGCTCGATCACGCTGACCAAGGCGCAGCTGGACGGGTTGAGGCTGACGCCGCCGTCGAACAGCGATGCCGATTTCACGCTTTCCATCGACGTGGTGTCGGGCAGCAGCAACGCCCACACCACGCTGACCCAGGCCGTGACCGTCACCGCCGTGGCCGACAGCCCGCTGCTGACCGTGCAGACGGCGTCCGGCAACGAGGATACCGCCATCGCGCTGGACATCACCGCAGCGCTGGCCGACACCGACGGGTCGGAAACGCTGGCCAGCATCGTCATCGACGGGGTGCCGGCCGGTGCCTCGCTGTCTGCCGGCTATCTCGACTCCACCACCGGGCGCTGGGTGCTGACGCCGGGCCAGCTGGCCGGGCTGAAATTCACCCCGCCGCACGATGCCAGCGGCACCTTCCAACTGACGGTGACGGCGGTCTCGCGCGAAACCAGCAACGCCGACCGGGCGACCACGACCAAAACGCTGACCGTCGAGGTGGCGCCGGTCAGCGACGCCCCCGCCATTTCCGTCAGCGCCGCCACGGCGCTGGAGGATCATGCCGCCAACCTGTCCATCGATGCCGCGGTCACCGATCTGGTCGGCACCTCCGAGGTGATCACCGCCCTGCGGGTGACGGTGCCGGCCGGCTTCACCCTGTCGGGCGGCACGTCGCTCGGCAACGGCGTCTACGACCTGACCGGCCTGTCGGCCAGCGACCGCGCGGCCCTGAAGCTGACGCCGCCCGCCAACTATGCCGGCACGGTGACGCTGACGGTGGACGCTGCCGCCCAGGACGGCACGGCGGCCCCCGCCTGGTCGAGCAGGAGCTTCTCGGTCACCTACACCGCGGTCGCCGACGCGCCGAACGTCACGGTGCATGACACGACGGGGGCGGAGGACACCGCCATCGCCCTGAACCTGTCGGCCAGCCTTGTCGACACCGACGGGTCGGAGACGATGGCGGTCATCCTGTCGGGCCTGCCGGCCGGTGCCGTGCTGAACCATGGCTCCAACAACGGCGACGGGTCCTGGACCCTGAAGCCGTCGGAGCTGGCCGGCCTGACCGTCACGCCGCCGCGCAACTATTCGGGCGGCATGGACCTGACGCTGACCGCCACCAGCCTGGAAAGCTCCAACAAGGACACGGCGAGCACCACCGCCACCATCCATGTGACCGTCACTGCGGTCGCCGACGCGCCGACCGTCATCGTCGCCAACGCCTCGGGCAGCGAGGACACCGCCATCGCGCTGAACCTGACGGCGGCGCTGGTCGATACCGACGGGTCGGAGACGATGGCCCTGGTGCTGTCCGGCCTGCCGGCAGGTGCGGTGCTGATTGATGCCAACGGCACCATTCTGACGCCGACCGCCGGCTCGGTCGCGCTGACCGCCGCCCAGCTGTCCGGGCTGAAGCTGATGCCGCCGGCCAATGCCGGCACCGACTTCAACCTGACCCTGACCGCGACGACGACGGAGGCTTCCACCGGCGCCACCGCCACCACCAGCCAGCTGTTCCGGGTCAGCGTCGATCCGGTCGCCGACCAGCCGATCATCACCTGGGCACCGCTGTCCGGCACCGAGGACACGGCCGTGCCGCTGAACCTCTCGGTGGCGCTGTACGACACCGACGGGTCGGAGCGGCTGGGGCTGCTGACGATTGCCGGCGTGCCGACGGGCGCGCTGCTGTCGGCCGGGACGAAGAACGCCGACGGCAGCTGGACCCTGACGCCGGCCCAGCTGACCGGCCTGACCCTGACCCCGCCCGCCAACAGCGATGCGGCGATCGCCCTGACCGTCACCGCCGTCAGCATCGAGTCCAACGGCAGCACGGCGACCAGGACCGTCACTGTGCCGATCACCCTGGCCGCGGTGTCCGATACCCCGACGCTCAGCGTGTCCGCCGCGACCGGCAACGAGGACACGGCCATCGCGCTGACCATCACCCCGGCGCTGACCGACACCGACGGCTCGGAGACGCTGACGATCACCATCAGCGGCATCCCGGCCGGCGCCAGCCTGAGCAACAGCGCCGGCAATGTCCTGACGATCAGCAACGGGTCGATCACCCTGACGCCGGCCCAGCTTGCCGGGCTGAAGATCACGCCGCCGTCGAACAGCGATGCCGACTTCACCCTGACCGTCACGGCTATCTCCACTGACGGTACGGCGGCACCGGCCAGCACCAGCGCGCCGCTGCCGGTCACGGTCAACCCGGTCACCGACACGCCGACCCTGAGCGTCGCGCCCGCGACCGGCAATGAAGATACACCCATCGCGCTGACCATCACCCCGGCCCTGACCGATCTGGACGGTTCGGAGACGCTGACGATCACCATCAGCGGCATTCCCACCGGCGCCACCCTGAGCAACAGCGCCGGCAACACCCTGACGGTCAGCAACGGCTCGATCACGCTGACCCCGGACAAGCTCGCCGGGCTGGCGATCAAGCCGCCATCGAACAGCGATGCCGATTTCAACCTGACGGTGACCGCCACCGCCAAGGACGGCAGCGCCGCTGCGGTGTCGGTGTCCTCGACCCTTGCGGTGACGGTCAACCCGGTGTCCGACACCCCGACGCTCAGCGTGTCCGCCGCGACGGGCAACGAAGACACGGCGATTGCGCTGACGATCAATCCGGCGCTGACCGACACCGACGGGTCGGAAACGCTGACGGTCACCATCAGCGGCATCCCGGCCGGCGCCAGCTTGAGCAACACGGCCGGCAATGTCCTGACCATCAGCAACGGCTCGATCACCCTGACGCCGGCCCAGCTTGCCGGGCTGAAGATCACGCCGCCCTCGAACAGCGACGCTGACTTCACCCTGACCGTCACCGCCACCGCCACCGACGGCAGCGCCGCCCCGGCCAGCACCAGCGCGTCGTTGCCGGTCACGGTGAACCCGGTCTCCGACACGCCGACCCTGAGCGTGTCGCCAGCGACCGGCAACGAAGACACGGCGATTGCGTTGGCCATCACCCCGGCGCTGACCGACACCGACGGGTCGGAGACGCTGACGATCACCATCAGCGGCATCCCGACCGGCGCCACCCTGAGCAACAGCGCAGGCAACATCCTGACGGTCAGCAACGGGTCGATCACCCTGACACCGGCCCAACTGGCCGGGCTGGCGATCACGCCGCCGTCGAACAGCGATGCCGATTTCAACCTGACGGTGACCGCCACCGCCAAGGACGGCAGCGCCGCTGCGGTCTCGGTGTCCTCGACGCTCGCGGTGACGGTCAACCCGGTGTCCGATGCCCCGACCCTGACCGTGTCGGCGGCGAGCGGCAACGAGGACACGGCGATCCCGCTGTCCATCACCTCGGCCCTGACCGACACGTCGGAAGTGCTGAGCATCACCATCAGCGGCATCCCGGCCGGGTCCAAGCTGACCAACAGTGCCGGCAACACGCTGACGATCAGCAACGGGTCGATCACCCTGACCCCGGCCCAGTTGACCGGGCTGAAGATCAAGCCGCCGTCGAACGACGACGCCGACTTCACCCTGACCGTCACCGCGACCTCGACCGACGGCAGCGCCGCTCCGGCCTCCACCGTTGCGCAGCTGGCGGTCACGGTCCTGCCGGTGTCCGACACGCCCACCCTGGCGGTCAATCCGGCGACGGTGGCGGAGGATGGCACGGTCGCCCTGTCGATCACCCCGGCCCTGACCGACCCGTCGGAGACGCTGAGCGTCACCATCGCCAACATCCCGACCGGTGCCCACCTGTCGAACAGCGCGGGCGACACGCTGACCATCAGCAACGGCTCGATCACCCTGACGCCGGCCCAGCTGGCCGGCCTGTCGATCACGCCGCCCCATGACAGCGGCACCAGCTTCACCCTGTCGGTCACCGCGACCTCGACCGACGGCACCGCAACGCCGGCCAGCCTGTCGCGCTCGCTCGCGGTGACGGTGACGCCGGTCGCCGACACCCCGACGCTGACCACCCCGGCCGTCCATGGGCCGGAGGACACCGCGATTCCGCTGACCATCACCGCCGCCTCCACCGACACCGACGGGTCGGAAACGGTGACGGTGCGGATCACCGGCATGCCGGCGGGCGCCAGCCTGAACCACGGCACCCACAACAGCGACGGCAGCTGGACCCTCAGCACCTCGGACCTGACCGGCCTTACCTATACCCCGCCGGCCGACGCCAACGGCACCGTCACCCTGTCGGTCACCGCGACCTCCCAGGACGGGGCCAGCACCGCGGCGGTCACCCAGACCCTGGCGGTGACCGTCGATCCGGTGAACGACAAGCCGACGCTGGCCGCCGCCCACACCACCACCGTGATCGCTGCCGATGCGACCGACCACCCGGCCGTGGTGTCCGACGCGACGATCACCGATGTGGACAGCAGCGTCATGTCCGGCATGTCGATCCGCATCGCCGCCGGCTCGCAGACCGGCGACACGCTGAATCTCGACAGCCTGACCATCGCGACCGATCCGTCGACCGGACGCAAGACGGTGGCCGGCACCGGGATCGAGGTCAGCTGGGACGATGCCAACCACCAGCTGTCGCTGTCCGGCACCGCCTCCACCGCGACCTACACCGACATCCTCCACCATCTGGCCCTGACGCCCAACGGCAGCGGCGCCCGGACGCTGGAGGTGATGGTCAGCGACGATCAAGGGCTGTCCAGCGACCCGATGGCGGTGCAGGTGCTGGTCTCGAACAGTGCGGCGATGACCGGCAGCGCCGGTGCGGACATCCTGCATGCCGGCAGCAGCACCACCAGCATGTCCGGCGGGGCCGGGGACGATCTGTTCATCTTCGCCCCGCGCGGTGGCGACCTGACCATCAATGGCGGGGCGGGCTGGACCGACGTGGTGGAGGTCGGCGCCTTCGTTGCCAATGCCGGCACCAACTGGATGCAGCAGCTGGACGGGCATGCCTACACGGTCGATCCGTCAGGTCACGGCCTGACCTTCACCCAGGAGACGACCGTCACGCTGGAGGACCAGAACCATCACCAGCTGGTGCTGCAGAACATCGAACGGCTGACGTTCTGACGGGGTGGGTGACGCGGTGGGGCAGAGGCAGAGGGGGGAGCGGCAGGCGGGGTCAGGCGTCCGGCGTGCCGTCCGCCTTCTCCCCTCCGGCTTCACCGTCGCCGCTGTCGGTCTGCATGTGGGTTATGATCCGCTTCATCAGCCGGCCCAGCATCGCCCGTTCGTTCGCCGCCATGGCGGCGATGGGCGGGCTGAGCGACTGGCGCAGGGGGTCGCGGTCCAGAAGGAGCCTGCCGTCGTCGGTCAGGTCGAACAGCCAGCCGCGCTTGAATCCCGGATGCTGCCGGCGGGTCAGCAGCCCCTTGTCCACCAGGGTGGAAACGGTGCGCGATACCGGTGCCAGGTGGATTTTCTGGAACCGTGCCAGCGCGGTCAGGGTGCGCGCCGGCTCCGGCGCGTCATGGAAGTAACGCAACGCCACCCATTGGGCCGGGAAAAGCCCATCGGTGAAGCTGATGCCATAGACAAGCCGGCTGACCTGGTCCAGCAAGGTGACCAGATCGTCGTCGGTCGACGGGTTGTCGCCATCCTCCGGCCTTTCCGACACGCGCTTCTCTCCCTCCCGACACTGCACCGAACCAACCGGCGGCAAGCTTGGCGGTGGACTGTAGCGAAGTCAACGCGCCAGCGGAAGCGGCAGTCTTCGCGTCTGCGTGGTGAAAGTGCCATCAGGATTCGCGTGGATTATCGTTGAGGGAAATCCATCGCTTCCGTACCAAAGCCTTGGCGAAAGCAGCCGGCCCGCCCCATTTGTGGTCCAACCATCACAAACCGCGGATACTGGACATGACCGGCACCCCCCGTCTGACCAACGCCTTTCTGTTCGACCTCGACGGCACGCTGACCGACACGGTCTACCAGCATGTGCTGGCCTGGAAGGAGGCATTGGACGAGGAGGGCATCGCCCTGTCGGTCTGGCGCATCCACCGCAAGATCGGCATGAGCGGCGGGCTGTTCACCAACATGCTGCTGCGCGAGACCGGTCTCGGCGCCGACCAGGCTCTTCTCGACCGCCTGCGCCAGCGCCATGCGCAGGCCTACAGGCGGCTGGCCCCCGGCGTGGTTCCGCTGCCGGGCGCCCGCGAGTTGCTCGACACGCTGACGGAGTTGAACATCCCTTGGGCCATCGCCACCAGCGGCCGGATGGAGACGGCGCGGCCGGCGCTGGAGAAGCTGGGCGTCGATCCCTCGAGGGCCGCGGTCATCACCCGCGACGAGGTCGAATATGCCAAGCCCGACCCCGACCTGTTCCTGGCCGCCGCCGCGCGCATCGGCGTGGACATCGCCAGCGCCTTCGTCGTCGGCGACAGCATCTGGGACATGATCGCCGCCAAGCGGGCGCGGGCGCTGGGAATCGGCCTGCTGTCCGGCGGCTATGGCCGGGAGGAGTTGGAACGCTCCGGCGCGCTGCGCGTCTATGAGGACCCGGCCGACATGCTGGATCACCTGGACGAAGTCGGCGGGCGCCGCGGGCTGGCGCAGTAAAAGCGGGAGTGCCGGAAACCATCCGATCCGCCGTTTCGGTCGGAGCGGTGCGAGGTGCCGTCTCCGGTCTCCATGACTGCCATCGATAGCCAGTCCTTCCTGTTCAACTGAAGGCCGTCTCCAGACCAGCCAAAAAAAGCCGCCGGAAACACCGGCGGCTTTTAAGTCCGAGAGGAACGTCCAACAAGTTGTGCCGGGTCAACCCACGGCGCATCCAGCGGTACGGGACTAATATATTAATATCTCATCCGTCTGGCAAGCGGCTTTCCTTCCTTCGGCCGGATTTTTTGTCCCGTGGTGCCTGACCGCAGATATGACGGCGCCCAAACGCAGAACGCCCCCCGGCGGTGAGCCTGAGGGCGTCTCTATCACAGTTAAGCGGCTTTTCAGGGAGGGGCGGGCCGTCAGTCGGCGCCGGCCGTGGCGTTCGGGACGGCGGCGGCGGATTTCGGACCGCGCTGGCCCAGCACCAGGGCGATGATGGCGAAGGCGGTCAGGTCGAACACGGTCAGGCAGGCGAACAGCGGCTCGTACCCGATGGTGGTGGCGAGCTGGCCGATCATCAGCGAGAAGATCATGCCGCCCATGTAGCCGGCCATGCCGCCGAAACCGGTCGCCGTGGCGACGTCCTGCTTTTCAAAGGTGTCGGTGACCAGGGCGTAGAGCAGGCTCGACAGCATCTGATGGGCGAAGGCACCGAGGGAGAACAAGAAGATCGCGGTGATCGGGCTGGCGGCGAAGCTGATCAGCGCCGGGCCGACCATGCAGACCGCACCCACGCCGACGCCGGCGATGCGGGAGTTGACCAGCGACATCCGGAAGCGCTTCACGAAGAAGGGCGACAGGTAACCGCTGAGGATGCAGCCGATGTCACCGGCCAGGAACGGCAGCCAGGCGAACAGGGCGAACTGCTTGATGTCCATGCCGCGGGTGGAGACCATGTACAGCGGGATCCAGAAGCTGAAGGTCTGCCAGGCCGGCTCGGTCAGGAAACGGGCGGCGGCGATGCTCCAGAACTTGCCCTTGCCCAGCACGCGCTTCATCGACGGCTTCGGCAGCTCGACCTGCTCCTGGCCGTCCAGGATGTAGGCATGCTCTTCCTTGGTCAGGCGCGGATGGTTCTCCGGGTTGCGGTACAGCATGTACCACAGGGCCGACATGCCGACGCCCAGCAGACCGGTGACGAGGAAGGCTTCCTGCCAGCCATAGGTCAGCGACAGCCAGATGACGAAGGGCGGGGCGATCATCGCGCCGATGGAGCTGCCGGTGTTGAACCAGCCGGTGGCGATGGAGCGCTCCTTGGCGGGGAACCACAGGGTGGAGGTCTTGACGCCCGACGGCATGGCCGCCGCTTCGCTGACGCCCAGCAGGCCGCGGAAGAAGGCCATCGACTGCCAGCTGCCGGCCAGCGCATGCATGGCGGCGGCGATGCCCCAGACGCCGGCGAACATCGCGTAGCCCAGCTTCAGCCCGATCAGGTCGGTGATGTAGCCGGCGACCGGCTGCATCAGGCTGTAACAGAGCTGGAAGGCGCTGACGATGAAGGAATACTGCTCGGTCGTGAAGTGGAGCTGTTCCTTGAGCGTCGGCGCCAGGATGCCCAGGGTGTTGCGGTCGATGTAGTTGACCACGGTGCCCAGCATCATCAGGGCAAGGATTTGCCACCGCAAACCACGGATCTTGTTCATCTTTTCCTCACATGCCTGCCACGGCAGGCGCCGGTGCGCACGTACAGGCCCTTATGGCGGCGATCCTCGGGCGGGATGCCTGGCCGGCGGGTGTTCGGTGCCGGGCGAATGGGTCGCTTCCGCTCTGCTTCAAGAGGGGCGGGAGCATCGCTGACGGAGTTATATTAATATATCAGTGTTGGGTGCAAGCGGTTTTCCGGTGCCGCCTTCGGCTCTTGCGAAAATGTCGCAGTCCAATGATGCGATGCGCTGATTTCTTCGCAGTCGCAGCAAAAACCAGCCCGTTTCCCGAGAGCGGTTACTTGCTGCGGTGCAATATCATTGAAAGTTGAAAGGCCTGTTTTGCTGTTCGGATTTTAATGGCGGGCCGGTCTGCCCGGTTCATCCGCCCGTAGGAAGCCACAGCATCGGCTCGCCATAAATGACCTGGATCAATGGCCTACGCGCCGCTTCCGCCCCGCCGGCAATGGCAGGACGGCCGCCATGCCGCTGCCATCTCTGTGGAAACGCTCGGATCTTGTTCGTTGCTGCACTGCGACAATCTGGGGCCTTCCTTGCAAAAGTAATATATCAGACAGTTGTGCAGCGCAGAGCAGCGGCACCCGGAAATCCCGCTTCGGACTGACCGACGTCAATGTGTCCGGCCCGCTTCGGACCGACCATTCGTCCTGGTCGACCGCCGTTTTCTGCCGCACCCCGCGCCGGCTTTTGAAAGACCCGCCGGCCCCGTCATCGAAGACGCCCCCCTCGGGAGACGACTGTCGCCAGCACAAAGGATTTTTCCGGCATGACCCAAAGCCCGACCTCCACCGCCCCCCTCAGGCCCGTCTCTTCCGTCCGCAACATGGCCCCCAAGATGGCCCGCATCATGGACGGCAACGAGGCGGCGGCCTCCGTGGCCTATCGCGCCAGCGACGTCATCGCGATCTACCCCATCACGCCATCCTCGCCGATGGGGGAATTCGCCGACGAATGGTCGGCGGCGCACCGCCCCAACCTGTGGGGCAGCGTGCCGCAGGTGGTGGAGATGCAGTCGGAGGGCGGGGCGGCCGGGGCGGTCCATGGCGCCCTGCAGGCGGGATCGCTGGCGACGACCTTCACCGCGTCGCAGGGCCTGTTGCTGATGATCCCCAACATGTACAAGATCGCCGGAGAGCTGACGCCCTTCTGCATGCATGTGGCGGCGCGCACGCTGGCGACCCATGCGTTGTCGATCTTCGGCGACCATTCCGACGTGATGGCCTGCCGTCAGACCGGCTTCGCCATGCTGGCCTCGGCCAACGTGCAGGAGGCCCACGATCTGGCGCTCGTCGCCCATGCCGCCACCTTGCGGGCGCGGGTGCCCTTCCTGCATTTCTTCGACGGCTTCCGCACCTCGCACGAGTTCAACTGCATCGTGCCTCTCGCCGACGATGATCTGCGCGCCCTGATCGATGACGGTTGCGTCGATGCCCACCGCCGCCGCGGCCTGACGCCGGATCATCCGGTCGTGCGCGGCACGGCGCAGAATCCCGACGTGTTCTTCCAGGCGCGCGAGGCCGCCAACCCCTGGTACGACGCCTGCCCGGCCATCGTGCAGGAGATGATGGACCGGCTCGCCGCCCGCACCGGCCGGGCCTACCGCCTGTTCGACTATCACGGCCATCCGCAGGCGGAGCGGGTGGTGGTGGTCATGGGGTCTGGGGCGGAGACCTGCAACGGCACGGTGGACCGGCTGGTCGGGCAGGGGGAGCGGGTCGGCTGCCTGACCGTCCGCCTGTTCCGTCCCTTCGCCATCGCCGATTTCGTGTCCGCCCTGCCGGCGACGGTGCGGCGCATCGCCGTGCTCGACCGCACCAAGGAGCCCGGCGCCGTCGCCGATCCGCTCTATCTCGACGTGGTTGCCGCCTTGGCCGAAGCCCGCGCCGCCGACCCCGCTGCCATCGATCCGATGGTGGTTGCGGGCCGCTACGGCCTGTCGTCCAAGGAATTCACCCCCGCCATGGCGAAGGCGGTGTTCGACGAACTGGGCCGCGACCGTCCGAAGCGCCGCTTCACCGTCGGCATCACCGACGACGTCACCCACCACTCGATTCCCTGGGATCCGCGCTGGGCGGTGGAGGAGCCGGGCGTGTCCCGTGCCGTCTTCTTCGGCCTCGGCGCCGACGGCACGGTGGGCGCCAACAAGAACTCGCTCAAGATCATCCAGTCGCGCAGCGGCGGCCATGCCCAGGCCTATTTCGTCTATGACAGCCGCAAGTCCGGCTCGACCACCGTGTCGCACCTGCGCTTTTCCAAGGAGCCGATCCGCGCGCCCTACCTGATCGGGCAGGCCCAGTTCGTCGCCTGCCACCATCTGCCGCTGATGGAGCGGGTGGAGGTGGCGGAGATGGCCGCCCCCGGCGCCACCCTCCTGTTGAACGCCCCCGGCACGCCCGAGCAGGTGTGGGACGCCCTGCCGGCCGAGGTCCAGCGCCTCTGCATCGAGCGCAGGCTGTCCCTGCACGCCATCGACGCCGGCGCCGTCGCCCGCGAGGTCGGGCTCGGCCGCCGCGTCAACACCATCATGCAGACCTGCTTCTTCGCCCTCTCCAACGTCATGCCGGTCGCCGACGCCATCGCCGAGATCAAGGCGGCGATTGCCAAGACATACTCCCGCCGCGGCGAGGAGCTGGTGGCGCGCAACATCGCCGCCGTCGATCAGGCGCTGGCCCATCTGCATCCGGTCCCGGTGCCCGACCATGTCACCGCCGACCATGGCCGCCCGGCCCCGGTGCCGGAAACCGCCCCCGACTTCGTCAAGCGGGTCACCGGCATGATGATCGCCGGCCATGGCGACCGGCTGCCGGTGTCCGCCTTCCCGGTCGACGGCACATGGCCGACCGGCACCTCGAAATATGAGCACCGCAACATCGCGGCGGAGGCGCCGGGCTGGAACGCCGATCTCTGCATCGAGTGCAACAAGTGCGTGCTGGTCTGCCCGCATGCCGCCATCCGTGCCACGGTGGTGCCGGAGTCGGCACTGGCCGGTGCCCCGGACTGCTTCGAGACCATCCCCTACAAGGGCCGCGAGTTCCCCGGCGGGCGCTACCGCCTGCAAGCCTCGCCGGCCGACTGCACCGGCTGCACGCTGTGCGTCGCCGCCTGCCCGGTGGAAGACAAGAGCGGCTCCGGCCGCAAGGCGCTGGAGATGCGCCCCATCCAGGCGCTGGCCGGCCAGCAGGAAGCCTTCGAGTTCTTCCGCGGCCTGCCCGCCATCCCGCGCGAGTCGGTGCCGGTCACCGTCAAGCACAGCCAACTGCTGGAACCGCTGTTCGAGTTCTCCGGCGCCTGCGCCGGCTGCGGCGAGACCCCATACATCAAGATGCTGACCCAGCTGTTCGGCGACCGCATGGTGATGGCGAACGCCACCGGCTGCTCGTCGATCTATGGCGGCAACCTGCCGACCACGCCCTACACCACCGACGCCAGCGGCCACGGCCCGGCCTGGGCCAACTCGCTGTTCGAGGACAATGCGGAGTTCGGACTCGGCCTGCGCGTCGCCATCGACGGCATGGCCGAACAGGCGCGCGACGCGCTGGCGCTGCTGTCCGCTCAACTGGAGCCCGGTCTTGTCACCGAACTGCTGGAGGCCGGCCAGACCGACGCCGCTGGCATCGCCGCCCAGCGCGCCCATGTCGTCACGCTGAGGACGCAGCTCGCACCGCTGAAGGACCCGCTGGCCCGTCGGCTTGAGCAGCTGGCCGACTATCTGGTCCGCAAATGCGTGTGGATCGTCGGCGGCGACGGCTGGGCCTACGACATCGGCTATGGCGGGCTCGACCATGCGCTGGCCTCGGGCCGCGACATCAACATCCTGGTGATGGACACGGAGGTCTATTCCAACACCGGCGGCCAGCAGTCCAAGGCGACGCCCATCGGCGCCTCGGCCAAGTTCGCCACCGCCGGCCGGTCGGCGGCCAAGAAGGATCTGGGGCTGATGGCGATGGCCTACGACCATGTCTATGTCGCCCGCACCGCCTTCGGTGCCCGCGACAGCCACACGCTGAACGCCCTGACGGAGGCCGAGGCCTATCGCGGCCCGTCGCTGGTGCTGGCCTACAGCCACTGCGTCGCCCACGGCTTCGAGCTGTCGCACGGGCTGGAGCATCAGAAGCTGGCGGTGGACAGCGGCCACTGGTCGCTCTACCGCCGCGACCCGCAGCGGCTGGCCGAGGGCAAGACTGCCCTGCAACTGGACAGCGGCGCCCCATCGGCTGGCCTCGCCGCCTTCATGGCCGGCGAATCCCGCTTCAGCGCGGTGGAGCGGGCCAACCCGGAGCGCTTCCACGCCCTGCTGGACGAAGCCGAGGCGGAGATCCGCCGCAAGCGCCACCTGTTCGAGCATATGGCGGGGTTCAAGGAGTGATACCCCGCCCCCTTGCGCCAGTTTCTCCGCTTGCTTGAAGGGGGCGCTTCCAGTTGAACCGTGGACGGCCATGACGGTGGATCCGGAATGGCCGCGCGCGGTCAGAATGCCGGTTCACCTGTCCGGTCCGCCGCAGGACCGCTCTGCCGCCATCCGTCGGCAGCCTTTCCTTTGTTCCTGTCCACCGGTCCGCAGAGGCACCGAAGCCGAGCACGGGAACCTGCCACGCCATAGCCAGAATCCGGGCGATTTCCCGCAGTAACAATTGCCTGCCTGTGGTAACTGTCATTGCGAACATCGCATGGAGATTAAGATACATGACGGATAGGAAAACCCATATCCGCAATCGACCACTTTCCGTTTTCAGGGAATTTCTGGAGAGCGAAACCGCTGGTGGCTTGCTCCTGATGGGAGCCGCCGCTGCTGCTCTTGTTGTCGCGAATTCTCCGTTGTCCACCGTTTATTTCCAGGCGCTTCATTCCTATGTGCTTGGATTGAGCATCGGGCATTGGATCAATGACGGTCTGATGGCGGTCTTCTTCCTGCTCGTGGGCCTGGAGATCAAACGCGAGATGCTGGATGGCCAGCTCTCCACATGGTCGCGCCGCATCCTGCCCGGCCTGGCGGCGGCGGGCGGCATGCTGTTTCCCGCTCTCATCTATGTGGCATTCAACCGCGGCAATCCGGAAACCATGAGCGGCTGGGCCATTCCCACCGCGACGGACATTGCCTTCGCCTTGGGAGTGTTGTCCCTGCTGGGGCCCCGCGTTCCGACATCGCTGAAGATTTTCCTGACGGCTCTCGCCATCATCGACGACCTCGGCGCCGTCGTCATCATCGCGCTGTTCTACACGGCGGAGCTGTCGCTGACGGCGCTCGGCATCGCAGCGGCCATTCTGGCCGTGCTTGTTCTCCTGAACCGGGCCGGAGTCGAAAAGCTTTGGCCCTACCTGATCCTCGGTGCCGGGCTATGGGGGGCCGTGCTGGCCTCCGGCATCCACGCGACGCTGGCCGGTGTCGCCCTGGCGCTGACCATCCCGCTGCGCCCGGCCCCGGGCCGGCCGGATGACATGCACTCGCCGCTTCACCGGCTGGAGCACGGCATCCATGGCTGGGTTGCGTTCTTCATCGTGCCGCTCTTCGGTTTCGCCAACGCCGGCGTGTCCTTTGCCGGCATGGAGGCCTCGATCCTGACCGAGCCTCTGCCGTTGGGCATCGCCCTCGGCCTGTTCCTGGGCAAGATGGTCGGTGTGTTCGGTACCGCTTGGATCACCGTGAGACTGGGCTTTGCCGACATGCCGGCGGATGCCTCGACCGTCCAGCTCTTCGGCGTGGCTCTGCTGTGCGGCATTGGCTTCACCATGAGCCTGTTCATCGGCGCGCTTGCCTTTCCGACCTCGCCGGAGCTTGGGGATGCGGTCAAGGTCGGCGTATTCGCCGGCTCGCTCCTCTCGGCGACGGCCGGAGCCGTTCTGCTGCGCTTCGCTCACCGGGAAATCCGGCCGATGACGGGGGCCGCCTGATCCACCATGCCGTCCGCCCCTCCATCGCATGAGGTGGAGGGGCCCCGCTCCGCCCTGGAGTGTGATCGGTGGTCGCACCATGCCGTCGCCTCGGGCCTGCTGTGGCAGCCTGCCGCCGCCCCGATGACGTTCATGGCGCCGTTTGCGCGGAGCCGACCCATCCTCCGCCGGGCCGTTTCTTATCGTGAGGTGTTTGCAACCCCGGACATAGACGGCCTTGTCACGGGAGCGCCAATGAACGACAGGATTCGTCATTACTGGGAGATCGTTCGTACAAGCCTCTGGCTGGTGCCGGTCCTGATGGGGTGCGCCGGGTTCGGACTGGCCGTCCTCCTGTTGTCCTGGGGGCGGGGCATCATCAGCAATGCCGGCGAATATTGGCTGATCTATGCCGGAGACATTGATAGCGCCCGTCAATTGCTGTCCGCGCTGCTGTCCGGCATGATCACGATGACCTCTCTGGTGGTCTCGATCACCATGGTCGTGCTGACGCTGGCGGCCGGCCAGATCGGTCCGCGTTTGATCCGCACCTTCATTCAGGATCGTACGACGCAGGGCGTGCTTGGCCTCTTCCTTGCGGACATCGTTTACCTGCTGGTGGTGTTCCGTACCATGGACGGGGAGCGGATCGACAGCGTCCCGCATTTGGCGGTGAGCGTGGGGACCGGTCTCACCACCCTTTGCCTGTTCGTGCTCCTCTATTACGTCCACAGTCTTGCCCGGTCGATCATCTACGACAACGTGGTGCAGAACGTGGCGTCGGAACTGTGCAGGATGGTGGATGCCCTGCTTCCCGAAAAGGCCGAACCGCCGATCCCAGCCGAAAGCCCCGGAACGGATTTCACGTGGCTCGCCCTGCATCAGGACGGCTATATCCAAACGCTCGATGCGGAGGCGCTTGTTACCGCGGCCCGACGGGCGGATGCCGTCGTTCGGATAGAGGTCCGACCCGGACATTTCATGATCGGCGGTGGCGAGCATATCGCCGTCTATCCGCCGGAAGCCTGCACGGACGACTTTTGCCGGGCCATCCGCTCCGCCTTCATCGTCGGGCCGGAGCGCACACCCACCCAGGATGTGGAGTTCGGCATTCGTCAGTTGGTGGAGATCGCGACCCGGGCCTTGTTTCCGGGCATCAACGACGTGTTTACCGCTCTTGCTGTGATCGACAACCTGTCCGCCGCGCTCGCGCATATCTTCGGCCGCGGGCTCGAACCATCGGTGTTGCGCGACGGTGACGGAGTGGTCCGTGTCATCAGGAACATTCCGGACTATGACAGCTTCGTCGGCGCCGCTTTCGATCAGATCCGGCAGGGAGGCAGCGGCAGTCCGGCGATCTTGATCCGGCTGGCGGAGGCGCTCGGAGAGCTTGCGGCACGGGTTCATGCGGAGGAGATGCGGGGCCCGCTGCTTGAGCAGCTCGACTCCGTGCTGGCGACGGGTGAGCAGACAATCTCCATCGATCGGGACCTTAGGATTCTAAAAGAGCGCTGCCGACAGGCCCGCGACCGTCTTTCGTGCTGACTATGAAGCCGTACCCGCTCATCGAACGGTAGAGGCTCGGGCACTTCCTTGCGCGGAAACCTGTCTGGACCCAGGGAAGGCTGAAGCGGGAACGGTGAAGCGCAGCATGAGGGGCGCGGTGTAAATGCCGCACCCTTTTCCCCTTGCTCCGCCCATTAATATATTAGTATATTGAACTCATCGCCCGTGCTTGCCCTCCTGGCGCCGGGCCCGGATTTTCAGCTCCCCTCAAGGATGCCCAGTCATGCGTTTCCTGACCCGTGACCAGCTTGCCGGCGGCGCGTTCGACGTCGCCCACACCGACGGCGCCCCAACCCTGCCCGTGACCATTCTCCAGGTGGGGGACGGCAATTTCCTGCGCGGCTTCGTCGATTGGATGGTCGATGTCGCCAACGGGCAGGGACTGACCAAGGCCGGCGTCGCCATCGCCCAGCCGCTGGACCAGGGCATCGCACCGCTGCTGAAGGCGCAGGACAACCTCTACACCGTCCTGCTGCGCGGCATCGAGAACGGGCAGGAGGTCGAATCCCGCCGCGTCGTCTCCTGCGTGTCGGAAGCGCTGAACCCCTATGCAGACTGGGCACGGATGGTCGAGCTGGCCGTGTCGCCGGCGCTGCGCTTCTTCGTCTCCAACACCACCGAGGCCGGCATCGCCGACCGTGAGGAAGCCTATGCGCCCGGCACCTGCCCGGACAGCTTCCCGGCCAAGGTCGCGGCCCTGCTGCATGCCCGCTACACGGCGCTGGGCGGCAGCGCCGACAGCGGTCTGGTCTTCCTGCCCTGCGAGCTGATCGAAGCCAACGGCACCAACCTGAAGCGCATCGTCCTCGCCCACGCCAAGCGCTGGGGCCTGGAGGCCGGCTTCGCCGACTGGATCGAGACGCACAACCACTTCCTGAACACGCTGGTCGACCGCATCGTCCCCGGCTACCCAAAGGACGAGGCCGCGGCGCTCAGCGCCAAGTGGGGCTATGAGGACAAGCTGGCCGTCGCCGCCGAGCCCTTCCATGTCTGGGTGATCGAGGGGCCGGCCCATCTGGCGGACGAGCTGCCGCTGCACAAGGCCGGCCTGAACGTGGTGTGGACTGACGATCTCCAGCCCTACCGCACCCGCAAGGTCCGCATCCTGAACGGCGCCCACACCGCCAGTGCGCTGGCCGCCTATTGCGCCGGGCTCGACACCGTCAAGTCGATGATGGACGACCCGACCGTCTCGGCCTACCTGAACACAGTGATGTTCGAGGAGATCGTCCCCTACGTGCCCTTGCCGGAGGCCGAGCGCCAGGATTACGCCCGCACCATCATGGAGCGCTTCGGCAATCCCTATATCCGGCACGAGCTGATCTCGATCACGCTGAACTCGGTGTCGAAGTGGCAGGTGCGCGTCCTGCCCAGCCTGAAGGACGCGGTGGCCCGCAACGGCTCGGCTCCGGCCGGCCTGTCCTTCTCGCTGGCGGCGCTGTTGCGCTTCTACCGCGGCGAGCTGTCCGGCGGCGCCTATGCCGGCACGCGCGAGGCCGGGTCCTACCCGATCAGCGACAATGCCGAGGTGATCGCCGCCATGAGCGCCGCCTGGGCGGCCAACGGCAGCGATCCGAAGGCGCTGGTTGCCGCCGTCCTGTCCGACGTCCGCCTGTGGAAGGAGGATCTGACCGCCGTCCCCGGCCTCGCCGCGCGGGTGGCCGACAGCCTCGCCGCCATCGAGGCGAAGGGCATGAAGGCCGCCATGGCCGATCTGGTCGCCGGCTGATCCGGCAGCTTTATTGTGGGAAAGCGGGGCGCGTCCATCGGGGCGCGCCCCGAAGGCATGACATCGATGACACCCCTTCTCAGCCGGCGTATCGCCGAACTGGAGCTTGACGCGGCCGTGCTGCGCCATCGCCTGTTGCATATCCCGCTCGCACTGCAAGAGGATTGCGGTCTGTGGGCAAGCCATAGGATCATCGGGCGTGAGGCGTTGAGCCTGTTCCGGGCGGTGCGCCAGGAGACGCGTGACAGCGGGGAGGATTGCGATCCGGCGCTCGGCCGGATCGAGGCCGCCTATCAGCTCGTTCACGACGCGATCCTGGCGCTGTCCGAACTGGCTCTTGCCGACCCGCCGACGCGGCACTGAAACGCCGCACTCCGATGCGTGAGGAAGACCGACGATGCAGACGACCGAAACCAGGAAGCGGACACGCCGCGGCACCCAGCGGGTGACGATGACCGACGTGGCCACCGCCGCCGATGTGTCGGCCAGCACCGTCTCGCTCTATCTCCGCCGGCCGGAGGCGGTGTCCCGCCATCTCGCCGAACGCATCGCGCGGGTGATCGACGAGATGGGCTATGTGCCCAATCTGGTCGCCGGCAGCCTCGCCGCCGCGCGCAGCCGCACCGTCGGCGTCATCCTGCCGTCCATCCTGAATTCCTTCTTCGCCGAGACCTACAACACGCTCCAGGGCATGTTCCAGGCGGCGCATTACCAGACCCTGCTCGGCGTCAGCGAGTTCAGCCCGGAGGAGGAGGAAAGCCTGATCCGCGCCTTCCTCGCCTGGTCGCCGGCGGCGATGGTGGTGACCGGCTTCCATCACACCGAACGGACGCGCGCCATGCTGGCCTCCTGCGGCGTGCCGGTGGTGGAGATGTGGGACATGCCCGGCCACCCCGGCGAGGCGGTCAACATCAGCGTCGGCTTCTCGCATTTCGAGGTCGGCCGCATGCAGACCAGCCACCTCTACGACCAGGGCAGCCGCAAGGTCGCCTACATCGGCGCCGCCGCCCACCAGGATCTGCGCGTCCGCAGCCGCACCGACGGCTACGAGGCCGAGGTGATGCGCCGCGGCCTGCACGATCCCATCGACTTCACCGTTCCCGACGCCGCGACGACGGAGGTCGGGCGCTGGCTGATCGACGAGATCCTGACCCGCCATTCCGACATCGACGGCGTCGTCTGCTCCAACGACGCGCTGGCTCTGGGCGTGCTGTTCGAGGTCACCCGCCGCGACCTGAAGGTGCCGGACGATCTGGCGGTGGTGGGATTCGGCGACCTTCCCTTCAGCAGTTCCTGCCCGCCGCCGCTGACCACCGTCCGCCCGCCCCAGCGTGAGATCGGCCGCCTCAGCGCCACGCAGATCCTGGCGGCGCTCGACGGTGTCCGCGTCACGCCGAAGCACCACAATCTCGACTGCGAACTGGTGGTCCGCGGCAGCACCCGGCCGGTGGTGGATGGGCCGGCAGCGAAGCGCTGACGTCCGCGCCTTGCCGTTTCCCGATTGCGAGTCATACCCTCGATTCCAGCTATGGCTTTCGGCGTAATCCCGCCGAGCCGCTCACTGGACGGGGGCAGGGTGCATGCGGACGCAAGGACGGGACGATACCGGCGGCTTTTCCGGCCGCACCGGGCGGTTGCGCCGGCTGATGCCGGGACTGGTGCTGCTGTTGGCCCTGGCGATCCCATTCTCCGAAGCGGCAGCCGCCAAGCCCGACCGGTTACAACGGCTGCTCGACCGTTTCCTGGCCGACGAGGAGTTGGACGGCGGCATCCTGCTGGTGTCGGGGCCGGACGGGCGGCGGCTGGTGGTGTCCGGCATCGCCGACCGCAAGGGCGGACGGCCGGTGACGGAAGACACCCGCTTCTACGTCGCCTCCGTCGGCAAAATGGCGACCGCCGCCGCCGTGCTGCAACAGGTGGAGGAGGGGCTGCTCTCGCTCGACCAGCCGGTGCGGGAACTGGCTTCCGACCTGCCGCTCGACAGGATCGCCAACGCCAACCGGGCGCGTCTGGTCCATCTGCTCGACCACAGCTCGGGCATTCCCGATTACATCACCGACGCCTATAAGGCGGATGAGGCGGCCAGGCCGGAACGGCTGCCGCGCGACGGCACCCTGCTCGCCTATGCGGCGGGGGAGAAGGCGACCGGTCCGGTCGGCGGGCATTACGAATACTCCAACAGCAACTATGTCCTGCTCGGCCACATCGCGTCGCGGCGCGACGGCGTTCCCTTCGCGCAGGTTCTGCGGACCCGCGTGCTGGAGCGGGCCGGAATGGCCTCGACCAGCGTCGGGGCCGATCCGCGTGACCGCAGCCTCGCCCATGGCTACACCGAGGAGGGCGACGTCAGCCGGCGGTCCTGGGCGGCGACCACCGGCGACGGGCCGCTGGTCACCACCGCCGGCGATCTGGAACGCTTCGTCTTCGCCCTGTTCCGCGACAACCGGCTGCTGGGGGCGGCGACCGTCCGCCGCATGCTGACCCCGTCGGAGAATGAGGACGGGCAGGGGCTGGGGGTGGCGCTGTGGAAGGACAGCTGGGGACGCGGCGCCGGCCATGACGGGCGCTATGACGGGTTCGAGGCCGATGTCCGCTATTACCCCGACCGCCGCACCGCGCTGATCTTCCTGACGAACGGCAACCAGCAGAGCGACGATGCCCTGCTGGATGCGGTGGCCGAGGAGGTGTTCGGCCCCTGAGCCGGCTGCGGTTGACGATTATTATTATCAATAGGATAGTAAATGTAGAAAAACACAACTTATTAAGCAGGGTGGACAGGCCCATGGCGCTCGGACTGCATGCTTCCCGTCGCAATTTTCTCGTCGGAGCCGGCCGGTTCGCCGGTGCCGCCGCCGCGGTCCGGCTCATGCCGGGTTCCGCTTTCGCTGCGGAGGCGGGCGCGGCCTATTGCCCGCCGCCGTCCGCTTGGTCAGATCTGGCGAAGGGGGTGAAGGGCGGGGTGCTGCGGCCGGAGGATCCGTTCTTCGCCGATATCTGCCGGCCCAACAACCTGCGCTATGGCGCCACCCTGCCGGCCGGCATCGCCCGCTGCTCGCGGCCGGAGGATGTCCAGGCCTGCATCGCCTGGGTGAAGCAGCAGGCCATGCCCTTCGCCGTGCGGTCAGGAGGCCACAATTACGCCGGCTTCTCCACCACGCCCGGCCTGCTGATCGACATGACGCTGATGGCCGGGGCGGAGCCGGTGAAGGGCTCCGACGGGCTGGTCAGGGTGCTGGGCGGCACGCTGAATTCCTACGTCTACAAGCAGATGGAGCGGCTGGGCCGCACCATCACCCATGGGCGCTGCGATTCGGTCGGTGCGGCCGGCTTCCTGCTCGGCGGCGGCATCGGCTTCAACATGCGCAAGTTCGGCATGGCGTCCGATCTGCTGCGGGGAACGGAGCTGGTCAAGGCCGACGGCAGCCATGTGAATGCCAATGCGGATAGCGAATCCGCCCTCTACTGGGCCTGCCGCGGCGGTGCCGGCGGGAATTTCGGCATCAACACCTCCTTCACCCTGGAAACCCGCCCGGCGGAGCCGGTGACGGTGTTCAATCTGGTCTGGACCAACAAGGATCTGCCGAAAATCCTGAAGCTCCTGCTGACCGAACTGGCGGCGGCGCCCGACGAGTTCGGCAGCAAGATCAACGTCACCATCCCGAGCTGGCAGGAGCGCTGCGCCAACGTGCCGCTGAAGCTGTCGATCCTCGGCCAGCTGCACAAATCCAAGACGACGCTGAAGGAAATCTTCAAATCCACCTGGGAGTCGATCGACTGGAGCCAGTCCAAGCTTGAGGAGAATGTGCCCTACTGGACGGGGCAGGATTTCCTGACCGAGACGACCTTCCCCTATTATTACCAGGAAAAATCCAGCTACATGAAGGCGGCGGACATCGGCGACGAGGCCATCGCCGCAATGTTCGACTGGGCGGCCAGGATGCCCGCCACCTCGATGCCGGTCGCCTTCAAGTTCTTCCAGGTCGGCGGCGCCATCAACCGCGTCGGCCCGACGGAGACCGCCTATGTCCACCGCGGCTATGACTGGCTGTTCTCGGTCGAGGCCAACTGGTGGCGGCCGACGGATTCGGTGCTGCTTGTCGAGCAGGCGCTGGAGTGGCAGCAGCGCTTTTATGACGACGTGAACCGCCGGACCAGAGCGCAAGGGGCGTTCCAGAACTTCCCCGATCCGTCGCTGGCCGACTGGCAGCGGGCCTATTACGGCGAGAATCTCGCCAAGCTGGCCGAGGTGAAGAAGGCGGTCGACCCGACCATGCTGTTCACCTTCGCCCAGGCGATCCGCCCGGCGTAACGTTCCAGGCCAGGGTTGCGGGTCAGTCGGCCCGCAGCCCCTGCGCCTGGAACTGTTTGCGCACCCGTTCCACCAGTTCGCGCGACGGCGGTTCGGTGTCGGTCAGCATGTATTTGCGCCCCAACGCCTTCCATTTGTGTTCGCCCATCTTGTGGAAGGGCAGCACATCGACCCGGTCGACCACGCCCAGCCCGGCGACGAACTCAGCCAGCCCGTCGATCTCGGCCGCGTCGTCGGTCAGGTTGGGAACCAGCACGTAGCGCAGCCAGATGCGCTTGTTCAGCCCGGCCAGCCGTTCGGCGAATTCCAGCGTCGGGCGCAACGGAACGCCGGTCAGATGGCGGTAGGTCTTCTCCGAAAAGGCCTTGATGTCGAGCAGGACGAGGTCGACGTCCTCCAGCAGATGGTCGTCGGCATGGTTGCCGAGGAAGCCGGAGGTGTCGAGGGCGGTGTGCAGCCCCAGCGCCTTCGCCCCGCGCAGGATGGCGGCGGTGAATTCCGGCTGCACCAGCGGCTCGCCGCCGCTCAGCGTCAATCCGCCATGGGCGCGCTGCAGGAAGGTGGCGTAGAGCGCGATGTCGTCGAGCACCTCCGCGGAGGTCGTCCGCGTCCCGTCATGCATGTGCTGGGTGTCGGGGTTGTGGCAGTAGAGGCAGCGCAGCGGGCACCCCGACATGAACAGCACATAGCGGATCCCCGGCCCGTCCACCGTGCCGCCGGTCTCGACCGAATGGATCCAGCCGGAAACGGAGCCGGGGCGGGTTTGGGGGAGGGGGGATGTCATAACCGATCCAATTTTAAAACTCTGTGCCCGGATATCCCCCTCTCCCCAGGGGGGAGAGGGGATTTTACCGGGATGAGTGGAACAGCCCTCAATGCTTGTCGTGGAACGTCCGGCTGATGACGTCGAGCTGCTGCTCGCGCGTCAGCTTGATGAAGTTCACGGCATAGCCGGACACCCGGATGGTCAGCTGCGGATACAGCTCCGGATGATCCATGGCGTGCAGCAGCGTCTCGCGGTCGAAGACGTTGACGTTGATGTGGTGGCCGCCCTGGGCGGCATAGCCGTCCAGCATGCCGACCAGATTGCTCACCCGCTCGTCTTCGGTCCGGCCGAGGGCGCCGGGGACGATGGTGAAGGTGTAGCTGATGCCGTCCTGCGCATGGGCGTAGGGCAGCTTCGCCACGCTGGCCATCGAGGCGATGGCGCCCTTCTTGTCCCGCCCATGCATCGGGTTGGCGCCCGGCGCGAAGGGCTGGCCGGCCTTGCGGCCGTCCGGCGTGTTGCCGGTCTTCTTGCCGTAGACCACGTTGGAGGTGATCGTCAGCACCGACTGGGTCGGCATGGCGTTGCGGTAGGGCTTCTGCTTGCGCAGCGCCGTCATGAAGCGCTCGACCGCCCACACCGCGATGTCGTCGACCCGGGCGTCGTTGTTGCCGAAGGCCGGATAGTCGCCGTCGATCTCGAAATCGGTGGCGAGGCCGTTGGCGTCGCGGATCACCTTCACCTTGGCGTGCTTGATCGCCGACAGGCTGTCGGCCACCACGCTGAGGCCGGCGATGCCGCAGGCCATGGTGCGCAGGATGTCGCGGTCGTGGAATGCCATCTCCATCCGCTCGTACATGTACTTGTCGTGCATGTAGTGGATGGCGTTCAGCGCGTTCATGTAGACCTTGGCCAGCCACTCCATCATCGGCTCGAAGCGGGCCATGACCTCGTCATAGTCCAGCACGTCGCCGGTGATGGGCGCGTAGGCCGGGGCGATCTGCTCGCCCGAAACCTCGTCCTTGCCGCCGTTGATGGCGTACATCAGCGTCTTGGCCAGATTGGCGCGGGCGCCGAAGAACTGCATCTGCTTGCCGATGCGCATGGCCGACACGCAGCAGGCGATGCCGTAATCGTCGCCCCAATAGCCGCGCATCAAATCGTCGCTCTCGTACTGGACCGAGCAGGTCTTGATCGAGGTGTCGGCGCAGAAGCGCTTGAAGCCATCCGGCAGCTTCTCCGACCACAGCACCGTCAGGTTCGGTTCCGGCGCCGGGCCCAGGTTGTGCAGGGTCTGCAGCATGCGGAAGTTGGTCTTGCTGACCAGCGTCCGGCCGTCCAGCCCCATGCCGCCCAGGCATTCCGTCACCCAGGTCGGGTCGCCCGAGAACAGCTGGTCGTATTCCGGCGTGCGCAGGAAGCGGACCAGACGCAGCTTCATGACGAAATGGTCGATCATCTCCTGGGCTTCCGCCTCGGTGATGACGCCGTCCTTGAGGTCGCGCTCGACGTAGATGTCGAGGAAGCTGGACACCCGGCCCAGCGACATGGCGGCACCGTTGGCTTCCTTGACCGCCGCCAGATAGGCCAGATAGGTCCACTGCACGGCTTCCCGCGCGGAGGCGGCCGGGCGCTTGACGTCGAAGCCGTAGGAGGCGGCCATCTCGACCAGCTCCTTCAGCGCGCGGATCTGCTCGGAGATCTCCTCGCGCAGGCGCAGCACGTCCTCGTCGATCCGGCTGACTTCCAGCGAGGCCAGCTGGGCCTTCTTGTCCTTGATCAGGAAATCGGCGCCGTACAGCGCCAGCCGGCGATAGTCGCCGATGATGCGGCCACGGCCATAGGCGTCGGGCAGGCCGGTGATGACGCCGGACTTGCGGCAGCGCAGCATCTCGGGCGTGTAGACATCGAACACGCCGTCATTGTGCGTCTTGCGCAGGACCGGGAACACCTCCTCCAGCTTCGGCGACGGGGTGTAGCCATAGGCCTCCAGCCCGGTCTTGACCATGCGCCAGCCGCCGAACGGCATGATGGCGCGCTTCAGCGGCTTGTCGGTCTGCAGGCCGACGATCACTTCCAGCTCGCGGTCGATATAGCCGGCGGCGTGCGAGGTGATCGAGGCGAAGACTTCGGTGTCGGCGTCCAGAACGCCGCCCTTGGCGGCGCGTTCCTGCTTCAGCAGGTCGGTGACCTTGGCGAACAGCGCGGTGGTGCGGGCGGTGGGACCGGCGACGAAGCCCGCGTCCCCTTCATAGGGGGTCAGGTTGCGCTGGATGAAATCGCGGACGTCGACCGAGCGGCGCCAGACGCCCGGGGCGAAGCCGCGCCAGGGGTCGGCGGCGGACTGCTGCTCCGTGGCCTGGGCAAGTCCGTCCATCAGCAGGGTGTCCATGATGACTCCTCAGAGATATAGCCGTCGGCGCGGGTCAATGGCCGTGTCGGCGGTCTCGTGGTGCCCGCGAACCGCGCGGGACGATTGGAAGCATAGGCGCAATCGGCGCCGGATTCGTTGATACACGTCATATTTTCAGACCGGGCGCGGGGCGGTCGATGCGATGACCGATGCCGTGCGTTGCGCCCGCTCTGTAGTTTTACTACATACTCCCGGACGGGCTTCCGGACAAGGCGGACAGGCCCGGCATTTTGTCGCAGGGCAGGGCTGGAGCGGTTGGAAACGCTCGGAAAGGAGAGGCCGCACCCGCGACGGAATCGGTCGTTCGCAGCGCTGTATATGTAGCTTTGCTACATGTGCTAGGCTGACCCGAAATCAGAAGGGAGCGTCCCCCACATGCTGGCGAGAATCGCCGCCGTCCGCGACCAGATCCGGCCTTCGGAACGCAAGCTGGCCGACTATGCGATGGCCCATCCGGGCGACGTCATCAACCTGTCCATGGCCGAACTGGCCGACCGGGTCGGGGTGAGCGAGCCGACGGTGGCGCGCTTCTGCGCGGCGCTGGGCTGCCGCGGCTTCCGGGAATTCAAGATCAAGCTGGCGCAGGACATCGCCGGCGGCATGCCGTTCCTGCATCAGGACCTGTCGGTGGGCGGGGAGCTCGATGCGGATGGGGGCGTGCCGGGGGCGGTGCTGGCCGGCAAGCTGTTCGACCGCACCATCGCCACGCTGATGCAGGTGCGCAACAACCTGCCGGCCGACGCGGTGGACCGCGCCGCCGACGTGCTGGCCTCGGCCCGGCGGATCGAGTTCTACGGCTCCGGCAACTCCGGCACGGTGGCGGAGGACATCCAGCGCAAGTTCTTCCGGCTGGGCATGCCGACCGTCGCCTACACCGACTCCCACGTCTATTTCGCCTCGGCCCTGACCCTGGCGAAGGGCGATGCCGTGGTTGCGGTGTCCAGCACCGGCCGCACCCGCGACATCCTCGATGCCGTGCAGAACGCCCGCAAGGCCGGGGCCGACGTGGTGGCCCTGACCCGCTCCGGGTCGCCGCTCGCCGACATGGCGACGGTCAGCCTCGTCGCCGACGTGGCCGACGATTTCGACATCCACTCGCCGATGACCGTGCGCATCGCCCATCTGGTGCTGGGCGACATCCTGTCCATCGCCGTCGCCCTGCGCATGGGCGACACGCTTCAGGAGCGGTTGAAGCGCCACGACCGTGCCGTGGATGCCCATGTGTCGGAGCGTTAGGCGGCAACGCAGTCCAAGCGGCAGGGGGATAGTTAAGACAGGTCAGAGGTTTTTGCGGACCGGAGCCGCAAGCCGGGCAATTCGACAAAAACCCCGAAAAAGGATGGAAGTCCTATAAGCTGTGGCAGGTCGAACCCATTCACGGAGGCCCGCCATGCCGCTCGACAGTCAGACCGCCGCCGATTGGGCCGGTTCGCCCGAGCGGATGGAACGACAGCCGGGGAACTGTCTCACGCCGTTCCACCGTCCCGGCGAGGCCCTGTCGCAACCAGGGGCAGGGCCCGATAGGACGCGGTGCGACATGGAACGACAGGCGGGGTCCTGTTCCACGCTGTTCCACCGTTCCGGCTGGAGTCTGTCCCGGGCGGGCAACGGCCCGGGTATGGAACGGACGCCGGAAACCTGTTTCACGCCGTTCCATCCCCAGGCCTGGACGGCCATCGCATCACCTGCCCGGCAGCTTCGCCCCTTCGCGGGCATAGACCTGGATCGGCCGGCAATCCTCGTCGAGCGTCACCACCAGCGAGCCCGGCTGGTCCTTCAGATACACCCAGGCATCCCAGCGGACGATCTTGTCGCGGTATTCGTCGCGATAGATGCCGTAATTCACGCCGCGGACGTTGCTCGCGGGCAGGCCAATGCCGGTCAGCACCGCGGCGGTCTGCGGGTTGCAGTCGTTGGTCACGTTGCTGTTGATGACCGAAAGCAGCGCCGGATCGGGCTGCGCCACCGGCGGCGGCGAGAGGGTGGAGGCGCAGGCGGAGACCAGCATCGTCAGCGCACCGGCTGCGGCGAAAGCCACGAAGTTCGGCGTTTTCATCGGGAAGGCACCATCCGTTTTCTTCGTCTTATCGGAAATATGGGTGCGGTTGCGCCGGCGTCGATTGCACGTTCGGCAAGTCTCCTGCGTCACGTTCGCCGACCTGCCGCCATCGCGGCGCGCGGCCCTTGCCTCCCGCCTACCTTTGGCGCAAGAGGGGGGCGAGAAAGTCCCCGTACCGTTCACGCTGTGGAGTGCGAAGCCCCATGACGATTGACCAGAGCGCCGCCATCCAGACCGCCGCCCCATTCACCCCCACCTGCGACCTGTTCGACCGCTTCAAGGACGACGCCCGCTATGTCCTGCCGGGCTTCCGCGACTTCGGCGCCGTCACCTGCTTCACCGGTGCGGTCGTCACCGTGAAGTGCCTGGAGGACAATTCCCGCGTCAAGGAGCTGCTGGCAACCCCCGGTGCCGGCCGCGTTCTGGTGGTGGACGGCGCCGGCAGCCTGCGCTGCGCCCTGATGGGCGACATGATCGCCGCGTCGGCGGTGAAGAACGGCTGGGCCGGCGTGGTGATCTGGGGCTGCGTCCGCGACGTGGCCGAACTGGCGGCCCTGCCGCTCGGCATCAAGGCGCTGGCGTCGATCCCGCGGGCCTCCACCCGCAGCGACCAGGGGCTGGTCGACGTGGCCGTAGACCTGCCGGGCGCCGCCGTCCGGCCGGGCGACATCCTGTTTGCCGACGAGGACGGCATCGTGCTGCTGACGCCGGAGCAGGCGGCCGCGCTGAAGTAAAGCGGGGAAGACGAAGTGGTCATACCAAGCGCCGGTAATACCAGTGCAAAAAGAATGGCAGCTTCGTCCTGTCCGCTTCACGTAAGCGGGGCGCCCCCTTGCACTTTCATTTAAGCAGGCATATAAACCCGACCTGAGTTCAAGCGGGCCGTCTCACGGTTCCCATCCAAGGGCCGGCCTTTCATTTATGAGGAACCCTGCCGTGCTCGAAGCCTACCGCCAGCACGCGGCCGAACGCGCCGCCCTCGGAATCCCGGCCCTGCCCCTGACCGCGAAGCAAACGTCGGAGCTGATCGACCTGCTGAAGGCCCCGCCGGCTGGTGAGGAGGCCTTCCTTCTCGACCTCATCACCCACCGCGTTCCGGCCGGCGTCGACGATGCCGCCCGCGTCAAGGCCGGCTTCCTGGCCGCCGTCGCCAAGGGCGCCGACAGCTCGCCGCTGATCTCCAAGGTCAAGGCCACCGAACTGCTGGGCACCATGCTCGGCGGCTTCAACGTCCAGCCGATGATCGACCTGCTGTCGGACGCCGAGTGCGGCAGCGCCGCGGCGGAAGGCCTGAAGAAGACCCTGCTGGTCTTCGACTTCTTCCACGACGTCAAGGAACTGGCCGACAAGGGCAACGCCAACGCCAAGTCGGTGCTGCAGTCCTGGGCCGATGCCGAGTGGTTCACCTCGCGTCCGGAAGTCCCGGCGTCGATGACGCTGACCGTCTTCAAGGTGTCGGGCGAGACCAACACCGACGACCTGTCGCCGGCCCCCGACGCCTGGAGCCGCCCGGACATCCCGCTGCACGCGCTCGCCATGCTGAAGAACCCGCGTCCGGGCATCGAAGCCGACGAGGCGGGCCAGCGCGGTCCGACCAAGCAGCTGGCCGAGCTGCAGAAGAAGGGCAACCTGATCGCCTATGTCGGCGACGTGGTCGGCACCGGCTCCTCGCGCAAGTCCGCCACCAACTCGGTGCTGTGGTTCACCGGCGAGGACATCCCGTTTGTCCCGAACAAGCGGTTCGGCGGCGTCTGCCTCGGCACCAAGATCGCCCCGATCTTCTTCAACACCATGGAAGACGCCGGCGCCCTGCCCATCGAACTCGACGTCAACAAGATGGAGATGGGCGACGTCATCGAGCTGCGCCCCTATGAGGGCAAGGCGCTGAAGAACGGCGAGGTCATCGCCGAGTTCACCGTGCGCTCCGAGGTGATCTTCGACGAGGTGCGTGCCGGCGGCCGCATTCCGCTGATCATCGGCCGCGGCCTGACCGCGCGGGCCCGCGAGGCGCTCGGCCTTCCGGCGTCGGAGCTGTTCCGCCAGCCGGCCTCCCCGGCCGACACCGGCAAGGGCTATACCCTGGCCCAGAAGATGGTCGGCCGCGCCTGCGGTCTGCCGGAAGGCAAGGGCGTCCGTCCGGGCACCTATTGCGAGCCGAAGATGACGACGGTCGGGTCGCAGGACACCACCGGCCCGATGACCCGCGACGAGCTGAAGGACCTGGCCTGCCTGGGTTTCTCGGCCGATCTGGTCATGCAGTCCTTCTGCCACACCGCCGCCTATCCGAAGCTGGTGGACGTCAAGACCCACCACGAGCTGCCGGACTTCATCTCTACCCGCGGCGGTGTGGCCCTGCGTCCGGGCGACGGCGTCATCCACTCCTGGCTGAACCGCCTGCTGTTGCCGGACACCGTCGGCACCGGCGGCGACAGCCACACCCGCTTCCCGATCGGCATCAGCTTCCCGGCCGGTTCCGGTCTGGTCGCCTTCGCCGCCGCCACCGGCGTGATGCCGCTGGACATGCCGGAATCGGTGCTGGTCCGCTTCAAGGGAGAGATGCAGCCGGGCGTCACCCTGCGTGACCTCGTCAACGCCATCCCGCTCTATGCGATCAAGGCCGGCCTGCTGACGGTCGAAAAGAAGGGCAAGAAGAACATCTTCTCCGGCCGCGTGCTGGAGATCGAAGGTCTGCCGGACCTGAAGGTCGAGCAGGCGTTCGAGCTGACCGACGCCTCGGCCGAGCGTTCGGCGGCGGGCTGCACCGTGCTCCTGAACAAGGAGCCGATCATCGAGTACATGACCTCCAACATCACGCTGATGAAGTGGATGATCGCCAACGGGTACGCCGATGCGCGCACCCTGGAGCGCCGCATCAAGGCGATGGAGACGTGGATCGCCGATCCGCAACTGCTGCGTCCCGACGCCGACGCCGACTATGCGGCGGTGATCGAGATCGATCTGGCCGACATCAAGGAGCCGATCCTGGCTTGCCCGAACGATCCGGACGACGTGAAGACGCTGTCCGAGGTCGCCGGCGACAAGATCGACGAGGTGTTCATCGGCTCCTGCATGACCAACATCGGCCACTTCCGCGCCGCCGGTAAGATCCTGAACGGGAACTCGGACATCCCGACCCGCCTGTGGATCGCCCCGCCGACGAAGATGGACGCGATGATGCTGACCGAGGAGGGCTACTACGCCACCCTCGGCAAGGCCGGCGCCCGCATGGAGATGCCCGGCTGCAGCTTGTGCATGGGCAACCAGGCGCAGGTCCGCAAGGGCTCGACCGCCGTCTCGACTTCGACCCGCAACTTCCCGAACCGTCTGGGCATCGACACCCGCGTCTACCTGTCGTCGGCCGAACTGGCCGCCGTCGCGGCGCTGCTGGGCAAGATCCCGACCACCGAGGAGTATCTGGCGCAGGTCGGCGTGGTGAACAAGTCGGCTGGCGACATCTACCGCTACATGAACTTCGACCAGATCCCGGCCTTCCAGGAAGTCGCGGACAAGGTCGCCGTTCCGGCCTGATGGCCGCAAGCAGCAGTCGGTAAAGGAAACCCCCGCCGGAGCGATCCGGCGGGGGTTTTTCTTGCCGGCATTGAAGGAAGTAGAGGTTAGGGCGCGCGATAGGCGCTTCGGTCCTCTGCGCGGGCCGGCTTTTCCAGATAAATGCCCTGCCGTGGGATGGCGATGTTGTCGAACTCGTCGGCGAGGCGATGGAGGGCGGCGCACATCTCGGCTCCCTGCATCGGCTCGCCGTGTCCGGTGATGACCAGTTCGGGGTCCAAGGCCGCCAACTGGGCGACCGACTCCCGTGCCTTATCCCATTCGACGGTGAAGTACATTGGCGGGCCGTGCATCTCCGCCCGCTGCACCGCGACGGCATAGGCCAATTCCTGCCCCGTGGTGACAAAGGCGTCGCCGACGATCATCGAGCGGTCCCGCTCCCGCCAGAAGGAGACATGGCCGACGCTGTGCCCCGGCGTGTGGATCCAGCGCCAGCCCGGCATTTCCGGCACCGACCCGTCCTCAGGCAAGGCACGCAGGCGCGACCCGACATCCACCGGCTTGCGCGGGTAGAAGCGGGCCAGCGCCGCCATCGCGCCGCCGCCGACCGACGGGTCGCCGGGCGGGTAGGCGGCCCGACCGTTCAAATAGGGGTGCTCCAGCGGGTGGGCGTAGACCGGAGCGTCCCATTCCTCCGCCAGATCCTCCAAAACCCCGACATGGTCGAAGTGGCCATGGGTCAGGACGATGGCGGCGGGTCTGGCATCACGGCCGAACCGTTCCGTCGCGGCGGCGCGGATGAAGCCCTTGGTGCCCGGCAACCCCGCGTCGATCAGCACCCAGCCGCCGTCGCCGGCTCCCGGCGGTCCCCAGAACACCACATTGACGATGCCGAGCCGCCGATAGGCGAGGTCGGGTGCGATCTCGTGCGTGTGGTCGTTGCGCAGCGCGTCGAGCGCCGGATCGATTGCGCTGCTGTCCTCCGACAAGGGAATCTGCGAGGCCATGGCTGTCACTCTCCCACCTATGTCCTTGGACAACAGCAGGGGGCTGCAGTTGTCCTGTTTTCCGGCTTCACATTGCCCAATCTGGCGATGGCGGCGAACGGTCGCGGTTCTCGTCGGAGCGCTGCGAAACCCATGATCGCGCTTTCAAAATCCTGTCGTATCGGTCAGAAAAGGAAACATGCCGTGGCCGGCGGAGATGGTCCGGCACAAAATGGTCATCCTGGGAGAACCAATCATGCGTCTCACCGTCCTTTCCTTCGTCAGCGCGACGGCACTGCTGGCCGGCTTCGGCACGGCGCAGGCCGACATCGTGATCGGCCTGGGCACGGCAACGACCGGCCCGGTCGCGGCGCTGGGCGAGCAGTCGGTGTACGGAGCCAAGCAGGCGGTCGCGGACATCAACGCCAAGGGCGGCGTGCTGGGGCAGAAGCTGGTGCTGAAGGTGGGCGACGATGCCTGCGACCCGCGTCAGGCGGTGGCCGTCGCCAACCAGTTCGTGCGCGAGAAGGTGACGGCGGTGGTCGGCCATCTCTGCTCCGGCGCCAGCATCCCGGCGGCCGACGTCTACCAGGAGGAAGGCGTGGTGATGGTCACTCCGACCGCCACCAACCCGCTGCTGACCGCCAAGGGCCATCCCAACATCTTCCGCGTCTGCGGCCGCGACGACCAGCAGGGCGTGGTTGCCGGCACCTATCTGGCCCAGACCTTCAAGGGCAAGAACGTCGCGGTGCTGGACGACAAGCAGGCCTACGGCAAGGGGTTGGCCGACGTCGTGGTGGAAACGCTGGAAAAGGCCGGCGGCAAGGTGGCCTATCGCGGGTCGGTCACGGCGGGTGAAAAGGACTTCTCGGCGCTGATCACCAGCCTGAAGGACAAGAACATCGATGCCGTCTACTATGGCGGCTACCATCCGGAACTGGGCCTGATCGTCCGTCAGGCGCAGGAACAGGGGATGAAGCCGCAGTTCATCGCCGGCGACGGGCTCAACAACCAGGAATACTGGTCGATCACCGGCCCGGCCGGCGAGGGCACGCTCTACACCGACAGCGCGTCGGCGGCCAGCGATCCGAAGGCGCAGGAGCTGATCGCCTCCTTCAAGAAGGCTGGCCTGCCGGAGCCGGGCAACTTCGCCTTCTACAGCTATGCCGCGGTCCAGGTGATCGCCGAAGGGCTCCAGAAGGCCGGCAGCACGGACAGCGGGAAGCTGGCGAAGACCCTGCATTCCGGCAGCTATGACACCGTCGTCGGTTCGGTGGAGTTCGACAAGAAGGGCGACATTACCAAGCCGAACTACGTCATGTATGTCTGGAACAACGGTCAGCCCAAGATGGTGGCCCAGAAGTAACCAGGGCAGGGAGCCGGCCCGCCATCATGCGTGGGCCGGCTCTTCTATTTCCAAAATTTCCTGAGCTATCATGTATTTTGTGATGAAGTCTTCGACGGGCATCGGGCGTCCGAAGTAATAGCCCTGGAAAACCGCGCAGCCGCGATCCTCCAGAAAGTCCCGCTCGGCCGCGGTTTCCACCCCTTCCGCCACAACCTTCAGGCCAAGGCGGCTGGCAATCGACAGCATCGTTTCCACCAGAACCGCATTGTGGCTGTTGCTGTCGACATCCTGGACGAAGGAGCGGTCGATCTTGATTTCCCGCACCGGCAACTGCTTCAGGTAGGACAGCGACGAAAAGCCGGTGCCGAAATCGTCCAGCGAGAAGGAGATGCCGAGAGCGGCAAGCTCCGACATCTTGGCGACGGTGTCGGCGCAGTCGCCGACCGCGATGCCTTCGGTGATCTCCAGCATAAGGCGGCGCGGGTCGGTCCGGGTGGCGCGCAGAGCGGCGATGACGCCGGCGCAAAAATTCGGCTGACGGAACTGGCGCGGGCTGATGTTGACCGACAGGTGGCAGTCGCTGCCGGCATCGGCCAGACGGCGAAGCACATGGCAGGCCTCCATCAGGACCCAATCGCCGATCGGCAGGATCAGGCCGGACTCCTCCGCCGCCGCGATGAAGGCGCCTGGGGCGACGAAGCCGCGTTGCGGATGATGCCAGCGGATCAGCGCTTCCGCCGCCACCAGCGTGCCGTCGGCGCTGGTCTGCGGTTGCAGGAATAGGGTGAATTCCCCGGCGTCGACCGCCTTGCGCAAATCCTGGAGCAGCAGCAGGCGGGCCTGGGCCTCGATCAGCATGGCGGGGTCATAGTCTCGGATGGTGTTCCGCCCGCCATCCTTGGCGGCATACATGGCGGTGTCCGCCTGCTTCAGCAGATCCTCAACCGACTCGTCCGGGGTCTTGGGGAAGACGGTCAGGCCGATGCTGGCGAAGATGCTGTGCTCGCAGCAGTCGAGCTGGAAGGGCTGGGCCACCGCCAGCCGGAGCTTTTCCGCCACCCGCGAGGCGATGGCGGTCGTCTCCTCCAGCGTGGCGGCGAGGTCGGGCAGCAGGATGACGAACTCGTCGCCGCTCAGCCGGCAGACCAGATCGCCCTTGCGCAGGGTGGCGTTGAGCCGCGCCGCCAGTTCGCGCAGCAGCATATCGCCGACGATGTGGCCGCGGGCGTCGTTCAGCCCCTTGAAGTCGTCCAGATCGAGGAACATCAGCGCACCACAGCGTGCGCCCAGTCGGGCCGCCCGCAGATGGACGTCGAGATGCTCCATCAGCAGGCGCCGGTTCGGCAGGTTGGTCAGCGGGTCGTAGAAGGCGAGATTTTCGATCTGCCGCTCCGCCTGCTTCCGCTCGGTGACGTCCATCACCACGGTCAGATAGCCGCGGACCGCGCCGCCGCTGTCGCGCAGCACGCTGGTGACGGTGGAAATCGAGATGCGGGCGCCGCCCTTGCGCACTCCGGTCCATTCGCCGGACTCGGGCCGGCCGCTGCACCGGGTGTGGGCGACCAGCGCCGCGAAATCCGCCTTGACCGGACGGTCGAGTTCGATGGACAGCCCGTCGGCGTGGACGCGCAGTTCGTCCGGGTCATAGAGGCGCGGCAGGTCGGGGCTGCCGATCATCTCCGCCGCGGGGTAGCCGAAGATGCGCTCCGCCTCGCGGTTGAAGACACGGACGACGCCGTCCAGCGTGGTGGCGATGATGCCGCAGGCGGCGCTTTCGAGGATGCCGGTGTTCAGCGACAGGCTGTCCTTCAGCGCCTCGCGGCTGGCATAGGTCTCTGTCACATCCTGGAAGACCATGACGACGCCGTGCAGCGTGCCGTCCCGGTCGCGGATGGGCGAGGCCATGTCGGCGATGTGGCTGCGGGTTCCATCGCACGCCACCAGAACGGTGTGGTTGGCAAGGCCGACCATGTCGCCGTTCTTCAGCACCTGCTCGACCGGCACCGGCACCCGCTGCCCCGTCTCAGCATTCTCGATGTCGAACACCTCGGTCACCGGCCGGCCGGCGGCCTCGCCCAAGGTCCAGCCGGTCAGCCGCTCCGCCACCGGGTTCATCAGGCTGACGCGGCCGGCGGTGTCGGTCGCGATCAGCCCGTCGCCGATGGACAGCAGGGTGACGCGGGCCTGCTCCTTTTCCCGCCAGAGGTCGCGCTCCGACTGGTGCAGGGCGTCATAGGGGTGATGCACCGCAGTCACGAACACCGCGCGGTACAGATACCAGTAGCCGATGACCTTGTAGACGTGGCCTGCCATGTTCGCGAGATCGTAGACGCTGAGGTAAAGCGTAAAGCACAGCTCGCTGATCGCGATGGCGATGGCGGCGATCACCATGCGGTGGACGTCGAGGGTGAGCGCGGTGCGCCGGCGACGGTAGAAGATCACTGCGGTCCCGGCATAGAGAAGGACCAGCAGATATTCGGCCGCAACCTTCAGCGGCGTCAGCCCTTCCCCGTCCACATAGGTGCGCGGCAGCAGGTCGGGGTGCCACAGCACCGCCCAGAAGATCGCGGCGCACGACAGCAGCACCCCGACGACCAGCGGATAGCGCAAGGCCGCCGAGTTCCCCGCTTCAGCCGTCCAGGGAAGGACGGCCGCCATCAGCAGGGCCAGCGCCGCCATCAGCCGGGCGCCGAGCCAGAAGGCGATGGCCTTTTCCGGGCCGGCCGGCGTCACGAAGTCGGGCATGCCGGTAAAGGACAACATATGCCCGAAATCGAGCAGCGCCACGCCGAGGAAGCAGGTGGAAAGAACCAGCAGGGCCCGCGGGGTGTCATCGTTCCGGGAGTGCCAGCCAATGGCGAAGATCAGGGTGGCGACTGAGATGGCGAAGGTTTCAAAGAAGGTGTGCAGCGGCAGGTAATGGGCCAACTCCACCGACCCCGGCACACGGGCGCCCTGAAGCACGAGCAGAAAGGGAACGGAGAGGGTAACGAGCATGCCGATGGCACCGGGGGGCTTGGCACGGCCTTGCACCGTCCCCGTCTGTTTTGGGACTGTTGCGGTCATTTCGCTCCCCCCGGCCACTGGATCGATCACCCGCCCCCGCCGACCTTGTACCTCTTTTGCGTATATTAGAGCTTAACGGCATTAGGGGTCCATACGCGGACAACCCCTACCGAACCGGACGCTTGGAACACCGTGAAACAGATTTCGGGTGCTGTTCCACTGTTCAACGCATCCGGGCCGCGTGGAGATGGGCCGTGTGGAGATAGGGCGGGTGGGGATCGCGAAGAGCTTGCGGAGAACGTGCATGGCGGCTTCTCCGGAATAGGGGAGGCGTGCGCATTGTATCTCATCGGTCGGAGCGCATGTGGGCACTTACAAAAAACGGGCAGCAAGACTCTGATCTGATTGAGAAATTTCCGGACTCGGCGCCCAGGGTTTGACGCCTCAGGTCCCACGCGGCGCAATCAAGAGGGACGGCGCGTCAGGTCGATTGCCCCGCGGTGCCGCCAACCTCTATCCTCGACCGGGTCGGGCCTGTCGACCACGCTTGATAAGGAATGCCGCATGTTCATCGCGATGAACCGTTTCAAGGTCCGCCATGGGGCCGAGCAGGAATTCGAGGAGGTCTGGCTGAACCGCGAGGTGCATCTGCACAAGGTGCCGGGCTTCGTCGAATTCCACATGCTGCGCGGGCCCGACCGGGACGATCACCGACTCTACTCCTCTCACACGGTTTGGGAATCCGAAGGCGCTTTCCAAGGCTGGACGCGGTCGGAGGCGTTCCGCAACGCCCATGGCAATGCCGGCGCCCGCAAGCCGCTTTATGTCGGGCCGCCGGAATTCGAAGGGTTCGAGGTCATCCAGACCGTGCCGCGCGATCCGAACGCCTGAACGAAACAAGCCTCAATTGTCGGGAGGAAGACCCATGCTGGATTTGGTGATCGAGCAGCGCCGCAAAAGCCTTGGCGGTTTCGAGGTGGGGCGGGTTCTGCCCTTCGTCCAACGGCGGATGGTCGGCCCCTTCGTCTTCTTCGACCATATGGGGCCGGTCGATTTCCAGCCCGGCCTTCCCCGCGACGTCGATGTGCGTCCCCACCCGCACATCGGCCTGTCCACCGTGACCTACCTGTTCGAGGGCGAGATCATGCACCGCGACAGCGTGGGCTCCGAACAGCCGATCCGGCCGGGCGAGGTGAACTGGATGACCGCCGGGCGCGGCATCACCCATTCCGAACGCTTCGAGCGTGCCCGGATGGAGGGCGGGACGATGCACGGCATCCAGGCCTGGGTCGCGCTGCCCGAAGCCGATGAGGAGACCGACCCGGCCTTTGCCCATTACGGCACCGGCGACCTGCCGCTGTTCGAGGAGGGCGGCGTGCGCGGCCGGCTGGTGTCGGGCGAGGCGTTCGGCGCCAGGACTGGGGTGAAGACCCATTCGCCGCTGTTCTACATCCATTGGGATCTCGCCCCCGGCGCCCGCGTCGCCTTGCCGGAGGACGGATGGCAGCGCGCGGCCTATGTGGTGGCGGGCGCTGTGGAGGCGGAGGGGCAGCGGTTCGAGGCTGGGCGGATGATCGTCTTCGCGCCCGGCCATCCGGCGGAGCTGACCGCCGCGACGCCGGCCATTGTGATGGCGGTCGGCGGCGAGCCGCTGGGGCAGCGCTTCATCGACTGGAACTTCGTGTCCTCGTCGAAGGAGCGGATCGAGCAGGCAAAGGCGGACTGGCGGGCCGGGCGGATGAAGCTGCCGGACCTCGACAACGGCGAGTTTATCCCGCTGCCGGAGATGCCGAAGCCGCCGGCGAATCCGATGTCGTGAGGGGGAACCCAATTCTCCCTCTCCCCCCTGGGGAGAGGGGCGGGGTGAGGGGGAGGCATGGGGAGGATTCTCGGGTACGGCACGCAGTGCGCCCCCCTCACCCTAACCCTCTCCCCGGGGGGGAAGAGGGGACTAAGGGGCGGGAGAGGGCGATCTGGGGTCAGACGTGGAAGCTCTCGCCGCAGCCGCAGCGGCCCTTCTCGTTCGGATTCTTGAAGACGAAGCCGGTCTGGAACTTGTCGTCGACATAGTCCATCTCGCTGCCGATCAGGAACATGACGGCGGCGGGGTCGATCAGGATGGTGACGCCCTTGTCCTCCACCACCTCGTCGAATTTCATCTTTTCCTTGGCATACTGAACGTCGTAGCTGAGGCCGGAGCAGCCGCGCGCCTTCACGCCGATGCGCAGGCCGACCATGTCGTCGGTGGCCTTGGACATCAGCGCCTTGACGCGCTCCGCGGCGGCGTCGGTGATCGTGAGCGCCTTGGGCAGGGGGCGGGCCATGGTGACGGTCTCCTAATGCGGCTCAGAACATATCCAGTTGCAGGCGGGCTTCCTCGGACATCATGCCCTGGTGCCACGGGGGCTCCCACACCAGCTCGATCTTGACCTCGTTGACGTCCTCGACGCCCAGAACGGCCTGACGGACCTGCTCGGGCAGTTCGCCGGCCACCGGACACATGGGGCTGGTCAGCGTCATATCAATCTCGACATTGCGCTGGCCATCCATGTCCACACGGTAGATCAGCCCCAGTTCCCAGATGTCGACCGGGATTTCCGGGTCGTAGCAGGTCTTGATGGCCGCCACGACGCGATCCATGATCTCCTCCCGCGGGTCGTAGCCCTCGGGCGGCTGGGGCATCGGGGCGAAGTCCTTGGATTCCGGAGCCTCGCTTGCAGCGTCGGCCTTCAACTGCGCCTCGGCTTCGGCCGGATTGGGAGCCATCGGGCGCTGGGTCAGGGCTTCATCGGGCATGTCGATCCCCTTCCGTCAAAACTGGTCGCTGGAGGCCGAAGCCTCGCCGTGGAGTGCCGCGTTCATGGCGTGCCAGGCCAGGGTCGCGCACTTCACCCGCACCGGGAACTGGCGCACGCCGGACATCACCATCAGCTTTTCCATCGTCTCGTCGTCGACACCCTCGGGGATGTCGGGCTCGTCCTGGGTGCACAGCTCGTGGAAGGCGTGGAACAGCTTTTCCGCTTCCGCCGCCGTCTTGCCATGCACCAGCTCCGTCATCATCGAGGCGCTGGCGGTGGAAATGGCGCAGCCGCGGCCCTGGAAGGCCACGTCGTCGACCACCCCGTCCTTCAGGGTCAGATAGACCATGAAGCGGTCGCCGCACATCGGGTTCTCGCCCTTCGCCTCGCGGTTGGCGTCGTCGGGATGGCGGAAGTTGCGGGGATGCTTGCCATGGTCCAGGATCACTTCCTGATACAGCTCGCGCAGATCGTCCATCATGCTCCGAAGAACTCCTTGACCGCCTGGAGGGATTGGACGAGGGCGTCGGCTTCCTCCCGGGTGTTGTAGAGGCCGAAGGAGGCGCGGACGGTCGGTCCGACGCCGAACCGCTCGGCCAGCGGCTCGGCGCAATGGCGGCCGACGCGCACGGCGACGCCATACTGGTCGACGATGGTGCCGACGTCGTGCGGGTGCACACCCTCCAGCGCGAAGGAGACGATCGGCCCCTTGCCGGGCGCGGTGCCGACGATGCGCAGCCCGTCGATCTGCGACAGCTGCTGGGTGGCGTATTGCAGCAGGTCGTGCTCGTGCGCGGCGATGGCGTCGCGGCCGAGAGCCTCGACATAATCGATGGCGGCGCCCAGCCCGATCACCTCGGTGATCGGCGGCGTGCCGGCCTCGAAGCGCGACGGCGGCGCCTTGAAGGTGGTGCTGTCGAAGCTGACGCTCTCGATCATGTCGCCGCCGCCCTGGTAGGGCGGCATCTTCTTCAGGAGGTCGTACTTGCCGTAGAGCACGCCGAGGCCGGTCGGGCCATACAGCTTGTGCGCGGTGAAGACGTAGAAGTCGGCATCGATGTCCTGCACGTCGACCGTGCCATGCACCACCGCCTGGCTGCCGTCGAACAGGACGGGCACGCCGCGCTCATGCGCCAGCCTGGCGATGGTCTTCGCCGGGGTGACGGTGCCCAGCACGTTGGAGCAGTGGGTGATCGCCACCAGCTTCGTGCGGTCGGACAGCAGGCTGCGGTAGGCGTCCATGTCGAGGACGCCGTCCTCGTCGCAGGGCACGACCTTGATGACGATCTTCTTCTCGGCCTGGAGCAGCTGCCACGGAACGATGTTCGCGTGATGCTCCATGATCGACAGGATGACCTCGTCGCCTTCGGTCAGGAAGGTGCGGCCATAGCTGGAGGCCACGAGGTTGATCGCCTCGGTCGAGCTGCGGGTGAAGACGATGCAGCGGTCGTTCGGCGCGTTCAGGAAGCGCGCGACCTTGGTGCGCACCGCCTCGAACTGGTCGGTCGCGGTCTGCGACAGGAAATGGACGCCGCGGTGGATGTTGGAATAATCCTCCTCCAGGAAGCGGGTCATGGCCTGGATGACCTGACGCGGCTTCTGGGCGGACGCCCCGCTGTCCAGATAGACCAGCGGCTTGCCGGGCTTTCCCTTCCTGGCGTGGACGCTGCGGGCGAGGATGGGGAAATCCTCCCGCACCCGCTGCACGTCGTAGGCTTGGTTCAGGATGGCATCGGACATGGTTACTTCTGCTCCTCCAGCCAGCCGGCCACGATCCCCTGGAAGGCGTCGCGGATCGACTCTTCGGCGATTTCCCCAAGGGATTCCGACAGGAAGGCGCCGATCAGAAGGCCCTGGGCGGTGTCGCGGTCGATGCCGCGGGCGCGCAGGTAGAACAGCGCGTCGTCGTCCAGCTCACCCGCGGTGCAGCCATGGCTGCACTTCACGTCGTCGGCATGGATTTCCAGTTCCGGCTTGCTGTCGATCTCGGCCCCGTCGGACAGCAGCAGGGCGCGGTTCAACTGGTAGCCGTCGGTCTTCTGCGCGCCGGGGCAGACGGTGATCTTGCCCTGGAACACCGCACGGGCGGTGTCGTCGATGACGCCCTTGTAGACCTCGCGGCTGGTGCCGTTGGGCTGGGCGTGGACGATCAGCGTGGTGGTGTCGGCATGCTGGGTGCCGCGGACCAGATAGCCGCCGCTGACATGGGTGCGGGCGTCGGTGCCGTCGAGGCGGCTGACCACCTCGTTGCGCGACAGCTTCGCGCCCGTGGTCAGGATGAAGTTGTCGTAGCAGCCGCCGGTCGCCACCGTCGCCGCGATGTGCGACAGGTGGATGGCGCCGCCGCCGTCACGCTGCGACTTGTAATGGTGCAGGGTGGCGCCCTCGCCGACGAAGACCTCGGTGACGTGATTGGCCAGCGTGGTGCCGGTGCCGCGGCCGACATGATGTTCGACCACCACCGCCTTGGAGCCCGCTTCCGCGATCAGCAGGCTGCGCGGGTGGCAGGAGGTCGCCTGCACCTCCGACCCGACCGAGACGAAGACCAGCTCGATGGGGCGTTCGACCTGGACGCCGGCCGGCACATGCAGGACGGGACCGTCGGCGAGATAGGCGCTGTTCAGCGCCACCAGCGGACGGTCGTCCGCCGCGGCGAGACGGCCGATATGGTCGGCCAGCAGGTCGGTGTGGCTGGTCAGGGCAGCGGCGATGCTCAGCAGTTCCACGCCCGGCGGCAGGCCCTCGACCGACGACAGGTCGCCGCGGAAACGGCCGTCGACGAAGACCAGACGCGGACCGTCCTGCCCCTCGGCCCTCACGGTCGGCAGCAGGTCAATGGCCGCCGCCGCCGGGGCGGCCGGCTGGAAGCTGGTCTTGGCGAGGTCGCGCAGGTTGGTGTAGCGCCAGCTCTCGTTTTTGATCGTCGGCAGGCCGACGGCGGCGAAGCGCTCGCGGCCGACGGCGCGCAGATCGGTCAGCCAGGACAGGCCGCTGCCGGGCAGGCCGGCGCCGACCTGATCGAGCGGTGCCAGGAGGGCCGGCGCCGTCGCCGGATCGGCGCCGCGCGTCGAGTAGGTCATCGGATGGAGAGGAGAGTGGTTGGCCGTCATCACGCTGCCTCGCTCGCGCCGAAGTCGCGGTAGCCGTTCTTCTCCAACTCCAGCGCCAGTTCCTTGCCGCCCGACTTGACGATGCGGCCGGCGGCCAGCACATGGACATGATCGGGAACGATGTAGTCGAGCAGGCGCTGGTAGTGCGTGATGACCAGCATCGAGCGCTCCGGCGAGCGCAGGGCGTTGACGCCCTCGGCGACGATCTTCAGCGCGTCGATGTCGAGGCCGCTGTCGGTCTCGTCGAGGATGGCGAATTTCGGTTCCAGCACCGCCATCTGCAGCGTCTCGTTGCGCTTCTTCTCACCGCCGGAGAAGCCGACATTGACCGCGCGCTTCAGCATCTCGTCCGACATGCCGAGCGCCTTGGTCTTCTCGCGGATCAGCTTCAGGAACTGCATGGCGTCGAGTTCCTTCTCGCCGCGATGCTTGCGGATGGCGTTGATCGCGGTCTTCAGGAAGGTGGTGTTGCCGACGCCGGGGATTTCGACCGGATACTGGAAAGCCAGGAAGACGCCCTCGGCCGCCCGCTCTTCCGGCTCCATCGCCAGCAGGTCCTTGCCGTAATAGGTGACCGAGCCCTCAGTGACCTCGTAGCCGTCGCGGCCGGCCAGCACGTAGGACATGGTGCTCTTGCCGGCGCCGTTCGGCCCCATGATGGCATGGACCTCGCCCGGGCGGATGGTCAGGTCGACGCCCTTGAGGATTTCCTTGCCGTCCACGGTGGCGTGCAGGTTCTTGATTTCGATCATCGTCTTTGCCTCTTTGTCTTCTTCAGGCCGCCGGCACGCCGTCCGGTCTTCACGTTCTCTTCGGTGGGTGGGACGCGCCCTTAGCCCACGCTGCCTTCCAGGCTGATGCCCACCAGCTTCTGCGCCTCCACGGCGAATTCCATGGGGAGTTCCTTCAGGACCTCCTTGCAGAAGCCGTTGACGATCAGCGACACCGCGTCCTCTTCCGAGATGCCGCGCTGGCGGCAGTAGAACAGCTGGTCCTCGCTGATCTTGGCCGTCGTCGCCTCATGCTCGATGCGGGCGGAGCGGTTGCGGCTCTCGATGTAGGGAACCGTGTGGGCGCCGCACTGGTCGCCGATCAGCAGGCTGTCGCACTGGGTGTGGTTGCGCGCACCCTCCGCCTTCGGCAGGATCTTCACGAGGCCGCGGTAGGTCTGCTGCGCCTTGCCGGCCGAGATGCCCTTCGACACGATCGTCGAGCGGGTGTTCTTGCCGATGTGGATCATCTTGGTGCCGGTGTCGGCCTGCTGGAAGTTGTTGGTGATGGCGACCGAATAGAACTCGCCCACCGAATTGTCGCCCTGCAGGATGCAGCTCGGATACTTCCAGGTGATCGCCGAGCCGGTCTCGACCTGCGTCCAGGAGATCTTGGAGTTCTTGCCGCGGCAGGCGCCGCGCTTGGTGACGAAGTTGTAGATGCCGCCGACGCCTTCGGCATTGCCGGGGTACCAGTTCTGGACGGTCGAGTACTTGATCGTCGCGTCGTCCATCGCCACCAGCTCGACCACCGCGGCATGCAACTGGTTCTCGTCGCGCTGGGGCGCCGTGCAGCCTTCCAGATAGCTGACATAGGCGCCTTCGTCGGCGATGATCAGCGTCCGCTCGAACTGGCCGGTGTTGGCCTGGTTGATGCGGAAATATGTGGATAGCTCCATCGGGCAGCGCACGCCCTTGGGGATGTAGACGAAGCTGCCGTCGGTGAAGACCGCGCAGTTCAGCGTCGCATAGTAGTTGTCGGTGTAGGGCACCACCGAGCCGAGATACTTCTTCACCAGCTCCGGGTGCTTCTGCACCGCCTCGGAGATCGCGCAGAAGATGATGCCCATCTCCTCCAGCTTCGCCTTGAAGGTGGTGGCGACCGACACGCTGTCGAACACGGCGTCCACGGCGATGGCCGGGCTCTTGCCCTCCGACCCTTCGACGCCGGCCAGGATCTCCTGCTCACGCAGCGGGATGCCCAGCTTCTCGTAGGTCTTCAGCAGTTCGGGATCGACCTCGTCCAGCGATTTCGGCCCAGCCTTCTTCTTCGGCGCCGCATAGTAATGCGCGTCCTGATAGTCGATGGGCGGGAAGCTGACGGCGGCCCACTGCGGCTCCTCCATCGTCTGCCAGACGCGGAACGCCTTCAAGCGCCAGTCCAGCAGCCACTCCGGCTCCTCCTTCTTGGCGGAGATGAAGCGGACGATGTCCTCGTTCAGGCCCTTCGGCGCGACGTCGGCCTCGATGTCGGTCGTGAAGCCGTACTTGTACTTCTGCTCCGTGACGGCGCGGACCTGCTCGACGGTTTCCGGTTGGGCGGCCATGGCTTTGCCTCGTCCTTCTCAAGAATGCTGTTCGGTGCGCGCCGTTCAGTGCGCAGGGCGGGCCGGCTGGGCGGCTGTGGAATTCGTTGCGGCTGCGGGAGCCGGGAAGGTGATCGGGACCATCATGTCGGCCAGCGACACCTCCTCCAGCGCGTTGCGGATGGCGCGGTTCACCTTTTCCCAACCGCCGCGCATGGGGCAAAGTTGCTCCACCCCGCACTGGCTGTCGGCGCCGTCGACGCAGGCGGTCAGCGCGATGGGACCGTCGAGCGCCGTGATGATTTCCGCGATGGAGATTGCATCGGCCGGCCGGCTCAGCGCATAACCGCCGGCGGCACCGCGCTGCGAGGTGGTGAGCCCGGCCGGTGTCATCGCCTTCATCAGCTTGGCGACGGTGGGAGCGGGAACGCCGGTGCGGTCGGCAAGATGGGCGACGGTATGGACCGTGCCGACCTGGCGCGCCATCTCGCTCAGCACGACGATGGCATAGTCGGTCAGCTTGCTCAGCCGGATCATGCCCACACCCCGTTTCACCCCGGTTTCCAATACAGGACCAATTTAGTCCTGATTGCTCCGGGGGGCAAGGGGCGTTTGTCGATAAAAGTGCAGGATTTCCGCGGCTTTCGCGGGTTTGCATGGCTGATGTGCCGGCAATACCCGTCAACACCGCTTGGTTATAGCGTGGCGCTCGTCCCCAGGCTACAGCGAAGCCGCAGGTCGGGGGACGCGATGCGGCGGTTTGCCGCAGGGTGGCAAAAGACCCCCCAATGCGGAAAACCCCGCGCCGTGGGCGGCGCGGGGTCGGTCCGGGTGGCGAAGGAAGCGGGGATCAGCCCGGCTTCTTCACCTCTTCGCGGGCGGCGTTGGTGGCTTCGGTGACGACGTCACGGACGTCCTCCTTGGCCAACTCGACCACCGTATTGGCGGCCGCCTGGGCGGCGCGGGTGCCGCGGTCCAGCGCGTCCATGGCGATGGCCTTGGCCCGCTCGGTCGCCTCGTCAGCATAGTCGCCGACCCACTGCTTCTCATAGCGGGTGCCGGGCAGGGCGGCGCCGATGGCCGCACCCAGCGCCACGCCCATGGCGCCGGCGACGATGGGATGGTCCTCGACGAGGTCCCAGAAGCCGGTCGACATATCGTGCGCGCGGTGGCGCAGATGGTCGGTCGACGGTGCCATGGAGGACAGGCGCGACACGCCGCGGCTGACATAGCCCTGCGACTGGCGCTGGGTGTGGAGGTCGCCCCGGCCGGATACGTGGCCCGACACAGGGTCGTTGTCCGAACCGCCCATCATGCCGCTGACGGTCCCGGACGCGCTGTCGTAGGCGGAGCTGACCGCACCCGAGGCGCTGTCATAGGCCGAGCTGGCGGCATTGCGGACGCTCTCGCCGGCATCGCTCAGCGTTTCGCGGGCATAGTCCACGGCGTCGCCCACGCGGTGTCGGGCGTTGCGGACCGTGCTGGAGCGGGCGATGCGGCGGTCGTAGCCGGTGCTGGACAGGGCCAGCCAGCCCAGACCGATGCCGACCAGCGCCAGCGGGATCGGGTTGCTGGTGACGCTGTCCAGCACAGACCCGGAGGACTGGGACTGCCGGCGATTGTAATGGACGGTCTGGCCGCTTTCGTAACGGTCGGTCCGGTGCAGGTTGGCGCGCTGGGACGGGGTGTCCGGCGTCGACGGCGAATAGGTGTGCTTCATGGAATTCTCCATCAGGGTTTGGGGAGACCACCGCGTCAGACTGTCGCGCAGACGGGATGTCCGGTCGCGCAGCGCATCGACGGTGCCGCCGATGCGCGCGCGGCTGGCGCGGATGTCGCCCTCCAGGGCGTCGAGATCCTTCGATTGACGTTCGTCGTCCGTCATCGGCCGGCCCCTCAGCGGGCAAGCTGGGATTTCGCCCAGCGCTTGTCCTCGTCCAGCGTGTTCATGGTGCGGCGGGGGCGGAGGTTGGCGGGGCTCAGCCGGTTCTTGCCGACGTAAGCCAGGATGCCGCCCACCGCCAGAACCACCACGCCCACGATCAGCGCGGACAGCCACGGGGCCAGGACGTTGGACAGGCCGAGAACCGCGGAGGCAAGCAGGACCAGGACGCCGGCGAAGGCGACCAGTCCGCCGACGGCGATGAAGGCCACGCCACCGGCGGCCTCTGTGGCCTTGTCGGTCAGCTCGGCCTTCGCCAACGCGATCTCGGATCGGGCGAGGTTGGCGGATTCGCGGGCGAGATCGGCGAACAGGCCGGCAAGCGGCCGGTCCTGCCGCGGATCCCGCGGCTCGTCATAGCGGTTCTCGGCGGCGCTCATGGACGCTGACCCTGCGGCTTGGAGGTGGAGGAGGAGGCTCCGGCAGGGCCGCCGTGGCTGCCGCCCTGGACACCGCCGCCCTGGACGCCGCCAATGCCGGCGGTGCCGGAGTTGACGGTGCTGGCGGCGGCACCCGACACGCCGGCCGGCGTGCCGATGGTGCTGGTGCCGAGAGCGGTGTCAGCCGACGGCGCGGCGCCGTGGCCGGTGACCGAGGCCGGAGCGGTGGACAGCGGCATGCCGATGCGGCCGGCGGCCGGCTTCGGCTCACCCAGGCGCTCCGACCCGCGTTCGGAGTCCATGCGGCCGGCGAGGTGGCCGGTGTTCACGCTGGACGAGCCCGTCGTCGGGGTGTCGGCGCTGTGGGACGGGGTGCTGCGGCTGACGGGCTCGCCGATGCCGCCGGCCATGCCGCGGCTGGGCGTCGTGTCGCGGCCCGTGTCGCGGCCAGTGTCGCGATTGCGGTCGCGGCCGGTATCGCGACCGGCGTCGTAGGAGGCGCCGCGGGCGGTGCGCACGGTCTGCGACGGGTGCGCGTTGCCGCGAAGCGAGGTCGAGGCGCGGTGCATGCGGCGGTCGCTGGAGCTTTTCAGGAAGCGCGCGGCGAGGAAGCCGACGGCGAAGGCGGCGCCGATGAACACCTCGGGCTGGCGGCGGGCGAAGCCTTCGACCTCGCCGACGATGTCGTCGACCGAGGCGTCGCGCAGCATGTCGGCGACACGTTCGACGCGGCTGGCCGCCTGCTCGGCGTAATCGGCGACCACGCCGCCATTTTCCTCGTTCAGCTGCTCGGCGGCCTTGTGCAGGGCGTTGGCGACGCCACCCAGCTGATCGGCGGCGCGGCCGGTCTGCTGTTCCAGCAGCGAGCGGATGCGGCCCTGGGCGTTGCCCAGCGTCTCGCGCCCGGTGGACATCACGTCGTCGGCCGCGCGGTTGACGGTCTTCTTCATCTCATCGACGCTGCCGCCGATGTTGGAGCTGCCGGCAGCGAAATTTCCGGTCGACGAGCTTCCAGCGGTAGAACTTCCGGTGGTGGAGCCGGTCGGGGTCGGTCCGCCGGTGCCGGTCATGTCGCGGTTCGGCATCTTGTCTTTCCTCCTCGGGGATTCCGGTATTCCGTGGCTCCGCGCCTGCGGTATCGAACCGCCCGTTGCGGAAGCGGGTGTCGGGAAGTGAAACACCGCCCAAGCCTTCGGGGTTCCACGCACGCACCGCGCGAAATGGACAGTTTCTGCGATTGTGCTAAACTTTGCCGCGAACAAGTTGGTTCGGCCGGACCGGGGGGGGCGGCATGAGCGTTTTCAGCGTGGTGGCCGACGGTCAGGCCGGCCTTTTCCGCCTGCAGCAGGCCAGGAAACCCTGGGAGAAGGAACTGCAGGCCAAGGACGCCCACGGCCAGCTCGCCCAGAAGGCGGAGCGTGCGCAGGCGCTGACCCAGGCCGCGACCAAATGGCAGAGCGACCATGCCAGCGCCCAGGCGGCTCTGGAGGAGGCGAGGCGGGTCGGCGGGCCCAAGCAGGCGGCTGCCGCGCGGCTTGAGCAGGTCGAACGCAAGATCGAACAGTTGAAACTGGCGATGCGCTTTGCCCAGGGCGATCCGCAGAAGCTGGCGACCCTGGCGCGGGAAGCGACGCTGCTGGCGCGCGAGGCCGGGCGCGCCGCCAAGGAGTATGGGGCCGGCATCAAGGCCGCGGCGGAGTTGGGGTTGCCCGGCGATGCCACCGGCGGCGCCACGATGCTGTCGTCGGAGACGACGATCACCCGCACGACCACCAGCCTGACCCTGCAACAGACCGAGGTGACGCTGACCATCGGCTTCTCGACGGGGGACGGGGCGTCGGCCGCCGCCGGTTCCGCGGAAAGTACCGCCGACCTGATGGCGGCCGATGCCGGCGCCGATTCGGATGCGCAGTCGGCGGGGGCGGCGGAGATGCGGGACGGCAAGTTGCCCGCCGACATCGCCCGCCTGGTGGAGGATGTGCTGTCGGGCCTGGGCAATGGCGGGATGACCGGCGCCGTCCCGTCCGACACCGATCAGTCCGACACCGATCCATCAGGGGCCGATCAGTCCGACACCGATCCGGCCGCTCCTGGCCAGCCTGCCGGCAGTCACCCAGCCGCGGCGTCGGCCGGCACCGGCGGGCGAAGCGCGATGATTCAGCAGCTGATGTCCGACAACGCCTTGAAGATGTCGCGCTACCGCGAGGCGGACACCTTCGGCCAGCGGGTTGAGGGGGTGCTTGCCACCTCCAAGCGCATCATCGGCGAGGCGAAGGCCGCCAACATGCTGGACGAGTCGGAAAAGCGTCGGCGCGAGCGGCGGGAAGGCTTCAAGGCCGACGACAAGATGGTCGAAGCCGCCCAGAAGGAGGTCAACGCCCTGCGCGCCGCGGCGCTCGGGTCGGCCAAGGAGCTTGGGCAGGCGGTCGGGGCCAGCGGGGCGCCCGATAACGCTGCCGATGGGGCAGATGGCGCGGCCCTGTCGACGGCCGCCGCTTCGGCCAACCAGCCGGCAACGGTGCTGAATATGCTGGCGTGAGCGCGGCCGGCCCGGTGCCGGCCGCCTGCTACCATTTCTCCATACGCTGCGGTGCGACATTGTGTTGACCGGGTCAATCGGAAGACGCGATAACCGATGACAAAGACTCCCGGAGAGGAGTCTGCGAACCGAGCGCAAGAGAATGGGACACGCAACGAGATGAGCAACTGGATCCGCCGTGGCGGCCTCGAAATCGCCCGCCCGCTGTACGACTTCATCAATGACGAGGCGCTGCCGGGAACCGGTGTCGACGCCGACCGTCTCTGGACCGGCCTCGACCAGCTCCTGCACGAGTTGGCGCCGCGCAATAAGGCTCTGCTGGACAAACGCGACAGCCTGCAGGCGCAGATCGACGGGTGGCACACCGCCCGTCGCGGCAAGCTCTTCGATCAGGCCGACTACGAGTCCTTCCTGCGCGAGATCGGCTATCTGGTGCCGGAGGGCGGCGACTTCGCGGTCGGCACCGGCAATGTCGATCCGGAGATCGCCTATCTCGCCGGCCCGCAGCTGGTGGTCCCGATCACCAACGCCCGCTATGCCCTGAACGCCGCCAACGCGCGCTGGGGCAGCCTGTACGACGCGCTGTACGGCACCGACGCCATCCCCGGCACCCCGGCGGCCGGCGGCTATGACGCCGCCCGCGGCGCGCAGGTGATCGCCTGGGCCCGCAAGTTCCTCGACGACAGCGTTCCGCTGGCCGACGCCAGCCATGTCGATGCCGTCGGCTATGCCGTCGAGGGCGACGCGCTGGCGGTGACCCTGAAGGACGGGCGCAAGACCGGCTTGAAGGACAAGGCCGCCTTCGTCGGCTGGCAGGGCGAGGCCTCGGCGCCGTCGGCCGTGCTGCTGGTCCAGAACGGCACCCACATCGAGATCCGCATCGACCGCAGCAGCGTGATCGGCAAGGACGATGCCGCCGGTGTCGCCGACGTCGTGCTGGAAGCGGCGCTGTCGACCATCCAGGACTGCGAGGATTCCGTCGCCGCCGTGGATGCGGAGGACAAGGTCGTCGCTTACCGCAACTGGCTGGGCCTGATGAAGGGCACGCTGGAGGCCAGCTTCCCCAAGGGCGACAGAACCGTCGTCCGCAAGCTGAACCCGGATCGCACCTACACCACGCCGACCGGCAGCGTCACCCTGCATGGCCGCAGCCTGCTGCTGGTCCGCAACGTCGGCCATCTGATGACCATCGACATGGTCAAGTTGGCCGACGGCAGCGAGGCGCCGGAAGGCATCCTCGACGGCGTCTTCACCTCGCTGATCGCCCTGCACGATCTGAAGGCTGAGGGGGGCTTGCGCAACAGCCGCGCCGGCTCGGTCTACATCGTGAAGCCGAAGATGCACGGGCCGGAAGAGGTCGCCTTCGCCGACGAGCTGTTCGGCCGCGTCGAGGATCTGCTGGGCATGGCCCGCAACACCCTCAAGGTCGGCATCATGGACGAGGAGCGCCGCACCAGCGTCAACCTCAAGGAGTGCATCCGCGCCGCCAAGGACCGGGTGGTGTTCATCAACACCGGCTTCCTCGACCGCACCGGCGACGAGATCCACACCTCGATGGAGGCCGGCCCGGTTGTCCGCAAGGCGGCGATGAAGGCCACCAAGTGGATCTCCGCCTATGAGGACAACAATGTCGATGTCGGGCTGCGCGCCGGGCTGAAGGGCCGCGCCCAGATCGGCAAGGGCATGTGGGCGATGCCCGACCTGATGGCCGACATGCTGGTCGCCAAGATCGGCCATCCGAAGGCCGGCGCCAACACCGCCTGGGTGCCGTCGCCGACCGCCGCCACCCTGCACGCCACCCACTATCACGCGGTGAATGTGGCCGAGGTGCAGGACCAGCTGGCCAAGCGGCAGGCCGCAGCATTGTCCGACATCCTGACCATCCCGCTGGCCGACCGCCCCAACTGGTCGGAGGACGAGGTCCGGCAGGAGCTGGAGAACAACGCCCAGGGCATCCTCGGCTATGTGGTGCGCTGGATCGACCAGGGCGTCGGCTGCTCCAAGGTGCCGGACATCCACGATGTCGGGCTGATGGAAGACCGCGCCACCCTGCGCATCTCCAGCCAGCATATCGCCAACTGGCTGCACCACGGCATCTGCACCGAGGCCCAGGTGATGGAGGTCATGAAGCGCATGGCCGCCGTCGTCGACAAGCAGAATGCCGGCGACCCGCTGTACAAGCCGATGGCCGGCAACTTCGACGGCAGCATCGCCTTCCAGGCCGCCTGCGATCTGGTGTTCAAGGGCCGCGTCCAGCCGAACGGCTACACCGAGCCGGTGCTGCATGCGCGCCGCCGTCAGGTGAAGGCGGCCGGCTGAGGCCGGTCTTCGCTGCGGGGGGCGTCGCTCCCCGCAGCACTTATTTCGAGTGGCCGATTTCCAGAACCCGCACCGCCACCTGCTTGGTGTAGGGGCTGGCGGCGAAATACTCGTAGCGGACCGCATTCTCCGCGACGAATTCCTGGAACGCCCGGTACTCGTCGTCGCGCCAGCTGCGGTTGCCGATATACTCGTCGAAGACGATGATCGTTCCCGGCCGCACCCGGTCCGCCAGCGCGGTCAGCACGGTGCGGGCCGAGGCGTAGATGTCGCTGTCGACATTGACCAAGCGCACCGGTCCCGGATGGGCGGCGAGGAAGGGCGGCAGGCTGTCCTCGAACCACCCAACATGCAGCCGGGCGTTGTCACGCACCGGCGGCAGCTGGCTGCCGGTGGTCAGCACGCCGCGGGGGGAGTTGACCCAGCCCTCCGGCAGGCCCTCGAACGAATCGAAGCCGTGGACCTCCTGGCCCGCCGCGTCGGCAATGTGGTCGAGCGAGGTTCCGCGCCGGACGCCGAACTCCAGCACCAGACCGGGCGTGGCGGCGCATGCGACCGCATGACGCAGCAGCCGGCCGCTGTTGCCGAACAGCCGGAAGTCGGCGGAGAGCTTCGGCAGCAGCGCCTTGACCCCGTCCGGCAGTGGGCGGCGCTTCGGATTGTCGCCGACCTCCGCCTGCTCCACCGCGTCGGCCTCGGCATCCCGGCCAAGCAGCCGCAGGGTGGCGGCGAGATAGCCCCAGTATTTGCCGGCGGCACCGCCGCAGCGGGTGGCGCGGCGCAGCCGGCGCAGGGACTCGTCGGGGCCATGGTCGTGCAGGGCCTGGGCATGGCTGCCGAACCAGCCTGCGGCGTGCTCGGGATCGTCGGCCAGCAGCGCGTTGAAATGGGCCAGCGCCTCCCCGTCACGCCCGAGATAGGCCGCGGCGGTGGCGGCCTCGAAGCGGATGTCGGGGGAGAGGTCGCCGGCGGCCAGCGCCTCGCGCGTCACGGCAATCGCGTCGGTGTAGCGGGCGTCGCGGCGCAACGCTCCGGCCAGCGCCGCCGTCAGGTCGGGGCGTCCGGGGGTGACGCGCAGGGCGCGCTCCAGCAGGGTGACGGCCGGGAAGGGGGCGTTGTCGGCCTGATGGGCCCTGGCGAGAAGCGCCAGCCGGTCGGCGTCTCCGGGGCTGTCGGCCAAGACCCGGCGCAGGCAGGCGATGGCGGCGGCCGGACCGCGATGGCCGAGATGGGCCAATCCCAGCAGATGAAGCCGCTCGGTCCCGGAGGACGAGGGGGCGCCGCGGAGCAGGCGCAGGGCGGGGCGGTAACGGCGCGCGTTGATCAGGGCGCGCGCCTCGTCCAGTACGGTATCAGCGGTCAAAATGACTCGTCGTCAGGGCAGCCTGCGGAAGGTCCAGACCGACGCCGGGGGCAGGTTCCGGGCGATCCAGGCATGGCGCCGCGGCTTCAGCCGCAGCCGCCGGATCAGTTCCGGATTGACCGGGGCGAAGGGACCGTAGGTGAATTGCACGAAAACGCCGTCGGGCGCCAGCACGGAAAAGGCGCCGCGCACGATCCGCGCCTGCACCGACAGCGGCATGGCGATCAGCGGCAGGCCGGAGACCACCGCGTCGCAGCTCTCCCAGCCATGGGCCCGGACGATGCGGTGCACCCGCGTCGCGTCGCCGCGCACCACCGTGGCGCTGGGGTGCAGCATCGACAGATGATCGGCGAAGGCGGGGTCGAGTTCCACCATCAGCAGATTGTCGGGCGTGACGCCATGGGCCAGCAGCGCCGAGGTGACGGGACCGGTGCCCGGCCCCAGCTCCACCACCCGCCGCGTGGGGCTGCACTGGGCGGCCTTCGCCATCGCCCGGCACAGTTCAGGTCCACTTGGAGTTACCGATGCGACCTTCAGTGGTGAGCGAATCCAGCGCTCGACAAAAAGCTTGCGCTCAGCAAGTGACATCGATCGACCTCCCAACAGACGCCCGATCAAATCCTCGGCTCTGCGTAACCCCTTTCTACTAAGTTACGTTTCATTGCGCCAGCCGAATGGATTTTGAACGATCGTTTAACAAAACGATTAAACTTGTGTGTCTGTTTGTTAACAGTTCGCCAATAGGATTGTATGTGTACGGCGCTGTGGCGGGCCGCCCTTTCGGTTGGGAACCATTCCGGGGAAGGGACCGGACGCTTGCCGCGCCAGTGAAGCCGGGCCAACCGGCACCTTAAGCCCGTACGGGAGGAGCACAACCTTGAATAGATTGCTTCTGCGCCACAAGATACCCGGCGCGGTGGTCGGGTCGGCGGTGCTGACGGCGGTGCTGCTTGGCAGCTTCGCCTATTCCGCGGCCACCGACCGTCTGCGCACCGCGGCACAGGACAAGCTGGTGGCGCTGGCGGATGCCCGCGCCGCCAGCGTCCAGTCCTATCTGGAAGGGTTGGAGGGCGACATCGTCCTCACCGCCAACACGCGCTCGATGCGGGACGCGGCGGTGGCGCTGGGCAATGGCTGGAGGATCGAGGGCGACCGCGGCGACCCCGGCACCCTGCTGCGCAAGCGCTATGTCGACGACAACCCCAACCCGCCGGCCGAGCGCTACAAGATGGAGAAGCCGGAGGGCAGCACCATGTACGACATGGCGCATCTCAGGCTCCATTCCTGGATGACCGACCTGATGCTGCGCCGCGGGCTGGCCGACGTCCTGCTGCTGTCGCAGGATGGAACCGTCCTCTACAGCGCCGCGAAGGGCGGCGACTTCGGCAAGCCGGCCGCCGACGGTCCGCTTGCCGCGCTGGCCGACTCGGTAAAGCGCGATCCCAAGCCGGACGAGGCCCGCACCGCCGATTTCAGCGCCTATGCGCCGGCCGGCGGCGCCCCGTCGGCCTTCCTCGCGACGCCGGTGGCGCTGCGCCAGCCGGATGGCAGCGTGCAGATGCTGGCGACCCTGGTTTTCCGCATCGAGCCGAGCGGGCTCGACCGCATCATGCGCGCCACCGGCGGGATGGGGGACAGCGGCGACACCTTCCTGGTCGGCGAGGACGGCAAGCTGCGCAGCACGCCGCGATTTGCGACGGGGCCGGCGGTGCTGAAGCCCTATGAGGGCGGCGCCATGGGCGTCATCAGGAACGATGCCGACCACACCGGCGTGGTCGAGGCGGCCAACATCTCCGGCGACCGTCCCGCCCTGACCGCCTATCGCCCGATGACGCACAACGGCGTCCAGTGGCTGGTGCTGGCGGAGGCCGGCGTCGACGAGATTCTGGCGCCGGTCAAGTCGATGCGCGACAACATGATCGGCGCCGGGGCGGCTCTGCTGCTGGTCATCTGCCTGGGCGGCATGCTGTTCGCCCGCGGCATCACCCGCCCGCTGTCGTCGATGTGCGATGCCATGCAGCGGCTGGCCCAGGGCGAGCGTGCGCTGGCCGTGCCGGCGCAGGACCGCCATGACGAGATCGGCCGGATGGCCGGGGCCATGCAGGTCTTCAAGGAGGCGCTGATCAAGGCCGACGACCTTCATGCCGAACAGGAGCGGGTCCGCGCGCTGCGCGAGGAACGCACCCGCCAGCTGGAACGGGTGACCGATGGGTTCGATGCGCGGGTCGGCGGCATCGTCCGCGCGGTGGCCAGCGCCGCCGGCGGGCTGGAGGCGACGGCCAGATCGATGAGCGACGGCGCCGACCGCACTTTGCACGAGGCGACCAGCGTCGCCGCGGCTGCCGACCAGACGGCGAGCAATGTCGGGACGGTGGCCTCGGCGGCCAACCAGCTGCGCGCCTCCATCGGCGACATCGGCCGCCACATCGAGGAGTCGGGCCGGATCACCCAGGCCGCCATCGGCGCCGCCGCGCAGGCCGGCGAAACCATGCGCGCCGTGGTGGAGACCGCCGGCCGCATCGGCACCGTCGTTCAGTTGATCCACGACATCGCGGCGCAGACCAACCTGCTGGCGCTGAACGCCACCATCGAGGCGGCACGGGCGGGGGAGGCGGGCAAGGGCTTCGCCGTCGTCGCCAACGAGGTCAAGCATCTGGCCGCGCAGACCGCCAAGGCCACCGACGAGATCGGCAGCCAGATCGGCACCATGCAGTCGGTGACGGACGGTGCCGCGGCCTCCATCGGCCAGATCGCGACGGTGATCGAGGACATGGGCCGCATCTCCAGCATCGTCGCCGGCGCCATCGAGGAGCAGGGCACCGCGACGATGGACATCGCCGCCAACGCCGAACAGGCCGCCAAGGCGACGCAATCGGTCACCGCGATCATAGACGGGGTGGCGCGGTCCGCCGACACGACCAAGACGGTTGCCGGCGAGGTGCTGGTCTCGTCCCAGGATCTGACCCGGCAGGCCGGGCATCTCCGGACGGAGATCGAGCGCTTCCTGGCCGACATCAAGGCCGCGTGAGGGACCGGCCCTGCCGGCGGCAGCGAAGCCGGCGGGGCCTGTTCTCCTTTTCTTCTCACTGTGCCGTTGACAGAGCCGCAACGGCCGGGGCACCGTTGCGGGGCCGGAAGGACCGGGAACCAGGGGACCAGACCAGGACATGCCGACGCTCGCACCCGATCACTCGGATCTGTTCGACGATACGGGCAAGCCGCCCCGGCTGCTGGAACTCGATGTCGCCAGGATCATGCGCAACCCGAGCATGCCGCGCCGCCATTTCGACCCGCAGGACATGCAGGGGCTGGCCGACTCGATCGCGCATTACGGGCTGAAGCAGCCGGTGCTGGTGCAGGAGGTCGTGGGCGGCCATCGCCTGGTCGCCGGGGAGCGGCGGCTGCGGGCGCATGAGATGCTGGGGCTGGCGACCATCTATGCGCTGGTCACCTCCGGCAATCCGGACGAGCTGACGCTGGTGGAGAATGTCCAGCGCGTCGACCTCGACGCGCTGGAACTGGCGGAGGCGCTGGCGCGGCTGATCGACCGCTTCGGCTACACCCAGGAACAGCTGGGCCGCATCATCGGCAAGAGCCAGAGCAACGTCAGCCACACATTGCGGCTGAACAGCCTGCCGGAGACGATCAAGCAGGAATATGCCGCCGCCCACCATGACGTGTCCCGCTCCACCCTGATCGAAATCGCCTGGATCAAGGATCTGGACGAGCAGATCGCCCTGTGGGAGCAGGTGAAGGCCGGCGACGGGACGGTGCAGGCGGCCCGCAGCCGCAAGGACGCCGCCAAGGAACCGTCACTGCGCACCATGTCGGCGGTCGGCCGCTTCCTCGACGCGCTGCGCCGCGCCACCGCCCGGCTGGGCGATCCGCGTGAGCACCGCGCCTATGTCGACGACATGCAGCGCCGTGAACTGATCAGCCTGCGCCGGCGCATCGACCTGCTGCTGGGCGACGATCCGTCGGTCGATTGACGGCGGGATCCGCCGTGAAAAGCGCAACTCCACCTTTCGGTGGAGTTGCGCCGTCGACTCCCGTTACGGACGGTTGGGATAGAGGCCCACGGTGGCGATGCAGACGGTCTGTCCGATTGCTGGCGACTGGGTGCTGACCTTCTGGGTCGCACCGGCTGCGGCGGGGGCGACCGCCACTGTGCCGCCGGTGATGCCGGTGTTCGGGACGGTGATGCTGCCGCTGGCCGTGCCCGCCACTTTGGCGCCGGTGCCCGGACCGGTGGTGTTGTACGGCCCCGTCAGCGTGATGCCACTGCCGCCATCGTCCAAGACGGTGCCGCCGAGATAGACGGTGCCCGAGGTGGGAGCCGACACCGGGGTGCCGCCGGTGGTGATGGGAACGCTCACGGTGCCGGTGAACGGAACCGTGGTCGAGCCCCCCGACCCGCCGCCGGTGCCGGTGAAAGTTGCGGTGTGGGTATGCGGTTGCAGCGGGACCTGCGCCGCCGAAAGCAGCAGTTCCTGCTGGCCGACCTTGGCGCCGATGTTGATGGTCGCCAGGCCGGGGCCGGTGCCGGAACCGATGGCGGCACGGCCGCGCAGGTCGGGGACGGCGAAGAGATCGGCATTGTTGCCGCCGTAGCGATAGCCGATCAGCGCGAACAGCGCTTGGTTCTCCCGGACGGCCAAGGTCCGGCCGTCGGCCGTGACATAGCCCTGCGGGCACCAATCGAAGGAGTAGGTGCAGATCGTGCCGATATAGGGTTCGACGTTACACGCGACGGCCGGCGCGCTGAAGAGCGCCATGCCGCTCGCAATGGCAAAACCGGCGGAGAGTAACATCTTTCTCATGATAAGTCCTTTTGCGCTCGGATTGCTTTAAGAGATATTTTTGCTACCGATGAGGATAAAAAGTGATGATTGTCGTGCATATTCGCGCATATCCGATGGAGACATTCAAATTGAAATTATAAAAATTGCGTGCTCATAACTTTTTCGCGAAAATAGCGCGAATCATGGTCTTGAAAGTTGTGTCTTATCGAAAAATTGGAGCCTTCAGGCAGGCGCACGGCTCCAAGGCCACCCCCATAAGGGACGGGCAGCCATCTCCGACGCCTGAAGGCGCGAAGGAGAGCAGACGCGCTACAGGACTTGCGTGTTCAGCCTGACTGCCCGAGTTCCGAATCGGAAGATTTCCGACTGTGCGACGGTTAATCGTTCAGGAACGGGTTGTACAGCCGCTCCTCGCCGAAGCTCGACATCGGTCCGTGGCCGGGGATGAAGGCGATGTCGTCGCCGTAGGGGAACAGCTTGTCGCGGATCGAGGCGATCAGGTCGCCGTGGTTGCCCTTGGGGAAGTCGGTGCGGCCGACGGAGCCCTGGAACAGCACGTCGCCGACGATGGCGAGCTTCGACGGCACATGGACGAACACGACATGGCCGGGTGTGTGGCCGGGGCAGTGGCGCACCTCCAGCGTCTGGTTGCCGACGGTCACCGTGTCGCCCTCCTCCAGCCAGCGGCCGGGGGTGAAGGAGCGCACCGGCGGGAAGCCGAACATCTGGCTCTGCATCGGCATGCCGTCGATCCAGAACTGGTCGTCGCGGTGCGGGCCCTCGATGGGCAGCGTCAGCTTGTCGGCCAGGTCGGCGACGGCGCCGGCATGGTCGATGTGGCCATGGGTGACGAGGATCTTCTCCAGCGTCACGCCCTTCGCCTTCACGGCGGCCAGGATGCGGTCAAGGTCGCCGCCGGGATCGATGGCGGCACCCTTCATCGTCTCGGGGCACCAGAGCACCGTGCAGTTCTGCTGGAACGGGGTGACCGGAACGATGGCGTACTGCATGGCCTGACCTTCGGTTCTGCGGGAAAATGGCGGAATGATCCTATGGGCGGGGTGACCTTAACGCGCCCGCGACGGATGCCGCAAACCATTCGCGCGTCAATTCGATTCCGATTTTCTGCGATCCGATCTAAGGTCCGCGGGTTCCGGCCGCAAGTTACGCCCTGGGGTGGAATAACGGACCGGTACGAAATGTTAACCACCGAAGCTTTAGATCGGGGCGGACCACCCAACCGCCGCCGCCATAATACGGATTCCGCCGGAATGCTGTCGCAGAAAGCCAAATACGCGTTGCGTGCCCTGATCATGCTGGCGGAGAAGGACAATGGCGACCTGATCCTGATCGCCGACATTGCGGAGCGCGAGAACATCCCGCGCAAGTTCCTGGAAGCGATCCTGGTCGAGTTGCGCAAGGAAGGCATCCTGTTCGCCAAGCGCGGCAAGAGCGGCGGCTACCGGCTTGCCCGCCCGGCCGCGGAGATCACCTTCGGCGAGGTGATCCGCCTGATCGACGGCCATCTGGCGCCGATTCCCTGCGCCAGCAAGGCGTCCTTCCGGCCGTGCGAGGATTGCATCGATACCGAGACCTGCTCGGTGCGCTGGCTGATGGTCCAGGTCCGCGACGCCACCGCCGCCGTGCTCGACAACCAGACGCTGGCCGACGCCCTGCGTCATCGCCAGTCCACCGGCACCATCGCCGCCAATTTCGACATCTGACGCTCTCCGCTCCGCAGGGGCCGGCCCGCCTGAAATCGCATTTGAGGCGGCGACCGGCCGCCCTTATGGTTGGGCGACCAAAGGATTGGGAGGAATGAGCATGTCCGACGAAAAGGTTGCCGTCATCACCGCCGGCGGCAGCGGCATGGGTGCGGCCTCGGCGCGCCGGCTGGCGGCCGACGGCTTCAAGGTCGCGATCCTGTCCTCCTCCGGCAAGGGCGAGGCTCTGGCCGGGGAGTTGGGCGGCATCGGGGTGACCGGGTCGAACCAGTCGAACGACGATCTGAAGCGGCTGGTCGATGCGACGATGGAGCGCTGGGGCCGCATCGACGCGCTGGTCAACAGCGCCGGCCATGGTCCGCGCGGCGCCCTGCTGGAGATCAGCGACGAGGACTGGCACCGCGGCATCGAGGTCTATTTCCTCAACGTCGTGCGGGCGGTCCGGCTGGTGGCGCCGATCATGGTCGGGCAGAAGGGCGGCTCCATCGTCAACATCTCCACCGCCTGGGCGTTCGAGCCGAGCGCCATGTTCCCGACCTCCGCCGTCGCGCGGGCCGGTCTGGCCGCCTACACCAAGCTCTTCGCCGAGCAGTATGCGGCGGAGAATGTGCGGATGAACAACGTCCTGCCGGGCTGGATCGACAGCCTGCCCGCGACCGAGGAGCGGCGCCAGAGCGTGCCGATGCAGCGCTACGGCAGCAGCGAGGAGATCGCCGCCACGGTGGCCTTCCTGGCCTCGCCGGGCGCCGGCTACATCACCGGCCAGAACATCCGGGTCGATGGCGGGCTGACGCGGTCGGTGTGATCGGGGGTGGCCCGACCTGGGACAGCGGAAACGAAAAAGGGCCGGCGAAATGCCGGCCCTTCTTTCTTGGGAAGCTCCCGCCAGCTCAGTCGGCGAACGGGTCCGTCATCAGGATGGTGTCGTCGCGTTCCGGGCTGGTCGACAGCAGGGCGACCGGGGCCTGGATCAGCTCCTCGATGTGGCGGACATACTTGACCGCCTGGGCCGGCAGCTCCGCCCAGGAGCGGGCTCCGCGGGTGGTGTCCTTCCAGCCTTCGAAGGTCTCGTAGATCGGCTCGACGCGGGCCTGGGAGCCGGCGTTCGACGGGTAATAGTCGAGTTCCTGGCCATCCAGGCGGTAGCCGACGCAGACCTTGATCTCGTCGAAGCCGTCCAGAACGTCGAGCTTGGTCAGGGCGATGCCGTCGATGCCGCCGGTCTTGACCGCCTGGCGGACCATGACGGCGTCGAACCAGCCGCAGCGGCGCTTGCGCCCGGTGACGACGCCGAACTCCTTGCCCTTCTGGCCGATCAGCTCGCCGATCTCGTCCTTCAGCTCGGTCGGGAAGGGGCCGGAGCCGACGCGGGTGGTGTAGGCCTTGCAGATGCCCAGCACATAGCCGACGGCGCGCGGGCCCATGCCGCTGCCGGCGGCGGCGTTGCCGGCCACCGTGTTGGAGGAGGTGACGTACGGGTAGGTGCCGTGGTCGATGTCCAGCATCGTGCCCTGGGCGCCCTCGAACAGGATGCGCTTGCCGGCGCGGCGCAACTCGTCCAGCTGCTTCCAGACGACGGCGGCGTAGGGCAGGACCTGCGGGGCGATCTCGCGCAGCGGCTCCAGGATGTCGGCCGGGGTCATCTCCGGCGCGCCCAGCGCGCGGAACAGCGCGTTGTGGTGGGCGAGCAGGGCGTCGACCTTCTCCACCAGCACGGCGTCGTCGGTCAGGTCGCACAGGCGGATGGCGCGGCGGGCGACCTTGTCCTCATAGGCCGGGCCGATGCCGCGGCCGGTGGTGCCGATCTTGCCGGCGCCCTTGGCCTCTTCGCGCGCCTTGTCGAGTGCGCTGTGCACCGGCAGGATCAGCGGCACGTTCTCGGCGACGATCAGGTTTTCCGGGTTGACGGTGACGCCCTTTTCCTTGATCGCGTTGACTTCGCGGATGAAGGCCCAGGGGTCGAAGACGACGCCGTTGCCGATGACCGACAGCTTGCTCTGGCGCACCACGCCGGACGGCAGCAGGCTCAGCTTGTATTCGACGCCGTTGATCACCAGCGTGTGGCCGGCGTTGTGACCGCCCTGGAAGCGCACCACCACATCGGCCCGGCTGGACAGCCAGTCGACGATCTTGCCCTTGCCCTCGTCGCCCCACTGGGCGCCGACCACCGCAACGTTGGCCATCTCTCGTCTCCGCAAAACTTCAAAAAGGAACCGCTCAGCCTCCCGATCCACCGCAGGGTACCATCCGCGCGGCGTGGGGGCCCGTTCACCCTGAACCCAACTCGCTTGAACCCAACTTCCGTGAACGCAAGTCGTTTGAACCCAGGGTCACCCGACCGGCTTGACGTCCCCGCCAACCAGCCAATGGCCGCAATGGAGCCGTCTGGCTTCCGCGGCCGCATCGGCCACCGGGGCAAGCCCGGCGACCGTCACCCATCCGTCGGCCCGCAGCCTGCGCGCCGTTTCCCAGCCGCTGCCATGCGGCACATAGACCCGGCCCGGGGCCTTGGCCGCCGGAACCGCGCGCAGCAGCGTATCCATGTACAGCGTGAAGCCGGTCGCCGGCTCGCCGCGGTCTTCCCCCTGGGCGCCGGCGCGGTAGCGCCCGCCCTGGCCCAGCTCGCCCGCGGCGCGGGAGAACAGGGTGAAGCTGAGGCCGGTCTGGTACTCGAAGCCGCGATGCTCCACCAGATCGATGGTCACCGTCAGGTCCGGCATCGCCGCGCGCAGCAGGGCCAGCGTGTCGGTCAGCCGGCGGCGGTCCTTCTCGGCCCCCTCCGGCAGCGGCAGGGCGGCCAGCGCCTGCATGGCGCGGTCGGCGGGACCGGACGCGCTCATCAGCGTTTCCAGCAGCGAGGCGGCAGGGCCGCCGACGGCCGCCACGGCAGCCGAGTCCTTGCGGTCGAGTGCGGCGCGCAGCTGCCGGATCTCGTCCTCGCCCAGCCCTAGGCCGGCGCAGATGCGCGACACCATGGTCGGCACGCAGAGATCGACCGACAGGTGCGGCACGCCGATGGCGGTCAGCGCCTGGACGGCAAGCAGGACCACCTCGGCATCGGCCTCGGCCTCCAGCGCGCCGATCAGCTCGACGCCGACCTGGGTGAACTGGCGTTCGGGGCGCAGCTGCGATCCCTTCACCCGCAGCACCTGGCCCGCGTAGCACAGGCGCAGCGGCCGGGCCTCGTTCTTCAGGCGGGTGGTGGCGATGCGGGCGATCTGGGGGGTGATGTCGGCGCGGACCGCCATCATCCGCTGCGAATGCGGGTCCATCAGCCGGAAGGTTTGCTTGGACATCGCGGCACCGGGGCCGGAGAGCAGGTTCTCTTCGAACTCGACCAGCGGCGGATCGACGCGGCGGTAGCCCTGCGCGGCGAATTCCGCCAGCAGGCGTTCGACGGCGGCCGCCTCATGCGCCGCTTCGGACGGCAGCACGTCGTGCAGTCCGGCGGGAAGCAGGGCGGAGCTCAGTGCGTCGGCGGGCATGACCAGCGTGTCTCGTTGCAGGCAGGGAAAGGGATGCCGCGGCTGATGTCGGGCACACGGGGCGGGCTAATACCCGACCCCCGCGCCGCATGCAAACGGAAAAGCCCCGCACCGTGGCGGTATCTCCCCTGCGCGTGCGAATCCGCAGGCTGTGGCCGGACAAAGTGTCGCCGCCGGCGGCGGTCCGGGCAAGTGCGAGAGGCGGGCGGGGAGGGGGTCAGCCGGCGTCGGCGGGGCCGGCATCCTCGTCGAGCGGGAACGCCGTGTCGCTATCCGGCGCCATCGGCGTGACGACGGCGAAGCTGCTGCCGTCGTTCTTCGGGCGCAGCACCGTCAGGGGGCTGCCGACCACCAGGAAATGGATGATCTCGGCGATGTTGGTGGCGTGGTCGCCGATGCGCTCCAGATTCTTCGCCATGAACAGCAGATGCGTGCAGGGCGTGATGTTGCGCGGGTCCTCCATCATGTAGGTGAGGACCTCGCGGAACAGGCTGGTGTAGAGGTCGTCCAGCTCCTCGTCGCGCTCCCAGGCGGCGATGGCCTTGTCGACGTCGCGCTCGATATAGGCGTCGAGCACCTCCTTCAGGATCGCCTCGACCAGCCGGCCCATGCGCGGGATGCCGGCGGCCGGCCGCACCACCGGCACCTGGGCCAGCGCCAGCGACCGCTTGGCGACGTTGGCGGCATAGTCGCCGATGCGCTCCAGATCGGCCGAGACCTTCAGGGCCGAGACGATCTCGCGCAGGTCCTGGGCCATCGGCTGGCGCAGCGCCAGCAGCCGCACCGCCTCGGCGTCGATGTCGCGCTCGTAGGCGTCGAGCCGGGCATCGGCCTGCATCACCTGGGAGGCCAGCCCGACGTCGCGGCGGGTCACCGCCTTCACCGCGGCCTCCACCTGGGCTTCCGCCACGCCGCCCATCTGGGTGACGAGGTTGGACAGACGCTGCAATTCCTGCGCGAAGGAGCGGACGATGTGTTCGGTACCCATGTTCGGTCGCGACGCTCCAATGATGTCCGTCCCATCCGGCGGGACCCGGAAGGCCGCCACGCGCGGGAGGTGTATATTAGCCGGTGGTCATGACGGCGTTGTGGCGGGAGTATTTCACTTTCTTGACAATAGGATGTCGCCGGGATGACGGGAATTTACCGGCGGCATCGCTGTGATCGGAAGCGGCGGCGGCGTATTGGATTTGAAGTACCCCGGTAACTTCGTTAAAGGAAACAGCAGCTATAGTGATGCCGTCCGTAGGGGGTACAGCCCCCTGCACTGACCGGGAGGCCGTTTTTCCATGTCCGTCGCCATGTCCGTTGCCATGTCCGTCGCGTTTCAGATGCCCGTCCGCTCCGCCGTTGCCGGAACCCTGCTTCTGCTGGCTGCATCGCCGCTGGCGCTCGCCGCGGATCCGGCTCCGGCCCCGGCCGCACCCACCGCATTGGTTGAGGATGTGTCGGACGGCGTCGACGGCGTGCAGCCGATGGACTATCTGGCGGCAGGCCGCACGCTCACGTTGAAGGCCGGGCAAACGCTGACGCTGAGCTATCTGGAATCCTGCGTCAACGAGACGATCACCGGCGGTTCGGTGACGGTCGGCGCCCGCGAATTGGCGGTGCAGGGCGGCAGCATCGACCGCCACACGCTGCCCTGCGACGGCGGCAAGCTGCTGCTGGCTTCCAACGAGGCAGGAAAGGCGGGGGTGACCGTCTTCCGCAGCGCCCCCATCGCCCTGGCGGGCATGAAGGCGCCGCTGCCCAAGCCGGACCTGACCCTGTTCAAGACCCATCCGGTGCTGATCCTGTCGGCGCCCGGCCCGGTCACCATCGACCGGCTGGACGTGCAGGGCATCGCGCTGAGCACGGTCAATGTTCCCGGCACCACGCTGGACACCGCCAAGAGCGGCGCCGGGCTGGAACCGGGCGGGCTCTACAAGATCGCCGCCGGGCAGAAGTCCTTCACCGTGAAGATCGACGAGAAGGCCGCGGCCGGCGGCGGTCCGGCGCTCGGCCGGCTGATCCGCTTCTGAGCGGCGGGCGCGGCCGTTGAACGCGATAAGGCTGCCCCGGCGCGCCCGGCTGGTCCTGCTCGGCGCGGTGGCGCCGGCGGTCGCGTCGCTTCTGGTGCTGGCGGCCTCGTCCATGCTGCAGGGGCCGTCGATCGACAGCCTCTATTGGTTGCGGGAGCGGGTGCATGGTCCCCGGCCGGCCCCCGACCCCTCGCCGGTGGTGGTGGTCGGCATCGACGAGGAGACCTACCGCCGCCCGCCGTTCGCCGGCACGCCGCAGGCGCTGTGGGGGCCGCGGCTGGGCACCGTCCTCGGTGCCCTGCTGGATGGCGGGGCGGCGGCCATCGGCCTCGACCTCGTCCACCCGACCTCGGTCGAGACGCTGATCCCGGGCTTCGAGCGCGATTACCTGCTGACGCTCCGCCGCGGCGGCAAAGAGGGGCGGCTGGTGCTGGCCAAGGTCCAGCATCAAAGCGACCCGCTGATGCCCTACCGCGGCTATACGATCGCCGCCGGGGTGAACAATGTCCGCTCGGTCAATCTGGTGGAGGATGCCGACGGCGTGCTGCGCCGGGTTCCGCTGACGCTGTCCGTCGCCGGACCCGACGGCCAGCCGAAGGCCGAGCCCGGCATGGCGGTCGAGGTCGCCTCCCGCGCGCTGAAGGCGCCGCTGGAGCGGGGGGCCGACGGCTCGGCCACGCTGGCCGGCTACCGGGTGCCGGGCGGGGAGGGCAACCGGCTGCTGGTCAACCACGCCACCGCCGCCGGGGCCATCCCGACCTATTCGCTGGCCGACCTCCATGCCTGCGCCGAAGCCGGCAAGGCCGACTTCTTCGCCAGGCACTTCAAGGGCAAGGCGGTGATGGTCGGCACCGTGTTGGATGTCGAGGACCGCAAGCTGTCCTCCAACCGCTGGGTCACCAAGCCGGAGGGGATGAACCTTCCCGAACGCTGCACCCTGCCGGTGATGAGCGAGCTGTATGTCGCCGGCCGCACCCGCGACAGCATTCCCGGCGTCTACATCCACGCCGCCGCCATCTCCAACCTGATGGCGCACGACGCGCTGGAGGAAACCGGCCGGCCGGCCGCCGCTGCCCTGGTCCTGCTGCTGGCCGGTCTGGCCGCGGTGGTGACGCTGGCGACCCGGCCAGCGGTGGCCGCGGCCGGGCTGCTCCTGCTGCTGGCGGGGTGGAGCGGGGTGGCGGTGCAGGCCTTCCAGGGCGGGCTGGTGCTGCCCTACCTGCAGGCGGCGCTGGCGGCGCTTCTGGTCTTCCCGCTGGCGCTCGGCTTCCGTTTCGCCGTGCTCGACCGTGACCAGCGGCACATCCGCAACGCCTTCAAGCTCTACCTGCCCGGATCGCTGATCGACGACATGATCGCGTCGGGCCAGTCGCCCAGCCTGGGCGGGGAAGAGCGCGACCTGTCCATCCTGTTCTGCGACATCGCCGGTTTCACCAGGATGTCGGAGGGGATGGAGCCGGAAGCGCTGGTCGCCGTGCTGAACCGCTATTTCACGGTGATGACCGACATCATCGAGGCGCATGGCGGCTTCGTCGACAAATACATCGGCGATGCCGTGCTGGCGGTGTTCGGCGCCCCCTATGCCATCGACAACCATGCCCGCGCCGCGGTGTCGGCCGCGCTGGCGATGCGTCAGGCGATGGCGGACGACCCGACCCTGCTGGCGACGGCCAGCGGGCGCGGCTCCAACCGCACCGGCATCGCCACCGGTCCGGCGCTGATCGGCAACATCGGCTCGCCGCGCCGCTTCAACTACACGGTGATGGGCGACACGGTGAATCTGGCCTCGCGGCTGGAGGGCGCCAACAAATACTACAACTCCGTGCTGATGGTCAGCGGCGAGACCGTGCGCAACCATGGCGACCCGGAGGCCTTCCGCGCGCTCGACATCGTGCAGGTCGTCGGCCGCAGCGAACCGGTCGAGGTGTTCGAGCCGCTGTCCGAGGCCCGCCGTGCCGATCCCGAGGACCGCGCCCAGCGCGCCGCCTACGCCTCCGCCCTGGACCATTGGCGCGCCGGCCGGTTCGAGGCCGCCGCCGCCGGGTTCCGCGCGCTGGTGGCCGTCGACGGTGCGGCACTGGCGATGCTGCACAAGGCCGAAAAGCGCATCGGACAAACGGCCGGTCCGGACTGGGCCGGCGTGACCGCCCTAACCGACAAATAGCTTTGCGACGACGATCCGTGTCCCGAACCGCCAATTCCGCCATGCTCATTTCCGCGCCTCCCGGCCTCCGGCGGCTCGTCCGCCTGTCCGCCCTGTTGCTGGCCGGTGCAGCCGCTCCGTTGCCGGCGCTGGCCCAGGCGGTACCGCCGGTGCTGCCGCCGTCGCTCGATCCCAACCGGCTGGAGCAGCGCTTCGAGCGTCCGGCCGTGCCGCAATCCTCGCCGGAGATCGAGATGCCGGCGCCGGAGAAGGCACCGCCGCCGCGCGATGCCGAACGCATCTCCTTGACGCTGACCGAGATCCGCATCGACGGCAACAGCGTCTATGACGGCGACAGCCTGTCGGCCCTGTGGCGCGACAAGCTGGGCAAGCCGGTGACGCTGGCCGATCTCTATGCCATCCGCGACGCCATCACCGCGCGCTACCGCAACGACGGCTATGTGCTGTCCCAGGCGGTGGTGCCGGCCCAGCGAATCCGCGACGGCGTGGTCCGCCTGCAGGTGGTGGAGGGATATGTCGACGAGGTGGTCGTCCAGGGCGAGGCAAAGGACCGGCTCGGCCTGCTGCGGCAGTTGGGGGAGAAGATCAAGGCCTCCCGCCCGCTGCGCATGGCCGACATGGAGCGCTACGTCCTGCTGGCCGACGATCTGCCCGGCGTCGCGGTGAAGACGGTGCTGGAGGCGTCGCCCGACACCCCCGGTGCCTCGCGCCTGACCCTGGCGCTGGAGCGCACGCCCTTCAACGGCTTCCTGTCGCTGGACAACCGCGGCACCCGCTCCATCGGCCCGATGCAGCTGACCGGCCTCGCCACCGTCGAGGATCAGCTCGGCCTGTTCGAGCGGACCACTGCGCAGGGCATCGTCACCCCACAGATCCGCGAACTGCGCTTCTTCGACGTCGGGCAGCTGGTGCCGGTGGATGCCGAGGGCACGACGGTGGAGTATGGCGTCCGCCGATCCTGGTCGCAGCCCGGCGACAGCGTGCGGCCGCTCGACCTGTACAGCCTGACCACCTCCGCCCGGGTGGCGGTGTCGCATCCCTTCATCCGCAGCCGGTCGGAAACCCTGCGCGCCGGCCTCAGCGTCACCATCCGCGACAGCCGCACCGACGTGCTGGGCGCCGAGCTGTCGCAGGATCGGCTGCGCATTGTCGCCGCCAACATCTCCTACGATTTCGCCGACGGCTGGGGCGGCTCGAACCTGCTGACGGCGGAGCTGTCCAAGGGGCTCGACATCCTCAACGCCACGGAATCCGGCAGCGCCAACCTGACCCGCAGTGGCGGGCGCAGCGATTTCCGCAAGCTGCTGCTGTCGGCCCAGCGCAACCAGCCCCTGACCGACCAACTGATCCTCGCCCTGTCCGGCGAGGCGCAATACAGCCCGGACCAGCTGCTGTCGTCGGAGGAATACGGGCTTGGCGGCAAGCAGTATGGCCGCGCCTTCGACCCCTCGGAAATCACCGGCGACAGCGGCTTCGCCGGCCGGGCGGAGCTGCAATACATCCTTCCGGTCCAGGAGGACGGGCTGGATTACGCGGTCGCCTATGGCTTCGGCGATTATGGCGCGGTTTACAATTACGAAGGTGGCACGCGCCATGGCCGCCGGTCCCTCGCCTCGACCGGCGTCGGCCTGCGCTTCGGCGTTTTCCAGCGCATCGATGCCAGCGTGGAACTGGCCAAGCCGTTCATCACCACGCCGTTCAGCACGCAGGACCGCGCCCCGCGAGCTTTCTTCACACTTTCCACCAGATTCTGAGGCGGTCCGCCTCCGAACCAAGCCGGTTCCAACCCGATGTCCAACGACCGCCGCGCGGCCGGCCTGTTACGGCCAACCGGCGGCGGCAAGCGCCTGCGTAGGCGGTATCGTCAGATCAGCTCGACCCGCTGGGCGACCGGCGCATCCTCCGACCCGACGGCCAGATAGCGCACGTCCTCGCCATCGGCGACGATGTCCAGGCCGGACTGGCGCAGGGTGGCACGGTCGAAATAGACGGTGGCGCCGTCTTCCCACGGCTCGATCAGGCCGGACTGGCTGTCCAGATTGTACCAGCGCACCGTCCCATAGGCCATCGTGGCCGGACCGGCGGGCTCGGCATGGCGCTCGCGCCGTTCGCGCTGCGGCTTCGGCGGACGGACGAAGCCCTCGCCGCCATCCTCAGGCTGCGGACCCTGTCCGGCGGCCTGGCCGGCCGGCTGCCCCATCGGCTGGCCCATGGGCTGGGACGCCGAGGCGGTGGCGCGCGGCGGGCGCTGGTTGCGGGCACGCGGGGCGGGCGGGGTTTCCGGCGGCGTGGCGGAGTGAATGGCGACGACCTGGGGCCCCTTGGCGCCCTGGGCCAGATCGCAGACGACCGTCGTGCCCTCGACCGGGTTGGGCAGGGAGGCGGCGGCCAGGACCGAAGCGTGCAAGAAAGCCTCGCCGGAGCCATCGGCAAGGCGGACGAACCCAAAACCCTTTTCCGGCTTGAACCACTTTACCGTCGCGGTGACGTTCGTCGCGGTGACGTTCTTCAACTCTTCGCTCAAGACAGGTCCCTTTCACGTCCTGTAGCCGGGGGAGGGGCGGCCCTGACGCTGAACTGGGCGCGGCACCGCTGTATGACCAAGAACAAGACCCCGGCGTCGGTCAGCTTATCATAAAATTCCAGAAAATGGCCAGTCCAGTGATGCCCTGTAACGTGGCGGCGACTGTCGACATCACATGCCGGTCGAGCGATGCTCGTAATGCGCGAACCTGAATAGCGACAGCTTGTCCATAAAGAATGTTCAGTTTCACAATTAATGCCGGATCACATCGCCACCAATTCGTGGCTGTTCATCGCATCCCATAATACCGTTCTTGCAGAGCCCTCCTGTCCATCAGAGGTACTAAGGCCGTAAATAAAATTTTAACTAAAAAATTCGACTCATGCCTCCATCAGAACGGAGGAATGACTTATGACGACCACCGACCAGGCCGCTTTTTTCGTGTCCACCAAGGGCAATGACAGCTGGTCCGGGCGGCTCGCCGCTCCCAACGCCGCCGGCACCGACGGTCCCTTCGCCAGCCTCGAGAAGGCGCGTGACGCGATGCGGGCGGGCGATGTCGACACCACCTATGTTCGTGGCGGCACCTATCGCCTCAACAAGACCTTGACACTCGACTCGCACGACGACGGCCACAGCATCCTTGCCTACGGGAAAGAGACGCCGATCCTCAGCGGCGGAGAGCGGGTGACCGGTTTCACTTATGAAGGCAAAGGCCTCTACTCCGCCAAGCTCGCATCGGCCAACGGCCTGGATGTCAGCATCGGCGGCGTGCGCCAGCATGCGGCGCAGACCGGCGATTTCGATCCCGCGGAGGCGGCCACCAGCGGCTGGCATGTGCTGAAGGCCAATTCGACCGGCGCCAGCAAGACCAGCTTCAACTTTTCGACCGGCGACATCCCGTCGGGCCTGAAGCCCCATGACGGCCTGGTCGTCCAGACATTCGACACGGAACGGCTGAGGGACGACATCTCGCAGGTGAAGTCGATCGACCAGTATCACCACACGGTGACGCTCGACAACTCGGCCTCCTACGCGCTGCGCACCGGCGGCACCTATCGGGTGATGAACGACGCCTCGCTGATCCGCGACGCCGGTGAATTCGGCTGGCGCGCCGGCGACGGCAAGCTGGTGGTGAAGCCGGAACATGCCGCCAGCTTCCAATCGGACGGCGTCGTCGTCGCCCGGCTTGGCACGCTGATCAAGTCCAGCAATGCCAGCAATGTCAGCATCGAAGGGCTGACCTTCTCCGACACCCGCTATGACGGTGCTGCGCTGTCGATGCAGGGCGGGCATGGCAACTCGGTCGGCGGCAATCACTTCGTCAATGTCGGGACCGCGGTCTCGCTCGACGCCACCGACAACAGCCGCATCGCCGGCAACCACATGGAGCAGCTGGGCGACACCGGCGTTTCGATGATCCATGCCGCCGACGGCAACCGCATCTACGCCAACACCATCGAGCATATCGGCCAGATCACCAAGGGCGGGGCCGGCATCGGCGCCGTCGGCAGCAGCAACAGCATGGTCAGCAACAACGACATCACCGACGCCCCACGGTATGGCGTGTCGTTCAAGGAATGGGACGACGGCCAGCTGAACCGCAACAACACCGTCCAGTTCAACAAGATCCACCATGTCGGGCAGGAGACCGCCGACGGCGGCGGCATCGAGATGCTCGGCCGCTCGGCCAAGGACATGGGCTCGGTCATCCGCGGCAACGAGGTGATCGACACCGGCGGTCTCGCCACCGACGGCAAGGGCAACTGGCTGACCGATCACAAGGGCTGGGGCATCTCGCTCGACGATCTGACCAGCGGCGTCATCGTGCGCGACAATTTCGTGAAGGGCTTCGCCTGGGCCGGCATCTATGTTCATGGCGGCGACAACAACCTGCTGGAGAACAATTTCGGCATCGCCAGCCGTCCTGAGGATGCCTTCATCCGCCTGGAATGGGTGCCCAAGGCCGGCGATGAGGCACGCCCCCATGACAACATGGTGATCCACAACCTCGCGGCCGGCGATATGCCGATCGAACAGTATTGGAAGCTGCTCAGCCCGGGCCGGCTGACGATGGACGGCAACGTCGCTGCAAACGGCCGAGCCTTCGGTCCGAACGATGCGGTCTTCAATCCGGGTTTCCGGGACAGCGCGCATGCCGACTACTCGCTGAAGGACAAGGCGCCTGTCCTGGCCCACGGCATTCATGACCTCAGCTGGTCGTCGATGGGAACCGACG
>NZ_JBSNCI010000005.1:837500-868108 GCF_058780665.1 Azospirillum sp. UENF 112521
CTGGAGCAGGTCCCAAGGGTTCGGCTGTTCGCCGATTAAAGTGGTACGTGAGCTGGGTTTAGAACGTCGTGAGACAGTTCGGTCCCTATCTGCCGTGGGTGTCGGAGTTTTGCGAGGATTTGTCCCTAGTACGAGAGGACCGGGATGGACATACCTCTGGTGCACCGGTTGTCACGCCAGTGGCATGGCCGGGTAGCTAAGTATGGACGGGATAACCGCTGAAAGCATCTAAGCGGGAAACCCACCTCTAAACCAGAGCTCCCTTGAGAGCCGTGACAGACCATCACGTCGATAGGAGGCATGTGGACGGGCAGCAATGCTTGAAGCTAAGCCTTACTAATCGCTCGATCGGCTTGATCTCGACACCACTAACCGCGCCATGCGCAGCAGCAAGCCTGCTTGAAAGCAGTGCTTGACCAGCGCATCGCCGTTCGATACATCCTCCTCACTTGCACTGAACAAGCATTAAGCGCTTTCGGTAACAGCGTCGGTCTTGTGCCTCGGTGACCTGGTGGTCATGGCGAGGTGTCAAACACCCGATCCCATCCCGAACTCGGCCGTGAAAAGCCTCCGCGCCAATGGTACTGCGTCTTAAGACGTGGGAGAGTAGGTCGCCGCCAGGTCGCTCAGGCACATGAGACGCTCAATACAAGAAAGCACGCACGCTTGCATCTTCACGACATCCGTCATCCAGCATAATGGACATCCGCGGGGTGGAGCAGCCCGGTAGCTCGTCAGGCTCATAACCTGAAGGCCGCAGGTTCAAATCCTGCCCCCGCAACCACCGACAGTTGACAGCCCGCCTCTCACGAGGCGGGCTGTCGTCGTTTCGGGTTCGCCCCGGCGCACGCCTCCAGGATCGCCAGCAGATCGCCAGGACGCTGCGCCTCCAACCCGGCGTCCGAGAGGGCAGGGGAAGCACACGACCCTGTCGACCATGGTCCGCACCATCTCCATAGCCGCCATCCCCTCGTCGCCATGGCGGCGCATCCACTGGATCGCGCCGATCCACACGGAGATGTGGGTCAGTTCGACGCCCAGCGGGTTCACGTCGATGCCCGGCACGGCCTCCGGCCCGATGGTATTCGGCCGTTGGTTTACTTTCAGGTCGAGTTTCAACTGGCGGAGGTAGCCGAAGCTCTCCAAGCCCTGCCCCGCGGCGGACGCCGCTGCCATGCCGATTTGTGCGCCAAAGCGGTTCGCATGCGAAAGAGCCTAAATTTCCGCGGGGTGCATTCGTCGTCTTTCAGGAATCCGGAAGGAGGCGGCGGTCGGCTGAGGTCGGTCGGCATCCGGCTGGAGCCCCGCCACGCCATTGACCGGCACGACCGGCACAGGCAGGAGCAGGACCGGCCCATGCGTCCGGCAGCCGTGGCGGTGTTTTTGGGATTCTCAACAGGGGACGACAATTCCATGACTCAGTTCAGCCTCTCCGAAAAGCCCCTGGACCTTGCCGGGATCGGGTTCGGACCTTCCAACATCGGGCTGGCGATCGCCCTCGAAGAACAGGCGGAGCGTTCCGGACGGGCGCTGGACACGGCCTATTTCGACCGGCAGGCCTCCTACAGCTGGCATGGCGGCACGCTGGTCCAGCAGAGCGACCTGCAGATCTCCTTCCTCAAGGATTCTGGTGACCCTGCGCAATCCGCAGAGCCCCTACAGCTTCGTGAACTATCTGCACCGCAAGGAACGGCTGATCGATTTCATCAACATCGGCACCTTCTATCCCTGCCGGATGGAGTTCAACGACTATCTCCGCTGGGTGGCGTCCCACTTCTCCGATGCCTGCCGCTACGGCACAGAGGTGGTGCGCATCGAACCGGTCGTCGACAGGACCGGCGTCATCAGCATGCTGGATGTCGTCACCCGCGGCCCCGACGGTATCGAACGCGTGCGGCGAACCCGCTCGCTGGTGGTCGGCACCGGTGGAACGCCGCGCATCCCGGCGCTGTTCGCCGGGCTGAAGGACGATCCCCGCGTGTTCCACCATGCCGACTATGTGCAGCGGATCGCTGCCCAGCCCTGCGTCGCCGGAACGCCGATGCGGATCGCCCTGGTCGGTGGCGGGCAGAGTGCCGCCGAGGCCTTCATCGACCTCAACGACAGTTTCCCGTCGGTGCGGGCCGACATGATCCTGCGCTCGGCGGTCCTGCGTCCGGCCGACGACACGCCCTTCGTCAACGAGATCTTCGCGCCGGCCTATACGGATGTGATGTTCAACCTGCCGGAGGATGAACGGACGCAGCTGATCCGCGACTACCACAACACCAATTACTCGGTGGTCGACGCCGAGCTGATCGACCGCATCTACGGCATCCTCTACCGGCAGAAGGTATCCGGCCTGCAGCGCCACGGCTTCCTGTGCCGGCGGCAGATCGAAGCGGTCACGTCCGACGGGTCCGGCATCGCGCTCACCCTGCGCGACCTGTCCAGCGGTGCCCTGGAGGAAATCCACTATGACGCGGTGGTGCTGGCAACCGGCTACGAGCGCAACTCCCACCGCCGGCTGCTGGAGCCGCTGGGCGACCTGACGGGCGATCTGCGGGTCGACCGCGATTATCGCGTCCGCACCGACCCCAAGCTGACGGCACCGGTCTTCATCCAGGGCTTCTGCGAGGAGACCCATGGGCTGAGTGACACGTTGCTGTCGGTCCTGCCGGTCCGGGCGGCGGAGATCGCCGCCGCCCTCTACCGCGATCTGGCGCCGGCCGACGGCCGGTCCCGTCGTCAGTCGGGGCCGACCGGGCTGGTCGCCGGCGCGTCGAACCGCTGATGGACGCGATGATGCGGCGCGGACGCGCCGGGCTGCGGCTGCTGTGCATCCTGTCCGCCGTCTGCGCGGCCGGGTCGGCAGCCGCCGCGGCGGACGATGCCGTGGCGAAGGCCGTCCCTCAGGCTGTCCATGCCTCCGCACGGGGCGCGGTGCTTGAGGTGGCGACGCTGGCGACCTACCGGCGGGATGCGATCGAGGCCGGGCTTGGATCGCGCGCCGCCTTCATCGGCCGGCCGCTCTGCGACGTTTCCCTGTCGCGGGTGACCTATGCCACCATCGGGGTGCATGGCGAACCGGCGACCGCTTCGGCCATGCTGCTGTTGCCCGGCGGTCCGGATTGCGGAGAGCCGCATGACTTGCTGGGCTGGGCACAGGGCACCCAGACACGGCGGGACGCCAGTCAGGCCGACGATACGCTGGCCGCGGGCGACAGCCCGCTGCTGACCTTCTACGCTGCCCGCGGCGTCGCGGTCGCCGCCACGGACTATCTCGGGCTCGGCCGCTCGGACTACCCGTTCCATCCCTACCTGCATGCGGAGAGCGAGGCGTCCGCCATCGTCGATGCGCTGCGCGCCGCGCGCAGCGTGGCGGGGGAGGCGCGGATTCCGCTGTCCGGGCATGTGCTGCTAGCCGGCTATTCCCAGGGCGGGCATGCGTCGATGGCGGCCCAGCGCACCATCGAGCGCGACCATGCGGGCGAGTTCCACCTTGCCGGAACGGCGCCGATGTCCGGTCCCTATGCGCTGGAGCAAACCTTCGTCGACGGCTGGTCGGCGACCGGGCCGGCGGGGCCGAACGGTCTGGCGACGGCGCTGTTCGCTTATGCCGTGGTGGCGATGCAGCGCGTCTACGGCAACATCTATGCCTCGCCCGCCGACGTGTTCCGGTCGCCCTTCGACGCCACGGTCGAGGGATTCATGCCGGGCCGCCTCGACATCTTCGATGTGCTTCGGCAGGGAATGCTGCCGCCGGGACCGGAGATCGCGCGGCTTCGCCAGGACGGCTTCACACGGTCCTTCGACGATCCGCAGGCTCCGTTCCGCCGCGCCCTCGCCGGCAACGACCTGCTGGACTGGACACCGCGCGCGCCGATGGTCCTGTGCGGGGCCGGCCGGGATGCCGTGGTGCCCTTCGCCAACACCCTTGCCGCCAAACGGCTCTTCACCGCCCGCGGGGCGGCTGTCGAGCTCCTGGACATGGATGACCGCATCCCGGCCGAGGTGGATGGGGTGTCGGTCCACACCAGCGCCGCCGTTTATCTGTGCTTCGGGGCGACCCGCGACCGGCTGCTCGCCCTCGCCCGGTGACGGGACGGCGGCAGCGGGCGCCAAGAACTGGAAACCGCCACCATGACATCATCCCGTACCCTGCCTTTGCCCGATGGCCGCCGGCTGACCGCCGAGACCGGATCCGGCGGTCTGCGTCTGTCCATCGACGGCCGTCCGCTGCTGTCGGCCGCCTGCGAGCCGATCGAGGGCGGCCTCGTCCTTGTGCCCGACCTCTTCGGCGAACGTCCCGCTCCACTTCCCGCGGATGCCGCCTGGGCGATGGCCTGCTGGCTGTTCACCGGCGACCCGGCCTGCCGCCGTCTCGTCTGGCGCGGCATTGAGCCCGACCCGGCCTCGCTGCGGTCCGGCCTGCTGCTCGCCGATGGCGGAGGTGGCGCCATCAGCCGGCGCGACGCCTTCTGGCAACTGCCCGGCCCCTGGCTGCGCGGTCCGGGCACGACCGGCTATCCGGCCATAGCGCGGGGGGATGGCGCGCGGGGGGATGGAGTGCATCTCCACCGGCCGCCGAAGCCGGCCGGGGAGTTGTACCGCCGGTTCGATCCGGCGCTCGGCCTCTGGATTTCGCTGCGCAGCCTGGACATCGACGTCGATCTGGAGCGCTTCAACCGTTGGCAGAACACCCCCCGGGTCCTTGCCTTCTGGCAGGAGGGCGGCGACTTCCTGAGACACCGCGCCTATCTGGAGGGGTTGGCGGAGGACCCACATGTCCAGACGGTGATCGGCTGCTTCGACGATGAACCTTTCGCCTATTTCGAGGCCTATTGGGCGAAGGAGGACCGTATCGCTCCCTTCTGCGCGCCGGGCGACCATGACCGCGGCATCCATATGCTGGTGGGGGAGGAGCATCACCGTGGACCGCACAAGGTGCGGTCGTGGCTTTCGGCGCTGGTGCACTGGATGTTCCTCGACGATGCCCGCACCGGCCGCGTGGTGTCGGAGCCGCGGGCCGACAACGCCCGCATGATCGGGCACATGCAGTCGCTGGGGTTCCTGCGCGAACGGGAGTTCGACTTCCCGCACAAGCGCGCGGCGCTGATGACGCTCGACCGCCGTGACTTCTTCGACCGCTGCCCCGGCCTGTCGGAGCCGTCGACGACGGCCGCCGCGCACGAAAATTCGTACATATGAAAGATTCTCCTTAATATTCGCCTACCCCCTTCGTCTTAGAGCCGGGAGACGGATTTCGCGAGAGAGCGGAGTCCGTCGGACAGAGCTTCAGTTGGGGGAACGGTGATGGAGAGTGAGGTTGGCGCGGCCGGATCGGCCGGTCGTCTGGCGACGGGCAAGCACGGGCGTTTGAAATCCTTCCTGCTGGCGACGACGATGGCCGGTCTGGCGCTGCTGGCGAACCAGCCGGCCGGTTTGGCGCAGCAGGCGACGAACGGCGGCCAGGCCGGCCAGGGCAGCGGGCAGGCCACTAGCGGAGAGGCCGCCACCGGCGCCGGCATTGTTCTCGACCCGATTTCCGTTCAGGGAGTCGTCGGTGGCACGGAGGGTTATGTCGCCACCCGCAGCGCCGTCGGCACCAAGGTCGAGACGCCGCTGGTCGAAATCCCCCAGACGATCTCCGTCGTGACCCGCAAGGAACTGGACCAGCGCGCGGTGCAGGATTTCGCAGGTGCGGTCGCCTACTCGCCCGGCATCGCCGTTGTCGATTACCCGGGCGGCCCCGGCGCCCCTGATTTCTCGATGCGCGGCTTCCGCGACTTCAACCTGTTCGGCATCTACCGTGATGGCCTGCGTGCCGGCTTCAACAACTACGACACCAATTTCGAGCCCTACGGGCTGGAACGTGTCGATGTCGTGAAGGGCCCGTCGTCGGTCCTGTTCGGCCAGACCTCGCCCGGCGGCGTGGTGAATCTCACCACCAAGCGGCCGACCGACAAGCCGCTGCACGAGATCGAACTGCAAACCGGCAGCTATGACCGCCGTCAGGCCGCCTTCGATTTCGGCGGGCCGGTGGATGGCGACGGCAAGGTCCTGTACCGCCTGACCGGCCTCGGCCGCCTGTCCGACACCCAGGTCGACCATGCGCCTGACGACCGCTTCTACATCGCGCCGGCCCTGACCTTCAAGCCGACCGACAAGACCAAGATGACCCTGCTCGGCAGCTATCAGAAGCTGAAGATGAGCGGGGCGGAACAGAGCATTCCCCGCGATGCGATGGGCCAGATCGGCACCGATCTCTTCTTCGGCATCCCTGGCTATTCCGACTGGAAGGTGCAGAACACCACCGTCGGCTACGAGCTGGAGCATGAGATCAGCTCGAACTGGACCTTCCACCAGAATGCCCGCTACATGCATTCAAAGGTCAACTTCGTCAGCGCCTTCAGCACCGCCTGGCCGGTGGAGCTGGTGAACGGGCGCGATTATCCGGTCGGGGTGCAGGACCGTCCGAAGACGACCGAGACCTACCTGCTCGACAGCAACGTCCAGGGCAAGGTGCAGACCGGCGCTGTGTCGCACACCATCCTGGCCGGTGTCGACTACGGCTATTACATTGGGCGGGAGACGCGGCGCAACTCGTTGAACGAGCTGGTGATCGATGTTCTCAACCCGAGCTATCCGGGGACCGACTTCCTCTATGGAAACCCCTGGGTGGATGGCAAGAGCAACCTGAGCCAGATCGGCGCCTACCTCCAGGACCAGTTGCGCTACGACAACTGGATCCTGACCCTCAGCGGCCGCCAGGATTGGGTGGTCGACAAGGAGACGGACAACCTGTCCAGCAGCTCCCAGACCGCGCGCGACCATCATTTCACCGGCCGTGTCGGTCTGGGCTATGTCTTCGACAACGGCATCGCGCCCTATGCCAGCTATGCGACCTCCTTCCAGCCGACCACCGGCACCTACGCGCCGCAGCGCGGCGGCGGCACCTTCAAGCCGACCACCGGCACCCAGTACGAGGTCGGCGTGAAGTACCAGCCGAACGGCTGGAACAGCTTCATCTCGGCCTCGCTCTATCACATCACCCAGCAGAATGTGGTCACCAACGACCCGGTCTACAGCGGCTTCGCGGTGCAGGACGGCGAGATCCGCAGCCGCGGCATCGAGCTGGAAGGCAAGATGGAGCTGACTGAGGAGTTCAGCCTGATCGCTTCCTACGCCTTCGTCGATGCCGAGATCACCAAGGACAATCCGGCCGTCGGTTCCAGCACCAGCTCGGTCGGGCTGCGTCCGAAGGGCATCCCGCGCCACATGGCCTCGGCCTGGGGGGACTATACCTTCAAGTCCGGTCCGCTCACCGGCCTCGGCTTCGGCGTGGGCGCGCGCTATGTCGGCTCGTCCAAGAATGCCGGCAACACCGAGACCATCCCGGATTACACGCTGGCCGACGCCGCCGTCCGCTACGACCTGGGTGCCCTGCGGTCCGAATTGCAGGGGGCCAGCGTGGCGCTCAACGTCAGCAACCTGACCGACAAGAAGTATTACTCGGCGGGCTTCTATGACAACACGGTGCTGTACGGCAACCGCCGCCAGGTCCTGGCGACGCTGAAGTACAGCTGGTAAGGCGGGACCGTTGTCCCCGATGCCCAAGATGACCGGCGCCGTCGACCGGCGCCGGTTCCTCCATGCCGCCGCCGCGCTGCCGCTCGGTCTTCTGGCCGGTGGCGCACGGTCGGCGGAGCCGGGGGTGGACGGCGGGGTCTGCGCGCTCGATTGGACGAGTGCACAGGCGCTGTTGTCGTTGGGCATCGTCCCGCATGGCTTGCCGGAGATCGATCGCTACCGTCGCTCCGTGATCGAGCCGGCGGTGCCGGACGGCGTTCCGGACATCGGTGCCAGGGCGGAGCCGAACCTGGAACTGCTCGACCGGCTGGCACCGGCACGCTTCGTCACCGATGGCATGCTGTCCGCCGTGCGCGGCCGGCTGGAGCGGATCGCTCCGCTGACACTCTATCAATCCTTCGACACGGGATCTGTCGACAGAGATCGGGGGAGCGGTCAGCTTGCCTTCGCCATCGCCTCCCTGCGCGGGTTGGCCGACGGCCTCGGCGTGCCGGATGCGGCGGACCGCGCGGCTGCCCGTCTCGACCGCGCATTGGAGGAGGCGCGCGCCCGCCTGAGCGGGCGGGAGAGGCGTCCGCTCTATATTCTCAGCGTCCTTGACGGGCGCCGCGTCCTCATCCATGGACGCAACAGCCTTTACCAGGATCTCCTCGACCGGCTGGAGATCGAAAATGCCTGGACCGGTCCCAGCGGCCCCTACGGCCACGCCACCGTGACCATGGACCGGCTGACCGGCCGTCCCGATGCCGGACTGGTCAACATCGGCAGCGAGGGAAAGCGGGCGCTGGAGGCGCTGGCCGACCTGCCGCTGTTCGCCGGGCTGCCGTTCCTGCGCGAAGGCCGGGTCACCATCCTGCCGCCCATCCTGTTCTATGGCGGCGTCCCGACGGCGGAGCGTTTCGTCCGTCTGCTCGGCGAAAGGCTTCCGCAGCGCCATGGCTGACACCGCGATCCCGACCCCGTCCCGCCGGTTCGGTCCGGCCTGGCCGGTGACCGGCCTGTTCCTGCTGGCCGGACTGGCATCCTTTCTGGTGCTTGGCCGGCAACTGCCGCCGGAGCTGTGGTGGAGGGCGCTCGTTGATCCCGATCCGGCGCGTCTCGACCAGCTTGCCGCCCACTATGTCCTGTTCCCGCGCTTCGCGGTCGCCCTGCTGGTCGGGGCGGCGCTGGGGCTTGCCGGCACCATCCTGCAGCAGGTTCTGCGCAACCCGTTGGCCGAACCCGCCACGCTCGGCATTTCCGCCGGCGCGCACCTGTCGCTCGCCGTCGCCACCCTCTGGATTCCCGAGGCGCTGGCGCTGGGCCGCGAATGGGTCGCGCTGGCCGGTGCCGGACTGTCGGCGGCGGCGCTGCTGGCGCTGTCCTGGCGCAAGGGGTTGTCGCCGGTCACCGTCGTGCTGGCCGGTCTCGTCCTCAGCCTCTATGCCGGATCGGTCAGCGGCGTGATGGTGCTGTTCAACCACGACCTGCTGATCGGCCTCTTCCTGTGGGGTGCCGGCTTCCTCGACCAGCAGGATTGGGGCATGGCCGCCTTTCTGGCGCCCCGGCTGGCGGTGCTGGCCGTCGCCGCGGCGCTGGTCCTGCGCCCGCTGGTCCTGCTCGGCCTGGGGGAGGGCGGGGCGCGCAGCCTCGGGCTGTCGGTTGTGGGCGCCCGTCTGGCCGGATTGCTGATCGCGGTGATGCTGACCGCCCTCACGGTCGCCGCCGTCGGCGTGGTCAGCTTCGTCGGGCTGGCCGCCCCGACCATCGTCGGCATGGCCGGCGCCCGCCGGCTGGGGCAACGGATGCTGTGGGCGCCGCTCTGCGGTGCCGCCCTGCTGTGGGCGACCGACGCCTTGGTGCTGATGGCGCCGATCACCTACCGCGAATTGCCGACCGGTGCCGTCACCGCGGTCCTGGGTGTGCCGATGCTGCTGTGGCTTCTGCCGCGGCTGCGGACCTCCGCACCGCCGGTCCTGTCCGCCGCCGCCCAGCCGCCGCGCGCCTCCCGCCCCGCCCTGGTGCTTGCCGGCGCTGCCCTGCTGCTGCCCCTGGCCCTGTGGATGGCGGTCGCCTTCGGTTCCGGTCCGGATGGCTGGGGCTGGAGTTCCGGCGACGATCTTGCCGCGCTGGGGCCCTGGCGGCTGCCGCGGGCGATGGCGGCCCTGTCCGGCGGGGCCATGCTTGCGGTCGCGGGTGCCATGCTGCAACGGATGACCGGCAATCCGCTGGCGGCGCCGGAGATCCTCGGCGTGTCTTCCGGCGCGATCCTCGGCGTGATCGTGCTGATGTTCTCGGCGGACGCGCCGGAGCGTGGCGCGCAGATCGCGGCCGGCGGGGCGGGAGCGGTCGCGGTGCTGGCGGCGATGCTGGCGCTCGGCCGCAAGGACGGCTTCTCGCCCGACCGGCTGCTGCTGGCCGGAATCGCCACCAGCTCCATCTCCGGCGTCGTCGTCGCCGTCCTGATGGCCGGGCAGGATCCACGCCTGCAAACGCTCGTCACCTGGCTGTCCGGTTCGACCTACATGGTGGGGTGGACCGACGGGCTGGCGGCGGTTCTGCTGGCGATGCTCGCCATCGGCGCCATTCCCTTCGTCGCCCGCTGGCTCGACCTGCTGCCGCTCGGCGGCGGGGTGGCCGCCGCGCTGGGGGTCAGCCCGTCGCTCAGCCGGATCGCGCTGTTCAGCCTGTCGGCCCTGCTGACCGCGGCGGCGACGCTGATCGTCGGCCCGCTGAGCTTCGTCGGGCTGATGGGGCCGCATCTGGCCCGTATGCTCGGCCTGCAGCGGGCTGCTGCCCATCTCGCCGGTTCCGCCATGCTCGGCGGCCTGATCATGCTGATGGCCGACTGGCTCGGCCGCAGCGTGATCTTTCCCTATCAGGTGCCGGCCGGGCTGCTCGCCTCGGTGATCGGCGGACCCTTCCTTCTCTGGCTGCTGGGACGGCGCTGATGCCCCGCTTCTCCTGCGATACCGCGATCCCTCACGACCGCCCCTCCGCTGCCGCGGACCGGCTGGTCGCCGCCGCCGAACCCTACGGCCTGACCTTCACCCGCGAGGGCGAAACCCTGGTGGCGAGCGGCCCATTCGGCCGGCTGGCTCTGTCCGTCGCGGCCGACGCCCTGCATCTCCGGGCGGAGGCGGACGACCGCGGCCTTTTGGAGCGTCTGCGCGCGTCCGTCAGCGAGCAGCTGGTCGGTTTGCTGGGGGAGGAGGTCGCCATCGTCTGGAGCGGCGATGTGGAGACAGGACCGCTCTTCGCCGACTTCCGCGAGATCCGCGTCGTCGCCGTCCGTGACCTGACGCCGCGCCTGCGCCGCGTCACCTTCCGTGGCCGTGACCTTGACCGCTTCGCAACGGCGGACAACCTGCACGTCCGGCTCTATCTGCCGCCGGACGGATCGGAAACGCCGTCCTGGCCGCGCCCCGGCCCCGACGGACGGCCGCTCTGGCCCGAGCCGGACCGGCGTCCGGCGGTCCGCTACTACACCCTGCGACGCATCGATGCCGAGGCGGGCGAACTGGACATCGATTTCGTTCTCCATGCGGACGATACGCAGTCCGATGGCGGGCATCCCGGTGGTGCTCCCAATGGCGCTCCCAATGGCGCTCCCGGGGCCGACTTCGCCCGGCGGGCCCGGCCCGGCGACCTCTGCGGCATGTCCGGTCCCTGCGGGCTCGGCATCCGTCCGGCGGCCTGGTACCTGCTGGCCGGCGACGAAACGGCGCTTCCCGCCATCGCCCGCATCCTGGAGGAGTTGCCGGGCGACGCCCGCGGCATCGCCCTGATCGAGGTGGAGGACGCGGCGGACGAACTGCCGCTTCAGGCGCCCGCCGGTGTCTCCGTCCATTGGCTGCACCGCCGGGATGCCGGGGGTGCGGGGCCGCTGGTCGAGGCGGTGCGCGCCCTGACGTTGCCGTCCGGCCCGGCCGCGCCGTTCGCCTGGGTGGCCTGCGAGTTCGACGATCTCGCCCTCCTGCGCGACCATCTGCGCGGACGCGGCATCGACCGCGACCGCCTGCTGACCGTCGCCTACTGGCGGCGCACCCCGCCGGCCGCCTCATCAGACCGCAGGATTTCCGCATGACGTCTTCAGCCGCGTCCCCGACAGCGCCCCCATCTGCGTCCCCGACAGCGCCGATGTTCCGCATCGACGGGGTGAGCTTCGCCTTGCCCGGCCGCCTCCTGCTCGACATACCGTCCTGCGACCTGCTTCCCCGCCGGGTGACCGCACTGATCGGCCATAACGGCTCCGGCAAATCGACCCTGCTGAAGATCCTCGCCCGCCAGCAACGACCCAGCGGCGGGCGGGTGCTGTTCGACGGCCAGCCGCTGGACCGCTGGAAACAGCGAGCGCTCGCTCGCCGGATCGGTTACCTGCCGCAGCACATGCCGCCGGCCTCCGGGCTCCTGGTGCGGGAGCTGGTGGCGCTCGGCCGCTATCCCTGGCATGGCGCTCTGGGCGCCTTCCGGGCGGAGGATGCCCGCAAGGTGGAGGAGGCGCTGGTGCTGACCGATACCGCGCGGTTCGCCGGCCGTCTGGTGGACAGCCTGTCGGGCGGCGAGCGGCAGCGGGTCTGGCTGGCCATGCTGATCGCGCAGGATGCCGGCTGCCTGCTGCTGGACGAGCCGATCTCGGCGCTCGACGTCGCCCATCAGGTGGAGGTGCTGGCGCTGGTCCGCCGGCTGTCGCGCGACCGCGGCGTCGGGGTGGTCGCGGTGCTGCACGACGTGAACATGGCCGCACGCTTTTGCGACGACATCGTCGCTCTGCACGGCGGGCGTCTGATTGATCGCGGCACGCCGGCCGAGATCATGACCGCTGCCCGGCTAGGCGCCATCTACGGCCTGCCGATGGCGGTGATTCCCCATCCGGAGTCCGGGGAGCCCGTCGCGCTGGTCCGTTGATTGCCGCAGCAACCCTCGCATCGCTTGTTGCGAGGGGGGCGTTGCGAGGGAATCGCAAAATCCTCCTAACGATTCGCCGCGCTGCTTCGTCCATTAGGGCAGGAGGGCGCCGGGCGCGGACCGCATGAGCGGCCGGACCGGAATGCCGCCCCACTCCCGACAGTGAACGAGGACAGCGATGGCGTTCGACCGCGAGGACATCACCTTCAAGGTGCTGGTCAACCACGAGGAACAATATTCCATCTGGCCGGACTACAAGGCGGTTCCGGCCGGCTGGCGCGAGGCGGGCAAGAGCGGTCCCAAGGCCGACTGCCTCGCCTACGTCGAGCAGGTGTGGACCGACATGCGGCCGCTCAGCCTGCGCCGCCAGATGGACGAAGCCGCCGCGCGATGACGTCCGCGACCGCCCCCGTCTTCGGTCGCGCCGCACCACCGGCGATGCGGCTGTTCTGCCTTCCCTATTCCGGCGCCAGCGCGATGATCTATGCGCGCTGGAAACGCCTCGTGCCCTCCTGGCTGGAGGTTGTGCCGGTCGAATTGCCGGGCCGCGGCCGGCGGATGGACGAACCCCCCAGGACCGACCTGACGGCGCTGGCCGCCGAACTGGCGGAAGAGCTGGCTCCGCAAGCGCAGGGCCCCTTCGCCCTGTTCGGGCACAGCCTGGGCGGTCTCCTCGCCTTCGAGCTGGCGCATGCCTTGCGCGGGCATGGGCGGGGGGAACCGCGGGCGCTGTTCGCGTCGGCTGCCGCCGCTCCCAGCCGGCGCGAGGACGGGCGTTGGGCCGAACCGCTGGACGATGACGGGTTGATCGCCGAGATGCGCCGCCTCAGCGGCACGGCCGAGGAGGTGTTCGGCAACCGCGACCTGCTGGAGATGGCCCTTCCGGTCCTGCGCGCCGACTTCCTGCTGTGCGGCCGCTACGCATACCGTCCCCGACCGCCGCTGGACTGCCCGATCCGGGTGTTCGGCGGCACACAGGACGACATCGCCGCCGACCGGCTGCGGGCGTGGTCGGCGGAGACGCGCGGGGGCTTCACCCTGGAGATGTTCGACGGCGACCATTTCTTCCTGCGCGCCCACGAACGTCCGCTCCTCGACCGGCTGGCGGACGGCTTGGGCGTGATCGCCGCGACCGCCTGAATTCAAGAGGGTTCCATGGCCGAGCGTAGTTTCACGATCGAAGATTTTCCCCATGCGCGTGGCGGCCTGCCGCTGCTGGTGCGGGCGCGCGATCCGCAGGTGGATCTGCTCGACGCTTTCGCCGACCTGGAGCCGCTGGTGCGTGACTGGCTGCCGCGCTGCGCCGGCATTCTCTTCCGCGGCTTCGCGCTGGGTCCGGCCCCAGAATCCGCAGCGGACTCCGCAGCGAACACGGTAGAGCGTTTCCGCGCCTTCGCCGCCGCCTTCGGCCATCCGCTGCTGAGCTACGAGTTCGGCTCGACCCCGCGAACCAACGTGACGTCGGGCGTCTACACCTCCACCGAATATCCGGCCGACCAGCACATTCCCCTGCACAACGAGCAGGCCTATACCCGCGACTGGCCGATGCGCATCTGGTTCTGCTGCGTCCAGGCGGCGCCGGTCGGCGGCGAGACGCCGATCGCCGACAGCCGGGCGATCCACCGCCGGATTCCCGCCGACATCCGCGAGCGGTTCGAACGGCGCGGCCTGATGTATGTCCGCAACTACGGCAACGGGTTGGACGTGCCGTGGCAGAAGGTCTTCAACACGGAGGACCGCGCGACGGTGGAGGCTTATTGCCGCGACCACCGCATCCTCTGCGACTGGAAGGAGGATGGCGAACTGCGCACGCGCCAGATCTGCCAGGCGACCGCCCACCATCCGGTGACCGGGGAGGCGGTGTGGTTCAACCAGGCGCATCTCTTCCACGTCTCCAACCTTCCGGAGGAGGCGCGCACGGCGCTGCTCGACATCCTCGACGAGGAGGATTTGCCGCGCAACGTCTACCACGCCGACGGCGGTCCCATCGATCCGGCCGACCTTGCCGCCATTCGCGCGGTCCTGGCCGAGGAAACGGTGCTGTTCCCATGGCAGACCGGGGACGTGATGATGCTCGACAACATGCTGGCCGCCCATGCCCGCACGCCCTTCAGCGGGCCGCGCAAGGTCGTGGTCGCCATGGCCGAACCCCATTCCGCCGACTGACCGCTCCCGGCTGGCGTTTCCGCCGGCCTTGCCGACCTCGTGACCGTTTCGCCCCATGGCTTGGCCGGGGGCGTGCCCTTCTGCCTGCACAGGTGATCCCATGGACAACCGTTCCGATGCCGCCTCCCTTTCGACGGTCTCAGCCGGGCGCAAGCCCGCCGGGACGTCGGCCGAGACGCTGGTCGGCACACTGGTCGGGCGGGCCGCGGAGACGCCCGGCGGCATCGCCCTGCGCTTCATCGCCGAGGGGACGGACGATCCGCTCAGCTATGCGGACCTCGACCGGCGGGCCCGGGCCATCGCCGTCCGTCTGCGCGAGCGGGCCGGACTGGGCGACCGCGCCATTCTGCTGCTGCCGAGCGGCCCGGACTATGTCGCGGCTTTCTTCGGCTGCCTCTATGCCGGCGTCATCGCCGTGCCGGCCTATCCGCCTGAATCGGTGAGGCCGCAGCATCTGGCCCGGCTCCAGGGCATCCTGGCCGATGCGCAGCCGCGCTTCATCCTGACGGATTCGGTCCTGTACGACACGCTGCTTGAGGCTTGCCGGGCCATGACGGGTAGCGACCAGATGCCCGAAATTCTGGCCGTGGACAGGGTGGACGGCGGGCTTGCCGACGACTGGTCGATCCCGCCGCTGTCAGGCGACGATATCGCCTTCCTGCAATACACCTCCGGCTCGACCTCCGCGCCCAAGGGGGTGCGGGTCAGCCATGGCAACCTGATCGCCAACGAGCGGCTGATCCGCGGCGGTTTCGGCATCGGGCCCGACGACTGCATCGTCAGCTGGCTGCCGCTGTTCCATGACATGGGCCTGATCGGCGGCCTGCTGCAGCCGATCCACGCCGGCATTCCCTGCGTGCTGATGTCGCCGCGCTATTTCCTGGAACGGCCGCGGCGCTGGCTGGAGGCGATCGGCCGCTATGGCGGCACCATCAGTGGCGGGCCGGATTTCGCCTTCCGCCTGTGCTGCGAGCGCATCGCCGACACCGCGCTGGATGGGCTGGACCTGCGGTCCTGGCGCCTTGCCTTCTCCGGGTCCGAACCGATCCGTCCCGACACGCTGGCCCGTTTCGCCGAGCGCTTCGCCCCAACGGGTTTCGACCGCCGGTCCTACTTCGCCTGCTACGGGCTGGCCGAGGCGACGCTGTTCGTCACCGGCGGCCGGCGCGGGCAGGGCATCACCCTGGCGCCGTTCGACGGAGCGGCATTGGCCGCCAACCGGGCCTTGCCTCCGGGTGACGACGCGTCGGCGACCGTGCTGGCCGGCTGCGGCCACGTGCAGCCCGATCATCCCCTGCGGCTGGTCGATCCGGCCAGCGGCTCGGAGGTCGGCGAGGGGACGGTCGGCGAGATCTGGGCCGGCGGACCCAGCATCGCCGACGGCTATTGGCGCAATGCGGAGGCGACGGCCCGCAGCTTCGTCGAGCGCGACGGCACGGTCTGGCTGCGCACCGGCGACCTGGGTTTCATGAAGGAGGACGAGCTGTTCGTCACCGGCCGGCTCAAGGACATGCTGATCGTGCGCGGCCAGAACGTCTATCCGCAGGATCTGGAGCGCAGCGTCGAGGAGGAGGTGGAGGTCGTCCGCAAGGGGCGGGTTGCCGCCTTCGCCGTCGAGCAGGATGGCCGTGAGGGGATCGGCATCGCCGCCGAGATCGGCCGGACGGTGCTGAAGCTGGTGACGCCGGAGGCACTGTGCGGTGCCATCGCCGCCGCGGTGGCCGATTCCTGCCAGGAGGCGCCGGTGCTGGTCGCCCTGCTGGAGCCGGGCGCCCTGCCCAAGACCTCAAGCGGCAAGCTTCAGCGCTCCGCCTGCCGGTCCCTGCTCGACGCGGGTGAACTGCCGGCTTTCCACGTCCAGCGCCGGGGAGCGCCCGTCGCCGCCGCCGAGACCGCCGCCCGCGCCCTGACAAAGCGCGAGAGCGTGGTGGCCGCCGTCTGGGCGGAGGTGCTGAACGTCGCCGTCACCGATGCCGGCGCCCATTTCTTCGCGCTGGGCGGCAATTCGGTGTCGGTGGTGCAGGTGGTCGCCCGGCTGCGCGAACGGTGCGGACTGGCGGCCGACGTCGCCGACCTGTTCCGTCATCCCACCCTGTCGGACTTCGCCGCCAGGCTGTCCGAGGCGGGTCCCGCGACGATCCAGGCGATGGCTCCCCAGAGGGGCGGGGAGGAGCGCATCGCCGAACCGTCGGCGGCCCAGGCCCGCATGTGGTTCAACTGGAAACTCGACCCGCGGGACTGCGGCTACACCATTTCCGGGCGGGTCCAGCTGCGCGGGCCGCTGCGCCGCGATGCCGTCCAGGCGGCGGTGGACCTGCTGGCCGGGCGGCACGAGAGCCTGCGCACCGTCTTCCGCGAGGAGGCTGGTCGGCCGGTGCAGGTGGTCCGCCCTGCCGGGACGGTGCCCGTCGCCGTCCGCCTCGCCGATCTCTCCGGTGACGCTGACCGGGACGATGCGTTGCGCCGTCTGCTGGAGGAGGAGGTCCGTGCCCCCTTCGATCTGGTAGAAGGCCCGCTGATGCGGGTGCAGCTGATCGCCTGTGCCGACGACGACCATCATCTGCAGGTCAGCCTGCACCACGCCATCGCCGACGGCTGGTCGATGAATGTCCTGCTCGACGAGTTCGGTGAGGCCTATGCCGCCTGCTGTGGCGGCAGGGCACCCGAATTGCCGGCGCTGACCGTCCAGTATGCCGACGTCGCCCAATGGCAGCGCGACCTGCTGGAGTCGGGTGAGGGCGCTCGCCAGCTTGCCTATTGGGCTGGCCGGCTGGGCGACCGCCATCCGGTGCTGGACCTGCCCGCCGACCGACCGCGTTCCGCCGGTGGTAGCCAGCGCGGGGCGGCGGTCCATTGCGCCATCGACGACGGGCTCGCCACGGCCTTGCGCGGGCTGGCACGGCGGATGGGGGTGACGCTGCCGACCCTGCTGCTCGCCAGCTACACGGCTCTGCTGCACCGCTATTCCGGCCAGGACGACATCCGTGTCGGCTGCACGCTGGCCAACCGGCGCAGCGTGGACAGCGAAAGGCTGATCGGCTTCTTCGTCAACATGGCGGTGCTGTGCGCCGACCTGTCGGACGATCCGGCCTTCGAGGCGCTGCTTCGCCGTGTCGGCGAGGCGGCGCTCGACGCCCAGGCCAACCAGGATCTGCCCTTCGACCGGCTGGTCGAAGAACTGCAACCGCAGCGCGATCTAGCTCATCATCCGCTGTTCCAGGCCGCCTACGACCATCAGTGGCAGCGGCTGGACGGCCTCGACCGGTTGCCGGGCCTGCGGGTGGAGGCCGTCGAGCATCTCCAGCTCGCGACGCAGTTCGACCTGATCCTGCACACCACCGAGCGGGCCGGTCCGGGCGGAGCCGGTCCTCTCGGCGCCTTCTTCACCTACAGTCTCGACCTGTTCGAGCCGGAAAGCGCGGAGCGGATGGCCCGGCACTGGCTGACCCTGCTTCGCGGCATCATTGCCGATCCGGCGCTGCCGGTCAGCCGTCTGCCGCTGATGGACGAGGCGGAGACGGCGGCGCTGGTCGCCGGCTGGAACGATCCCGCCCGCAACCTTGCCCGCCTGCCGGCACCGCTTCCGGCCGATGCCCCCGGCCTTCATGCCCGCATCGCGGCCCATGCGCACCGGCACCCCGACGCCCCGGCCGTGACCTGCGATGGCCAGACCCTGAGCTATGGCGAGCTCGACCGCAGCAGCGACCGGCTGGCGTGGCAGCTGCGCTCGCTCGGTGTCGGGCCGGACCGGCTGGTCGGGCTGGCGGCCGACCGCTCCTTCGACCTGATCGTCGGCATGCTCGGCATCCTGAAGGCGGGCGGCGGCTATCTGCCGCTCGACCCCTCCTATCCCGCAGACCGGCTGCTTTACATGCAGGCCGACAGCGGCATCGGGCTGGTCGTCACCCAGGCCCATCTGCGCGATGCGCTGCCGCTTGCCGATGGCGTGCGGGCGATCTGCGTCGGCGACGAGCCCGACGCGCCGGACGGACCGCCGCCCGATGGTCCGCCGCCGGACCTGGGCCGGGCCGGATCGCTCGCTTACTGCATCTACACCTCGGGATCGACCGGCCAGCCGAAGGGCGTGGCGATCACCCATGCCAATGTGCTGCGGCTGTTCGAGTCCTGTCCGGCGGACCTGCGCTTCGACGGGGGCGACGTCTGGGCGCTGTTCCACTCCTATGCCTTCGACTTCTCGGTCTGGGAAATCTTCGGCGCCCTGCTGCATGGCGGGCGGCTGGTGGTGGTGCCCTACTACACCAGCCGGTCGCCGGCCGACTGCTTCGCCCTGCTGCGGGACGAGGGAGTGACTATCCTGAACCAGACGCCGTCCGCCTTCCGGCAACTGGTGCCGGTGGCGCTGGCGGCGCCGCGCGATGCCCTGTCGCTCCGGCTGGTGGTGTTCGGTGGTGAGGCGCTGGAGATGGAAAGCCTGCGCGGCTGGTTCGAGCATTTCGGCGACAGCCGTCCGCGGCTGGTCAACATGTACGGCATCACCGAAACCACCGTCCACGTCACCCATCGTCCGCTGACCCTGGCCGACCTGCCGAAGTCCGGGCAGGCAACGGACCAGCCGGAGGCCGGCGCCCCGGTCGGCATGCCGCTCGGCGACCTGCGCTGGTACTTCCTCGACCGGCATCTCCAGCCGGTCCCGCCCGGCGTGGCGGGTGAGATCCATGTCGGCGGAGCCGGGCTCGCGCGGGCCTATCTGAACCGACCCGGCCTGACCGCCGGGCGCTTCGTCGCCGATCCCTTCGGCGCGTCCTTCGGCGATCCGGGGGAACGCCTGTACCGCAGCGGCGATCTGGCGCGCTATTGGCCGGATGGCCGGGTTGAGTATCTCGGCCGCGCCGACCAGCAGATCAAGTTGCGCGGCTTCCGCATCGAACCGGGCGAGATCGAGGCGGCGGTCCGCCGCCAACCCGCCGTCGCCGATGCCGCTGTGCTGCTGCGCGGCGACGGTGCCGACCGCCGGCTCGTCGCCTATGCCGTCGCCGACGAGGAGGCGCTGCGCGACCGGCCCGAGGAGCAGCGGGGCGATCTGGTCGGGCAGTGGAGCACGGTGTTCGACGGCACCTATTCGCGCGCGGACGCGGCAGCGGGGCCGGGCTTCACCGGCTGGAACGACAGCTACGACGACCGGCCGATCCCCGAGCCGCAGATGCGGGAGTGGCTGGATGCCACCGTCGCGCGCATCCTGGCCTTGAAGCCGCAAAGGCTGCTGGAGATCGGTTGCGGCGTCGGTCTGCTGACCCAGGCGGTGGCGCCGCACTGCGCCGTCTATCACGGGACCGACTTTTCGGCACAGGCCATCGCCGATCTCGGTGCCTGGGCGGCGGGAAGGCCGGAGCTGGCCCATATCCGGCTCAGCCGGCGCGAGGCCACCGATTTCGGCGGGATCGGCGAGAGCGGAATGGAGGAGGGTGGCTACGACACCGTCGTCATCAACTCCGTCGCCCAGTATTTCCCCGACGGCGACTATCTGCTGCGCGTCCTGGAAGGGGCGGTGCGGGCCTTGCGGCTGGGCGGGCGCATCGTCCTGGGTGACCTGCGACCGCTGCATCTCCAACCGCTGTTCCATGCGTCGGTGGCGCTCTGGCGGGCGGAAGCGCAGGCGAGCCCCGCCCAACTCCGTGCCCGCGTCGCCCGCGCCATGGCCGAGGATGGCGAGCTGCTGTTCGCTCCCGGCTTCTTCCAGGCGCTACGCGGCCGGATTCCAGAGATCGGCCGCATCGACCTCGATCTGCGTTGCGGCCGGGCCGACAACGAGTTGACCCGCTACCGCTTCGACGCGGTCCTGCATGTCGGTGGGGAGGACCTGCGGCCTGCCGGCGGCTGGCGCGAGGCCGGGGAGGACCTGACCCGTCTCGACCGCCTACTGGCGGAGGAGCGGCCCGCCGGCCTGCGGATCGCCGGGATCGCCAACCGCCGGCTCGCCCGCGACCTTGCCGCCTGGACGGCGATGTCCGGCGCCTCCTCGCCAGCGGCGGGGGCATTGCGGGAACGGATCGACCGGCTGGATCCCGCCGGTGCCGATCCCGACGCCTACCGGGCGCTTGCCGAGGCGCATGGCTACCGGGCCCGCGTCGGCTGGAATGTCGGTCCGGACGGTGCCGGCAATGCGGAAGGCCGTTTCGACGTGGAAATCTTCGATCCGGCCCGGCTGGAGCGTCACCCCATCGGGCCGGAACCGGCAGTTCGCGATGGATGGCGCGCCCAGTGCAGTGATCCGCTGCTCGCCCGGCAGCGGCGCCAGTTCGCGCCGCGTCTGCTGTCCGCCCTGCGCGGCAGCCTGCCGGCGCATATGGTGCCGTCCCAGATGTTGCGCGTCGACCGGCTGCCGCTGACCGTCAACGGCAAGCTGGACCGCGACCGGCTGGCCGACCACGACCAGCCCATGCAGGTGACGGCGGCCGCCCATGTCCCGCCGGAAAGCCCGGTGGAGCAGGCGCTAGCCGCCATCTGGGCCGAGGTGCTGGGCGTCACCCGCGTCGGCCTGGACGACGACTTCTTCGAGCTGGGGGGCCATTCGCTGCTGGCGACCCAGGTGGCCTCGCGCATCGCCGCCGATCTGGGGGTGACGCTGGATATCCGCACCCTGTTCGAGGCGACCGGCCTGCGCGGCCTCGCCCGGCGGGTGGAGGAGCGGCGCGCCGCCACCGAGCCCGCCGCCGCATCCGCCATCGAAGACGAACTGGCCGCCGCGCTGAAGGCCATCGAAGGCCTGTCGGAGGCCGAACTAAACGCGCTCGCGGATGCCGCCACGGATTCCGCCCGTATCGGCAGTGCCGAAACAGACAGTGCAAACACGGGGATCGCCCGATGACCAGCAGCCCGTCCACTCCCTCCCTGCCGTCCTCGCTCGACGGTCTGTCGCGCAGCCAGCGCCGGGCGCTCGCCGCCGTTCTGGCTGCCAAAGGCATCGACATCCATACCCGGTTCCCGATCCCCCACGCGGACCGTTCGCAGCCGCTGCCGCTCTCCTATGCGCAGCAGCGGCTGTGGTTCCTCTGGCGGATGGATCCCGGCGGGGCGGCCTACAATATTCCCGGCGCCATCCGGGTGACCGGCCCGCTCGACCCCGCCCTGCTGGAGGCGGCCTTCGCCCATCTGACCGACCGGCACGAGGCGCTGCGCACCAGCTTCGCCGAGCGCGACGGCCAACCCGTCCAAATCATCCACCCCCGGATGGCCCCGATGCTCGCCAGCATCGACCTTTCGGCGCTTTCCCCCGCCGACCGCGAGGCGCGCGCACGGGATCTGGCGCGCACGGAAGCTTTGGCACCCTTCGATCTCGGCAACGGTCCGCTGATGCGCCTGACGCTGGTGCGGCTGGCGGCGGAGGATCATCTGCTGCTGGTCACCCTGCACCACATCGTCGCCGATGGCTGGTCGGTGGAGCGCTTCCTGGCGGAATTCGCCCGCAGCTACGACGCCCTGCGGGCTGGCCGGCAGCCGGACCTGCCGTCGCTGCCGATCCAATATGCCGATTACGCGCAGTGGCAGCGCGACTGGCTGGAAGCCGGGGAGCGCGACAGGCAGCTCGCCTACTGGCGCGACCGGCTCGGCACCGATCATCCGGTGCTGCCGCTGCCGCTCGACCGGCCCCGGCCGGCGGTGCTGGGCGCCCATGGCGGCACGGTGGCCTTCCGGCTCGGCACGCAGCGCAGCCGCGACCTGAAGGCGCTGGCCCAGGCCCGCGGCGTGACCCCCTTCGTCCTGCTGCTGGCCACCTTCAAGCTGCTGCTGATGCGTCACAGCGGTGAGACCGACCTGCGGGTCGGCGTGCCCTTCGCCAACCGCAATCGCATCGAGACGGAAGGGGTGGTCGGCTTCTTCGTCAACACCCTGGTTCTGCGCAGCCGGTTGGACAGCCGCGAGAGCTTCGGCGCCCTGCTGGCCCGGCTGCGCGATACCGCGCTGGAGGCCCAGGCCCATCAGGATCTTCCCTTCGAGCAACTGGTCGAGGCGCTCCAGCCCGAACGCAGCCTGAGCCACAACCCGCTGTTCCAGGTGAAGTTCAACTACGGCTTCGACACCTCCACCCTGCCGGCACCGGTGGGGCTGCGACTGGCGCCCGAGCCCAACGAGTTCCTGGGCGCCCATTTCGACCTGGCACTGGATATCGCCGACGCTCCGGACGAGTTGCACGGTTCGATGACCTATGCCCGCGACCTGTTCGAAGCCGCCAGCGTCGAGGGGTTGGTCACCGACTATTGCGGTCTGCTGGACGCCGTCCTGCGCCAGCCCGACGCCCCGCTGTGGCGCCTGCGCCCTTCGGGTTCGGCACCGGCCGGCGAAAGCGGCAGCTGGCGCGATCCGGCGCCGGGCGTTCTGGAACTGTGGAACGCCCGTGTCGAAGCCGATCCGGAGGCCGTCGCGGTGTGCGGCGGCGACCGGACGCTCACCGTCCGTGCGCTGGACGGGTTGGCGAACCGGCTGGCGAATGCCCTGCGCGAAGCCGGGATCGGGCCAGGCGACCGGGTCCTGTTGTGCTTCGAGCGATCCTGCGGCCTGATCGCCGCACTGCTCGGCGTCATGAAGGCCGGCGCCGCCTATGTGCCGCTCGATCCCTCCCAGCCGGCGGAGCGGTTGCGCCGTCTCGCCCTGTCGAGCGGCGCCCGCTGCGCCGTGGCGGCGGGAGCGACGCTGGCCGCAGCCGCGGCCACCGGGTTGTCCTGCCTCGACCTCGACGGTCCGCGTATCGCATCCCAGCCGGATGGCTTCGATGGCCCGGTCCCGGCCGGGGGGCTTCCGGCCTATGTCATCTACACCTCCGGCTCCACCGGCGAACCCAAGGGCGTCGTCGTCAGCCATGGTGCGCTCGGCAGCTATCTGCGCGGCGTTCTGGAGCGGCTGGCCGTGCCGAAGGGCACCTCGATGGCCATGGTCTCGACCGTTGCCGCCGACCTTGGGCATACGGTGCTGTTCGGCGCGCTCTGCCATGGCGGCGCTCTGCATCTGGCCGACGACGCCACCGCGCGCGATCCCGACCGCTTCGCCGCCTGGATGGCGGGCTGCGCCGCCGGGGTGCTGAAGATCGTGCCCAGCCATCTGCGCGGCCTGCTTCACGCCGCCAGCACCGCCGACGTGCTGCCGCGGGACCTGCTGGTCCTGGGCGGCGAGGCCTGCGACGGCGGGCTGGTGGAGCAGTTGCGGCGGCTGCGGCCGGGCCTGCGCGTGCTCAACCATTATGGCCCGACCGAGACGACGGTCGGCGTGCTCACCCACGAGGTTCCTGCTGCGGTCCCCGCCGTCATTCCTCTCGGCTCCCCCCTGGCCAACGTCCGTGCCTGCGTGCTCGACCCGGATCTTGAGCCGGTGCTCGCCGGAGCCGTCGGCGAGCTTTATGTCGGTGGCGACAGCTTGGCCGATGGCTATCTCGGCCAGCCGGCGCTGACGGCGGCCCGCTTCATTCCCGATCCGCAACCGCGCCGGCCGGGCGACCGGCTCTACCGCACCGGCGACCGGATCCGCCTGCGCCGGGACGGGCTGCTGGAGTTCGTCGGACGCCTCGACGATCAGGTGAAGATCCGCGGCCATCGCGTCGAGCCGGGAGAAGTCGCCCGCGTCCTCAAATCCCTGCCCGGATTGGCGGACGTGCTGGTGACCGCCGGCACCGCTGCTCATGGCCCGGCGGCCGGGCAACTGATCGCCTACTGCGTGCCGTCCACCGGCGAGCCCGATATCGCGGCCCTGCGCCTGTCCGCTGCCGGTCTGCTCCCGGATCATATGGTTCCGGCACATTGGCTGGTGCTGGACCATCTGCCGCTGACCGCCAACGGCAAGCCGGACCGCAAGGCGCTGCCGGTTCCGGCTGCCGCCGAACCGGCATCGCAAACGGCGATGACGGAGACGGAACAACGCCTCGCCCGGATCTGGGCCGAGGTGCTGAAGCGCGAGACGGTGGACGTCGGTGCCAGCTTCTTCGCCATGGGCGGGGATTCGATCCTCAGCCTCCAGCTGATCGCCCGCGCCCGCAAGCAGGGGCTGAAATTCACCCCGAAGCAGCTGTTCGAGGCCCAGAGCATCCGCGCGCTCGCCGCTCTGCTGGACGCCCGGCCGCTGGGAAACGCTCCGGTCCTGTCGCTGGTCCCGGTCCCAGCCCCGGCATCGGCGGCGGAGCCACAGGCCGGACCGGAGGCTGCGGCGATTCCCACCGTACCGCGCGGCGATGGTCTGCCCTTGTCCTCCACCCAGCGCCGCCTGTGGTTCCTGTGGCGCCTCGACCCAGCCAGCACAGCCTATACCATCGCCACGGCGCTCCGCCTGCGCGGCCGGCTCGACCCCGAAAGCCTGCGGCGGGCCTTCGCGCTGGTGTCCGGGCGGCACGAAACCCTGCGCACCCGCTTCGTCGAACGGGGCGGCGAACCCCGGCAGGTCGTCGAAGCCGATGCCGCCGTCGACTGGACGGTCGAGACGCTGGAGGATGCCGGTCTGCTGGATGGCCGGCTGCGCGGCGAGGCAGCCCGCCCCTTCGACCTGGAACGGGGGCCGTTGCTGCGCCTTCGCCTGTTCCGTCTGCCGGACGGGCCCGGCGGGAACGAGCACGTGCTTTCGCTGGCGATGCATCACATCATCTCCGACGGCTGGTCGATGAACGTCCTGGTGGACGAGGTTGCCCGTGCCTATGCGCTGTTGTCGGCCGGTCTGCCGGCTGCATTGCCGCCGCTGCCGCTCCAGTATGCGGACTATGCCGCATGGCAGGAGCGCTGGATGGAGTTGGCCGAGGCGCGTCGGCAGCTCGACCATTGGCAGGGGCGCCTGGGGGGCGAGCAGCCGGCGCTCGACCTTCCGGCCGACCGTCCGCGCCGGCCGATGCAGAGCCATCGCGGTGCGGCGGTGGAGTTCCGGCTGGACGCCTCGCTGGTCGCCGGGATGGCTGCCGTCGGGCGGGAGCAGGGGGCGAGCCTGTTCATGGTCCTGCTCGCCGCCTTCGCCGCCCTGCTGCTCCGGCACAGCGGTCAGCGGGACCTGCGCATCGGCGTGCCGACCGCCAACCGCGGCCGGGTCGAGCTGGAGGGGCTGATCGGCTTCTTCGCCAACACCCAGGTCCTGCGCATCGAACCCGATGGGCGTCTGCCCTTCGACCGCTTCCTGGCGCGGGTGCGCGACGAGGTTCTGGCGGCCCAGGCCAACCAGGAGCTGCCGTTCGATGCCCTGGTGGAGGCCTTGCAGCCCGACCGCAGCCTCGACCGCAACCCGCTGTTCCAGGTGATGGCCAGCCACAGCCGTCCGCGCTCCGACGCGCTGCGCCGCCTGCCCGGCCTGGACATCGCCGAGCATCCGCGGCTGCACCACGCCGCCCAGTTCGACCTGTCGCTGCACAGCGAGGAGCAGGCCGACGGTTCGCTGCGTGCCACCCTGATCTACGCCACCGACCTGTTCGAAGAGGACACGGTCCAGCGATTCCGCAGCCATTTGGAACGTATCCTCCACGGGGTGGCGCAGGCGCCCACGGTCACGCTGGGCTATCTGCCGATCCTCGACGCCGCCGACTGGCCGGAGGTGCTGCCCAGCCCCCGTCCGCCGGCCGGCCCTCTGGTGCCCGATCTGATCGCGGAGCAGGCCCGTCTGCATGGCGACCGTCCGGCGGTTACGTTCGGCGGGCGGACGCTGAGCTATGCCGAGCTTGAGGCGCAGGCGAACCGGCTGGCCCACCGGTTGCGGGCTCTCGGCGTCGGCCCGGAGGTGGTGATCGGCGTCGCCGCCGAACGTTCGCTGGAACTGGTCGTTGGCCTGCTGGCGGTGATGAAGGCGGGCGGCGCCTATCTGCCCCTCGACCCGGACCTGCCGTCCGCCCGCCTTGCCGCCATGGCGGCGGACGGTGGCATCGCCCTGCTGCTCACCCAGTCCCATCTTGCCGGACGGCTGGGTGGCGAGGCGCTGCCCGAGGCTGTCCGCCTGCTGCTGCTCGACGCCGAGGACACCGACGCCGAGAGCACCGGGGGACTGCCGGACACGCCGCCCGCGGCCGGGCTGCGGCCGGAGAACCTCGCCTACCTGATCTACACCTCCGGCTCCACCGGCACGCCCAAGGGAGCCTGCAACAGCCATGGCGCCCTGCTGAACCGGCTGGTCTGGATGCAGAAGGCCTACCGGCTTTCCCCTGGCGAGCGGGTGTTGCAGAAGACGCCCTTCGGCTTCGACGTCTCGGTCTGGGAGTTCTTCTGGCCGCTGATGGTGGGGGCGCATCTGGTGGTGGCTGCGCCCGGCGAGCACCGCGACGCGGCCCGGCTGGTGGTGCTGATTCGGGAGCAGGGCATCGACACGCTGCACTTCGTGCCCTCCATGCTGCAGGCCTTCGTGGAGGAGCCGGGGGTGGAGCAATGCACCAGTCTGCGCCGTGTGGTGTGCAGCGGCGAGGCGCTGCCGGCGGCGTTGCAGGACCGGCTGTTCGCCCGGCTGCCGCAGGTCGGCCTGTACAACCTCTACGGCCCGACGGAGGCGGCGATCGACGTCAGCCACTGGACCTGCCGGGCCGGGGAGGGCGGTACGGGCGGCAGCGTGCCGATCGGCGTGGCCATCGACAATCTGCGCCTCCATGTGCTGGATGAGTGCCTGAACCCGCTTCCGGCCGGTGCGGTCGGTGAGCTGTACATCGCCGGTGCGGGCCTGGCGCGCGGCTATCACCGGCGGGCCGGCCTGACGGCGGAACGCTTCGTCGCCGATCCGTTCTCGGCCGACGGCGGCCGGATGTACCGGACGGGCGATCTGGCGCGGCGGCGCGGGGACGGGGTGATCGAGTATGTCGGGCGGATCGACCATCAGGTGAAGATCCGCGGCCTGCGGATCGAGCTTGGCGAGATCGAGGCTGTGCTGCGCGGCCATCCGGCGGTGCGGGATGCGGTGGTGGTCGCCCGCGACGGTGCGGGCGGCAAGCGTCTGGTCGGCTATGTCGCCGCCGATGCGGCTGCGGAGCTGCCACGGCGGCTGAAGGAGCACCTTGGTCACGCTCTGCCGGACTACATGGTGCCAACGCATCTCGTGGTGTTGGAGCGGTTGCCGCTGACGCCCAACGGCAAGCTGGACCGCAAGGCCCTGCCCGAGCCTGCGCCGGATGCCGGGGTGGAGCATGTTCCGCCATCCACGGCGACCGAACATGCAGTGGCGGAGATCTGGCGGTCGGTCCTCGGGGTGGAGCGTATCGGCGGCGCCGACAGCTTCTTCACGCTCGGCGGCCACTCGCTGCTGGTGGCACGGGTGGCGGCGCAGCTCCGCGAGCGGCTCGCGGTGGATCTGGCCCTGCGCACCCTGTTCGAAGCGCCGACCCTGGCCGAGCTGGCGGCGCGGATCGACCGGGAGAAGGCGGACGGCGCCGCGGAGGAGGAGATCGCCCGCATGGACGCCCTGCTGGCCGATCTCGAAGCCGATTTTGAAGCCTTGCCGTCGGAGGCCGCCCAATGACCACGCCTGTCCAGCATGACCCGGCGGAGCGGCCGGCGGACGCGCTTGTCCAGATCGCCCGGCGCCTCCACGCGTTGCCCGCCGACCGGCAGGAGGAGTTCCTCCGGCGCTTGGCCGGAACGGGAATTTCCTTCGCCCGGCTGCCGATCCTGCCCGGTCGCCGGCCGGACCGGCTGCCGCTGTCCCATGCCCAGCGGCGGCTGTGGGTGCTCTGGCAGCTCGACCGCCATAGCCGGGCCTATCACATTCCGATCGGTCTGAGCCTGACCGGTTCCCTTGACCGGGAGGCATTTTCCGGCGCCTTCGCCGATATCCTGGCGCGGCACGAGGTGCTGCGGACCAGCTACCCGGCGTGCGACGGCGAGGCCGAGCAGCGCATCCATCCCGCCGCTCCCCCGGACATCGCCTGGAACGATCTGTCGGCCCTGGCCCCTGTCGAGCGGGAAACCCGGCTGCAGGCCCTGGCTGACGCGGAGGCGGCAACCCCCTTCGACCTGGAAGCGGCACCGCCGGTCCGCCTGCGGCTGGTGCGGCTGGCGGAGGACGAGCATGCGCTGTTCCTGACGCTCCACCACATCGCCGCCGATGGCTGGTCGGTGAACCGGCTGGTGGAGGAATTCTCTGCCCTCTATGCCGCCCGGCGGGAGGGGCGGGACGCCGGGTTGCCCCCGCTGCCGATCCAGTATGCCGACCATGCGCTGTGGCAGGACCGGCTCCTGCGCAGCGGCGAAGGGGGGCGGCAGCTCGACCATTGGCGTGCCCTGTTGGGCGATGAGCAGCCGGAGCTGATGCTGCCGCGGGACGGAGAGGGTGCTGCCGACGAAGGGCAGGGCACCGACCGGCGGGAGGCGGGCGTCCCGTTTGTCCTCGACGATGCACTCGGCGCCCAGCTGCGCGCCGTGGCCGGCAAGACGGGGGCGACCGTCGCCAATCTTCTGTTGGCCGCATTCCTGCTTCTGCTTCACCGTCACACCGGGCAGGGGGATGTGCGGGTGGGGGTGCCGGTCGCCGGGCGTCATCGCGCCGAGACCGAGCGCCTGATCGGCCTGTTCGTGAACAGTCAGGTCATCGGCGCGGACCTGCATGGCGGGCTCGGTCTGCATGAGGTGCTGGCGCAGGTTCGCGACCGGTCGGTCGACGCCCAGGCCAACCAGGATCTGCCCTTCGAGCATCTGGTGGACGCCCTGAGACCGGAACGCCGGCTCGACCGCAATCCGCTGTTCCAGGTGATGTTCAACCATCAGCACCGTCGACTGTCGGCGCTGGACCGGGTCGCCGGTCTGACGATCTGCCCTCTCGCAGGCAGCCTCCGCGTCGCCCTGTTCGACCTGTCGCTGGAGGTCGAGGAGGACGATTGCGGACGCATCCGTTGTGACCTGCGCTATGCCGCCGACCGCTATGCGGCGGAGCGGCTCGCCGCGATGGCGGAAGATTACCGGCGCATTCTCGCAGCCTTCGCCGCAGAGACGGGCGGTCCGGTCGCGGCCATCCGCCTGACGGCCGACGACCGCATGGCCAAAGACAGCATGGATGTCGCCGGCACCGTGCCCCCGAAGACGGCCTCCGGCGCCGCCCCGTCGCCCGCGACGCTGTTCGATGCCCGCGCGACGGACTCTCCGGAAGCCATCGCTCTGGTGGCCGATGGGCGGCCGGTGACCTTCGGTGCCTTGAAGGACCGCTCGGACCGGTTGGCCCGGCGGCTCCGTGCGCTGGGTGTCGGGCCGGATGTCCGGATCGGGCTGGCGGTCGAACCTTCGCCAGCAATGGTCGTCGGACTTCTGGCTGTGCTGAAGGCGGGTGGAGGCTATGTGCCGCTCGATTCCCGCCTCCCCCATGACCGGCTGGCGGGCATGATCGCCGATAGCGGCATGGCTCTGATCCTGGCGCAGGACAGTGTACTCGGCTCGATGCCGACCGGGGCGGCCTGTCTCACGCTGGACGCCGACGGGGTGTGTGGCGACGGGATATGCGGGGATGAGCCGGACGCGAGGGGCGCTCTCCGGGCGCCGGTGGACGAAGCCTTGGCCTATCTGGTCTACACCTCCGGGTCGACCGGGACGCCCAAGGGCGTCATGGTTTCCCACGGAGCGCTGGCCCGCCACTGTCTGGCGGCGGCCGGGGCTTATGGGATGACCGCCGGGGACCGGCTGCTGCATTTCGCCTCCTTCGGCTTCGATGCGGCGAGCGAACAGATCCTGGTGCCTCTGTTGGCGGGTGCTGGTGTCGTCCTGGGCGCCATGGTGGATTCCACGCCGGAACGGCTGGCGGCGCTGATCCTGCGCGACGGCGTCACCGTCGCCGACTTGGCGCCGGCCTATCTTGCCCGCCATGCCGAGGCCCTTGCCGACGCCATGCCCGGTCACCGCCTGCGCGCCTGCATTCTGGGCGGCGAGGCCTGGGATCTGTCGCTCGCTGGCCGCCTCGCCGGCTGGACCGGCCGGATCTTCAACGCTTACGGGCCGACCGAGGCGGTGATCACTCCTCTCGTCTGGCGGGCCGGTAGCGAGCGGCGCGCCGGAACCGCTCCCATCGGCCAAGCGATCGGCGAGCGCCGGGCGCTGGTGCTCGACGCTTCG
>NZ_JBSNCI010000006.1:0-38084 GCF_058780665.1 Azospirillum sp. UENF 112521
ATGGCCATGCCTCTGGATGGGGGCGGCCGCACATCCCGAAATGGGAAGAGCGTCATCAGGGCCGTCTCGCCGTGCGTTTGGAGGAGGTCCGCGTCCGTCGCGACAGTCCATGGGGACCGGCCATGCGCCGCACCTACGCCGACCATGGCCGGCGCAAACTCGAGGCGATGGCGGTGACGATCGTCGCCGAGGTCGTCGCCATGGCGGTCACCAAGCAAGAGAACCGGGACGCCGACGAGCGGCGGCGCCGGGAGGCGGAAGAGCAGGCGCGCCGGCGGGCGGAGGCCGAGCGCCGTGCGGCGCTGGAAAAGCGGCGGAGCGCGGCGCTCGACGAACTGATCGTCGAACATGAGCGCGTCCGCCAGCTTGAGCGGTATGTCATCGCCCTCGACGCGGCGCTTGCCGGGACGGAGATCCCGCCCCGGGTCGGCCGGTTCGTCCGCTGGCTGCACGCCCGTCTTGACCGCCTGAAGGCCGAGATGGCACCTGCGGCCCTCGAGACACGTTTCGAAAGCCGCGGCTTGTTCGCTGAGGACGAGTGAGGCGGTCAGAGCACCAGCCTCACATCTCGTACCCCCGGTTCGGGTTGCGGTTGGCTTGTAGGCGCCGTTGGACATCCTGCCGGAACAGCGCCTCCTCTTTTTGTCCGAGCGACTGCTTGCCGGCGTCGATCATGCCCCGTTCGGCCATTTCCTGACGAACGGCAGCCAAAGCCCGGACAACCTTCTGTTCCGCCGCCATGCTCTCACGGTCCAGGTTGAGGCGATCACCCCAGATCCTCTTGATGTCCGCGACTTGCGTCAGCTCTTGCCGACGGACCTCCTCGTTGCTGACCGTGAGCAGGTATTCCCGCAACCGCTTCAGGCCATCATGGTCATCCGCTTCTAGGGTCAGCACCGGCAGCGTTGAGTGTGCAGGAGGAGGTGCTGCGGGAGGGGGAACCACCGGTTTCGCGGTTCGCGGCATCTCGGCGGCAGGAGGCTGGACAGGGCCATGGTCGCGCGTGACCGAACGCGATGGTTCCGGCTGGGCGTCGCTCTTCCGGGGAGTGGGGGGAACGCGCGTGAGAGACACCTCCTGGACCTTCCCCAACTCGATCGTCAGTTCCGCGCAGTCGGACCCGGAACCCCCAAACGTGGAAAACCGGAAAAAGCGCCGGAAGCGACGTTTCGTTTCTCGCTGGATCGCGATAAGCGCGTTACTGATGCGGATGGCGTTGTGTTCGAATATATAGCCGTGCCTTGCCAACAAATCGGCTTGTGCCGTTCCTTCATGATACTTTATGAGGAGATCCTCATTGCAATCCTTCAGATTTATTGGGATGTATTTTTTGGATTCGATTTCTTCTTCCGTGACCCGGATCAAATATATGATTTTCTCCATCTCACTCCTCATTCGCGGAAAAAAGCGGAAAGCGCTTTCTTCCGCGAAAGGAAGAATTGGGAGTAACAACTTGGTCAACCGAATTCCGATGAACAAAAAGTCAAGTCTTGACTTTTTCGCGATTCTGTGCTATGCCCGTAACCAGCAATTCAGTAAGGCATAGCACAGACTGACGCAGAAAATTTTCTGCTCTTCTTGGCTTTCCTTTCAACATTGATGCTCCTAGGGCAGCCGAGAGCGGAATTTCGGGACAGTCTGTCCCCCGAGTTGCCCATGAAGGCGATGGTCGGAGGAGCCACCCTGACGCAATCCAAGGAACGCCGATGCTCCTGCTGAATGCAGGAGGCTTCCAGTCGCTTCATTGTCTGGATGCTGGCCATGCGCCGACGCCGTCCGCCTCCTTCCGTCCGATCTGCCGAACTCTCTACCGTAAGCGCCGCAAATTGCGGATTGCCCAAGGGCCGACGACCCGATGGCTGACGTCTGCCCGGAAGCGGCATCGGCCTGGCGCGCAGTCCGGCTTGAGATCTTGCGTGTCGGAGCAGGCGATCGACCAAACCGTGGGACGGTCTCGCCGGTTCAAGAAGGTCCCGGTTCCATCGTGCGCGCCTGGGCCGCGCCGCACGGAACAGCCGCTCCAAAAGCGCCGGGGATCCCGCCGCTGACGAACGCACCGGCAGCGCACGGCCGCGTTCCGGCTTTCTGTCCGCGCCACCACGTGGTCGACCATCGGCCCGCCAAGACGCCGTGTGCGTCGACGGAACGCATCCCGATCTGTTGGGCGGTGGTCCCTGCGCGGGACAGGCACCCGCGCCGCGGCGTCTGCGCGCGGGCGCGCCACCGGCGCGCGCCGGGACCAGCAAGGGCGCGCGGTAGCGCGCGTGCATCCGAGACGCGCGCCGGGCGTGCCGCGCGATGACGTCTCGGAGGTGGCCATGCGCTGTGGACTGAGCCGTGAGACTGAGCCTCGTCCATGAAAGCTGCGCGCGTCAGCATCCGGCGCGCGCAGCCCTCCGCCACGGCCGCGCGCGCCGTGGGCTTTGGCTCCCGATCGCTGCTGGAATTGCATGCGATTTCGGTATAGCCTACCCCAACAGACAGTTATCCATGCCCAAATACCTTTTTGATGAAAAAGTAATTGGGCATGGATCACTGCGAAAACGGTCAAGGGTGGAGGAGCGCATGCCCGCGCGCGCCGAAGAGGACTGGCAGGTTGGCCGCTACCGCGAGGTCGCCGCGCGCGCGCCGAAAGCCTCCGGTCGCGTCGGCCGAGGCGGCCGGACCTTCCACGCGCGCGTCACCTCGATCACCCATGCCAATGGTGGCGCGCGGCGCGCGGCCGGCGGGCTCGACTATGACGCGCGTGTCGAGCGCCACCGCAGCCGCGCCGACGAGCTGGAGAGTGAAGGGGGCCAGGGGCGCGCCGAGATGCGCGCGGCACTCGACGCCTGCGCCGATGCGACCACGCGCAAGAACGGGGTGGTCGCCCGGCGCGTCATCGCCGAGCTCCCTTGCGAGATGGACGCCGCCGCCCGCCGCGCGGTGGCTGAACGCATCGCCGCCTGGTTCGAGCAGGCCGGGCATCCCGCTCATTGGGCGGTGCACGCGCGCAACGGCAAGGGCGAGTATCAGCCCCACCTCCACATGACCGTCGCCGCGCGCCACTGCAGCCGGCGCGCCGATGGCGCCTGGGAGGCCGCGCCGGCCGGGCGTTCCGGAGTGAAGGGCGGCGGTGGCGCGCGTCCGGTCCTCGCCGGCCCGGCGGCGCTGCGCGCCTGGCGCCGCGAGGTGGTGGCCGCCGCCATCAACGCGGTGGCGGAGGAGCGCGGCATCCAGCTCGCCGCGGCGTGGCATGGCGGCCGCCTCGCCGAAACCGGCATCGATCGTCCGGCCAAGCGCCGGCGGCCCGAGGTGGCGTTGCGCGCGCCCGACCGGGCACGCGCCAGCGACCACGGTCTGGGCTTGGCCAACAGGATGGCCGAGAGCGAGGCCGATGCGGTTCGCCAAGCCCGCGAGGCCCATGTCGCCGAGCAGCGGCGCTGCGCCGCCGGTGCGGCGGCCGCCGCGCGGCATGTCGCTCTGGCGATGGATGTCGCGGCGGTCCGCGCCGGCCGCGGCCGGGTGTCGGCGGCCCGGATGAAGCCGATCCTCGATCAGCTCCTGGTGTGGAAGGACCGCGCGGAGCGGCTGCGCGTCACCATCGCCGAGGAGCGCGCGCGCACCAACGCGCCGCCGCCCAGTCCAAAGCAGCGCCAGACCGCCACCGACCTGGCAACGCAGTTGGAGGTGGAGTTGCCGGACGGCTGGGACGTGACCGCCGGCGCCGCAGGCGCCGCGGTCCGGCTGCTGATGGTACTGCGACAGGCCCGCCGGGTGGCGCACGCCGACAAACAGGCCCGTGCCATGGCGGAACAGGAGCGCGATCGGGCGCGCCAGGAGGCTGCCGCGGCCTGGGCCCGCCCGCCCCTGGTGCGGGAGGTGGTGCGGGAGGTCGAGCGCACGGGCGTCGCCCTCGATGGGAAGCCGGCCACCCCGGATCAGCTCATTGCCCGGTTGCTGGACGATGAGGACACCATCCGCCGCCAGAAACGGGAGTTGGACGTCCTGCGGCAGCGGCCGGACCCGGCGGATCTGCAACAGCTTGCCGGTCTGCTCCAGTATTTGAGGAAGACCCCCAACGCGAAAGGCGCATGGACCGCGGAGTGGGTGAAGAGCAGCGCCGAGCAGCTCCTGGCATCGACGCGGTACCGCGGGATCGAGATGTGATCCTGCGGTGGTTGAGGCGCCGGAGCGGGGCGCGAAGATCCGCTGTTGGTTTGGCGGTCATTGCGCCGGAGCCGAGGCGCTTCACCGCTCTTTGAAGGGAGAGGAGCGGTGACGTCCCCGCTTCACGAGTATCGTTTCCCTTGTCTGCTTGGCCCGCTCATGCGGCCGCGGATCATTGCTCCAGCGCCGCGGCACGGGACACGATGGCCCGCACCGCCCGGAGGGCCGACGCGTTGTCCTGAATGCCGGTGAACAGCCGGCGCAGCTCGACGACCGCCGCCCACTCACCGGCTCTTTGGTAGGCGGCCAGCACCGCGGCGGTCTCCGCCTCGGAGATGATGAACATGACGAAGCAGACGCCTTTCCAGGTGCGAGGGGGCGGAGCGGGGGCGGCGACATCAACAGACGGATCTGTACCATGTCGCGGTGACGCCGGGGGCTGCATCCATTCGTGACCATTGCTCATCGCGAGTTTGCCGTTGATGTACCGACAGCGTTCCCGCCTCCCTCGAGGAGGGGCAAGCCATCAATCCGGAGGCGGTGATCGGTCCGACGATGGCCACCGCCGTCCATTCTCCGATTCGCCAGGCAAGGGCGGGAACAGGTATTCCGGCGGCATCCACGCCGCGCTCCCGCTCCCCCGCTTATCCACAGCCTGGCGCTTTGTCCCGTGGGGTTGGGGCACGGATCCGTGGGGTTGGGACACGCGGAGCCGGGTTATCCCGTGGGGTTGGAACACAAAGCAACTAATAGAGAATCTACTATCTGCAACTGGCTTCGTGCCCTAACCCCACACTTGACGCAGAGTATCCGGAGCCGTCACCGTGTGTCGCCATGGGTGAATTACACGACGTGATCATCGCCGGCGGCCGGGAGGCTGCCCTTTCCAGCGCCGACGCCAATCTTGTCGACATCGCGGCAGAAGTTCTTGGCGATGAGCGGGGCACCCATGGCTACACATATTCGGGTTTGTGTTTGACCGCTCTCCCCCATCGCCGGATTCCCGACGATCAGGCGTGGGAACGTGTGGGACACAAGATGCGGCTGGTCGTGGAGCCTGGTCGGCTGCAGATCGGCGATCACCTCCGGCTGTTCGGTGTGCCCTATGACGCCCGAGCCCGGATGATCCTGATCTATCTCATCACTCAGGCCGTCAGGACGAACAGCCGGGAGATCGCCCTCGGGCGGTCGATGCGGGCATGGCTGGAGGCCATGGGGGTATCGGTCGGCGGCGAGACGGCAAAGGCTTTCCGGGAGCAGGCGATGCGGATCGCTGCCTGCTCCATGAAGTTCTTCTGGGAAACTGAGGGTGGTGCTTCCGGCTTCGATAAAGGCGGTGTCGTCCGCCGTGGCCTGATCTTCGACGGCACCGACGACAGACCCCTGCCGCGCCTGTTCGACGAAGCGGTGATCCTCGACGAGGTGTTCTATCACACCGCCCGGCAGCATCCGGTCCCACTGCTCGACGCCGCGGTCCGGCATCTGCGGGACCGCTCCATGTCCCTCGACATCTATGTTTGGCTCGCCTACCGGCTGCATGCCTTGGCCAAGCCGATGCCGGTGTCGTGGACCGCTCTCCATGCGCAGTTCGGTGGCGGCTTCAAGGAGCCCAGGTTTTTCCGCCGGCCCTTTGTCGAGGCTCTGACGGTGGCACTGGCAGCCTATCCCGATGCGCGGGTCGAGATCGCAGAGAGCGGTGTTGGGGTGATCCTGCATCCGTCGCGGCCACCGATTGGCAAGCTGCTGGACTGCTGATCCCTCTTCTCAGCCAGATTCTCCGTCAGGGAGAGACGCGGTGCCCGGATAAGAGTTCGCATCTAACTCATGCTTATGCCCTCGGCTGTGCCTGCGCTGAGGCGTGTTGAGTTTGCGCGCACCTCTCCGTCATCATTGTAGGCGCGCGGTCGCTGAAGACTTGCGCGCTCGACAGGCAGAGGCGCGCACAGCGCGCGCACTCCGTGCCACCGGCGCGCGCGCCGCGCGCCAGCTCGGGATCGACGCGCGCGCGGTCCGGCGCGCGCGTGTCCTAACCCCACAACAGCTCGTTGGCGCGCGCGCCATGGTGCGCGCCGGCGCTGCGCGCAGCGCGCGCGCAGTCCGCGCCACCGGTGCGCGCGCCGCGCGCCAACTCGGGAGCGGCGCGCGCGGTCTGGCGCGCGCGTGCCCTAACCCCACAACAGGTCGCTGGCGCGCGCGCCATGGTGCGCGCCGGCGCTGCGCGCAGCGCGCGCGCACTCCGCGCCACCGGTGCGCGCGCGCCGCGCGCCAGTTCAGGATCGAAGCGCGCGCGGTCTGGCGCGCGCGTGCCCTAACCCCACAACAGCTCGTCGGCGCGCGCGCCGTGGTGCGCGCCGGCGCTGCGCGCAGCATGCGCGCAGTCCGCGCCACCAATGTGTGCGCGCCGCGCGCCAGCTCGGGATCGGAGCGCGCGCGGTCCGGCGCGCGCGTGCCCTAACCCCACAACAGCTCGTCGGCGCGCGCGCGCCATGGTGCGCGCCGGCGCTGCGCACAGCACGCGCGCAGTCCGCGCCACCGGTGCGCGCGCCGCGCGCCAGCTCGGGATCGGAGCGCGCGCGGTCCGGCGCGCGCGTGTCCTAACCCCACAACAGGTCGTTGGCGCGCGCGCCATGGTGCGCGCCGGCGCTGCGTGCAGCACGCGCGCACTCTGCGCCACCGGCGTGCGCGCGCCGCGCGCCAGCTCGGGATCGAAGCGCGCGCGGTCCGGCGCGCGCCAGCCGCTCCTTCGAGAGCAAAGTGCGCGCGGCGTCGTGCAAGCGAGATTGTTCGACCTATTCAATAAGAGGGACCATGCCGAATCCTCTGAAACGCACTGCATCAAACAATCATCTGCTCAAATATGCGCGATTGCATGGGCACTCGCTGGTGACCCTGGTCATATGATAGAGCCAGCCGGAACTTGTGGAGGTGCCGGCATGCCAACGACAACGACCTGGACGACACGCCACGCGGTGACGCGGATGCACGGGTGCGATCTGGCGGTGGCCTGGCGCGGGCCGGATCTGTGGAGCTGGACCGTCACCGTTGCTGGAGAGCAGGTCCGCTCCGGGAGTGCCCGGACGATGGCCGGCGCTCAGGACGCTGCGGTGCGTGCCGCGAAAGCCCACACGGACGATGGTGGGCGCATCCAGCTGCCACTGTTCTGATAGAATACAGGTACTTTTTGCAATAAGGGAGTAGAAGGACAGATCTGTGGTGCTGTTCACAGGTCTTTAACGTGGAGAGCCCTATGGTCATCTCAGGTTCTCATCCTCCCCGAACCAAAATCTGAAGGCCGCACCTGCTTGGGTGCGGCCTTTTTCTTCGGTAACTCTGGCCGTCTGCCGCGCCGTCGTCGCACCTCCTCCCTCCTACAGCAGGTCGGCGGCCGGGTTCTGGTGGACGGCGCCGGTCTGGAAGTAGCGGGCGGCGATGCGGTGGCTCTTGTGGCCGGAGAGCTGCATCAACAGGTCGAGCGGGATGCCATCGCGCCCGCCGGTGGTGAGGAAGCCGGAGCGTAGGGAATGCGCGGCATAGGCGGCCGGATCCAGCCCGGCGGCCCGGGCGGCGCGCTTTACCACCTCGGCCACCACCCGCCCATCCAGTGCCTTCGCTCCTCCATCTTCTCCCCGCCGCCGCACCACCCGGCCGCGCCGCGACAGCTCACGGAACAGCGGTCCGTCGGTGATGCCCTGATCGGCGAGCAGCCGCAGCCAGCGGCGCAGCGCGTCGGCGGCGGCGCGTTTCACCGGCACGTCGGTGCCGGCGCCCTGCTGGTCGGTCTTCGAGCGCCGGATCCGAAGGGTGAAGTCGCGTCCGGCCGCGGTGACGTCGGCGAGGCGCAGCGCCACCAGCTCGGAGCGCCGGCGGCCGCCGCTGGCGAAGGCGACGGCGAGGAGGGCGCGGTCGCGCAGGCCGCGGGCGTCGTCCGGCAGCGCATCGAGCATCGGCCCGAGCACCTCGTCGCGGGTGGCGGCCCGCTTGGCCCGCGGGGTGATGCCGCGGGCGGCCAGGGCGCGGCGGGCTTGGCGCAGCAGGTCGCGCACGCCGGGATGCAGGGTGGGGCTGGGCAGGCCGCGGGCGCGGTGCAGGGCGGCCAGGGTGGCCAGCCGCCGTTCGGTGGTGGCCAGGCCGAGGGGACCCGGCCGGCGCTTCACCCCGGCGGCGACCAGGGCGGCGTCGACGGCGGGTGGCAGGCTGATGCCGTCGCCGGTCAGGTCGACATGGTCGAGGACGAAGGTCACCACCGCCTCGGCCGGCAGCGGCAGGACGGCTGGGTCGGTCAGATCGAGGCCGAGCCGCCGCTCGGCCCAGGCGGTGAGATAGCGGGTGTCGCTGCGCTGGGCCCGCGCGGTGTTGGCGGCGGTGGCCTCGGCGCGCAGCCGGCGCAGCCGCTCGGCGGCATCAGCGTCGAGGGCGATCGCCGGTGCCGGGGCGGTGTGCGGGGGCAGCGGAGCGGGAAGCGGCACGGGCGGTCTCTCGGCGCGGGTTGGACGGGCGCGACAGGGTTGCCGAGGGGGGCGGCGGCGTCAAGCCGACGATCACCGACAAGAGACCGTTATCGGTGATTGTTGGGGTGATGAGGGCGGATGGCCGGTGGTCGCGCCGGAGTGGGGGGTAAGGCGAACGCCGAAGCCGAAAGGGGCGAACTGTGATCCAACCCCTCTGGTCCCGTGCTCCTCCAGCCCTCCAGCTTGCGGCTGTCTCCCGTTATGCTGTCGGGCGCCAGCCTCGGCGGACCAAGGACGGCGGGATCAGGAGGAGAACGCGATAGGTGTTCGCCAAACAACGCAAGGGGAGAACGAGTTAAGAACACTGGCCTGGGTGTCCTGTCTGCTATCCCGTCCGGAATCAATATGTCTGGAAGACCGTCAAAAGTGTGAATTTCCGGACAGTTTCTAAACTAGCCGCCAAAGGTCGGTTTCCCGGACTGCCGCGCGGGAACCCAACAAACAAGCCATCTTTCCGGTTCAGTTCACGCTTCCCGTTGTTTGGCGAACACCTATCGCGCTCTCCCTTCTACAACCGTTGCCCAGAAGTTCATTTATGGAATTTGTTTCTTCTATAACAAGTCAGATTATCTCTACTCTAATACCCACCCATTATCAGACTGAACTAGTCTAACCTTTGTCGCGACCTCCCTACTATGAGTTTTCTGATAATTCTCAAGGTTGTGTCCATCTTGATGGAAATATGCATAAAGCACCCCTCCAACAGCAATTATGGGGCATTCCTTATCAAAAGCCCTTTGAATTTTATTGTAGCCCTCGCTCCTCGCCTGCGACGCTTCGCTCTCAGCACGCGATTTAGCTTTTATGTACTCCATATAGTCGTTTCTGATCTTCCCGTAGGATCTTTGGCACGATCTGTCGTGCTCTTCAATTTTCTTAGAGTTCTCAAGCTGTTCAGCATCTTTCTCAGCAATTATCCGAGACAAGTCTCGTGATTCTGGGTTGTTATAGCCCGCTTTGATCTGCTGAAACACCAAATCTGAACGTTCTTTGCTGATCCTATCATGAGCGCTCACAAACGCATCATTCTCAGTATTGCATTTTTCTTTTTCTTTTATATACTTCTCCTCCGCCTCAATGACCTTATCGAAAGAATTTTTATTGAGATCAAGAATAGCTCGGGCGTTCTCCTCAGCAATACGGGAAAGATCATTAATTTCTTTGTTGGGAGTAAGAATGAGATTGTATTTCACTTCGACTATATGGCTGCCATCCTTTTGAGCAAAGCCATTAAATTTTTTAAAATCCGCGACAGATAGAAGCTTGCACGACGCGTAATATTTCTTAGAAATATTATTCAGAACGGTGCCGTCAGACGGTGTTGCTTCAGTGCAACCAACCATAGTAACCGATGCGCTAACCAGCACAAATTTCTTAAGAGATAACATTCTGCGGATCATCGCAAAACTCCAAAAGCACGATTTCATACTCTTCGATTACCACTTACGGTCGCCACGTTAAAGAGAAAAGGAGTCCAACTGTATTCGGTCAAATTGGCGATAACCGCGATGCAACCTTTTTCGGGGTTACTACACGAAAGTGACCTCCGACTTTGCGCATTTTGGGACTGCCGTCTCGCTTAGGAGCCGGCTCACAAGTCCAGCAATGGTGCGGATGATGGGAGGTTACGGCGCGCAGCAGGCGATGTCGACGAGCCGCCGGAGGAAGGGCGGCGGTGCTCTGAGCATGTCGAGGACAGCGCGATAGGTGTCAGCTAAACAACGCCAAGCGATCATTATCGATGGTCGTTTCTAGCATCCCGCCAACCGGCCGCCGGCGGTTTGACGGGATTGGCAGGTTGCTCGGAACGCTGGACCCGCGAGAGGCGGGTGGAGATCGAACCCCTCTGGTCCCGTGTTCCTCCACCTCTTCATAATTTTAAATGCCCGCGATGGGCTTACCTAGGTTTCCGGTTCCGTTGCTACTCGGCCCCCGTCTCCCGCAGACGGCGGTCGAGCCGCGCCATGCGCTCGGCCAGATAGGCTTCCGCCGTCGGATATGCCGGCGCCGGCAAGCGGGCGATCGCCGGTGGCGGGAGCACGGGCACCGAGGGCGGCGCCAAGCACTCGTTTAGTGATCGGTATTGCCGGGAGCCTTGGACCCACACGTCACCGGCGCGCAACCGGTCGCGCAGTTCGAAGAGGACGCACAGTTCATAGAAGCGGCGGTTGAAGCCTTTCCCATCGACAACGACGTGGCGGCGCCACCGTCGGGAGACGAGCGTGATGGGGGCCGTGGTCGGGACCGACCGGCGGGGGTGGGCCGCGAGGTCCCGCAACTGGTCGAGCGCCGTCAGGAGCGGCCGCACGAACGGCGCCCCCTCGAAGGTGAAGCACGCCAGCAAGCGTGGGCCAATGTGGCGGAAGACAGCGTAGTCCGGGTCGAGGTTGGCGATCAAATCGACGGGCTCCGGTCGCAGGAGTTGGCGCAACTGTTGGGCCGACAGGGCCAGTTCCTCCCAAGACTGCATCGCGATCAGCGCGGCATGGGCGTCCTTGCCGTCGTGATGCGCCACGGCGCCGGCATCGAGAGCATCAGCAAGCCGATCAAGCCGTTCCTTGCCGGCCTGTTCCAGGCTGGCTGTCCGTTCCGCCCCACGCTTTTCCGAGCGGCGCCATGCGCGGCCGACAAGGCCCTGTGACCACATGGCTGTGCAGAATGGCCAAAGTCGCCAGGGCCGGACTGTGCCCCTTGATGCCTACCGAAAGTTGACCAGCCGGTTCATTCTCGGCGGCTTTCCATAAAAGCTAATGCGCAGGTAGGCCATTTTGCCGCCTACCTGCACGCGAAAAACCAATCGACTACTCAGGATAGAGCTGCTCTGACCTGTTGGCAGAGCTCGATAGCGCTTGGTGGAGAGCTCCATAACGATTTGTGGAGAGTTCGCGGAAAAATTTGGAGAGCTCCCAAAATTTATTGAAAGAGCTGTTGACGAAATTTCGAGGAGCTAGTACCACTTCCGTCACGAGCTGCTATCCAAAAATGAGCGATCCTCGCTCAAGGTGCAAGCCAGCTCTAATGGAGAAGAAGCATGTATGTTCACGTTCCCGCGATGCGCGGCAAGCTCGGCAGCCGCACCTATTACGCCTGCCTGATGCCGCTGAGCGCTGTCCCCAATCTGTTCAAGTTCACTGACTGGCGCGGCTTCACCCCGGAAGATCGGGAGCAGCGCGTCCTCAACGAGAAGCGCGTTCCTGATCTGCGCGACTACATCCTTGAGAATGAGGATGACTACGTCTTCTCGTCGATCACGGCGTCTTACAAGACGGAGCCGGTCTTCGAGCCGGTCGGTGGCCAGGACATCGGAGTGATCAAGCTGAAGCTTGGCGATGAGCTGATCATCAACGACGGCCAGCACCGTTGTGCCGGCATCGCGGCGGCAATCAAAGAGAACCCCGACTTGCAGGACCACACAATCTCTGTGCTTCTCTTCCCCTGGGAGAGCAAGGATCGGGTCCAACAGATGTTCTCCGACCTGAACCGCTTCGTGCAGAAGACATCCAAGTCCCTGGACATCTTGTACGACAAGCGGGACAAGGCCTCGATGGCAACGATTGGCTTCATTGATCAGGTTCCTGTCTTTAAAGAACTGACCGAGAAGGAGGATGTGTCCCTCAAGTCCCGGTCGCCCAAGATCTTCACCCTCGCCGCGCTGTACGACGCCAATAGGGAACTCCTGAAGGGCCACGAGGATCAAGGCCTCGTTGAGAACATCGCTCTCCTCAAAGAGTTCTGGTCCGAAGTCACTAAGCACATGCCCGACTGGATGAAGGTGTTCTCTGGACAGAAGCTGGCAGTGGAGTTCCGCGCTGAGCGCCTGTCCTCACACTCGACGGTCCTCCGGGCTCTGGGCAGCATCGGGGCCGAACTAATGAAGGAGGGCGACGACTGGCCGGCTCGTCTCGGGGGGCTTGCCAAGATCGACTGGTCGAAGAAGAACCAGGAGTGGGACAACATCTGCATTGTCGCAAACTCCGTGGTTTCCAACCGCCAAGCCCGCGCCGCCACCAAGGCTTTCCTCAAGGCGAAGCTGGGAATGAACCTCACCGATGCGGACAAAAAGCTCCTGGCCGAGAAGCAGTTCGTAGTCCAGCTGAGTGAAGAGCTGGGAGACATTCTTCAGCCTCTGGAGGCCCCCCATGTCTAACAAGGACCTCCTTAAGCCCGGCGAAAAGGCTCCGCGTTCCGGTCAATACGAGATCACCGGCCCACGTGGTGGCGGTACCGGCATCGAACGGACGGTAGTACGCAACGAGCCGCTGCCACCGCCCATGGAGCGGGGTCAAAAGTACCGGCTGACAGATCCCACAAGGCACGGTGGCAAAAAGCCTTAGTCACTTTCTCGGCCCAAACCAGACGCCCCGGCTCCCTAAGAGCCGGGGCGTCTGCTTGGAAATCTGGGCTGGCTTTTATAGAAAGCCGCTGAGAGTGAACCGGCTGGTCAACTCCCGGTGGGTGTCGGCTTGTTACCTTCTGAACAGCTTAGGATCTACGCCAAATTAAGTGCGCTGTTTAGAGAGCATGCGATAGGTGTTCGTCAAACAACGCCGCCATTATCAACCAAAGACAGCTACGGCCGAGCGGATGCTGATCCCGCCATCCTTGGTCCGCCGGAGTTGGCGCCCAACAGCATAACGGAAGACCGCCGGAAGCTGGAGCGCTGGGGGAACACGGGACCAGAGGGTTTGGATCACCGTCCGCCCTTTGCGGGTCCGGCGTTGGGCCTGACCTGCCACCGTGCGCTGTGCCCAGCGGAAGCCGATCTCGCCAAAATACAGGTCAGCATGGTCGGGGCTGATGTGATGGAAGACGCCGGCGATCGTGCGCCAGACACGATCGTTGAAGAGGACAGCGTGATATGTGTTCGCGGAACATCGCCAAGGATGAACTGAACCGGAACGGTGGCTTGCCTCCTGCCTCTCAGTCCAGCCATCCGCGAAACTGGATCTTTGGAGCCACCTCGGAAATTGGCCGTAAACACCCGCTTTCCACGGGTTTCCGGACATCTTGAATGCCGGACGGGGTGACAGACAGGAAGGCAGGCCCCGGTGTTCTCAGCTTGTTCTGTTTTCCCGTTGTTTGGCGAACACCTATCGCGCTCTCCTCAGAAACGCTGTTTTCTGTTGCCGGAAGCTCCGGCCACGCACAGTCTTTGCTCGGCAAGAGCCGAGTTCGCAAGGTCCATGCCACCCGGCAACGTCCTGAAAGGCGAAAAGAGAAACGCCGTTCAATCTTGCGAGAGCAGTGCCCATGAGGGGCGAAGGAGAAACCCGGCCCGCCGGGGACTTCTATCTCTGCTTTCGAACCCGCTTCGTGGGCAGGCAGAATTTAGGCAAAAAAGAACCCGCCCTGGTGCGCCGTTCTTATGAGAGGCGTGGCGGGTGTTGTTGATATTCAAATATGGCATAAAGCGTGGCCTGTCAACCTGAACCGAATGGGTAAATCGCACCTCCTTCGATTTTTCTCAGAGCCACGCAGCTCGGGATTGCCACCCGACCGGGAATCCCAGGGAGGCCGGACCTATGTGGCGGCATGATCCCAGCAGCGTCTCCAGATCGTCGCGCCAGGTCGAGTCGGACTGGACCCTCCTCAACAGCAGCCACGCTGCCGTGGCCCGGGCGTAGAAGGTATCGCCTGGGGTGAATTCCGCGGCGTAGGCACGGGCAGGCTTTGGAGGAAACTTCTTCAGTCGCACGTTCCAAACCTGACCGTGATGGGCACAGACATTCCGGAGCACTGTCAAAGAGTGGAACCAAGAGACAACAATCTGCTCGTCAAAACCAAATGGCTGAGCAACGCGCTTTCGATCATCTGCGACTAAAGCTTCAAACAGGCGAGAAAGTGTTCCGAGTGTCAGGCGCTCCATAACAACCCAAGCCGGCGGAAGTTCAGGACCACTAGTATATTTACTATAATAGTGTTCTATTGCGACCCATCTCTTTTTATTTTCCGATCCTGCTTCGTGAACGATTTTGTTCATCGTGCCTGCGTAATCAGAAAATTTCAGGAATCGATCCTTATCCATGAACCAATGCGGATCGTGCTCAATTCCCAACTCGTTCGCTAGCGATGCTCGGAGCGCGACCTCCAGGCGTTCAACAGCATCCATCACGAGCAGACGCAGGCGCCGGTCGAACTCGTAAAGTTCCAGAATATGGCTGAACGTCGTTCCAGTCCAAAAGCGCTTCTGCGGCGTCTGGAAGTGCCGCATATAGATCAGCAGCCTGAAATGGCCGATGGTCCTCAACGCCTGGATAGCCTTGTCTCTGTTGTCGATTCGTAACCCACGTTGCCAATACCGGTGGAGGTGCTGTTCTGGCGTCAACGCCAGTTTCGTGTAGAACGTCATCGCGCGTTCAGTCCTTACCCTGATTTCCGGTACCACCCCTGTAACCGCACGCCTGGGCTGCCGGAAAATTGATCTGCTGATCAGGGATTACAATTTTCTACCACGTTTGATCAAGTGGCCGATAATATGACGGGATCAACAAGAGCTCTTGGGAGCGCCCCAGGAAGTCGCAGAAATGTTTGGGGTTACGCAGCTGCGGTTCCGCTGGATCGATAATGCCCGCATTTTGGACTGCTCGGACGCTAGCCAGAAAAATTAAGCATATTCAATGGTTTGCTGCTTAGCGTATGATATCGCCCGTCATGCCCCAAGTTCCGGCTCTGTCTCCTTACCGTAGTTTCTCGCCCGTCCTATGAAGTGACCCCCTCATAAAGCCCCGGCCGAGACCGTCGTCCTATGTCGCGCCCGGCCAGGGTGATCGAACGCCGCGAGCCGCAGGCCGGACAGAGCCGTCCTTTCGGCCACACCATCGCCTCAACCAACCGGCGACACCGCGCCTCGTCGTGGAATGCTTCGGTCATCTCGGCCACGGTCCGAATGGCCGTCAGCTCTTCGAGCACCGATCCCATCGTCCCCCCGTGCTTGATGGCTGAAAGTCGCACGTAAACGCTGGAAGAGCTACGTCTTACTGTGTTTGGTTGATAATGGCGAACAACGCTAAGGTAGAACTGAACCGGAACGGTGGCCTGCCTCCTGGTCCCCAGACCGACTTTCCGGCAAACCGACGTTTGACAGCCAGTTCGGAAACTGTCCGGAAACATCCTCTTTCGACGGGTTTCCGGACATCTTGAATGCCGGACGGAATAACGGACAAGACGGCCTGCGCCGGTGTTCTCAGGCTGTTCCACCTTCACGTTGTTTGCCTAACACCTAGCGCGCTCTCCTCGTGATGGTCCCATCCAAACTCTGGGGTCCATCGGATGGATGCTCGGCAGGCTCAGCAGCTCAAGCATCCAGCCCATCCAGATCGACCATGCGCCGGTCCCGGATCAGCTCGTAAATCAGGTCAGTGAGCGCGGCCATGGCCTGCCGGTCCGACTTGAGGACCTGCGTAGCGAGCTTCTGGTGTGAGGTAAGCGCCCGGACCACACCCTGCTGCACGGCGCCCGGCAGGTTGCCCTTGAGCGCCTGCTCGCGCGTGTTGTTCTCCACCTGGGCGATCACCACGTCGCTTTCCTTGGCGATGGCGGTGATGTGGTTGACGAACATCGCCTGATCACGCAGCGGCGTCGCGTCCCCGAACAGCCGGTTCAGCCGTTCGATGATCTCCTTTAGGTAGTTGGGCTGGTCTGCCTTGCCCCCGCCGCCCGCCCCGAGGGGCTGGAGCACCGGCACATCCGCGTCCTCCCCCGCCCCCTCCGTCCGCGCCTTGATGTCGAAGCCGGACAGCACCAGGCCCTTCAGGTCCACGCGGTCGGCGGGCACGCCGTCCAGCCGCTTGCCCAGGAGCTTGGCAAAGGCGGTGAAGTTCTCCAGGTCCGGATCGCCGAAGTCGATGAGCTGGGCGATATAGGCGTAGGCGCGGCAAAAGCGCCCCAGGCCGCCCCGGAAGGCTGTCAGCGCCGCCATCCGCTCGGCACTTTCCCGGCGGTGATGGTCCGCCGACTTCATGCCGGCCTCGTTCCCAGTCCCACGAGCCCTCTCGTATGCAGCGTCCCAGGTGGCGATCGCCTCCCGCAGCAGCTTCAGCTTCTCGTTATAGATGCGGGTCGGCCGCTCCGTGGCTGCGTACAGATCCTTGTGCTCCGGCTCGCGCGAACCGGTGATGGCACGCAGGCTCTTGAATCGCGCCGCCTTGAAGATCTCCAGGTCGGCGGTCTCGTAAATGCCGTGGGCATCGAGCTGGCGGCGGATGTCATAGACGACATCCAGGTCCTGGACATCATGGATCACCGCCCCGGCATCGTACTTTGCGAAGGCGCGGCGGACATTCTCCGGTTCGTTCACGAAGTCAATGACAAAGGTTTCGTCCTTGCCCGGCGCCATCCGGTTCAGACGCGAGAGCGTCTGCACGACCTCCACGTCGTTGGCGATCTTCTTGTCGATGTACATCGCCACAAGCTTGGGCTGATCGAAGCCGGTCTGGAACTTGTCGGCGACCAGCATCACCCGGTACTCCGGCCGCTCGAAGGCGACACGCAAATCCTGCCCGGCCACCTCGGGATTCATGCTCGTCTCGGTGAACTCGGCAGCCTCGTCCACCACGAAGGTATCACCGGCCAAGCGCTCGTCGTCGCTGTGCATCACCTGCTTGCCGGTCAGCTTGCCGGAGAAGGCCACGAGGGAGCGGATGTGGGCGTGCTCCGGGTGCTTGGTGATGAAAGCGTCGAAGCCCCGCTTGTACCGCACGGCGGCAGCGCGCGAGCTGGTGACGACCATGGCCTTCGCCTTGCCGTCGAGGAGTGCCGCAACGTTGCGGCTGAAATGCTCGACGATGAACTGCACCTTCTGGGTCACGTTGGTCGGGTGCAGGCCCATCCACTGGGCCAGGACCCGCTTGGCGGCCTTGCCGCTCACCCGCCCCTTGTCCTCGACCTGCTTGGCAAGGTTGAAGGCCGTCCGGTAGGGCGTGTAGCCCTTCAGCACGTCGAGGATGAAGCCCTCCTCGATCGCCTGGCGCATGGGGTACTTGTGGAAGGCGTCCGGCAGGTTCTGCTTGGTCGCGGGCAGGCCATCGCGCGTGCGGCCGAACAGCATGAGGGTGGAGTGCTTCGGGGTCGCCGTGAAGGCGAAATGGCTGATGTTCGCCGGCCGCGCCCGGGACTTCTGAATCTCCTCCAGCAGGTCTTCGACGCTCAGCTTGGCGATGTCCTTGCCATGAAGCGCTAGGGCGGCTTGCAGCTTGGTCGCGGCGGTCCCGGTCACCGAGGCGTGGGCCTCGTCGATGATGACAGCGAAGTTCCGGTCCTTCAGCGCCTGCTCCGTGAGGATCGCCTCCATCGCATAGGGGAAGGTCTGGATCGTCACGACGATGATGGGTGTTCCGGCCGTCAGCGCTTCGGCGAGCTGCTGGCTCTTCGATTTCGACGATTTCTGGCGGTCGATGGCGGCGATGACGCCGAACTGGTGATCGATCTGCTTGACAGCCTCCTGGATCTGGCTGTCCAGGACTGTGCGGTCGGTGACGATGACCACGCTGTCGAACACGGCCTTGCCGTCGTCGCGGCGCAGGCGGATCAGGTCGTGCGCGGTCCAGGCGATGGTGCTGGTCTTGCCGGAGCCGGCGCTGTGCTCGCAAAGATATTGCCGGCCGGCGCCGTGGGCCTTGGCGTCGGCGACCATGGCGTTCACCGCGTCCCACTGGTGGAAGCGCGGGAAGATCAGCGTTTCGCGCTTGGACCAGTTGCCCCTCAGGTCCACCACGTCCTTCTTCTCGACATAGACGAAGCTGTGGAAGATGCGCAGCCAGGCATCCCGCCGGCAGACCTTCTCCCAGAAATAGGCCACCGGGTACTCGCCGTCGGAACGGGAAGGGTTGCCGGCCCGGCCCGCATTGCCCTGGTCGAAGGGCAGGAAGTGGGTGTTCTCCCCGTCCAGCTTGGTCGCCATCCGGATCTCGGACTCCGACAGGGCGAAATGCACGACCGCGCCGCGCTTGAAGGTCAGCAGCGGCTCGTGCCGGCGGGTCTTGGGGTCCACCGGCAGGCGGTCGGTCTTGTACTGCTCGACGGCGGCCTCGGACGACTGGGTGAAGTCGGTCTTGATCTCCACCGTGGCGACTGGGATGCCGTTGATGAAGAACACCAGGTCGATCGCCAGCTCACGGGACGGATGGTACCGGAGCTGCGGCACGACGCGCAGGATGTTGGCCCGGTAGCGCGTGATGACCTCTTGGTTGCGCGCGTCTTCGGGGGCAGCTTCCGACAGGTCGATCTGCCCGCAACCGGCGACGGCGAGGCCCCGGCGTAACGCCTGGACCGTCCCGTCGCGGTCCAGCGCCTTGGCAACGCGATCCATCAGGGCGCCGCTCGGGTCGGCCGGGTGGTCCTTGCGGAATTTGGCCCATTTCGCGGGTTGGGTCGCCTCCAGCCAGGACACGAGGTCGTCGGGGTAGAGGGCGCGTTCGGTGTCGTAGCCGCCGGTTTCGCCGACCTGCCAGCCCTGCTCCCGGAGCCGGGCGACGATGTAGGCCTCGAAATGCTTTTCCCGATGCGCGGTGTCGCCGGTCATGCGGCCTCCCGTAAGTCGATCTGGCCGGTCACGGCGGCGGTGATGAGCGCGGAACGGCCCTCCTTGAGGAGGGTGATGCTGTGCTCGGTCTTGGAGATAAGAATGTCGATTCTAGATGTTTCCGCTTCGAAATGACTTGCGATTTCAACTTGCTCCTGAAGTGGTGGCTTGGGTAGTCGCACTTGACGGAAATGGGAAAAGTTCAAATCTTGCCCGTCGCGGATGAAATTCGAGGTCAAACGCAATGCCTGGATATAGAGACTTGACTTTAGAAGCGCGCCGAAAAACCGACCATCGACATCAGGACCAGGCTTTAGGACGGAGTAGGACGACCGAACGCTACCGATCGCACGGGCGCGCTCGAGTCCCCCGTCCATGCTCCGCATGCTGATTACGAAATCTCCAACCTCAACATGCTTGCGGATTTCCAGGTTCGCGACAGCCTTTGTGACCTGTCTCTGCTCCAGGGTTTCATACTCAGCTAGAGGGATGACACCGTACTTCTGCGTTGCCGATAGGAGTTCATCGCCATCATGTGCCCGTTCCTTGCTTTCCGTGAAAAGTGCGGTCGGTGGAACAATCTCCCAATGCGCCGGCACCTCCCCGATCCACTCGACGCCAGAATCCTTCATCTTCACGGTTGGGTCGAGACCCTTGGTAACGGCGTGGGTGATCAGCGCTTCGCGCTTCTCCTTCAGCAACTCGATGAAGCGGGTCTTCTTCGCGATCAGCGCGTCGATCCGTGGAAGTTGAGCCTCAATGTCTGCAACTATGACGCGCTGTTCAGCAACTGGCGGAACAGCTACCACCAGATCAGAGAGGGATTCTCGATTGATTTTCGGCATGGCCACCCGATCCGATTCCAATACTGCCCATGCCGTAAATGGCTGAGACAGCATCAGGTAAAAGAGCCATCGTGGTTCCGTCTTTTCCGAGCACGTGAGCGGATACATGTCCGCGCTGCAAAGCCCGTCTTTTGGGGCAATGATGACCTTAGCCAATGCTGGACGAATCTTAGAGTAAACGACAGCCCCTGCCTTGCAGAGGTATTTTCCGCTTTCGGCATCTTGATGCTCTGCACTCTCAACGGCCAACAGCCGTCCGGTTCCGCTCTCAATGTGATTTGGCGCAAAGAGCGGCATCGAGCGGTATTGCTCGACACGAGGATCAACCAGTCCTTCCATAACACGCGCTAGTCTGCCGAACTTCATCAAGATCCAATGCTCCGGCACCTCGCCGATCCACGCGACGCCGGAATCCTTGTAGGTCGGGTATCGGCGATAGTGGCTCATTCCGTCACCTCGCCTAGCAGCGCCGCGATCTCGGCCTCCACCTGTTTCAGTTCGGCGTCGATCGTCTCCAGCGGTCTGGGCGGCGCATACTTGTAGAAATAGCGGTTGAAGTTGATCTCGTAGCCGACGCGGCCGATCCCGCCGTCCTTGTCGTCCCGGAAGCGCTCGTCCAGCCAGGCATCCGGCACATGGGGCAAGACCTCGCGCGCCATGTGCTCGTGCACGTCCTCGGTCAACGGCACAGTCTCGTAGTCGGTCAACTCGCTGTCGGCGACCGGGTTTCCATCGCGGTCCAGCACCGGCTCGCCGTCGGGGTCGCGGACGCCGAAGGCGTCCACCAGCGCCTTGCCGAAACTCTTGCCGACCTTGCCGGTGGCGCGGTCCGCCGCCGCCTCGATGAACGCCTCCGCCCAGGCGAAGGCATGCGCCTCGCCCAGATGCGGCGTCAACGCGGCTTCCCAGGCCCGCTGCTGCGCGGGCGTGAACTTTGCCCATGCTTTCGTTTTCCGCAGGCGGCGCAGGCCCACGGCGTCGATGCACAGCCGCATGCGCAAGGGCCGCAGCACCCGGATGCGGCGATAGCCGAAGGTCCGATGATCCAGCATGCGGGAGAGCTCGCCGTTCTCCGCGGCGGCGTAGATGTCGGCAATCCGGCGCTGCTGATCCTCGCCGATCCTGCGACGCTTGTTGCCCTCGTTGCGGATCGGAACCCACAGGCCGGTGGCGTTAATGAGTTGAACCGTGCGGCGGCGGTGCGCAGGCTTCTTGTTGGACAGGATCCACAGATAGGTGCCGATGCCGGTGCGGAAGAAGATCTCCGTCGGGAGCGCCACGATGGCGTCCACCAGATCGTTCTCCAGCAGCCAGCGGCGGATCTCGGATTCGCCCGACCCAGCCCCGCCATTGAAGAGCGGCGATCCCGACAGCACGATGGCGGCGCGTCCGCCGCCCTTGCCGGGCAGTTCCAGCTTGCTGGCGAGGTGAAGTAGGAACAGCATCGAGCCGTCGTTGATGCGCGGCAGGCCGGGACCGAAGCGGCCGGCATAGCCCTTCTCGACATGCTCCCGCTCGACGTCCTTCTGGTCCTTCTCCCACTTCTTGCCGAACGGAGGATTGGCAAGGCCGTAGTGGAATCGCTCGTTCGCGAAGGCGTCGCGCGACAGGGTGCTGAAGGGGCCGGCGATGTTGCGCGACAGGTCGCGGCCGGGATCGGAGGCCAGCGTCCGGAGCAGCATGTTCGCGAGGCAGACCGCGTGGGTCTCGGGCTCCAGCTCTTGGCCGTACGGCACCAGGACCGGCGGCACCTTGAAGCGGCTATGGAACCCATCGACATGCGCCATGGCGTCGGACAGGAAACCACCGGTGCCGCAGGTCGGGTCATACAGGGTCCGGATCAGGCCGGGACTCGCCTCGAACAGGGCGTCGTCGGGGTCGAGCAGCAGCGTCGTCGCCAGATGCACCACGTCGCGGGGGGTCATGAAGTCCTCCGCCCCCTCGTTGACCTCGGCCCCGAAGCGGCGGATCAGGTGCTCATAGAGGTTGCTCATCACCCGATCCGGCACCACCTCCGGGTGGAGGTCGATGCCGGCGAAGTTCCGGCAGATGCGGTAGAGCAGCCCCGCCTTGTCCAGGCGAATGATCGTGTTGGTGAAGTCGAACTGCTCGAAGATGACGCGGGCGTTGTCGGAAAACCGCGCGACGTAGTCCTGGAGGTTCTCCCGGGTCTTGGTGCTGCCGAGCGTCGCCAGCGTGTAGCCGGAGGTGTTGTAGAACGGGTAGCGCGTCGTCTGGCGCAGGATGACGTCCAGGTCGATGCCGCTGTCCTTCAGCGACGCGGCGTGGTTTGCGACGGCCTCGCGCGTGGGTTCAAGCACGCACTCCAGACGGCGAAGCAGGGTGAACGGCAGGATGATCTTGCCGAAATCCGTATGCTTGAAATCGCCCCAGAGATCCTCGGCGTTCTTCCAGATGAAGTCCGCCAAGAACGCGCCGGCACTGTTGATTTCCGCCATTCCACGCTCCAGCCAATTTTTGCACGGCGCAGAATAGGCAGGGCCAAGCCACCGTCAATCCGATAATGCATCGTTAAGAAATAGACGTGATATTTCAAATATGATCGCCATTATTCCATGTCACTCTTTCCGACCTCATACTTGTCAAGGTCGATTCTCCGCATCGAATAAAGAATGAACTGGCCGTTTTCTGGAGATGTCAGCCTCAGAGCCTCTTTCTTCCTTTTGGTCGTCCCATCTACCCGGCTCAATCCTTTGACCAGAAACCATGACGACCCTCGAGGCTGGTCGGCAACATCGCGCTCCACATCCATCCCGGCGACCATGGAGTCTTCATGGCTGTACACCGGCTCCCAACGATCCTTTGCCTCAAAGATGTACTTGAAGCGCCCTTTGACCTCCCGGTAGACAACCACCCGAACTTGCTGCATGCCAGTTACAGGCCTTGGGCGGAATGGCTTCTTTGTTCGCTGCAGACTCGGCCGGGGACGCCCCTTGATTTCCCATTCCGCTTGCAATTCCACACCACCCCTGCCCAATTCCAAGCCTTCCGTTTTGCACCACAGTGAGTATTCAGCCTCGTCAAGGCGCTCCAAAGCCTCCATCGGCGACGCTGGCAGATGCCTGAACACAAATATATGCACCTCGCTGGCCAAGCTGTTGAGCTTGCCAAGGCCTTCCGGAATCTCGAAATACACCCGTTCCTTTGAGATCGGCTTGTCGTCAGGAGATCCTTGCGTGAGAATGACGAAAGTCTTTATTGATTCGGCGTCATCATCATCAATGTTCACCTCGCGGCGCATTCCTTCGAGGAATTGACTCGTCCACCATGCGTATCCGTCTTTCATGGAGGCGTCGAACTGGACGGACTGGCGACGGGCGTCGGCGATGTGCCCGCGGACCTTCTGGAATTCCGGATGGTCGGACGGTCCTTCGACCAGCACGCTCGCTTCGCCATTCTTCCCGTTCATGGCATATGACGTGAGGTTGTGCGAACCCACGAAAGCAGCGCTGCGGCCGCCCGGAAGCTCCATGAGGTAGATCTTGCTGTGCATCATCGGATGGAACTTTACAAACCCGTTTCCTCCCATTCCAGAGGATCGGGTGTGTCCGAGATGGACGAACAGTCGATCCGCAGGAACTCCTCGGGCAGCCAGCTGCTCCAAGACTTCGAAGCCACGGAACGTCGCTGCGCCAAGAATAAAACTTTCAATTTTCCTCGGCGACGCAACTATGCTCGGAGAAATTGCGGCAAGCCCGTCATCGGTCGCAAACCCAACAACGACGGATGCCCGAAGGGAGCGCTCCAATCGGTCTGAAATCATTGACCCAATTTCTTGCTGCGGGCGATCAAAGAGAAATTGGATAGTTAGAGCCATTTATTGTATCTCGTCTGTCTACAAGGACCCGCCGTGGGAGTGTGCACGCCACATCTCCTAATTTTGACGGGTACAGCGGGCTGTCGTCAACTTTTTAGTTGAAGTCTTCCGCTGCCCTGCGGGGAAAAATTGTAGCTAAGATATTGACCTGCCTGTGAAACAGCACACAAAGAGGACTCAAAGAGTTCTCATATTCTCAGTGGGTTACTGTGCCGATTGGCGTCGAAACCCCATGCCGATTCACATTGCTCCCCACTAAGATGCAACAGTCTACCCGATTCGCACTTCATGCCCATGCCTGTAGGGCTAGACGTCACCAATCAAACCAACCTATTCACAGGAATCTGGTTGCGAGGAAGTGGAGTCTGGTTGACGCGAATCAGCTTATTCAGTGGAATCTGGTTGCCAAGCAAATAGTTATAATCCAAATAGCTTTCGAATAGCCCGGCAACCAGATTCCACCATTGACCGGAGCCGCTGACACCTGCCGAATGCGTGCCATGGGGAACATCCACTATCTCATCACAGCCCATGGGCTGGAGCGTGCGCGCGACCTTGCCGACACCAAACTGGAACGGCAAGAACTGGAGATCGCTGCCGCCGTCCTCGCCGATGAAGGTGAAAGCCTGGGCATTTGCCATGCGGGCTTTGCCCTGACCTCCCTACCTCACAAGAACACACCGGAACGGCTCTGGCGCAGGGAAGGACATCGCGTCACGCTGCTGGTGGAATCTGGTTGCACAGAGAAAGGCGAGCTGATCGGCGTGCCCTACGGCTCCAAAGCCCGCATGATCCTGATCTATCTCCAGACCCAAGCCCTCCGGACGGGATCGCGGGAGGTCGAACTCGGGCGATCCATGAAGGCATGGATGACCGCCATGGGGATCGGTGCCATCGGTGGCGCGACCTACAAAGCCGTGACAGAACAAGCCAAACGAATCTCTGCTTGCCGCCTGACCTTCTTCAGCGATCAGGGCGGCGCTCGCCAACGTGATAACGGTGCGTTCGTCGACAGCGCGATTGAACTGACAGGTGCTTTGAACGACGATGCTCAGCCGATGCTATGGCGCGAGACAGTCAAGCTCAACGAGGCGTTCTATCACTCCCTGATTGAACACCCGGTGCCAGTTTCGGAAGCCGCGCTGCGGACCATCGGCAACAAGTCCCTGTCGATAGACATCTATGTCTGGCTTGCCTACCGCCTGCACAGCCTCAGCAGGCCAACACCGGTCTCCTGGCAGGCACTGTACGCACAATTCGGTGCCGGCTGCGCTTCTCTGCGCACCTTCAAGCAGCCATTCACCGAGGCGCTACGCATGGCTCTGGCCGCTTATCCGGACGCTCGGGTCGGAGTGGAATCTGGTTGCATCATGCTGCACCCCAGCCGGCCACCGGTTACTAAGCGACTGGCTGGGCCCATTTCATGAAGATCATCGCCGTCGTCTCACCGAAGGGCGGCAGCGGAAAGAGCACGCTGACGCGCAACCTCGCTGCTGCTGCTGTTGGTGACGGAGTACCGGTAGCGGTAATTGACACCGATGCGCAGGGGACTTCCGCCGAATGGGCTCGTGTACGGGCTGATGCCGACGCTGCGCCAGTTCCAGGGTACACCGCCGAAACCTCCGCCGCGGCACGATGGGCTAATACGGCCGGAGCACAGCTCGTCTTGGTGGACACCCCCACCGCAATCGAGAAGGACCCGGAGGGCTTCAAGGCTCTGGTGCTGGCGTCGGAACTGGTGATGATTCCCACCCAGGCGCTACCTGATGATGTGCGCTCGGTCGAAACGATCATGCGCGCCGTCCAGGCTCTCGACCGGCCGGCGATCTACTGCCTCAACCGGGTGAAGCCGCGGGTAAAAGAGACAGACGGCGCCCGCCTCCGGCTGATTCGCTCCGGCGATGTGGCGGCGGCGGCGATCCCCGACAGCGTCGACGTAGTGCGTGCGATGGCCAATGGTTACGGCGTGACGGAGGTCGGCGGACGCGGGGCGGACGAGGTCGCAGCATTGTGGCAGGAAGTCCGGCGGAGGATCGGTCTGTGATTCCGACGACGAAGCCAGCCCGTAAGAAGTTAGGATCAGCGTTTGGCGACGATGGCTTGGTGCCGGCAGAGCGCCACCGAGATAATCGCGGCGATCTCCTTGTATCCGCCCGGATTAAATTGGAAACACGTCGCGAATTTATCGAGGAAATCGGGCGTCTGTGGAAGCGGGCGAACGACGCCTTCCTAGATGTCGGTCGCCACCTCATTGAAGCGAAAGCGCGCCTGGAGCATGGCGAGTTCGGCGAGATGGTGGAGCGCGACATGCCGTTCAGCCACCGCACGGCCAACATGCTGATGAAGGTGGCGGAGGCGGTCGACACAGGCGCGCTGCCCTTCCCCGCTGATCAGCTGCCCCCTTCATACGCGACAGTCTACGAGGTCGTGACCTTGAAGCCAGAGGAACAGCAACAGGCTGTGGCCGCTGGCCTAGTCAATCCCACTGTGCGGCGAGAAGACGTCGTCGCGTTCCGCCGGCAACTGCGCGTGCATTCGTCGCAGCCGGCTAGTTCGCCCAGCCGAAAGGCGCTGGAGAAGGAATTAGCAAAGCTCGACGCGGAGGAACGCCGCATCCGGGAGCGACGCGCTGAGATTGAACACATACTGTCTAATTTGCCAGACTGATTCATCTGCGAAGCCGATGCCATTCCGACGTTCCACATTGAGTATCCAGTTTGCCCTGGGATGGTTCACCCGGCACCCTGTGACGGAGCGTAGCTCAGTCTGGTAGAGCATCTGCTTTGGGAGCAGAGGGGCGCCGGTTCGAATTCGGCCGCTCCGACCACGGCGCCTGTGGTGGACTTGGGAGACACGCTGGATTTAGGGTTCAGTGACGCAAGTCATGGGGGTTCAAGTCCCTCCAGACGCACCATCCTCAACGAACCTGTAGCTCAACGGTTAGAGCTGGCCGCTCATAATGGTCTGGTTGCGGGGTCAAATCCTGCCGGGTCCACCACGCAGCTGGCCACACAGGTTTCCCTGCCTCCTGCTGGCCGCTTCGGTCCGGTCTGACCCCCTCCTCAGAGGAACTACTGGTCTGAGGCCCCGTTCAGGGGAGGGGATCAACAGCAGAGTGAGACAATGCCGTCCTCGCACCGCAAGATCATGATCAACCGGGCGCCGGTGCTGACGCTGTGGGCCGCCGCGGTGGCGGAACGGTTGGGCCTGGACCGCGATGAGGCCCTCACTCTGGGCAAGGCTCTGTCGGGTCTCACGGCGCAGGCCAAAGGCGTCCGGCTGAGGATCTATGAGCCGACACCAGAGACGGTGGGCGATCGGCGAAAGGCACTCCAGCCGGGCGAGGAGATCCACATCGACCTCATGGGGCGATCGATCCCTGCCGTTCACACCAAAGACGGCCTGCGTGCTGTGCGCCAGGGCAAACCGATCACGCCGCCGAGCGTAGAGCGGTACTTGGTCAGCAAGTTCGGAGAGGAGTTGGAGGAGGTGCGCCAAGCCATGACAGGGCTGGCCCATTCCTTCCCAGCAGCGGACCTCGCCCGGCAGGCGTTCCGGCCGGAGGTGAAGGCTGGCACGGCCGGCTGGGGCGCAGAGGGCGAATTGGACTTGGCGAAGCTCGTGTGCGCTGCCCATCCCGCCCGATCAGCGGCCCCTGTCATACGCAACGATCTATGACGTCGTAACTTTGAAGCCGGAGGACCAGCAGCATGATGCTGGTCCGGCGTTCCGCATCAAGCCAGTTCGTCCTGGGATGGTTCAGCCAAGCGCGGCCACCTGGGCGGTGAGGGTTGTGCGGGTCCGAAGGAGCTTGTCGGCATCCACTTTGGCTGACAACGCTGCCCGCGGCTTGCGACCGAGGAAGAAGGCAATGCGCTCGGCGTTGGCACCGCTCGGGTGGGGCAGGCCGGCGAGGACGCAGGCAGGATCGAGCACGCCCTGGCGGGCGAGGGCCTCCACCGCCTCGGCCACCTTGGGCCCGAGCGGCACCACCAGAGCCCCAGGCAGAGCCGCCAGCTCAGCGGCCAAGCCAGCCTGCAGCTGCTCGCGCAGGAGGGGCGTGGTCAGCATCGACGGCACCCCGCTGTAGTTGGCGCCGTCGACGAACACCGGGTTGCGCAGCGCCGAGGTGAAGTGGACCAGACCAGCGTCCGCGCCCCACAAGGAAGCGGTGGAGGCGAGCCCGAGCAGACGATGAACCCCAATGCCGTCGAGTAGAGCGACCAGGTTGGAACGCATCGGGCCGGAAAAGCTGGCAAAGACCTTGGCGGCGGCGAGGGCCTCGGGGGCACTCAGGCCCTGGCGGAGGGCGCGACGGGCTTCGCGTAGGGCATTGCCCATCTGCTGACGCCCTGGCGTCAACCCAACCAGAACGATCCGGGCGCCTGGGGTGACATGCTCGAACGGGGCGTAGGCGACGTCAATGCGCTTGCCGCCCTGGAGACGGCTGTCGAGGAGCAGACGCTGCGGCTGTCGGATCTCCGCCTCGAGCGCGTCGTCGCTGAGGTCGCGGAGGAGGGAGGCGAAGCGGGCGAACAGGGGGGTATCCATGACAGCTCCTAACGGAACAGAGGCTTGGGGGCGTAGGCGCAGGTGATGACCCGGCCGGCGGCGGCGATGACGTAGGCGTTGCGGCTGCGATAGGGCTCCAGTGCCTTGACGAGGGTTAGGCCGGCGCGGTGGCGCAGGGTGCGCATGCTGGCGCGGGTCAGGGCGTAGGTGCGGGCGCCATCACCGGCGTCGCGGGACTCGCCATAGTCGAGGATGAGTTCGGCCACCAGCGGCGGAAACGCGCGCGCAGTGGCGCGCTCCCGCGCATGGCGGGTGAAGTCGTGGACCTCAAGCATGATACGGGCCTCTTGGGAGATCAGGAGGATTGGCGCAGAAGCAGTTCGACTGTGCGGCCGGCGACCAGTGCCGGATCTAGGTCAAGGGCGGTGGCCAGAGCCACGGCAGTCGCAACGTCCAAATCGGGGGTGCCATCGAGCCAAGCGGCGGTCCGTTCCGGAACCACGGTGGAGGCAGTGGACAGAGCAATTACGGACAAGCCCTTCTGCTCGGCTCGCCGGGAAAGAGCAATGCTGAGATCAGAGACAGTCCGGGCGGTGCCGATGTCCAGGTGGGCGGCGTCGGGGGTATATTCCCAACAGGTGGTCGGAACGAAGCTCCGGCGGCCCGCTAGCCACTCCCGGGCAAAGGTATTGCTGACGTAGGTCCGGCTTCCCTTGGCTTTGATACCGGCGGCAGCAAGCGCGTTGCGGACTGCGCCTTCAGTCATACCAGCGAGGAGCGCCAACTCACGAACTGAGAGATCAAAATTAAATATTCTCTCCAGCTTCCAACGGGCATTGGCGGTCGTTACGGCGCGACGACACAAACCATCCTCCCCCATGTAGGGATGAGTCATGCCCCCATCGGCTCCCTGTCCACCAACACGGGGAACACCGTCAATGAAGACAAGAGCATCCTGCAGGTGGGCTTCACTGAAGCGGTGGGCTTCGCCAACCTGAAAAGCATAATCGTAGATGACCGTCATCGTGGGCGCGATGCGGAAGGAGTCCAGAGCCACACGGCTGGGACTTTCGGAATGGTACTGCTCAGAGTCGAAGCCGATGAAGGCGGCTGCCGCTTCGGCGCTGCGCGTCATGGCCAGGAAATCGGCGGTGAACAGCAGGATGGTGCGGAGTTCATCCAGGAGTTCGGTGGCGAGGAAGGGAACTTGAGGAGTGGGGGCCATTGCGTCTCACCATGCGATCGTGCTGCATGGTCAACATAGTCCCCGGCAACGAGCGCCGCAACAGGAAAATGCGATCCTACTGCGTACTTATCATATTCTCCGAGGCGATCGTACCGCCAGCTGCAGCCAAGCTCCTGCTCCTCCCCCTCCTTATATGTGATAATGTCCTTTATCACATGTTAATGACTTGCCGAATGGAGGTGAGAGGGACAATGAGCGACCAGGATGAACGGAAGCCGATTAGGCCCCCCGCCGCCGACCCGAAGCGGGAGATCGGACGCACCATCACAGAAGCAGTGGTTGAGCTCGTGCCGGGGGGCAACGTGCTTACCGGCCTCTACCGTACGACGCATCCCCCGAAGGCGGAGCAGGACAGGGAGGCTTGGCAGGAAGCCATCTCCGACCGGACGAACGAGCATTCCGAGCGCCTCGACCAACACGAGAAGCTGCTGGCGCCAAAACAAACAGTCAGCGGCGCCGCGGCTCAGCTTATTGCGGCGCTCGCTCGTGCCTGTCCGGACGGGCTTGGTCAGAAACGGTATGACCTGACGGACCTGTGCGCGTTGCTTCCCGGCTTGGATAAGCAAGCCGTCGCCGACGCGTCCTATGAGCTTGAGGCCCTTGGCTTGTTGCGTATGCAGCGCTTTCTGGGAGGAAACTGGCACGCAAACCTGACCCCCTTCTTCTATGAGCAAGTCGACCCTCAACTCATGGGATGGAACACCGCCGCCGACGCTATGGAGGTCGCCCGCATCATGCTCGCCGAGGACACGGGCAACGCCTCAACTCTTCACGCGAAGACCGGCTGGACCAAGCGGCGGTTTAATCCGGCGTTCCGCGCTCTTCTGCACCTGTTCCCCAATGGAAGGGTCCGGAAGGTCATTCAGCCAGACTATCCCACTGCAGGTGTCGTGCTGGCACCAGAGGACAAAGCAGCGCTCCGCCGCTTTGTGGCGCGCGGAAGTGGTGGGTGAGACGACTTGCGCACATCACAGCAACCATGGTCATCCGACCATGGCTAACGTCGGCGTATCAGCACTCGATACCGTAAAACTGCTGCACATTATCGCGCGGGTCGAGGTGCTGACGCACACGCACCTAGCTAAGGATCAAAATTCTATTAATTAAGAAGAGGTGATTATGGCAGAGTTTTCTCGACGGACTGTACTAGCCGCAATTGATGTCATTGATGGCCTCAATCAAGCGCAAATTAGCTCCTTCATGATGGAGCTTGGACCTTCGGTCTATACGCATGTGCGTGGCGAGGGCGTGAGTTCAACGAAGCGTATGAATGATTTAAAGCTTTTTGTTGATAATCATCCCACGCACACTGTCGATGGAGAACCGCTGAAAACAGTAATTGTCGAGAAAGCGGCATCTCTCGTTCCAAATCGACCAGCACATCCATGGTCCTCGTCGCCTCGACTCACTCCAGCCATGGAGGTTTTCAAACGCATTCTGGAACAGAATGGCTTCGTCATCGCAGATGGGGGGCTTAGGAGAACCCTGCCCGCTGATCTTGGAGTTCCAGAGACCGAGTTCTGAACTGATGCGTCTCTTGGATCAACACGGGCTTACAACAGCCAAAGGGCATCTTGAGCAGGCATTCGACGCGCACACGCGCGGCAAATGGGCGTCGGCAAATGGACAACTCCGCACCTTCTTCGATGCATTGCTCGACGAACTCGCCGTCAAGCTCGACCCAAGTGCAAGCACTCTCGGCAGTGGCCAAGCCCGCCGGGGAAAGCTGGCTGCTTTGGGATTTTTAAGCCTTCCTCTGAACGAGTGGGACAATGATGGGAAAGGCTTCATCAACGGGCTTGTGAAGCGCCTGCACCCACAGGGTGCTCACCCCGGTCTTTCGGACGAGGATGACAGCACCTTCCGGCTGCACACTGTGTTGATCACAGCTGTCCTGTTGCTGCGGCGGTTCGATCGGGCAGCCAGGTTATGAACCATCCTGCACTGACTTGCTCACCAATTCCTCCGGATCTGGTCGCCACCGGCGAGCGGACTGCCGTCCAAATCAGGGGTTTGCCTAATGTGGGAGTTGCCTGACTATATTCCGGACGCCGATGTCCTGCTCGCTCTTGAACCTGAGGAGCTGGGAGCGAAACTGCTGCTTCTTATGCGTGACCGGAAGAAGGGAGCCCGAGAGCATCTAGGGGGATTCAGTCCGAGCTCTGAAATCGCCCGGCTCTGGGGACGGACTCCAGACGAGCGCCCTGGGTATAGCGATGAACGCAGGTATGAGGTCACCATTGCACTCTTTGAGTCGTGGAGCTGGCTTGAGGCGCAGGGCCTGATCATCCCGGATCCAGTTGAAGGACAGGCAGGCTACAAGCATCTAAGCCGACGAGCTCGAAAATTCGAAAGTGAAGCCGACCTCAAGGCTTTTGCTGCCGCCCGCCGACTACCGCGCGAGACGTTGCACACTGCAATTGCTCAGACCGTCTGGTCGGCCTTCATACGGGGCGAGTATGACGTCGCGGTCTTCCAAGCCATGAAGGCGGTCGAGGTGTCCGTCCGCGAAGCGACAAGCATGCCGGATGGTCTCGTGGGGCAGAAGCTCATGCGGGCCGCCTTTGCCGTTAAGACGGGACCGCTGACCGACACCTCGGTCGATGAGGGTGAGCAGGTTGCGCGCATGGAGTTGTTCTCCGGCGCAATGGGATCCTACAAGAACCCTCATTCCCATCGGGACGTTGCGCTCGAGGACCCAGCCGAAGCGATCGAGATCGTGCTGCTGGCCAACCACCTCCTGCGGATCGTCGACGCCCGGCGGGCGGCACGGGCATGACCGCGCTGCTCGCGCTCTCTTCTCCCGAGGTGCTGCCGTCGTTGGTGATGGCCGCTGGCGATCGGGCGGCGATACGGTTTCTCGAATTCTTCGCGGCCGAGATCCGCAACCCCCACACCCGGCGGGCCTATGTGCGGGCCGCCGGTGAGTTCTTAGCCTGGTGCGAGGCTGCCGGGGTGCCGTCGCTCACCGCGGTGCAGCCGTTGCACGTCGCCACCTGGATCGAGGGGCTGACGCGCAGCCACACGGCCCCGACGGCCAAGCAGCGCTTGGCGGCGGTGCGGCATCTGTTTGACTGGCTGGTGATCGGGCAGGTGGTGGCGGTAAACCCAGCCGCCTCGGTGCGCGGGCCGCGGCATGTCGTGCGGGTGGGGAAAACCCCGGTGCTGGATCCGGCCGAAGCCCGGGCGCTGCTCGGCAGCATCGATGGGAGGACCGTGATCGGCCTGCGCGACCGGGCGCTGATCGGACTGATGGTCTACAGCTTCGCCCGCGTCGGCGCCGCCCTGGCAATGCGGGTGGAGGACGTCTATCCCCAGAGCCGCCGGCTGTGGGTGCGGCTGCGCGAGAAGGGCGGCAAGGCGCACGCTCTGCCCTGCCACCATGTCTTGGAGGACTATCTGGTGGCCTACCTGGACGGCAGCGGGTTGGGGGACGATCCCAAAGGGCCGCTGTTCCGGACGATCGGTCGCGGCACCGGCCGGCTGTCCGAGCGTCCGCTGCCGCAGGCGAGTGCCCACGCCATGGTGCGCCGCCGGGCCGCCGCCGTCGGCATCGCCACGCCACTCGGCTGCCACAGCTTCCGCGCCACCGGCATCACCGCCTACTTGGCCAACGGCGGTACGCTGGAGACCGCCGCCGCCATGGCCAACCACGCCTCCACTCGCACCACCCAGCTCTACGACCGCCGCGGCGACCGGGTCAGCTTGGACGAGGTCGAGCGCATCCGGATCTGAGGGGCAGATCTGGGGGATGCTGGCCGGACTGGTCCGAGGTCGGCATGGCGGCCCCTTCAGGATGTGCGGTTGGCACGCATCGCCACAGGTACGTTTGAGCGGAGGCTGCCTTGTTTCTAGACATAAGTTGGACCATAATCCAACTTATGGCGGAGTATCCGAGATAACTTGTCTGATGATCCCACTCAGCCTCATGGCCCCGGGGGATGTGGCGCGGAGCGTGGCCGCGCGTGCCCGTGCCCGGCGGGTCGCCCTTGGACTCACCCAGCAGGAGGTCGCCGACCGCAGCGGGGTGAACATCTGGACGCTGCGGCGGTTCGAGGCCAGCGGCAAGCTGGCGTTCGATGCGCTGATCCGCGTCGCCGTGGTGCTCGACGCGATCGAGGCGTTCGGCGCGCTGTTCCCGGAACCGGAGTTCCGCAGCCTCGATGAGGTGATCGACCGGCCAAAGCGCCAGCGGGGCAAGCGCCGGACGGTGGCTACATGAAGCATGTCGGTGTTCTGGCGGTGTCGCTGCGCTGGGGGGACGGCGACGAGGAGCCCGTCGGCCGCCTCGCCAGCCGCGACGGGAAAACCTATGTCGAGTTCGACGATGCTTTCCTCGCCTCCGGGCGGGTGCTGTCCTGGTTTCTGCGGACCCCGCGGCCAGGCGTTCTGCAAGGGCCGGACGCGCCGTTCTCCGGCCTCCACGGCGTGTTCGACGACAGCCTGCCCGACGGGTGGGGGCGGTTGCTGATTTATCGCCGGGCCGCCGCCAGCAAGATCAATCCCCTGTCGCTGACGCCCCTCGACATGCTGGCCTGCATGGGAGAATGGGCGATGGGCGCCCTGGTCTACCGGCCGGAGACCGAGGAGCCCGTGGACACCGGCGCCATCGATCTCGACCAGATCGCCGCGCAGAGCCGCCAAGTCCTCAAAGGGGCGCCCGAGGCGCTCTTCCCCACCTTGCTGCGGGTGGGCGGCTCGCCCGGCGGCGCCCGGCCGAAGGCGGTGGTTTGCCGCGACGATCAGAGCGGCACTCTGATCCACGGCGCCCTGGTGGCGCCGGAGGGCTGGTCGCACTGGCTGGTGAAGTTCCGCGGCAGGGACGACCCGGCGGACATCGGTCCGATCGAGCAGGCCTATGCCGGGATGGCGCGCGCCGCCGGTTTGACCCTGCCGCCCACCTGTCTGCTGCCGAGCGGAAGCCCGAAGTCGCCGGCCTACTTCGCAGCGCAGCGGTTCGACCGTGTCGGTCCGGCTGGCCGGCTCCACCTTCACTCCGCCTGTGGCCACCTCCATGCCGACTTCCGGCAGCCGAGCCTGGACTACAAGACGCTGATGATCCTCACCTTCCAGCTCACCAAGGATCACCGGCCGGTGGTCGAGATGTTCCGGCGCGCCGCCTTCAACGTGTTCGCCCACAATCGGGATGATCACGGCCGCCAGTTCGCCTATCTGATGGACCGGACGGGCAGCTGGTCCTTGGCGCCGGCCTACGACCTCACCTATGCGGACGGACCCGGGGGCGAGCATTCGACCGCCATCCTGGGCGAAGGGCGGGATCCCGGTGAGCGGCAGCTGCGGGCGATGGCGGCGGAGTTCTCCATTCCGCCGGCCGATGTCACTGGCATCATCGACCAGATACGCGGCGCGGTGGACCGCTGGCGTGACTTTGCCGAGGATAGTGGGGTGGGGCGGACCTCACGCAGCCGGATCGGCGCCGTGATCGCGCCGCGGCGGGCCGGCAGAAAGCCCTGATCAACGACGACACTGAGAGGGACGATGAACATCACCTTGTCCAATCCACCGTCGCGGGTGCAGCGGCGCTTCCTGACGATCGAGGGCGTGCTGGCTTCGACGCCGGAGGAATCCCTGTACGCGCAGCATCCGTCGGGCACTCCGACGGGGGGGCCGGGCCAAGTGAAATGGCTGATCACCGACCCGACCCGGGACGCGCCGACCTCCCGCTGGCTTTCCTACCGCGAGACCTGCGCCAGGCTGGTGGAGCGCAACCCGGGCAATCCGCTGGCGGCGGCCTATCTGGAGGCGGCCGAGAAGGTCCTGACCTGGCGGGCGGCGCTGCCTGAGCATCTGCATTTCTGGCGTGAGGACTGATGATGAATACCAACGCCTCAACGCTATCGCTTCGGATGCAGCGGCGTTTGCTCAACATGCAGGGGATGCCGGCATCTTCGATGCTGGACTCGGTCTACGCACAGCATCCGCCGGGAACGCCGACCAAGCCGGTGACGGGGCCGGTCCCGTGGTTGCTGGACAATCCTGGGCGTGAAGCACCGACGGAGGATTGGCTTGTTTACCGCGCGAGCTGCGAGCAGCTCGTGGCCAGACACCCGAACAATCCGAGGGCGCAAGACTGCCTCGACGCGGCTCAGGAGGTCCTGACCTGGCGGGCGGCGTTGCCGGAGCACCTGCATTTCTGGCGTGAGGACAAGTGCGAACCGGGGATACGCTGACCAAGGGGGCCGAGCTGGAGATTTTCCGTTATCCTGACCTTCCTCGAACCGTTCTGCGAGGACGTCGGCACGCTCGCCAGCCGTAAGCGCTTTCGGCGTGACCCGGTCGGGCGGGGGACGGCGTGCTGAAACCTTGTTGACGCGTGCACAGCGCTTTCCAGCGCCGCCCATGCCAGCAGTCAGGGCCGTTTCTTATTACGAAGCTTTTCGCCTCAACCTTCGCGAGGGATGCCTCCATGACGACGAAACCGCCCCCTTCATCGACCCCGGCCTTCAAGCCCGCGGGTCCGTCCAGTATGGGCTGGACCGAGACCTCGCCGGCTGGGTCGCAGAGGAGGTTGGAGCTTATCCAATTGGCGTCTGGGGTGCGGGCAGTGACGGCCGCGTTAACACCTTCGGTGACCGGCCCGGCGAAGCAGCCGCCCTTCGGGCTGCTCTCGGGCAAACGTCCGGTATCTGGCGAAAGCTAGCCGGCCATCCCATGCGGAGACGCGCGCCTTTGCGCGCGCCGCATCAATGGTAAGGGCTAATAAGGAGAGGGACGCGTGAACGATCCGGCACTCAAGCGTCATCAACGGGCTTGCCTCACCCCACGGGGTGAGCCGGCCGCCTCTGTGGCGGAGTCGATCCTGGTACAGCACCCGCCATCCCTGCCGAATCCGCTCCCGCAGCCAAATCGTTATCTCTGCATCCTGACCCCAAGCAGCTGGTCGTCGACGGCAGAATGGTCCGCATGCCATGCGAGATGGCAGGCAAGAGCCGAAGCCGTCGACGAGGCCACCGACCCCGTGCCCGCTGCCATGGCGCAAGCTGCACAGGCGGTCCTGGACTGGCGGGCGGCGCTGCCCGAACAGCTGCAGTTCTGGCGTGAGGACACCCCTGCTTCGAGGAGCGCTGACCAGGGGTGCTGAGCTGGAGATTTTCCGTTATCCTGATCCTCCCTCGAACCGCCCTGCGAGGAAGTAGGCACGCTTGCCGACCGTAAGCATCGTTCGGTGTGACCCGGTCGGGCGGGTGGCGGCGTGCTGAAACCCTGTTGACGCGCGCACAGCGCTTTTCAGCGCCGCTCATGCCGGCAGTCAGGACCGGAGACTGCGATGGACCGTCCTTTTTCCATCCCGCGCTCCGTGTCGGCTTCAGGCGACCAAAGGGTCGACCATCACACGGCCGGGGCCGTCGCGGAACGGCAGCCGGCGAGGCAACAAACGTTTTCCGTCCTGTTCAATCCATCACAGCCAGAGCAATGGATGGCGGCAGGCCGCGTCGGACGAAGGCCGGTTCCTCGCGGTCCAGCCAGGTTGACGGAGCGCGGGCCCGCAGGACCTTGTGCCCTTCTGCAACGCACGCCAGCAGATAATCCTCGATCGACAGCCCGAGCTCGTCCGCTACGGCCTTCGCGCGTTCGAACGCAGGCCCCTCCTCGCGGAACCGCAGGGTCACACTCATCACCGCCTTCCTCCGACCTGTTCACGCAGAGCCTATCAGCCAAACACCGCGCGATGCGCCCTGTCCAGCCTCGAAGGGGAGGCCAGGAGGCGCTTCGCGAGGAGGGACCGTCGGCATCCGGGAGGACGCGCTGCGGAGGGGGGAGGATTTCCCGATGACGACCGTCCTGACGCGCGCCGAACTCCATGCCCTGGTCTGGGAGCGGCCGATGACCAAACTCGCGGCCGAGTTCGGGCTGTCGAGCACGGCGCTCCAGACGCTCTGCAAAAAGCATGAGGTGCCGACCCCGCCCTGCGGCCATTGGATGAAGAAAGCCCACAACAAGCCGGTGCGTGTGATCCCGCTGCCGCCGCGGCCGTCCGATGGGACCGGTGGCGACCGCATCCTTATCCACCCGGGGCTGGGATTGGCTGTCAGTCCGGCCGCCGCCGCGGCACGCGAGGCGGTGAGGGCAGGGACGGATCCCGCGACGGTTTCCGTTCCGGCGCCGCGCGACCGGCTGGTCGACGCCACTCTCGCCAAGTTGGCAAAGGCCAAGCCGGACGCCCAGGGCTTGGTGAGCGTCCGCGGCGCCGGCGTCATCCGGGTCACGGCCCGTCCAGTCTCGGTGGGACGGGTGGGCGTGGTGCTGGATGAGCTCGCGCGCGCCGCCGCCAGCCGTGGCGTCGTCCTTGACGCCCGGGAGGGCTCCGCCCGTTTCGAGGTGGAGGGGGAGACGGTCACCGTCGAACTCATGGAAGTCGCCGACAAGGTCGCGCACACCGCCACCCCGGCCGAGCTCCAGGCGCTCGCGGTCTGGGAGGCGAAGCAGGAGGCTGACCGGAAACGCT